>CAKOHW010000004.1 GCA_934086185.1 uncultured Bacilli bacterium
AGGACTATGTAGTACAATAACATCATCAGATACCAAATCAGCTTTAATAAATAATGCCGGTACAGTTGTATATGGTTCTAAAGAAATTAATGGAAAATATAGATATGATTATGAAAATTATAGTGGAGGATTATACTCAACATTAAAAGCATGGTATACATCAAGCGGATTAGAAAATAAGAAATCATTATTAAAAAATGAAAAATGGTGTTTAGGTGGAAGCGACAATTATAGATATAATGAATCTACCGGATCATTGTTAACAGATGCAGAAGTAACAGAAATTGAAAATAACCATGGAACTTATTATTATACAGCAGGAAAGAGATTATATGGAATTGGTACAGATAAAAGTGCAACATTCAAATGTACAGGTGAGGAAAATAGTATAAGTGATTATATAGGAACTATAACAGCAGATGAAGTAGCATATGCAGGAAGTAAAACTTATACAAGTGGAGAAACATACAAAGGAAATTATTTATATGACAATGCACAATCATATTATTGGTCTTTGTCTCGCTCCAGCTTCTACAGCTACGCCGACTTCGCGTTCATCGTGGATTCTGGTGGCCTCTTGAGCAATTACGACGTCTACGACAGCAGCGGCGTGCGCCCCGCAGTTACTTTAGCCACTGGTGCACAAATAGCAAGTGGAGATGGAACACTAGCTAATCCATACAGAATTTTGGAGAGTTAAAAATATAATTTTACGTATGTAAAGAGTTGTCTTAATGGCAATTCTTTTATTATTGTAAGAGATAGATAATAATGATAAAATATAGTTAGAAATGAGTGATATTATGAATCAAATAAAATTAAAGAGAATTGCTTCTCAGATTATTAGAGAAGTTAGTGATATATTAAATAATGATGCTAGAGATAATTTAATGCATACAATTACTATAACTGGATGTGATGTATCTAATGATTTAAGTTATGCAAAAATATACTTTACATGTGCTTTAGATATAGATAAAAAAAGTATAGAAAAAGAGTTAGAAGAAGCTAGTAGTTATGTAAGACATGAATTGTCTAGTAGAATTGAAATTAGACATACTCCTAAGTTAGTATTTAAATTTGATGAATCTATTGAATATGGTAATCATATAGAGAGTATTATAAATGAAATACATGAGGAAGATAATGAAAGAAATAATTAATGAAATAAATAATAATGATAATATAGTTGTATTAGTACACAAGAATCCTGATGGTGATGCTATAGGGAGTGGTTTAAGTTTATATTTATTATTAAAAAAATTAAATAAAAATGTAGATATTATTATTTCTGATGCTCCTAATAAATTTTTATATTTAGATGGATTTAGTGATATTAAAATTACTAGTGATAAAAAGTATGATTTAGGTATTATTTTAGATACTGCTACTAGGGATAGAATTAATGCAAGTGAATCTCTTTTAAATAATATTAAAAGAATAGTAAATATTGATCATCATATAAGTAATGAATTATATGGAGATGTCAATTATGTAGATGGTAATAGTGCTAGTTGTAGTATGATTGTTTATACAATTGCTAATCAATTTAATGTTATAGATAAAAGTATTGGTGAGGCTATATTTAATGGATTATTAACTGATACTGGAGGCTTTAGAAATAATAATACTGATACATTAACATATAAGGTTGCTTATGAATTAAGTAAAATTATAGATACTACTTATGTATTTAAGAAAAGTTTGGGTACTGTTAGTAAAAGTGAATTTAATTTAAGAAAGATTGCTATAGAACGTTTAGAATATTTTTGTGATAATAAAATTGCTTATAGTTATGTTAAACAAATAGATATAGATAATAATAATGCTACTGTTTATGATTGTAGTGGATTAATTAATATTGCTCGTGAAATAGAAGGAGTAGAAGTATCTATATTTTCTAGAATATTAGATGATGTTTATAGGGTATCTTTAAGAAGTCTTCATATAGATGTTAATGTTATTGCAAGTAAGTTTGGTGGCGGTGGTCATAAGTATGCATCTGGTATAAATTTAGATAAAGATGTTAATTATGAAGAGTTTTTACACAATTTAATAAAAGAAGTGGAATTAGCGTTAAATGAATGGGATAATAATTGTAAATAAAGAAGTAGGTTATACTTCACGTGATGTAGTTAATATAGTCTCTAAAATATTAAATACTAAGAAAGTTGGACATACTGGGACTCTTGATCCTATTGCAGAAGGTGTATTAATTGTTACTGTTGGTAAATGTACTAAGTTATGTGATTATTTAACTAGTAGTTATAAAGAATATATTGCAGAGTTTGAACTTGGTTATGAAACAGATACATTAGATAATACTGGGAATATTATAAATACTAAAGTAGTTAAATTAAATGATAATGAAATAGTTAATAGTATATTATCTTTTAAAGGTAGTTATTTACAGGAAGTACCTAAATATAGTGCTATAAAAGTTAATGGGAAAAAATTATATGAGTATGCTAGAAATAATATAGATGTTATTTTACCTAAAAGGGAAGTATGTATAAAAGATATAGAAGTATTAAGTATTGGACAAAAAATTAAAATTAGATGTTTAGTATCTAAGGGTACTTATATAAGAAGTTTGATTAGAGATATTGGGTATAGTTTAAATACTTATGCTACGATGACTAGTCTTGTTAGAACTATGCAAGGTAATTATTCTATTAAAGATAGTTATACTATAAGTGATATTAAGAATGGTAATTATAAAATTATAAATATAGAAAGTATATTTTGTGATAGTCCTAAAATTAATATAGATGAAGATTTATATAAAAAAGTATCTAATGGTATGATATTAGATAATATTTATAATAGTGAGTTTGTTCTGTTTTACTATTTAGATAAGTTAGTTTGTGTATATAAAGAGTATGAAAAAAGTAAGATTAAACCGTTTATTATGATTTAAATCTTACTTTTTTTCTTATATATAATAGAATATATTAATGTATTAATTAGTGTAAATATTATTACTATAATAAAGTTACTAGTTAGGTCTGTTATTAGTTTGTTAAATTCTACATTTAAGAATATGTCATTTATTATTACAAAACACATTGTATCTAATGTAAATGGAATAAACATTGCTAAATTAAATGCTAGTATATGATTAGTATATTCTTTCATTGCTTCATAAAGTATTAAAACTAGTGTGTGACTAAAATAATATAATAGAGTAAATGATATAACGTTTAATATATTAGGGTAATAGAATACATGATTTTTTATTATAAAGAAATTTGGTGTTAATACTTGTTTTAATGCTTGATCTATTTCAGTAGAATAATAATTTCCTGGTATTGTATTTAATATCGATATGACTATCATAAATATTATAAATATTAAACTAGTTTTTAATATTGTTTTATGTGCATTACTAAAGTTTTCAGTTTTGTATATCATTATTATAAATAGAAAAGTGAATGGATATAAGAAGTTAGATAAACTTGCCTCTAAAACATTACCACTATCTAAATATATTGTTTTATATCTAAATATTGAACATATAATTATAAATGTTAATAATAGATATTTAATTATTGTATCTTTATTGTTTCCCTTTTTATTCATAGTATCACCTATAATAAAATATTATCATAAACTGTATATTTAGTCTAGTAAATAATTGTTATTTTTGATATTATATATTTGTTTTGGAGGTACTTTATGAATAAGATAATTATTATTAAGTATGGTGAATTATCTACTAAGAAAGATAATATAAATTATTTTTTGTCTAGTTTGAAAGATAATATCGTTAATATTATTGGTGATATGGGTGTAGTTAAATTTGATAGAGGTAGAATGTTTATCACTAGTGAAAGAGATAATTATGATGAAATAATTAATAAATTAAAATATGTTTTTGGTATACATGAAATTAATTTAGGTTATAAATTAGATAGTAATAATATTAGTGATATAGAAAATAATTTAAAAGATTTAATAAAAGATAAAGAATTTAAAACATTTAAGGTAGAAACTAAGAGAAGTTATAAAAATTATCCAATGAATAGTATGGAAATTAGTAAGTATTTGGGTGGTATAGTTTTAAAGAATGTTAAAGATATAAGTGTTGATGTACATAATCCAGATATAGTTATTAATGTTGAGGTAAGAAGTGATAGTGCTTATATTTATTTTGATAAAGTAGAAGGTATTGGTGGATATCCTGTTGGTTCTTTAGGTAAAGGTTTACTTATGTTAAGTGGTGGAATAGATAGTCCTGTTGCAGGATATTTGGCTTTAAAACGTGGTGTAAGAATTGAAGGTGTTTATTTTGAAAGTCCACCTCATACTAGTGAAGCTGCTAAGAATAAAGTTAGAGAATTAGCTAAAATATTAACTAACTATTCTGGGTACATCAAATTACATGTTGTAAATTTTACTAATATTCAAGAGAGTATATATAAAAATATACCTCATGAGTATTTAATTACTATAATGAGAAGAATGATGTATAGAATAAGTGAAAGAATTGCTAGAAAAAATAATTGTAAAGTTATTATAAATGGTGAAAGTATTGGACAAGTAGCAAGTCAGACGTTAACTAGTATGTCATCTATTAATAGTGTTACTAATATGCCTGTTATTAGACCTGTTGCATGTTTAGATAAATTAGAAATAATAGATATTGCAAGGCGTATTAATACTTATGAAACAAGTATTTTACCATATGAAGATTGTTGTACTATATTTGTTCCAGATCATCCAGTTATAAATCCTACAATAGAAAAATGTATAGAATATGAAAAATTAATTGATGTTGATAGTTTGATTAATGAAGTTATGAATAATATAGAAACTATTAAAATAGAAAATAATGATAATTCATATAGTGATGTATTATAATTATTAAAAATTGCCATAATATAAATGGTGATTTTTTTATGAATACAAAGAAAGTTAATAGTAAATATAAAAGATTAAATCCTACTTGTATTAAAGACAATATAGAGTCTATTAGTAATGTATATGATACAAGTTTAAAAGTACATAGAGAGACTAATGGATTTAATATTGCTACTAAGTTTAAGAGGAATTTTAAATGATTTTTCTTTTTGTTTGACAATAATTTTTATATTTGATAGCATATATTTTGCTTGTGGGGTATATGGTTATGGAAAGTGAGTTAATAAAAATTATATTTGATTATTCAAAATCAGGTAAAATTTTAGATTATAAAGCTATGGAAATGATAATTAATATTGTTGTTAGTAGTTATAATTTAGATGATTATGTTAAATCTGTTAATATAGATTATGATAATTTAGAAACTAATAGATATTATGATGGTTTTGGTTGCTTGATGGATTATAATTTTAATGTTAAAAAAATAAATATATATGATAAATCTATTAAAAAGATTATTAATGAATGTCAAATATTTAATTTTTATGATGGTGAGAAGAAAATATATAATATAAATTTATATTTATTACAAGTTTTGTTGCATGAAATAGAACATGCAAAACATAATAGAATATATAATGAAAATAGTATGAGTGATAATATAACAAAATTATTTAAAATAGTTTATAAATATAGTATAGAAAGTATAAAGAAAATTTATGATGAATTTTTAAGTAAAGGTTTTAGTATTAGTGATGTAGATAAATATTTTATTTTATTAAGAGATATGGAAGATAGGTTTTATGAAATAAGTCCTTGTGAAAGAATAGCAGATATTGATTCTTATAAAGAAATATTGAAAATATTAAATGAGGAGTCAAGTATGTGTAATTTATATTCTTTATATTATTATAAATATCATTTGTGTTATTTAAGAGGTTATTCGGTTGATAAAAAGGGTAATGTTATTTCACCAACTATTAAGTATGTTAAAAATATATATAGTAATGATGTTGATAAATTTAGTGATATTAAACCAAATGATTTTGATGAAGCACTATATTTAGGATTTCCTATTGATACTGATAAATTTGATAAATTATATGATAAAACTCTAAGAATGAGTTATAAGTTATTTTAATATACGAACAAAAATTTGACTTTTTCGTAGTTTTTTGATATAATTATTGTACATTTGGGGGTTGTAAAAATGTATAATGAATTATTAAGAATAGTATATGATTATTCAAAAAAAGGTAAAATTTTAGATCCTAATGCTATAGAAAGTATTGTTGATATAGTTGTTAGAAATAGAGATTTAAATGATTATGTAAAAAGAATAAATTTTAAAAAATCTAATCCTTTAAATAAAGATAATGAATTGATGTTTATGGGATATAATTTTCAAAATAAACAAATTAATGTATATTGTGATTCATTAAATAAGTTTATTTTATTAAATAATTCTTTGTTATATAATGGAATTTATAAATTAAATTTTTCTTTATTACAATTTATTTTACATGAGTTAGAACATTCTAATCAACATAAAGTTATGGATTATGATAATAATATTTTAAGTAAGCTATTAAAAATTACTAGTGGTGGATTATTTAATAATTTAGATATTAGTGTAGTAAAAGATAAATTATTAAGTGAAGGTTTTACTATGAAACAAATTATTACATATTATGAGCATCAAAAAAAACAATATGATGAATATTATGATTTGTGTCTTGCTGAGAGGTTGGCTGATATAAATTCTAATAAAGATTTAATAAAAATATTAGAATCTGAAAAAAGTAAATTATTTGATGTATATATTTATTTTTATTATAATTGGTTAAGTAATTATTTAAGAGGTTATAAATATGAGATGGGAGTTTTAACTAGTCCTACAATTAGTTATGTTAAAAAAGTAAGTCCATCAAGATTAGATAAACTTAAAGAGGTAGATGTTGGAAGTGAATTAGAGAATAGGTTATATTATGGATATCCTATATCAGAATTAGAATTTGAAGAAGAAAAAATAATTTTAAAAAGAGTTAGAAATAATATGTATTAGGTTATTTTAACTCTTTTATTTTTATATAAAAAAGTTGATTTTAGTTATTATTTGTTTTTTTTGTCTTTTAAAATATTCTTTTTTCATTTATAATTGATAATAGGTGATGATATGATATATTTAGATTATTCTGCTACTACACCAGTATTGCCTGAAGTATTAGATAGTTATAATAAAGTTACTAATGAATATTTTGGTAATTCTAATAGTTTACATAGTTTAGGAATTAAATCTCATGAACTTTTAGATAGTGCTATTAAACAAGTTAGTAGTCTTTTGAATATAGATAAAGATGAATTTACTTTTACTAGTGGGGCTACAGAAAGTAATAATATTGCATTAATTGGTACTTGTCTTGCTAATAAAGATAGAGGTAATCATATAATAGTTTCTAAGTTAGAACATCCTAGTATATATGAAATATGTAATCATTTAGAAAGTATTGGATTTAAAGTAAGTTATGTTAATAATACTAGTGAAGGTGTAATAGATTTTGAAGATTTGAAACGTAAAATGAATGAAGATACTATATTAGTTAGTATATGTGCTGTAAATAGTGAAACTGGTATAAGACAACCTTTAAGGACTATTAAACAAGTTATTAATAAGTATAATAAAAATATTATTTTGCATTCTGATATAACACAAGCATTAGGTAAGGTTAATATTAATTTTAATGATTTTGATTTAGCAAGTTGTAGTGGGCATAAAATATATGCTCCTAAAGGTATAGGGTTATTTTATAAAAAAAAGAATATTAAGTGTGAAAGATTATTATATGGAAATAATAGTTTTTATCATCCTGGTACTCCAGCATTACCTTTAATAGTTAGTTTTGCTAAAGCTCTTAGAATATCTTTACATGAATTAGATAAAAAGCAAGAGATTGTTAGTAAATGGAATGATAAAATATTAAAGTATTTTAGTAGATTTGAAAATATAAAGATAAATCATAGTAAGTATTCAATACCACATATAATTAATATTAGTTTAATGGATATAAAACCAGAAACGTTTATTCATGCTTTAGAACGTCATGAAATATATGTTTCTAGTAATACAGCATGTAGTAGTGGAAAGTTATCTACAAGTGTTATGGCTCTTTATAATGATAAGAAACGTGCTGAAACTACTATACGTATAAGTTTGTCGTGTTTAACTAAGTTAGAAGAAATTACAGTGTTTTTAAATGCATTTAATGGTGTATATGAAAAATTACATTCTTTAAGTGAATAGTTTTTGTTGAAAAACTAGAGTTAAGTGTTTATAATATTTAAGTCGAGGTGAAAATATGGGAAGAGCATATGAAGTAAGAAAAGCAAGTATTCAAAAAACAGGAGCTGCAAAAGCAAAATTATATAGTACATTTGCAAAAGAAATATATTTGGCTGCAAAAGGAAATCCTGAAATAGATACAAATATAAATCTTAAGAGAATGGTAGAAAAGGCTAAAAAGAGTCAAGTTCCAAGTGATATTATAAATCGTGCAATAGATAAGGCCAAAGGGGCCGGACAAGAAGATTATCAAACTGTAGTATATGAAGGATTTGGACCTGGTGCAAGTACTTTAATTATAAAAACCTTAACTGATAATGTTAATAGAACAGTTGGTTTTGTTAGAGCAGCCTTTAATAAAGTAGATAAAAGTTTAGGAGTCACTAATAGCGTTAGTTACAATTATGATTATTTAGGGGTTATTGGATTTAAGTATGATAATTATGATTTAGTATTTGAAAAACTTTTAGATGCTTCTATAGAAATAATTGATTTAGAAGATGAAGATGGTTTATTAGTAGTTACTTGTAATCCTACTGATATTCATAAAATAAAAGATACTTTAGAAAGTTTTATAGATAATATAGAGTATGAAATTGATGAAGTAGGAATGTATGCTAAAGAAAAAGTAAAATTAAATGATGAAGATAAAGAATTATTTATGAGATTATATAACTTATTAGATGATATTGAAGATGTTACTGATATTTATCATAATGTTATTTTAGATTAGACTGTGATTTTTTCATAGTCTTTTCATATTTTTGATATAATATGTTTGTGTTGAGGTGTATTATGAAGGTATTGGTAGTAGATGATGAAATATTAATAAGAAATGTTATTAAAGAATACTTAAAAATTAATAATATAGACTTTGATGAAGCTGATAATGGTGAAGAAGCTATCAGATTAGTAAATCAAAATAAGTATGATTGTATTGTGATGGATATAATGATGCCTAAAATGGATGGATTTACTGCTGTTAAAGAAATTAAAAAAATTAGTGATGCTAAAATTATTATGCTTTCTGCTAGAACTGAAGAATATGATAAACTATCTGGTTTTGATTTAGGTATAGATGATTATGTAACAAAACCATTTAGTCCAAAAGAATTAATTGCACGTATAAAAGCAGTACAAAAACGTGGTAACAATTCAATGAGTGATATTCTTAAAGTAGGTGGAATTGAACTAAACTTGTTAGCACGAACTGCGAAAATTGATAAAAAAGAAATTGAATTAACACATACACAATTTGATTTGATGACATTATTTTTAAAAAACATTGGAATTGCTCTTTCTAGAGATAGTATTATTGATAAAATTTGGGGATATACTTATGAGGCAGAAGATAGAACTATCGATGCTCATATCAAACTTTTAAGAAGTAAGATAGGTAAGTATAAAAACAATATAAAAACTGTTAGAGGAATAGGATATAAATTTGAATATAATGAAGAAACATAATAGTAGTATACAATTTAAAACTTTAACATTGTTAATATTGTTTAGTGTTGCAATCCTTGTTGTTATGTGGTTTTTTCAAATAATTTTTTTGAGAGTTTATTATGAAAAATATCAATTAAAAAGTTTAAGACATGTAGAAAAAGTATTAAATAGACAAAAATATACATTAGATGAAATAGAAAGAATAGCTTATGATAATGATATTTGTATAGAGTATTTTTATGATGATAAGTATTATTTATTTAATGGTCTTAATAATGATTGTTTGTTAAATACTAAGTCTGAAGGAATAAAAAATATTATTATAAATTTTATTGATAGTGATAAAAGTAGAGAAGTTATAAAATTAAATAATCCTAATAATGATAGTAAGAGTATTATGTATAATATTAAAGTAAATGATGGTTATTTATTTTTAAATACTTCTTTAGAAGATGTAGATAGTATTACGAGTATTCTTAGGAATAAACTTATTTATGTAACTATGATAATAATTGTTTTAGCAATTCTTATATCTATTCATTTATCTAAAATGTTAAATGAACCAATAATTAACATTACTAATGAAGCTAAAAAATTATCTAAGGGTAATTTAAAACTTAATTTTGAAGAAAGTAATATTAAAGAAATTGATGAACTTGCTAATACACTTATATATGCAAATAATGAAATAAATAAAACAGATGAATTAAGAAGAGATTTACTTGCTAATGTTAGTCACGATTTGAAAACTCCATTGACTATGATAAAAGCGTATGCAGAAATGTTAAGAGATATTGATAATTTAAGTGATGACAAAAAACGTGAGAATCTAAATATAATAATAGATGAAACAGATAGATTAAATATTTTGGTAAATGATATATTAAACTTAAGTAAGTTAGAAAGTAATAAGGAAATACTTGATAAGAGTGAGTTTGATTTAGTAGAATTGATAAAGAAAATAGTTAAAAAGTTTGATATATTAGTTGAAAAAGAAAAATATGAGTTTATTTTAGATATGCCTAAAAAAGCTTATGTATTTGGAGATAAAAATAAAATTAGTCAAGTTATTTATAATTTAGTAAATAATGCTGTTAATTATACTGGAAAAGATAATAAAGTATATATAAATGTCATTGAAAATAAAAAAAGTTATTTAGTTGAAATTAAAGATACTGGTAAAGGAATAAAAGAAGAAGAATTAAATATTATTTGGGATAAATATTATAAAAATGAAAAAAATCATAAACGTAATAAAGTAGGTACTGGGGTAGGATTATCAATAGTTAAAAATATATTGGAAAGTCATCAATTTAAGTATGGAGTGACAAGCACTATTAATAAAGGAACTACATTTTATTTTGAAATAGAAAAGATAGGTAAAAATTCTTAAAATTTCACAATTATTTCACATTACTATAATATACTACTATTTGAAAAGAAGGTTTATTTATTATTTTTACAAATCCTATATAAAATATAAACTCAAACTCACACTATTATTATTCCTTCTTTTCAAATTATTATTTTTTGTTTTTGGGAAATACATAATTATTTATATGTATTTTCTTTTTGTCTTTTAATTGTATTTTTTTATAAAATATGTTACTATTTTTATGATAGGTGATAATATGAAAGATAAGTCAAATAAAAATAGTATTATAATATTAACTGTTTTATTAGTTGCAATATTATTTGTTTTGGTTATTGGTGCAACTTTTGCTTATTTTTCAGTTAATTTGAAATATGTTAAAAATTTAGAAAATGTACAAGTTAAAGCAAATACTGTTGTTGTAGAATATTCTTCAACCAATAGTATATTTTATGAAAATGTAATACCTGGTAGACCAGAATGGAATGATGGAGAGAAAGCTACTAATAAATTAACTTTTATGGTTACTACTCCTACAGATGCAACTTATAAAGTACCTTATGATGTGTATTTAGATATAACTAAAAATACTTTTATTACTGATAATGTTGTTTTCTATTTACAACCAATTACTTGTGATAGAAATGATAAGACAGGTAGTTTAAAGGGAGAATTAGTTACAGATAATACTTTAAATTATGGTGATTATGATGGAACAAATGTAGTATTGGGTGTAATTCCTGCTGGTTTTACTGGAAAACTTAAAGTATATGGTGGATCTGTAGTTGGTAGTTTAGGGTGTCAAGATAAATGGAATTTTGAAATATGGTTAAACGAATTAGGTGTTGTACAAAATGAAGATCAAGCAAAAACTATAGAAGCAAAAATTGATATTGAAACTGGATTACCTTATCCTGTAGATTTTATGAATAATAATTAATGGAGAATATATATGGAAAAAATGAATAAAAGGGAGAAAATTAAATTTTTAAGACAAAAAATTAATAAAGCAATGAAACTTTTATCATATGCTATTATTGTTGTGTTAATTTTTCTAGGTTTGTTTTTTGCATATTATTTTGTTTCATTAAAAATGTATGAAAAAAATCCTACAACTAAATTACCTAAATTTGGTTTATATACCATTATAAGTCCTAGTATGGAACCTAAAATTAAAGTATATGATGTTGTAGTTGATTTGAATTTATTTGATCATAATAATATAAAAAAAGGTGATGTAATAACCTTTATATCTAATAGTAATATATCTAAAGGGTTAACTGTAACTCATAGAGTAGTAGATATTAATACTAATCCTGATGGAACTAAGTCTTATACTACTAAAGGAGACAATAACTTAAAAACAGATGGTGCAACAGTTAATTCAAATGATGTTTTAGGGAAAGTTTTATTTAAAATACCTCAATTAGGTAGAGTACAATTTTTAATTGCTAATAAATTTGGTTGGATAATATTAATTTTATTACCAGCATTGTGTGTAATTATATATGACTTTATTAAATTATTTAGATTATTAGCATTTAATAATAGATTTATGAGATTTAGTAAATTTAATAGTAAAATAGATACTGAAATAAATGTAGATGATTTAAATATGTTAAAGTCTGGAATGAGTATAGTTAAGAAAGTTAATAAAAAGAAATAATGGCTAATTTGCATAAGCCATTTTATTTTGTTATAATATTTATTGTGATTATATGAAAAAGATAAATATACAAATTTTTATAATATTAATTGGAATTTTATTATGTATTGCAGGAGTACGTGGTGTTAAAAAGTATTTTTATGATACATATAAGTTTGATAAAGAAGAAACTATTGTTGTTAATAATTTGGCTGATAATGTTTATGTAGCAAATTATATAGAGGAAGATAGTGTAGTTTCAGAAGAAGATTTAAAAATAGAACCTATGACAACTACAGTTCCTACAACAAGTGTACAAACTACTACAATAAAGCCATATGAAGATAATAATAATATTGTATCAAGTGTTCCTACTTATAGTGATAATGGAGAAATAATATATGATAATTTAACATTTACAGAATTAGTTAATAAGTTAGATAAAAATTTAAATTCTACGTTGAGTAATACTGGTTATTATTTTGCAAATTATTATAAAAAAACTGGATTAGATCCATATTTAGCAGTTGCTATAGTATTACAGGAAACTGGTTGTAAGTGGACTTGCAGTACTTTAGTACAAAAATGTAATAATATAGGTGGTTTAAGAGGTGGAAGTTGTAGTGGTAACTTTAAATCTTATAATACTTTAGAAGAAGGGATAAATGGTTATTTAGATATTTTATATAATAATTATTATTCACAAGGATTAACTACTGCAGAATTAATGAATCCTAAATATGCATCTAGTACTGAGTGGAGTGTAAAAGTAAATAAATATATAGAACAAATTAGAGCGAGTTAAGAATTATTAATTTGCTTTTTTTATTATTATATGTTATTATCTTTTATCGAAATGAGGGGTTTTGATGGAAAATATAAAAAATGCAGCTGATTGTATAGATTTAAATGATAAAAATAATATATCTAAAATAGAATATAATTTAAGAGTTAAGGCTTATAAATTAAATGAATTGGTTAAAATATTTAATAGTGATAACAGTGATTTTTCTAAAACTATGGAAATGATAAAAATTTATGATAAGGTAGAAAACTTAATAAAAGCATATAATTATTATTTTACTAAGCAACGTAAAATACCAGATTACTTAGAATGTAATAAAAATGAATATTTTTTAATAGTTGATTTCTATAAGAAGATGGAAGAAAAAGGTATTTTAACTCGTGCAAAATATTTAACATTTATATTACCTTTTTTAGTTAATTATGAATATTCTAAAAATATAATAGATGATTTTATAAAATATGATGGTTTTGAATTAGAGGATTTTCTTGAAAATCGCAATATAACTTCAGAAGATTTTATGAATATAATAAATGTTATCAGCGTGTTAGATAAAGTTACTTATAATAATTATTTAAATAAATGTGAAATGAATGATAGATTGAGATACAATTATTATTGTGAAACTATTAAGAATTTATATTTTGGAATAAAGAATGGATTTTTGTTAAATGGAGAAAAATTCAATATATTAGTATTTTTAAAATGTATTCCATTTAAATTAGATTTTAAGAGAACTTTATTAAAGTTTGTAAAGGAATATTTACCTAATTGTTATGATACAATATTAAATTATATGATACAAAATGGTTTATTAGATGATAGAAAAAGAATGGCAATCGATAAAAGTTTTATTGTTAATGGTACATCTATAATAAATGGTAGATTTATAAGTAATGAAGAAAATAAATTGATTTATAATTATATTATAGAAAATGGTCTTCCTGATTATAGTATAGTATTTAATATTGTAAGAGATATGTATATTAATGGTGAAATAAGTTTAGATAGTAATTTAAAAAAAGTAAAAACCGTAAATAATTAGTTGAAATTATAAATTAGTATGATATAATGTTTTTGTTAACGAAGAAAGGATTTACGACCCTGGAGTTAAAACGTAATATCGCGTTAAGATAATTAGAGTATGATACATTCATAGAATTAAGGTGGTACCGCGAAATATTCGCCCTTAAGATATGAATGTTTTTTTATTAGGAGGTATGATGTGATAAAAAGAATAATATTTGATATTGATAATACATTACTTGATACAAAAATGGATGGTATTAATTGTTTTAATGAATATTTAAAAAATAAGAGTTATAATTTAAGTCCTAGTGAATTATTTAAAATTTTATGTGAATATGAAAATATCGGTAATTATGAAGTAAATGATTTAATAGCATATTTAAATCGGTATTTAGAGTATGATTATACTGAAGATGATTTTTTAGAGTTATTAAATATGTATTCTAGTTATTCTACATTGATTAATGAAAATACACCTAATATTTTAGAATATTTATCTAAAAAATATGAGATTGTTGCATTAACAAATTGGTATTCTGATTGTCAATCAAAAAGGTTAAATAGAGTTGGTATATTAAAGTATTTTAATAAAGTTTATGGAGTTAGTGATGGTATAAAACCTAATGTTGATGCGTATACAAATGCATGTGGTGATTATAAATATTCTGAGTGTTTAATAATTGGAGATAATTATGATAATGATATTTGTGTTCCTATGGAGTTAGGAATGAATACAATATATTTTAATAGATTATCTGATAATAATGATAATGAAATAAATAATTTAAATGAATTAATTAATAGATTATAGAAAGAAGGAAATGAAATGAAGTTATATGATGAATTAAAATGGAGAGGTTTAATTAAGGATGTTAGTAGTCCAGATTTAGAAGATAAATTAAATAATGAAAGCATTACTTTTTATTGGGGAACAGATCCTACTGCTGAAAGTTTACATATTGGACATTATTCTTCATTAATTACTGCTAAAAGATTAATGAAAGCAGGACATCATCCAATATTGTTGGTAGGTGGTGCAACAGGTTTAATAGGTGATCCTAGACCTACTAGTGAAAGAGAAATAATATCTAAAGAAACTGTAGATAAAAATTTTGTTGGTATTAAAAATCAAGTATCTAGAATTTTAGAAGGAAAAGCAGAAATAGTTAATAATTATGATTGGATGAAAAATTATAATTATTTAGAATTTTTAAGAGATATAGGTAAATATATTAACGTTAATTATATGTTAGCTAAAGATATAATTAATAGAAGATTAGAAACTGGTATTACTTATGCTGAATTTTCTTATACACTTATACAAGGTTATGATTTTTTACATTTATTTAGGGATAAAGGATGTTTATTACAAGCTGCTGGAAGTGATCAATGGGGTAATATTACTACTGGTATAGAATTAATAAAGAAAATAGAAAATAAAGAAGCATATGGATTTACAATGCCTTTAATATTAGATGCTGCTGGTAATAAATTTGGAAAAAGTGAAGGAAATGCTTTATGGTTAGATATAAATAAAACTTCTAGTTATGAATTATATCAATATTTAATAAATACTGATGATGTTAAAGTAGAAGAATATTTAAAAGTATTTACTTTCTTAACAAAAGAAGAAATAGATAATATTATGAAAGAACATAATGAAGCACCACATTTGAGAATAGGTCAAAAAAGATTGGCTCAAGAATTTATTACAGATTTACATGGAGAAGAAGAATATAAAAAGGCTTTAAAGATAAGTGAATGTTTATTTAGTGGAAAAATAAATGAATTATCTAGTGAAGAGATTGAAAATGCATTTAAGGGAGTTAAATCTTTTGATATTAAAATAGATGATACATTATTAAATATATTAGTTGATAATAAAATAGCATCTTCTAGAAGAGAAGCAAGAGAATTTTTAAATAGTAATAGTATTGTTGTTAATGGAGAAAAAATAAATGATGAAAATACTATAATAAATAAAGATATGTTATTACATGGTAAGTATTTAGTTATTAGAAAAGGTAAAAAGAAGTATTTTATTGGCAAATAATAAAAATTTTAATAAATAAAACTATTAATTTAGTTTTATTTTTTCTATAATATATTATAGAGGTAGTAGTATGTTAGATAAATTAAAGGAATATAGAATTTATATTGAAGCAATAAAGATGGCTGAGGCTAATATGGATTTAGAAAAAGATATGAATGAATTAAATATTGATAAAAGAAAGTTAGAAAAGAAATTAATAAATGATAGAGATATAATAGAAAAAGTAAAGGAAAGTGTTAATTATAATGACAGATGAAGAAAGATGGAATTCATATTTTTATGATGGTGAGGAAGTATTAAAGAATAAATTAAATATACATGATTGTATTGAACTTAAAAAGAAAGAATATGAAATTGTAGCCAAGAAGAATGTATTATTATATTTAAGTCAATATAATGGAGATTTTGATATTAATTATTTAAGATATATTCATAAATATTTATTTGAGGATATATATTATTTTGCTGGAAATTTTAGAGATGTTAATATTGGTAAAGGTGATAGAGCATCTTTTACTGATTATCATGAAATAGAAGCTAATTTAAAAGAAATACTTAATGATTTGGATAGTAAGTTAATTAATTATTCTTATTCAAAGTTTTTATATGCAGAGGCTTTAGCTAATATGTATTATTTATTACTTGAAATTCATCCTTTTAGGGAAGGTAATGGTAGAACAATAAGAGAATTTTTAAGAGAATATGTTAAAGAAAAAAATATATTGAGTGAATATTATAATTATGAATTGGATTTTATACTTAGTAAAGAAGAAAAAGAATTATTAGATAAAGCTACAAAAAGTGTTACTAGAGGAGAGTTAGTTTTATTTTTTAATAAGATGTTAAAGTGTAAAGTTAAAGATAATAAAAAAGCAATAAAAAATGTGATGAATAAAAATTAGTCCTTTTAACCATTATAGGTTTGAAAGGATATTTTTTATGAGTAAATATAAGGTAGATATAACTGGTATTAATACTAATAATCTTGAAGTTTTAAAAAATACTGAAATGTTAGATTTATTTTTAGAATATCAGGGTGGTGATTTATTAGCAAAAGAAAGGTTAGTAAATGGTAATTTAAAATTAGTTTTAAGTATTATAAAAAAGTATAATAATGGTAAGTATGATATGAATGATTTGTTTCAAATAGGGTGTGTTGGTTTGATTAAGGCTGTAGATAATTTTGATATATCTTTTGGAGTACAATTTTCTACATATGCTGTACCTTTAATTTTAGGTGAAGTAAAAAGATTTATAAGAGATTCTAAAGAGGTACGTGTTGCACGTAGTATTAGAGATAATGCATATAAAATATTGCAATTTAAAGATGATTATTTATTAAAAAATGGTATTGAACCAACTAATGAAATTATTTGTAAGAGTTTAGATATAAGTGATTATGAATTACAACTTTCTTTAGATAGTTTAAAAGAACCTATGTCAATATTTGAACCTATTTATAATGATGGAGGAGATACTATATATTTAGCAGATCAGATTGCAGATATTAAAAACAATAATGAAGATAGAGATTCTTTAATTGGACTTAGAAGAGCATTATTAAAAATAAAATCAAGAGAAAGAAATATATTAACAGATAGGTATATAGTTGGAAAAACACAAAGTGAGATTGCTAATGAAATGGGTGTAAGTCAAGCACAAGTATCTCGTATAGAAAAAAGTGCTATAAATAATGTTAAAAGATTAATGAAATAACATATAATTTATTGGTGATGTAATTTTGAAAATTAGTGATTTACAAGATAAATCTATAATAAATGTCAGTGATGGGAAAAATTTAGGAAGAATAACTGATTTAGAAATAGATAAAGATGGAAAAATAATTAGTTTTTATGCTATGCCTAGAAGATTTATCTTTAAAATATTTTTAGGAAATAAGGAAACAATATTTACTATTAATGATATAAAAAAAATAGGTGAAGATGTTATACTTGTGGACTTAAGTTAAATAGTTTATAATTATTGTGGGTGAAATTATGTCTAAAAAAGTTTATATTATAACTCTTTTGTCTTTTATTATTGATCAAGTAAGTAAAGCATTAGTTAGTACTTGTTTTAGTTTAAATGAAAGTGTTAGGTTAATAAATAATTTTTTATATTTAAATTATATTAATAATACTGGTGCATCATTTAGTATATTAACTAATAAGAAGTATTTACTTATTATATTAAGCTTAATTGCTATAGTAATTATTATTAGGTATATAAATACTTTTAAAAATACTATATTTAATAGAATTGGGTTAGGATTGTTATTAGGTGGTATTTTAGGTAATTTAAGTGATAGAATATTATTTGGTTATGTAAAAGATTTTATTAGTTTATATATTTTTGGATATAGTTTTCCGATATTTAATATAGCAGATATATGTATTGTTGTCGGGGTAATTATTTTAATTATTTCTATATTAAGAGGTGAAGATAAAAATGGAAGTAGTAGTAAGTGATAGTAGTAATGAAAGAATAGATAAGTATTTAAGTAATAATACTTCATTGTCTAGAACTTTAATATCTAAGATGATAGATGGTGAGTTTATTAAAGTTAATGATAAAAAAACTAAGAATAATTATAAAGTTAAAGATGGAGATAAAATAAATATTGATGAAACTTATCAAGTTGAACAAGATATATTACCTGAAAAGATGGATTTAGATATAGTATATGAAGATAAAGATATAATGGTTATAAATAAACCTAGTGGTATGGTAGTTCATCCTGGTAATGGTAATTATAGTCATACTTTAGTTAATGGGTTAATGTATTATACTAATAATTTAAGTAATATTAATGGTGATGTTAGACCTGGTATAGTACATAGAATAGATAAAGATACTAGTGGTTTAATTATAGTTGCTAAAAATAATAAAGCTCATGAAATATTAAGTAAGTATTTTCAAGATAAGAGTATTACTAGAAAATATATTGCATTATTAAAGGGTGAATTAAATACAGATAGTGCTACAATAGATGCTCCTATAGGTAGAAGTGATGTTGATAGAAAGAAAATGGCAGTTACTAGTAAAAACTCAAAAAATGCTGTAAGTCATTTAAAAGTATTAAAAAGATATAAGGGTTATACTTTAGTGGAATTTAAACTTGATACTGGAAGAACTCATCAAATTAGAGTACATGCTAATTATATTGGACATCCTTTATATAATGATCCTGTTTATACAAATGATAAATGTAGTGAATTTGGACAATTTTTACATTCATATTCTATGGATTTTAAACACCCTATTACTGGAGAAGATATGCATTTTGAATGTGAATTACCAGAATATTTTAAGAAACATTTAGAAATTTTAGAAGAAAAATAGTTATTCATCATAACTATTTTTTAATAGACAAATACTTAGTAAAGATAAAGATGCAAGTATTGTTGATAATATTACGTTATTTTTGTATAAAACAAATATGTTGAATGATTGATTAAAGAAGTATAATAAAACTATATTGAGTAGAAAATTATTAGATATGTTAGATGTTTTTAATTTATTATATATAAATAGTGTTATATATGTATAGAATAAAAGTGAAATAAGAATGAAGTATATTATTCCACCAGTAAATATAAATTTTTTAAATGGTAATAATATAAATGTTAGTAACCATGGAATGTATAAAATTATGTAAGATATAGTTTTTTTCATAATATCGTTCCTTTACTAAAATGTTAGTTTGTTATACAATAATATATATGTAGGAAGGAATATTTTATGAATAATGGAATTACTGTAAGTGAAAAAGATGAATTAATTATGAGATTAGTACATTATTTCGTAACTAAAGAAAATTATGCACCTATTATGGTTAATGGTGTAAAAAATGAAATATGGTTAGAAAATTTAGATGCTACATATAAAGTAGTTAGAATTAATTCTAATTATATACATAATAGTGAACAATTTGATTTTGATATGTATAAAATATTAAATGTTAATAAACAAATAGGTAAGAAAACTTTAACTAGAAAGTTAAAGACTTTAAATATATTTACTGATATAAATGAGGATGTTTTAGTAAAAAATAGTAAAAATATTACTAATTTTATTATTATGAGTGATGATGATTTAAATAATAAAGATGGTATTATTTCTTTGTATCCTCAAATATATGAAGAAGAGATTAAAGATTTACATGGATTAGATTTTTTACTTAATGTTTCTACTGATATTAATAAGAAAACTGAGGATGATAATAAATTTTATGAAAGTGTATTTAGTGAAAAGAAAATAGTATTTACAAATTTATTAATTATATTAAATGTTATTATAAGTTTAGTAGTATTATTTTTATATTATAGTAATACATATGATTTATTTAGTATTTTAGCAGTTAATTCTAATGCAATTAAGAATGGTGAAGTATGGAGACTTGTTACTGGAGGATTTTTACACGTTGATATTATTCATTTGATGTGCAATATGTATTCTTTGTATGTAATAGGTACCCAAATAGAATCTTTTATAGGTAAAAAGAAATTTATTTTGGTATATTTTATTAGTATGATTGTTGGTAATATGTTGTCTGTAGTATTAAGTAATGGTTTAAGTGTAGGTGCTAGTGGTGCAATATTTGGATTACTAGGTAGTTTAATATATTTTGGTTATCATTATAGATTATATTTAGGTAGTGTAATGAAAAGTCAAATTATACCTTTATTAATTTTAAATTTAGGTATTGGTTTTATAGTTCCTAATATAAATGTTGTAGCACATATCGGTGGTTTAGTAGGTGGTATATTTGCTACAATGGCTTTAGGTATAGAAAAGAAAACTAATAGAAGTGAAAGAATAAATGGTTTTATATCACTAGCAGTGTTAATTATATTCTTATGTATTATGATTTTTAAATAAAAATTTGACAAATGTTCGCTTATGTGGTATTATGTAGATACCAATGGGGGTTGGACATTTAAAAATAGACAGAATAAAAAAACTCCATTGTAGGAGTTTTTTAGCATTGACAATTATTTATTTCAATGTTAGAATACTTACAAACTTTTGATTAAGTGCAAAAATTAATTCTAGAAGGGGGATATTGTTATGTACGAAGAAAAGAGTTCAATTGATTGGAAAGGTTTATTTTTAAAAGTATTAATAGTATTTTTAGTAGTAGTTATTGGTGTTAAAGGTTATACAACTTTTAAAGGAAAAGATACTAAGAAAAATACTACAACAACTGAGACTGTTAGTGAGGCTAAAACTTCATCAACATTTACAGCTAATATGGAAAAATTAAAGGCTGCTGGTGCTAAATATTTTGAAGATAATAAAGATAAGTTACCTAAAACTAGTGGTACTACTGTTATGGTTTCTTTGAATGATTTAGTTAATGGTGGTTATTTAGAAAACTTAAGTGATGAAGATGGTAAGATTTGTAGTGGAGATAGTAGTTATGTTACTGCTACATTAGAAGGTACACAAATTAAACAAAAAAGTAATTTAGTTTGTGGTGATGCATCAAGTTATTCAATGGCATATATGGATGGTTATGCTGGTACAGATAATAATTATAGTTATACTACTACAAGTAATGGTGGAACATCAAGTAGTTCATCTTCAAAAGGAACTTCAAGTTGTTCATCAAGTACTTGTACTCCAAGTGTTAGTGTAAATACTAATGTTTCTCAAAAAGTTTCTATTGGTAGTGGAAAAACTAGTACATCAAGTAATAGTTCAAGTAATAGAAATAATTCAAATTCTAATAGAAATAATAATAGAAGTAATAATAACAATAATACTAGATATTATACTGTATATTTTGATAAGAACGGTGGAAGAACATCTTATGCATCTCAAACAGTAAGAGCTTACGATACAGTAGAAAATCCTGGAAGTAATAGTAAAAATAGTTGTTCATTTATAGGATGGTATTATAATGGTTATAAATATGACTTTAATACTCCTGTTACATCTGATATGACTTTAATAGCAAAATATAGTTGTTCAAACAATAATTATTATTACGATGATAATTATGATGATGATTATGATGATGATTATGTTACAACTAAGACTCATAGAACAACAGTTTATACTATGGGATGGGCTGAATACGGAACTAATAATATTAATATAACTCATACATTAAGATTACCTGATTATTTAGATAGAAGAAATGTTAAGAGAGTTAGAATTAAAAATATATCATATTCTGGTGCAATTGATACAATGTCAAAAGTAAGAACTTATAAAAGTAACCATGCTGATACATTTATATATTCACGTAATGGTTGGGAAAGTAATATTAACTCTGCTTCAAGTTTATCAACTATTAGAAGTAGTGCTGTAGATTTCTATTATAGTAGAAGTTATAAAACTTTAAGTAATGCTATAAATAATGGATTTGAAGTTACATGGACTGCAAATAGAGTTGCAAGTCAATGTTCTAGAACTTTCTCAGTAAATGGTGTAGATAATTTATGTGATTATGGTATTTATTATCAAGTTACTTGGGAATACGAATTATATAATTAATAAAAAATGATTGCTTGCAGTCATTTTTTTGTTTGTATTTAATTTGAAAAAATATTTGCCTTAATGATTTTTATATTGTAAATGATAATAAGTTTATGTATAATTTAATTAGAGTAGAAAGTACTCTATGTGAGTTTATATTTATGAAGAGTAAAAATTGTATAATTTAATTTTGCTTTAAATATAAATATTTTGACAAATTATTATATAATTTTTTTCGTGTATTCGACATGATGTTGTATTTTTAGAATTTTATATTTTATAATATCAAATTATAGGGTGAGGTAAAAGATATAGAAAAAGGTGAAAATATGAATAGAAAACAAAAAATTATAGTTAGTGTAGTAGGAATAACAATAGTACTTTTAACATTGTTAGGTTTAACATACGCATACTTTTTAACAAGAATACAAGGTAATACCAACAATAAAAGTATTAGTGTTACTACAGCAAATCTTGAATTAACTTATGGAGATAATAGTGCTGAAATATTAGGAAAGGATTTAACACTAATACCAAGTGATACTGAAATTGGAACAAAAACATTTACAGTCACCAATAACGGTAATGATACAAATTATGTAGTGGTTATAGAAAATGTTAGTGTGACAAAAGCAAGTGATGTAAGTACAACAACATTCAATTCAAATGATTTTAGATATACATTAACATGTACGAAGAAAGATGGAACAAGTTGTGATGGAGTAAGTACACAAAGTGTATTTCCAATAAACGGAGGAGTATTAGTTGGAAATAGTATAAAAGAGGGAGATGTACATACATATACATTTAAAATGTGGTACATAGATACTGGAATAGACCAAAGTAATGATATGGGAAAACATTTACAGGCAAGAATAAATATCACAAATATAGAAAGTATGACAAACCCATATTCGGCTAATACAAATAGTTTAGCATATAATATAATAGAAAATACAAAATCAAAAGCAAATGGAACAGAATTATTATCAAGTCCCAAAACACAAGTTGCTATGGCAATTTCAACAAAATGGAGTACTGGTAAATTTGAAAATGAACAAGAACTTGATATGAGTTCACAGTCAGATTGGTTTTATGGTTCGACTTATGATAGTGCTCAACCTTGGAATGCTGGTTCTAGTAATGGCTCTGTATCTGAATGTAATGATACAATAGTAGGAAAATATATATCTTATCCAACAGTTAGAGAGTCTTGGTATGTTAAATCATGTAAGAGTTCAACAGTAGCAATAACGGCTGATGTGATATATAATTATGAAAAAAATATGTCTATAGCAACAGACGATTATGGAACAAGTTATTATTATAGAGGAAATGTAATTGATAATTATGTAAATTTTGCAGGAATGTGTTGGAGAGCAGTCCGTATAGCAGGAGACGGAAGTATAAAATTAATATTAGAAGACCAAGATAGTACTTGTGCAACAAGTGACGGTAATTGGAATATTCCAACTGTCACTGGTGGTACAACAACAATTGGTAATTTTGGCTATACTAAGTATGAAAAAAATACATTAACTGCTTCTGACGGTACACAAAATTCAAGTATAAGATATTTAATGAACTATTTAAATGGTGGAACAAATAATGATAAATCAATGGCAACAGCATTTAAAAATTTCCAAACTGGACCACTTGCAAATTATTTAGATAAATTAAAAGTGGGAGATTGGTGTTTAAATGATAAAGCGTATGCAACTAGTAGTGATAATACAACAGCATTAACTAGTCAAGAAATATTAGATAAACAAGTTAAAAATACATCATTTTATTATGACTCATATGTTCGTTTAAACGGTAAAACAACAAAAGAGCCAACATTAAAATGCAATGGAACAATAATGACTAAATTTGCAGATAATACAGATATGTATGTTGGAACATTAACAGCAGACGAAATAATATATGCAGGAGGGAAAGTAAATACTAATAATATGGATTATTATTTAATAAATGATTATCAAAAAACAAACAATTTATACTTTTGGTCTTTGTCGCCTGACGAATTCGGTGGCAACCACGATCATGCATTCGGCGTGCGCAACTATGGCTACGTCTACAGCACCTTTGTGGACTACCTCAACTCGTTCCGCCCCGCAGTAACTCTCTTATCTAGCACTCAAATAACTGGAGGAAATGGAACAAAGGCAAACGCTTACACAATAGCTGATTAACGGACACTTTTGATTTAGGCTAGGTATAATTTGGCTTTGCATGTGATAAAAGTCGTTATAAATTGTAAAATAAAAAAATACAATTCTTAAAAAATGAATTGTATTTTTTGTTTGTATTATTTTTTAAAATCTTTTAATTCAGTATCAAAACCTACTACTAAGTAAGGATCATCTTCTGTTCCAGTACCTGTTACACTAGTATTTTCACTGATATTAATTACTATTTTTGCTAGACCAGAACTACTTGCGTTTGTACTATATGGTGTAGTATTAATTTTGAATACTTTGTGAGTATTTGTTTTATCTGCTGTTATAGTCCAATATGTATTATTGAATGTTGCTAAGTAATTATAGTTTTTACAAGATTGAGATGTTGTTTTTGTACATCCAGCATCTAAACTTGCTAACATATATTCATTTACTTGTAATAAACCTAAATATTGATTATTTAAAGTTTCTGAACATTCTATACTTCCATCATTAATAGTATCTTCTTCACTTCTTTTTCCTATACATAAATTAGTTTTTTTAATATAACCTTTTCCGTCATTACTTAAAACTGTTTCCGAATTGTATATATCATCTAAAGTTTCTTTAATTCTACTATTCATTCCATTATAAATGTAACTGTTTCTACCTGAAGTTGTTCTTTTTTCTTCATTGTATCTATCATCCCATACAACGTTTCTTCTTCTAACATTTTCTATCAATCTTATTGTACCATCTTCGTTAATTTTTGTAATTTTCCATTTAATACCATCAAAAATTAAATTATTATCTACTTCGTCTCCTCTAAAATAATATGCATTTCCAATTTTATATAATCCGTTACCTTCATTAACAATGTTCTCTAATAATGTATCTTTAAGATTTTCTGATTGATATGTTTCTTTTTCTGATGTACATGTTAAATTTGGTGAATACATATAATAATCATTATTATTTTCAATAGTTAGAGAGCCCGAACATGTAGTTTTTTTATCAATTAATTTACTAACTTCTTTTATGATTCCTTTTTCAGTTAATTCATCTAATGAAACAGATAATATACCGTTTTCACTAGGTAGTTCGTCAGTGTGTTTTTTATAATATTTTTTTGCATTTGTTACTATTTTCAATTCTAAATCTTTTGGTTTCATTTTTTTATCACAAGATGTAATTATAAATAATAATAAAAATATTATAATACATACTCCTAAACCTATATATACAATTTTCTTTAGTTTTTCATCCATATAATCAACTCCTAATAAAAGTATATCATTTGTTTTTTTTAAATTCAATTTTTATTTTATTATTTTTCTTTTTATGTTATTATTTATATATAGGGATGTGAATAATATGGCAACTGTAAAAAATACAAAAACTAAAAAAGAAAAGAAAGAAAAAGAAGATGATATAAAGTTACCTAAAACTAAAAAGCAAAAATTAAACTCTAAACATAAAAGATTAATAATGATAGTATGTGGTTTAATAGTTATTTTAGTTGGTATAATTGTGTTAAATTTAATTAATGCAAATAATAAAGATAACGATAATAAAGTAACTACTAAGAAAAAAGATAAAACTGTTGAAACATTAAATGTTTATGATGTAAATAGTAATATGAGACCATATGCTGTGATGATACCTAATGATGCAGAGGCTAAAAAGAGACAACATGGAATACAAAATGCATATTTAGTATATGAAATTACTGTTGAAGGTGGAATTACTAGATTAATGGCTTTATATAAAGATGTTAAAGTAGATAAAATTGGTCCTACAAGAAGTAGTAGACATTATTATTTAGATTATGCTTTAGAAAGTGATGCAATTTATGTACATTTTGGATGGAGTCCTTATGCACAAAGTGATATAAAATCTTTAGGAATAAATAATTTGAATGGTTTATATAATCCTAGTAATATGTTCTGGAGAGATAAACAATATAGTGCTCCTAATAATGCATTTACTAATACTGATAATATAAAGAAAGCAGCAGAAGATAAGAAATATAGAACTACAAGTGATAGTTATCAATTATTAAAATATAAGAAAAATGTTGATTTGAGTAGTGATGAAACTTATAAGGCTGCAACTAATGTTAAAGTTGATTATTTAGGTAGTAGTGTAAAATATGTTTATGATGAAGCAAACAAGTACTATTTAAGATTTAATGGTGATAATCCACATATAGATTTAAATACTAATGAACAAGTTCATGTTAAAAATATTATTGTTATGAATATGGGAATTTCTTCTATTGCTGGTGATGAAAAAGGTAGACAAGAATTATATGATGTTGGTAATGGAGAAGGATATTTAATAACTAATGGTCAATCTATTGAAATAACATGGAGTAAGTCAAGTAGAGATGCTAAGACTGTTTATAAAAATAAAAAAGGTGAAGAAATAAATGTAGATGATGGAAATACATTTATACAAATTAAACCTACTAGTAAAAGTGTGACAATAGAATAAAAAGGGTGATTTTATGCAATTTTTCTTAGAAAATTATTTATTAATTATATTAATTGGATTATTCTTTGTTTTTGCATTAATAGGATATTTAATAGATTTATTAAGAGTTAGACCTGAAAAAAAAGATGTAGAAGGTAGAAAGAGTAGTGATATTAAGCCATTAGAAATGGCTAATATTGATATAAATCAAGCGAATAATAATCAAGTAAATAATAAAGATGAATTATTAAATAATTATAATAAGACAGAGGTACAAGAAAATAAAAAATAATATTCTTGTTATCTTTTTTTGTAGTATTATTAAATATATTTTGTTATAATAATATATAGTATAGAGGAGTGATGTTATGACATTTACTACAATTTGGAGTGTTATTACAAAGGTAATTGATATTTGTATTGTTTGGATGATGTTTTATTTTATTTTTAAAAACATTAAGAACAATGTAAAAATGGTTTTAATATTTAAGGGTGTTTTAATTATAATTTTAATTAAAATATTAAGTAATTTATTAGACTTATATACAGTTGGTTTACTATTAGAGTATGTTTTATCTTGGGGACCAATTGCACTAATAATTATATTTCAACCAGAAATACGTAATGTATTAGAAAGTATTGGTAGAAGTCAATTGTTAGGTAGACATAAAGTATTAACGGTTGATGAGAGAGAAAAAATCGTATTTGAATTAATGACGGCAATAGAATACTTGAAGAAGAATAGAATAGGTGCTTTAATTGTTTTGGAAAGAAATATGTCTTTACAAGAATATATAGAACCTGCTAATAAGATTTATTCGGATGTTACTGCGCCATTATTAGATGCTATATTTTTACCACCAAATCCACTTCATGATGGTGGAGTAATTATTCAAGGTGATAGATTAACATGTGCTGGTGCTGTATTTAAAACAAGTATGAATCCTAATGTTAATAAAAAATTAGGAACTCGTCATAGAGCAGCTTTAGGAGTAGCAGAAGAAACTGATGCAATTGCATTGGTAGTATCTGAGGAAACTGGTAGAATATCTATAGCTGTTGATAATCATTTATATTATAATCTTACATTAGAAGAGTTTAAAATTAAGTTGTTAGATGAATTAAAACCAAAAACTGAAGTATTCTATGATGCAGATGAGGAGGATGATATAAATGAATAAAATATTAAAACCTTTTATTGCGATATTTAAAGGTATTTATAAAATAATAGATGTATTATTAGTTACTCCTATTAGTAAACTAATTTATAGAATTGGTTCTTCTAAAAAGAATAGTAGTGGTAAATTAGAAAAGATTTTAAATAGACCTATAGTTTTATTATATATTTCATTGTTTTGTGCAATTGGGGTATTTATGCTTGTTGATAAAAAAGTTTTAACTTTAGTCGATAATGAGGCTGAGATAATTACTGATCAACCAGTTAATATAATATATAATGAAGAAAATTATGTTGTTGAAGGAGTTCCTGAAACAGTTGATATTACTTTAATAGGTTCTAAGAGTAATTTGTATTTAGCAAAACAAATTGGTGATCATCAAGTTGTATTAGATTTAACTAATTATACTCCTGGAACTTATAAGGTTAAATTAAAATATAATCATTCAATGAATAATGTTAGTTATAAATTAGATCCTTCAACAGTTTCTATTAAGATTAGTGAAAAAGAAAGTCAAGTATTTAATTTAACTTATGATTTAATGAATGAAAATAAATTAGATAAAAAATTGAGCATTAGTAGCATTAAACTTGATAAGAGTGAAGTGATAGTTAAGGGTTCAAAAGAAACATTAGAAACTATTTCAAATGTAAAAGCATTGATTGATGTTAGCAAAGCTGGATTAACTAATAAAGGTGAATATGATGTTGATTCTATTACTTTAGTAGCATATGATAACAATGGAAATAAAGTTAAAAATGTGGAAATGGTACCTAATAAGTTAACTGCAAAAGTAAAAGTAGATTCTTATTCAGTAGAATTACCAGTTAAGGTTGTTACTACGGGAAATATTACAACAGGTAATGCATTAAGTAGTATAGTTTCTAGTGTTAATAAAGTTACCGTATATGGTGATCAAGAAGTATTAGATAAATTAACTGCTATAGAGGCTCCAATTGATATTTCAGGATTAAATAGTGATAAAACATTTAATGGTGTTAATTTAACAAAACCTTCTGGAGTAAGATATATGAGTGATACTACAACTAGTGTTACAGTTACTTTAGACACTGAATCTAGTAAAGAGTTTACAGGTATTTCAGTTACGTCAATAAATTTAGCTGATGGATATTCTGCTTCTGCGTTAACTGAAAGTGATAGAACTATAACAGTTATTGTAAAAGGTGTATCAAGTGCTCTTGAAAATTTAGATGCTTCTAAGATTAATGCTTATGTAGATTTATCTGGATATACAGTTGGTACACATCAAGTTGAAGTAAAATTAGAAACTGATGATTCTAGGTTTACGTTAGTATCGACAACTAGTAAGGTAAATATTAAGATTACAAAAGAGTAGTGATTGTACTACTTTTTTTTGTTGTTTTATGTTAAAATTATACTAGGTGGTACTATGAATAAAGGTTTTACACTTGTTGAGTTAATTGCAGTTATTACTATTCTTGCTATTTTAGCAGTTATTACTATGCCTGCATATCAAACAATTAGTACAAATATAAAAACACGTAATTATGAATCTAAAAAAAGTACAATCAGTTCTGAAACTTTAGCATATGTTGAAAAATATATGAAAGATAAAATATATGATGGAACTGGTAGTAGTAAAAATTATTGTTTTACAGTTAATTTTTTAATTCAAAATGGTATAGTTATTAGTGATGATGAAGAAAAAGAATATATAAAAAATGAGTTAACTGATGAAACATATAGTGGTGATAAAAAATATATATTAGTATATTATGATTTAAGTAGTTTAAAATTAAAATCTGAGATTATAAATAATTCTGGGAATTTTAGTAAAACGTGTGGTTATACTTTTAATTAGAAAGATGTGATAGATATGAAAAAAATAATTTTATTAATTATGGATGGATTTGGTTATAGAGAAGAAGTAAAGGGGAATGCTATAATTGATGCTGATATGCATAATTATAAAGAACTTTGGGCTAAATATCCTCATAGTGTATTACAGGCTAGTGGTAGTTATGTTGGGTTACCTGTTGATCAATTTGGTAATAGTGAAGTATGTCATACTGCTATAGGTATAGGTAAAAAAGTAAAACAAGATATTACTATAATAAATGATGCTATCTATGATGGAAGTATACTAGATAATGAAGAATTGATAAAATTAGTTGAACATGTTAAAATGAATGATTCTACGTTACATTTAATGGGATTACTTAGTGATGGTGGAGTACATAGTGATATTAATTATATGAAGGGGTTAATTCCATTATTAAAAAGTGTTGGAGTTAAAAAGATTGTTTTTCATGCAATTACTGATGGTAGAGATACTGATGCTATGTGTTCTTTAAATTATGTTGATGATATGAATAATTTACTTAAAGAATTAGATATTGGATATATTGGTACTCTTTGTGGTAGATTTTATGCAATGGATAGAGATAATAAATGGGAAAGAACTAGGGTATACTCTGATTTATTAATAAATGGTAAAGGTTTAAAAATAATTAATCCAGATATTGCTGTAAGAAATTGTTATAAAAGAGGTTTAACTGATGAATTTTTGCCTCCATTAATATTAAATCCTGATTCTAAAATTAAAGAACATGATGGGTTATTGTGGTTAAACTTTAGAAGTGATAGAGCTAGACAAATATTAAAAAGTTTAACTGATTTAGGTTTTAGTGAGTATCCTATTGGACATGTGAATAATTTAAAAGTAGTTAGTATGTTTCAAGTACCTGATGTTGATTGTCAATCATTATTTAAAAAAGAGTTAAATGATGTATATAGTATTGGTAGATATTTTAGTGATTTAGGTATGAGTCAAGCAAGAATTGCTGAAACTGAAAAGTATGCTCATGTAACATATTTCTTTAATGGTGGTATACAAGATAAATTAAAGGGATGTGATAATTATAAAGTTGAGAGTCCTAAAGTGGCTACATATGATTTACAACCTGAAATGAGTTTAGTTGGTGTTGTTAAGCAGACTATTAAATGTATAGAGAAAGATTATGATTTTATATTAGTTAATTTTGCTAATCCAGATATGGTAGGGCACACTGGCAATTATGAAGCATCTATAAATGCTTTAAAATATGTAGATGAAGCACTTGGTAAAATTTACGAAGCTGCAGAAGATAATTTTTATAAATTAATAATTACTAGCGATCATGGTAATATAGATAATATGATAGATGATAAAGATATACCTATAACTACTCATTCTATGAGTCCAGTTCCATTTATTTTTTGCGATAAAAATGTAAAACTTAAAGAATTTGGTGATATTACAATGATTGCACCATCAATTTTAAAATATATGGATATAAAAATTCCAGAAGAAATGAGTAAAACTCCATTGTTATTTGAAAGGGAAGATTAGTGTGGTTGATTATAGTGTTTTAAGAGAAAATGATATTAGAGGAGTATATGGTAAAGGTATAACAGAAGATTTTGCTTTTACAGTTGGTAAAGCTTTTGGTACTTATTTAATTAATAATAAAAAATATGAGTGTATTGTTGGGTATGATAATAGATTAAGTGGAGAAAGTTTAGTATTAAGTGTCATGAAAGGTTTAAAGTCTACTGGTATTAATATTAAATTTTTAGGTATGTCGACAACTCCATTTTTAAATTATGGTACTATGTATTTTAATATAGAAGCAGGTATTATGGTTACTGCAAGTCATAATCCTTCGAATGAAAATGGATTTAAGTTGTTTGGAGATGAATTTTTACATTTAAGAAAAGAAGAACTTAATAAAGTATATGATTTAATAAAATCTAAAGAATATATTGTAGGAAATGGCAATGTAGAATATTTTAATTTAAGAAAGAGTTATTTAGATATGTTGGGTGCTTATATTAATATAGGTAAAAAACGTTTAAAAGTTGCTATAGATGCTGGTAATGGTACAACATCTATATATATTAAAGATGTAATTAAGAATTATAATATTGAACCAATATTTATAAATTGTGAAAGCGATGGAAGTTTTCCAAATCATAATCCGGACCCTAATGATGATAAAAATTTATCAGAATTGAAACAAAGAGTTGTGAGTGAAAAATGTGATTTTGGTATGGCTTTTGATGGTGATGGTGATAGAATAGGCATAGTAGATGAAAATGGTAATACTATTGAAAGTGATAAATTAATTTCTATTTTTGCTAGACACATTATTAATAAAAGTATAAATAAGAAAGTTATTATGGATGTTAAGTGTTCTAAAGCATTGGAAGAAGATATTATAAATATTGGTGGTAATCCAATAATGGTAAAAAATGGTAGTGCTTATATTGAGACTGTTTTAAAAGATAGAAATGTTTTAATAGGTGGAGAGTATTCTGGACATATATTCTTTAGAGATAAATTTTATGGTTTTGATGATGGAATTTATGCTGGGTTAAGAATGTTTGAAATTTTAAGTAATACTTCAAAGAAATGTTCAGAATTGTTAGATGGCTATAATAAGTATTATAATACTCCTGAAATTAAAGTACCTACAACTGATGATAAAAAATGGAATATTGTAGAAGAAGTTAAACATTATGTGCAATCTAAAGGATATAATTATTTAGATATAGATGGTGTTAGAGTGACTTTTGATGATGGTTGGGCTTTAATTAGGTGTAGTAATACTGGTCCTAATTTAACTATGAGATTTGAAGCAAAAACAGAGAGTAGATTAGAAATTATAAAACAAGAATTTGAAAGTTTAGTAAATTCTTTGATATAGATTTATTTTACTAATATATGTAAATAAGATGTTGTTTTTACTACATCTTATTTTTTTTATGGTATAATAAAGTTACCTAGATGATTGGTATTATATAAAACCGACTAAGGTGATAATTGGGAATCTAATTAATATGTGGTGTTGAAGACTAGTCCATTAAGTGTACTAGGATCCTAAAATGTATTATGTGATGCCCACCTGGCGAGAGCGGGCTTTATCACACATACTGATTTCTAGGTTTTATTGTTGGTGAAAAAAATGTATGAGAGAATTATAAAGTTAATTGGTGAAAATGATTTTAATAAGATTAAAAATAAGAAAGTTTTAATAGTTGGTTTAGGTGGTGTAGGTGGTTATGCTTTTGAAACTTTAGTTAGAAGTGGTATTAATAATATAGATATAGTTGATTTTGATAAAATAGATATTAGTAATTTAAATAGACAAATTATAACTAATCAAAGTAATATTGGTAATTTAAAGATTGAAGAAGCTAAAAAAAGAGCATTAAGTATAAATCCTTTGATTAATATTAATGCTTATAATATTTTTTTAGATAATGATAATATTAAGAAAATATTAAGTAATAATTATGATTATGTTATTGATGCTTGTGATAGTGTTAATACTAAGTTAGAACTTATAAAATATAGTGTAATTATGGATTTTAAATTAATATCTAGTATGGGTACTGCTAGAAAGTTAAATCCTAGTATGTTGGCAATTACTACACTTGATAAAACCAATTATGATCCTTTAGCAAGAATATTAAGGAGAAAAGTTAAAGAGTTAAAAATAAATAAAAAAATATATGTTGTGTCTTCTACTGAAAAAGCAATAGATTGTGAAGGATTAGGTAGTTTTATGATGGTACCAGCTACTGCTGGAATATTATGTGCAACATTTGTAATAAATGATATATTGAAATAATTATAAAATAGTTATATAATACATTTACTTTTTAAGGGGGATATTATGAAAGTTTTATTTAGTGATTATGATGGAACTATAAAGACATTTGATAAAAGACCTAATATAATAGAAAAATATACTTTCAAAAAGAATTTATTATATATTAGAAAATTTATAGCATCTGGTAATATATTTAATATAACTACTGGAAGAAGCCCAGAATCTATTAGAAGAGAAATAGAAAAGTATAGTATATTATATAATTATTTAACTTGTTATGATGGTAAGATAACTTTTGATAATAAAGGTAAAATACTAAGTAGTAGTTTTATTGATGAAGATATATTAGTTGGTATAAGAAAATTACTTTTAGATAAAGATTTAATTACTAAAGTAGTATCTTATAATAAAGATGGTAGAGTAAATAGTTTGGATAATTCAATAGTTTTATATTTATTTTTTAATAATTTTTCTGAAGTTAAAAAGTATATTGATAACATTGTTAGTGATAAAAAAGATATAGTAGTTGAATATAGTTCGTTTGTAAAAAGAGTTAGTATAACTTCTAAAATCAATAAAGAAACAGCAGCAAATAAACTTATTGATTTTAATGATTGGAACTATAGTGATATTTATAGTGTTGGAGATGGAAAGAATGATTTAGAATTATTAACTGCTTATAATGGTTATAAGATGCTATTAAGTGATCCAAGATTATATTATTATATTGATGATACTACTACAAGTTTACATAAATTGATAAAGAAAATAAATTAGTTTATTAAACTTTTTTTTTATGATAAAATAATATGCAGGTGAGAATATGAATAACAATATTAGAAATTTTTCGATTATAGCTCATATTGATCATGGTAAAAGTACATTGGCAGATAGGATATTAGAATTAACTGGTAGTGTAAGTAAACATGATATGAAAGATCAATTATTAGATTCTATGGATATTGAAAGAGAACGTGGAATAACTATTAAATTAAATGCTGTAGAATTAAATTATAAATATAATAATGAAAATTATATTTTGCATTTAATAGATACTCCAGGACATGTAGATTTTTCTTATGAAGTGTCTCGTAGTTTGGCAGCATGTGATGGAGCATTATTAATTATAGATGCTGCACAAGGTATTGAAGCTCAAACTTTGGCTAATTTATATTTAGCAATTAATAATAATTTAACTATTATTCCTGTTATTAATAAAATTGATTTACCTAATGCTGATATTGATAAGGTTACTAATGAAATTGTAAATGTATTAGGTTTTGAAAAAGAAGATATTATTTTATGTAGTGGAAAGACTGGACAAGGGGTTAAAGAATTATTAGATGCTATTGTTTTAAGAATACCTGCTCCAATAGTAAATAATGAAGATAAAACTAGGGCATTAATATTTGATTCTTATTTTGATTCCTATAGAGGGGTTATAGTGTCTGTAAAAGTTGATGCTGGAAAAATAAAAGTTAAGGATAGAATAAGATTAATGGCTACTGGTGCTACTTATGAAGTTGTTGAATTAGGTGTTAATACACCAAAAGAAAAAAAATTAAATGAATTAACAAGTGGTCAAGTTGGTTGGATTAATGCATCAATAAAAAGTATTGATGATGTTCATGTGGGAGATACTATAACATTAGATAATGATCCTGCGGATGAAGCATTACATGGATATAAGCCAATGAAACCAATGGTTTATAGTGGTATTTTTCCAATAGAACCTAATAAATTTGAAAGTTTAAGAGAAGCGTTAGAAAAATTAAAATTAAATGATGCTGCATTAACTTATGAACCGGTAACAAGTATTGCTTTAGGATTTGGTTTTAGAGTAGGCTTTTTAGGTTTATTACATATGGAAATAATTGAAGAAAGAATAGAAAGAGAATTTGGAATAGATATTATTGCAACAAGTCCTAGTGTTTTATATGAAGTTAAGAAAACAAATGGTGAAGAGTTATTAATACATGCTCCTAATGAACTTCCTGATAGAGCAAATATTGAATATATTAAAGAACCTTATGTAATGGCAAATATTTTTGTACCAAGTGAATATATTGGTCCAATTATGGATTTGTGTAGTGAAAAAAGAGGAATTTATAAAAATTTAGAATATATAGATAAAACTAGAGTAAATATTCATTATGAATTACCTTTATCTGAAATAGTTTATGATTTTTTTGATAAATTAAAGAGTTTTACTAAGGGGTATGCTTCTTTTGATTATGAATTATCTGAATATAAAATTAGTGATTTAGTTAAAATGGATATTTTAATTAATGGTGATGTTGTAGATGCCTTAAGTAGTATTGTACATAAAGATGCTGCATATAATAGAGGAAAAGAAACTGTAGAAAATTTAAAAAAAATTATTCCAAGGCAAATGTTTCAAGTGCCTATACAAGCAAGTATTGGTTCTAAAGTAATAGCACGTGAAAATATAAGTGCTATGAGAAAGAATGTATTAGCAAAATGTTATGGTGGAGATATATCTCGTAAACGTAAATTACTTGAGAAACAAAAGGAAGGTAAGAAACGTATGAAAATGGTTGGTAATGTTGAAATACCACCTGAAGCATTTTTGTCTGTTTTAAAAACTAATAAGTAAGGAAGTGTATAATGAAAAGTGATATTTTTAATGTTGAATTGAGTTATATAAAAGATGATAAGATTAGAGAAAATGCTAAAATAATATTAAATCATTTACCTGATTATTTTTATGAAGTGCAAGCTGCTTCTACAGGTAAATATCATCCTAAATATGCATTAGGTGAAAAAGGGTTAGTAAGACATGTTAAAGCAGCGGTAAATATCGGTTATACTTTGTTTACTATATATAAATTTGATAGTCATACAAAAGATATTATAATATTAAGTTTATTAATTCATGATGGTTTAAAACATGGTTTTGAATATTCAACTTATAGTAAATTTGAGCATCCTTTATTAATTGGAAAATTATTAAAAAATATAAGAAATGAATTAACTTTAACTGATGTTGAAATTACTGATATAACAAATAATGTTGCTAGTCATATGGGTAAATTTAATACTAATAATTATAGTGATATTATTTTACCACTTCCTAAAACTGTAACTGAAAAATTTGTTCATATGTGTGATTTTTTGGCTAGTAGAAAACAAATACATTTTGAATTTGATTCAAATAATAATATTGTTGAATAATATATGAATTTAAAGTTTTGTTTATTCTACTCAAAATGCGTAAATTAATGTGTTATATTTAGATTGCAATTTTGAATGAGTTTCAAATATTCTATATAATGTAGTAAAAAAGTGGGTGAAGCCAGCCTTAAGTGGCACTTAATAAAGTGAGTGAAGCCAGCTCTGAATGGCACTTAAAAAATTTGAAAAATACATTAGATTTAATAAAAATATCAAATGGTGATTTAGGAGTAATAAATATAAATAATACGATACCTGTAAAATCAAATGTGTATGAATTATTTGATTTAAATAAAAATCCTGATAATAAAAATGAGGAAAAGAGAATAAATTTGCTAAAAGAACAATTGAGATGGTTAAATAAACATAGTATTGAAATTAGAAAAACTTCTAAAACTTTATATGATTTATATAATAATGATAAATTACCCAAAAATATAATTGATTACGTTGTATTATAAATTATTAGAAGAACTATGTAAAAAATACTAATTTTTAATTGAAATAAAGTATGATAAAGAAAGGTTACTAATTTATGGATAATAAATATTTAACAATGGAAGAAAAAAAGAAATTAGCTTTGGAAGGAAAAAATGTACCTATTCGTTATAATAAATCTAATAAAAATAGTTTTGGAAATGAAAAAGGAATAGTAAAATCTTTAAGATATACTCCTTCAAAAAAAGATCCGAAGTTAAAGATATAAAATTAAAACATATTTGTGTTATTACAAATATGTTTTTAAATACTTTCTAGTGCTAATAATATCATGTCGTTTAAGTTTTTTTCTTTGTCAGTTTCTGATACCATATTTTTATCATATATGCTATCTACTATACTAATTAAACATGTTGCATTTTTATTACATATATTTGCTACGTGAAATAGTCCAAATGCTTCCATTTCATTAGCAAGTATATTTAAATGTTTTGGTATTTTATTTAATATATGGTCTATGTTTGCATAAACTGTAAATACATCTGCTGTAAGAATTGTACCATAATTTAAATTAATATTTAATTTTTTTGATGTACTAATTATTTGGTTATTAAGTTGGTCAGAAGAATCTAATACATTAGATGTATCTTTACCCCATACATATGCAAAACTTGATGGTGAGTAAGAATTTTTTGCTAATACTAAATCCATAATTTTAATATCTTTATTTAAACTTCCTGCTGTACCTATTCTTATTATATTTTTTACATCATAAAATGTATATAGTTCGTATGAATAAATACCAATACTTGGAATACCCATACCGCTACCCATTACTGTAACTCTTTTTCCTTTATAATAACCTGTGTAGCCTAACATATTTCTAATTTTATTTATTTCTTTTACATCTGTTAAAAAATTTTCTGCTATGTATTTTGCACGTAGAGGGTCTCCTGGCATTAATACATTTTCTGCAATATCATTTTTTTCAGCTTCTATATGTATTGACATATAATCACCATCCTATTTTTATTATAATTTAAATATGTTATAATTTCATTATAATTTTAGTATCTTTACACATACTATGAAAGAGGTGTAAATATGATTTATAAAGAATATAAAACAAATACTTATAATATTTATACTGTTAAAACTAATAAGTTTAAGACATGTCATATGGAAATAGTATTTAGAAATAATATTAAAAGAAATGAAATAACTAAAAGAAGTTTAATTACTGAGTTGTTAGTAGAAAATTCTTTAGAATTTAATACTAGAAAAAAAATGATAACTGAATTAGAAAATTTATATAATTCTTATTTTTATGGTGTTACTAATAGAGTAGGTAGTACTGTTTTAACTAGTTTTTGCTTTGATTTTATTAATCCTAAATTAGTTAATGAAAAGTTAGATAGTTTTATTAAGTTTCCTATAAAATCTATATTATATCCTAATGTTACTAATAATGAATTTGATGTTACTACTTTTCTTTATGTAAAAGAGAGAGTAAAAAAAGATATTGAATCTATTGTTGAAGATCCTAAAAATTATAGTATAGATAAATTATTAAATGTTATGTGTGAAGATAGTGCTAGTAGTATAAATATTAATGGGTATTTAAGTGATTTAAATGATATTAATAATAGTAATATATTTGATTATTATAAAAGTATGTTAATGCATGATTATGTTGATATTTATATAATTGGCGACATTGATATGGATAACGTAGTTGATATTATAAAAAATAATTTTAAATTAAATGTTTTTAAAAATCATGAAGTAAATTATGAAGTAATTAATAAACAAGTAAAAAAAGAAAGAATTGTTTATAATAGTATTGATTGTTCTCAAGAAAATATATGTATTGGACTTAATATACGTGATATTAATAAATTTGAAAAAAATTATGTAAGTAATATTTATAATATGATACTGGGTGGTGGTTCTTTAGATACAAAGTTATATGAAAAGTTAAGAAATGAAAATTCACTTTGTTATAATTGTGTAAGTTTGTATCAAAAGTTTGATGGATTATTTTTATTACATACTGCAATAAATAAAGAGAATGAAAAACTTGCTATAAATTTAATGAAATCAGCATTAGATGATATGAAGAATGGGAACGTAACTTTAGAAGAAATAGAAAATGCTAAGAAGGCTATCATAACTTCTTTAAATATGTCATTTGATAATCCTGGTAGAATAATAGATAATTATTTGTTTAAAAATTTATTTGATTTAGACGATTTAGATATTAGAATTAAAGAATATAATAAAGTTAGTAAGAGTGATATAGTCAATTTTGCAAAAAAGGTTAGTATTAATACAATATTATGTTTGAAGGATGATGAAAATGGAAAAGATTAAAATTAGTGGAGTAAATGAAGAACTTTATTATCATAAATTAAATAATGGATTAGAATTATTTGTTGTACCTAATACAAATCAAAAAAATTACTATATTACTTATAATACTAAGTTTGGTTCTAATGATACTACATTTAAAAGTAATAATGATACTAGTTATATAACTGTACCTAATGGAATTGCACATTATATGGAACATTTAATGTTTAATATGGAAGACGGTGATGCTTTTCAATTCTTTTCAAAATTGGGAGCAAGCGTTAATGCTTTTACTACATATGATTTAACTTGTTATGAAGTATATTCTTCAACATATTTTAAAGAAAATTTAAATTATTTATTAGATTATGTTGGTACGCCATATTTTAATAAAAAGATGATAGATAATGAATTAGGAATTATAAGTGAAGAAATAGATATGTATAAGAATAATCCTAATACAGAGCTTACATTTGCTACTTATAGAAATATATTTATAAATGATAATAGAAGATATTTAATTAGTGGTGAAAAAGAAGATATAAAAAAAATTACTGTAGATGATATTATGAATTGTTATAATACTTTTTATAATCCTAATAATATGTTTGTTGTTATTACTGGTAATGTTAATCCATATGAAGCATTAGCAATTATAGAAGAAAATCAAAAAGATAAAAAGTTTAATAATGTATATTTTAATAGAAAAAATATAAATGAACCTTTAAAAGTAAAAGAGAGTTATTTTGTTAAAGAAATGAATGTAGAAATTAATAAAGTTAGTGTCACTTATAAAATACCTAAGAAAAATTTTAAGAAATTAAATTTAAGTGATGAAGAATTATATACGTATATAGAAGTATTATTTGACATTTTATTTGGTAGTAGTAGTGATATTAATGAAAAGTTATTATCTGGTAAAATTGTACCTAATGGAATAAATGTTAATAAAACATATACTAAAGATCATATTGTAGTTAGTTTAATGACAGATAGTGTGTATACTGAAACTTTGATTAATATGATTAGTGAAACTATGAAAAATATTAGTATTAATGAATGTGATTTAGAAAGAAAGATAAAAGTTTTAAAATCTAATTATATATTACATTTTGATAATATAGAAAGTGTTAATAATGAAATTCAAGATAGTATAATTAATTTTAATAAATTTATAGATAATAATATGGATATATATGATAGTTTGAATATTAATAAAATGAATGAGTTAATAAAATGTTTAAAAGTTAGAAGTGAATCTGTTTTAATTATTAAACCTTATGATAAAAAGAAAAAATAGGGTATTTGTTAGTATAAAAGATTGTTAGCAAAAATTAAGTTTTGTTAGTGATCTTTTATTTTTTTAGAAAAATTTAAATAAAAAAAAGGAAATGCAAAAAAATTGATAATAATTTATAGTAGGAGGGTTAATATGAAAAGTATTTTTAAAGATAAGAAATTTGTAATTATTATCGTTTTAATTATATCTATGTTAGGAGGAATTTTTTATTATGTTAAAAATGATAATAAAGTTAGTGAAGATGTGGTATTAGTTACTAAAAAAGTTTCTAGTACTAAAGTAAGTAATAAGAAAATGTATGTTGATATTAAAGGTAGTGTTAAAAATCCAGGTGTATATGAATTTAAGGAAAATGATAGAGTTATTGATGCTATAAATTATGCTGGAGGTTTAAATAAGTATGCCAATACTAGTAATATTAATTTAAGTCAAAAATTAAGTAGTGAAATGGTTATTTATGTATTTAGTAATAAAGAAATAGAAGATGGAAGTAAAGTGTCTAGTTGTAGTACTATTTGCGAAGTAAATGTTATAGAAGTTAATAATTGTGTTGATGAAAATAATAGTAGTGATAAAATTAATATTAATAATGCTACTTTAGAAGAGTTAATGACACTTACTGGAATAGGTGAAAGTAAAGCAAAAAATATAATTGCATATAGAGAAAAAGAGAAATTTAAAACTATAGAAGATATAAAAAATATTAGTGGCATAGGAGATGTTTTATTTGAAAAAATAAAGGATAGAATTGTTGTATGAAAAGAATAGTTTTATTATTAATGATTGCATCTATCACCAGTAGTAGTAAATTAAAACAATATTGTGATATAAAAGGAAATGTTAATAATCCAGGTGTTTATGAAATAAATAATAGTGATACTATACAAGATATTATTAATTTATCAGGTGGTTTAAAGAAAAATTCATATACAGATAATATTAATTTAAGTAAAAAAGTCAAAGATGAAATGGTTATATATATTTTTTCTAATTCAGAAATAAGTAAAATAAAAGAATTAAGTAATTGTGTTTGTGAAGATACATATGTTTATAAAGAATGTGAAGATGATAAAAATTTAGGTAATGAAGAAAATAATTCTAAATTAGAAGAAAATATAACCAATACTAATGATGAAATAATAAAAAATAGTACAACTACAAAAATTATTGAAACTACAGAAAAGATAGATATTACTACAAAAATTAAATATCCAATAAATATTAATTTGGCAGGTGTAGAAGAATTATTAAATATTAAAGGTTTAGGAGAAAAGAAAGCATCTTCTATAATTAAGTATAGAGAAGAACATGGTAATTATGAAAGTATAGAGGATATTAAAAAAGTAGATGGTATAGGTGATAAATTATTTGAAAGTATTAAAGAATTTATTACGGTTTAAATATATTATATTTGTATCATTTATAATGATAACATTATTAAGAGCAAATATTAATGTTAAGACTAAATATAATATTAATGATAATAAATTTTATGGTGTTGTTATTGATTATAAAATTAATGATGATTATGTTAGTTTTGTTATTAAGGGTAGAGAAAAAATTAAATGTAATTATTATTTAAATAATAATGAAGTAATAGATATAAAGTATGGTGATAAAGTATTATTGTATGGTACACTAAGTATTCCTAAAAATAATACTATTCCCAATACTTTTAATTATAAAAAATATTTAAATAATAATAATATATATTATTTGTTAACAGTAGATAATGTTATTAGTGTAGAAAGAAGTAAAAATATATTTTATAAATTTAAAAATGTAATTAAAAGTAGAATAGATAATATAGATAAAAGTGGTTATTTAGAAGCATTTATAATGGGTAATAAAAGTAATATAGATAAAAATATTTTTAATACATATAAAAATAATGGGGTAATGCATATATTTTCTGTTTCTGGTATGCATATTAGTATATTAGCAAGTGTAGTATTATATTTATTAAACTTAGTTAATAAAAGTGAAAATAATATTTTTTTTGTAATTATAGTATTAATATTTTATATGATTTTAACTAATTATCAAGCTAGTATAGTTAGAAGTGTAGTATTTTTTTCTTTGTTAAAAATTTTAAAATATTTAAAAATTAATATTGATAATAAAGATATATTACTTATAGCTATTAGTATTATTTTAATTATTTATCCTAAATATTTATATAATATAGGTTTTTTATATAGTTCAATAATAAGTTTTAGTTTGATTTTTTATAGTAATTATTTTAATAAAAAATATATTCTTAATACTATTTTAATATCTACTGTTAGTTTGTTAATTAGTTTACCTATAACTATTAATACTAATTATTTTGTTAATTTATTTAGTATATTACTTAATGTTTTTTTTGTACCAGTTATATCTTTTATAGTTTATCCTTTATCTATTATTATTTTTTTTATTCCATATTTTTATAAAGTTTTTATAATACTCATTAGTATATTAGAAAATATTTCATTATATTTTGATAGTATTAAATTTTTAAATTTATATATTTGTAAAATGAATTATTTTGTTATATTTGTTTATTATTTATTTTTATATTTGTTTTTATCTAAGAATAGAAACTATATTATTTTAGTGCTATTATTGATAATTTTTTTGAAAGTAAGTATTTATTTTGACATAAATTATTATGTATATTATTTGGATGTTGGTCAAGGTGATATGTCTTTAGTAAAATATAAAGATGAGGTTATTGTAATTGATACTGGACCTAAAAATTTTTATAGTGATTATGAAATAATGGATAATATAATTTTATTTTTTAGAAGTATTGGTGTAAGTAATATTGATTTGTTAATTATATCCCATGGAGATAATGATCATATTGGTAATGCTAATTATTTAATAAATAATTTTAAAGTTAAAAATGTTTCTTTTAATAGTGGAAAATATAATGAATTAGAAACAGCTTTAATTAAATTATTGAAGTATAAAAATATAAATTATTTTAAAGATACTGATAAAAAGTATAATAATAAGATAAGTTATTCTTATTTAAATACTGAAGAGTATGATAATGAAAATGATAATTCTAGTGTAGTATATTTGAAAATTTATAAATATAGTTTTCTTTTTATGGGAGATGCTGGAGTAGAGAAGGAAAAAGATATTTTAGATTTATATAGTTTATCAAATATTGATTTCTTAAAAGTAGGACATCATGGTTCTAATACAAGTAGTAGTAGGGAATTTATAGATGTAGTTAAACCAAGATATTCAATAATCAGTGTTGGTAAAAATAATAGATACGGACATCCGAAAGGAGAAGTATTAAATAATTTAAAAAAATCAAAAATATATAGGACAGATAAAGATGGAAGTATTATTTTTAGGATAAAGAATAATAAAATAAAAATACAAACATGTACACCATAGAAAGGAGAATTATGAATTATTATAATGAAATAAAAAATAAATTAATTGATAATGCAATATATTCAAGAGTAAAAGATTATTCAAAAGAAAGACATAAAGTTATTACATACTTTGAGGTCGGTAGATTGTTGGATGAAGCTGGTAGTAAGTATGGAAATAATATTTTAAATGATTATTCAAATAGACTGGTTGTTGAGCTTGGAAAAAAGTATAATGAGAGAACATTGAGACGCATTAGACAATATTATAGAATATTCAAAGATGAAAAATGGTCGCCATTGGTGACCAAATTGTCTTGGAGCCATTATACCGAATTATTATCTATTAAAGATGAAAATGAATTGATATATTATATTAATATTGCATATGAAAGAAATTTATCAAAAAGAGAATTAAGAGAAAAAATTAAAAACAAGGAATATCAAAGAATGCCAATTGAAACTAAAAACAAAATAGTTTCTAAAGATAAAGTCGAAGTAAAAGATTTAGTACCAAATCCAATATTAATTAGAAATAAAAATAATATTGAGATAATTAATGAAAAAGCATTACATAGTTTAATATTAGAAGATATAGAATCTTTTATGCAAGAACTTGGCAATTCATATAGTTTTATAGGTAGTGAATTTAAAATTAAGATTGGTGACAGAAATCATTATATAGATTTGCTATTATTCAATATAAAGTTTAATTGTTATGTAGTAATCGAATTAAAAGTAACAGAATTTAAAGTAGAATATATATCACAAGTTCAAAAGTATATGAATTACATAGATAAAAATATAAAAGAAATAAGTAACAATAATACTATGGGCATTTTAATTTGTAAGAGGGAAAACAAATTTGTTATAGAATATTGCTCTGATAATAGAATTGCAGTAAGAGAATATGAATTAGTATGATATAATTTTTTTAGTGGAGTTGATATTATGATAGTAAAAAATAATTATAATGAATGTTTAACTAATTTAGCATGTTCAATAAGAAAATATTTTGGATTAGAATATAAACATAATACATTAGATTATATAGATGAAATTTTAAGTAAGAAAAAACCTAAAAATATTGTTACTATATTGTGTGATGGAATGGGTTCTAATATTATTGATAGAATTTTAGATAAAGATGCATTTTTGATAAAAAATAGAATTAAACCTATTACGACTGTCTTTCCTGCTACTACAGTTGCAGCAACTACTTCTATGATGACAGGTTTAAATCCAGTTGAAACTGGAATGCTTGGATGGGATATGTATTATAAAGATATTGATAAAACTATAACAACTTTTTTAAATTCTGAGAAAGGTGATTTAGAATATAAACCTTTAAAAGAAGCAATTGATTATAATAATAAATATATGATAAGAAAATCAATTATGAGTGAAATAAATGAGAAAACTAAATATAGTGGTTATTGTTTGTTTCCATTTTGTGATAATGCTTATAAAGATTTAGATGATATGTATAAAATAATAACTGAAAAATGTAAAGAAGATGGAATGAAATATATTTATGCATATGATACTGATCCTGATTCTACTATGCACGAATTAGGGTGTGATAGTGATGAAGTTAGAAAAATTATAAAAGATATTAATAAAAGAATAGAATTACTTAGTAAAGAAGTTAGTGATACAATAATATTTGTTGTTGCAGATCATGGGCATAAAAATGTCTTTAATATTGATTTAAATGATTATCCAGAAATTGTAGATTGTTTGGAAAGAAATACTTCTTTAGAACCAAGAGCAGTTAATTTCTTTATAAAAGATGGTAAGAAAGAAATATTTAAAAATTTATTTAACAAATATTTTATAGAAGATTTTGATTTATATGATATGAAAGAAGTAATAGATTCTAAATTGTTTGGTGATGGTGAAGAAAATACTATTTATAGAGATGCACTTGGTGATTTTCTGGCTATTGCAAAAACTGATAAAACTATATTATATGGTGGAAGTGAAGTATTAAAATCTCAGCATGCTGGATATACTGATGATGAGATTTATGTACCATTGATATTGATTGATTGTAAATAAAGTTATTGATAATGTAATAAATTATAAAAAATATATAGCAACTTTTTTAATAAAATACCATATTATATAATGTACATTATAATGTTTTATATATATTTTGAAAATGACTCTTGGAGTCATTTTCTGTTTGAAATAATATTTGATATATGGTAGTCTTAATGTAGAGGTGATGGTATGAAAAATAATTTGAAGTGGATTATTCCTGTTGGAGTAATAGTTTTATTAGTTCTTATAATTGGTGGAAGTTATAATGGCTTAATATCAAAAAAGGAAAATGTTGATAGTAAGTATGCCGATATTTCTGTACAATTAGAAAGAAGAGCAGATTTGATTCCAAATTTAGTTAGTACAGTTAAAGGGTATGTAAAACACGAAGAAAAAGTTATAGATAGTGTAACTACTGCTAGAGAAAATTTAATGAATGCTAAAAATGTTCAAGAAAAGGCAAATGCTAATGATGAATTAACAAACGCTATTAATAATTTATTAGTTGTAGTTGAAAATTATCCTGATTTAAAAGCTAATACAAACTTTATTAATTTACAAGATGAACTTGCTGGCACTGAAAATAGAATAGCAGTTGCTCGTAAAGATTATAATGATGCAGTCAAAAGTTATAATTCAGAAATTAAAAAGTTTCCAAAAAATATTGTAGCAGGTTTATTTAAATTTGAAACAGCAAATTATTTTGAAGCAAAAGCAACTTCTAATGAGGTTCCTGATGTTTCATTTGAGTAGGATTAAAAAATATTTAATCCTTCTTATCTTGTTAACTAGTGTTTTTATTTTTAAGAAAAATACGTTTGCTTTAGTAGAAGCAACTAGTGATTTTTATGTAAATGATTATGCTAATGTATTATCTGATAATACTAAGAAATATATTATGGATAAAAGTATTTCTTTAAATAATGTTGATGGTACACAGATAGTTGTAGTTACTGTTAAAAATTTAGAAGGATTAAGTTTAGAAGATTATTCATTACAGTTATTTAGAAAATTCGGTATTGGTGATAAAGAAAAAAATAATGGGTTATTGCTACTTTTAGCATTAGAAGAAAGACAGTTTAGAGTTGAAGTGGGGTATGGATTAGAAGGTATTTTACCTGATGGTAAAACTGGACGTTTTCAAGATGAATATATAATTCCATATTTGAAAGAAAATAATTGGAATGAAGGAATAAAAAATGGTTATGATGCATTTTATAGTGAAATAGTAAAACAAAATAATTTGGATATAGAATATAATAATCCATCTGAAATTAATTCGGATATTTCTGATTTAGATGTGTTTTTGATGATTATTTTTATTATTATTGGTTTTATAAGTGGTATAACAATTAGATTTTTAAGAATTGGTAGATGGAAGTATACATTTATTTATATAGGTGTATGGATTATATTATTTATCATTTCTAGTTATTTTATTATTTTTAGGAATCCATTAATATATAATTTACTAATTTTTATAATTGCGTTATTTAGTTCAGCCAGTGGTAGTTCTGGTGGAAGAAGTCATGGTGGGCACTCAAGCGGTGGTTTTTCATCCCATAGTAGTGGAGGTAGCCATTTTGGTGGAGGAGGTTCCTCTGGTGGTGGAGGAAGTTCAAGAAGTTTTTAGATAGTGAGGTAAATATGAAAAAAATTATTGTATGTTCAATAAATAAAGCAAAAAATGAAGCAGTTAATAAAGTTATGAAAGATTATTTTATTTCTGAATTTGAAATTATATCTTTAGAAACTGAGTCTGGTGTCTCAGAAACACCTAATAGTGATGAAGAAGGTATTAAAGGTTGTCACAATAGAATATCTTCTGCTTTAAATCAAAATAATGATGGAGATTTTTATGTTGCAATGGAAGGAATATTAGCACCTAATAGTTATGGATCTTTTCTTTGTGGATGGACAGTAGTATATGATAAGAATGCGGATAAATATTATTATGGATGTAGTGCTAAAATTAAAGTGCCAGAAGAAATTTTGAAAACTACAAATAAAGATGAACGATTAAGTCAAGCAGTTGCAAAGTATGTAGGAAGTACTGATGAAGAAGTTAGTAAGTTTGGTACTAATGGAATATTAACAAATGGTGCTTATACAAGATGTGATGAATTTACTGATTCAGTAATGTGTGCAATTTATAGTAGATTAAAATAATTTTTTCCTTGACATTTTAAAATATGTTAGTTTATAATGTGGGTAAGTGAGGAGATATAAGTCAAATTTATTGATGAGCTATTTCGGGTTTATACCTACACAATTAAAAAATTGGAGTCACAAATATTTTGTTTGTGGCTTTTTTAATACCACAAATAATAGAAAGGAAAGTGTTTTTTATGGCAAAAATGATGTATCCCGTTTTATATACTCATTCAAGTTTTAGTATGAAATCTATTAATGCTAGTTTTTTAACATATGATTTTTTAGAATATAACTAAATAAAAAATTATATATTTTTAGCAGAGATAGATTTCTAGATTTAGAAGTCTATTTTTATTTTATATTTAGAAAGGTGATGTAAAAATGTGTTTATTGTATTTAAAAAAACCGTCAATTAATTATAAAGAGAAAGCAATTCTTTTTGCTAAAGAATTTGAAAATGTTAATTCTCACATGGCAGGTTCATCTAATTTAGATACTATGTATAATAATTATGAAGAATGGTTAAAATTTATAAAAAAATTAGAAAAAAGTGACACTTGTCCAACTAATTTTTGTCCAGCATATACTTATTTTTTAGTTAGATATAATGATGATAGAATTATTGGAATAATAAATATTCGTTATAACCTTAATGATTGGATGATTGAAAATTGTGGTCATATTGGTTATTCAATACGACCTAGCGAAAGAAGAAAAGGTTATAATAAAATTAATTTGTATTTAGCACTAGAAAAAGCAAAAAATATTAATTTAAATAAAGTTTTGTTAACAGCCGACGATAGTAATATTGGTTCTGTAAAAACAATTTTATCACTAGGTGGAAAACTCGAAAATAAAATATTTAGTTATGAAAATAATAATGTGTTAATGGGAAGATATTGGATTGATGTTAATAAATCATTAGATAAATATTTTAATTCATATAAAAGTAAAATATATAGGAGAGAGTGATATGAAAGTAATCGAAGTAAAAAAATTAAATAAAACGTTTAAAGTAAAAATAAAAGAAAAAGGTTTAATTGGTAGTTTAAAATCTATTTTCAAACCTAAATATAAATCTATAAAAGCCGTTAAGAATATTAATTTTAGTGTTGATAAAGGGGAAATTATTGCTTTTATTGGGCCTAATGGAGCTGGTAAAAGTACAACGATAAAGATGCTAACAGGAATACTTTATCCAGATAAAGGAGATATTAGTGTATTAGGTATTGATCCTAAAAAAGAAAGAAAGAAACTTGCTTATGAAATTGGTACTGTTTTTGGACAAAAAGAACAGTTATGGATGCATTTAACACCATATGATAATTTTAAATTTTTTGGAGCAATTTATGATATACCTGAGAAAGTAGTAGAAAAAAAGATAGAAGAATTTAAAATATTATTCGAACTTAATGAATTTATTAATACGCCTGTTAGAAACTTAAGTTTGGGACAAAGAATAAGATGTGAAATAGTTGCTTCTTTAATACATGATCCAAAAATATTATTTTTAGATGAACCTACAATAGGATTAGATCCAGTAGTAAAAGAAAATATAAGAACTTTAATAAAAAGAATGAATAAAGAATATAAAACTACAATATTTTTGACTAGTCATGATACAAGTGATATAGAAAAATTATGTAAGAGAGTTATTATAATAAATCATGGAACTATTGTTTTAGATGATAGTATGGAAAAATTAAAATATCATTATTTAAATAAAAAAATTGTTGAAGTAAAAATGAGAGAAAAAGTTAATTTAGATGATGAAGATGGTATAACTATTTTAAAAGATAAAGGTTATAGTTTAAAAATAGAAGTTGATATAACTAAAAAAAGTATTATTGATGCAATTAAGTTATTAAATCCTGATAATATAATTGATATAAATATAAGTAATGTTCCTTTGGAAAATATAATAAGTGAAATATATAAAAAAGAGGATATGTCATGAGAAAGTATGTATACATATTTTTATCAGAAATAATGAGTAACTTACAATATATAGGTAATATAATATTGGGATTTATTGGGTATTTAATTCATATATTTGTATTTTTAAATTTATGGGAATATTTATATAGTGATAGTACACAAGTTATTAATGGTTATACTATGAAACAAATGGTTTGGTATGTAATTATAACTGAATTATTATGGATGATTGTGTCTGGAAATAAATACTGTAAAAAGATAATTAATGATGTTAGAAGTGGTAACATTGCTTATAACATTACTAAACCATATAATTATATTTTATATGCTATTAGTGGACATTTGGGAGAATGTGTAGTTAGAGGAATAATTTATATTATTTTGAGTATGGGAATAGGATTATTATTTTTAGGTAGTTTTCCTAAATTAAATATATTAAGTATTTTGTTAGTGTTTATAAGTTTTATAATGGCTATTTTAATTAATATGTTTTTTAGTACTTTTATAGGATTGTTATCTTTCTTTATTGAAGATGCTACACCATTTTATTGGTTATATGGAAAATTAGTTTTAATATTAGGTACTATATTTCCAATAGAATTTTTTCCTAAATTTATTAGACCAATATTAAGTTATAGTCCTATATATGCTATGTCTTATGGGCCTGCTAAATTGTTTGTTGATTTTGATTTTAATATGTTTTTTAAGATTTTTGTTTCACAAATTATTTATATAATAATATCTTATATAATGTGTTTGTTGTTATTTAGAAAGGGAGTGAAAAAATTAAATGTTAATGGAGGTTAAAAATCAAATTAAAGTTACATTTTTGTCTATTAAATATGCATTGCTAAGAGAAATGTTAAATAAGGTTACATTTTTATCTAATGTTATATTTATGATATTAAATAATGCTAGTTGGATTATTCAGTGGATAGTACTTTATAATATAAATGATAATATTGGTGGATATACTTTTAAAATGTTGTTGCTTTTGTGGGGATTAGCTTCATTAACATATGGAGTAAGTCATTTCTTTTTTAAGGGGGCTTATAATTTGTCTGATTTAATAGTTAATGGAAGTTTAGATAATTATTTAGTACAACCAAAAAATGTATTAATATCTGTTATTACGTCTAGTATTACAGTATCAGCAATAGGAGATATAATATATGGATATATAATGTTATTTATATATGGGTTTAATATTAAAAAATTTATATTATTTACTATTTTTGGTATTAGTGGTGGATTAATATTAACTTCATTAACAATAATATTTAATAGTTTAAGTTTCTTTATAAATAGATCTGATATTATTGCTGAAAGAGTTAATAGTTTAATGACTAATTTTGCTACTTATCCTGATGGAATATTTAAAGGGATAGTTAAATTTATATTATATACTGTTATACCAGTAGGATTATCTAGTTATATACCAGTAAGTTTAATTTGTAAATTTGATATTAAATTATTTATGCTAGTTATAGTATTTACAGTTATTATGATAGTATTAAGTTTTGTTATTTTTTATAAAGGTTTGAAAAAATATTCTTCTAGTAATTTAATGAATGTTAGGGTATAAATTTGACAAAAGCGAACAATTGTGTTATGATTAAGACATGTGAAAAATTATAAATATTGGGGGTTTATTTATGAATTTTTATAGAGAATTAGTTAAAATAACTGTTGAGATATGGATGGCTATATTTATAATAATATTTGGATATGCAATATGGGATAATTTTAATGTTACTGATTATAATATGGCAAAATTAAATGATAAAACTCGTGAAGTTTTAATAAGTGATGATAATAATATATTATCTTTACATAATGTTGGTAAAGTTGATAATGATTTTAAATTATTTTTAAAAATTAATAAAAATAATTATAGTAATAATATTGATTTTATCTATGATAATAAATCTATTAATTTAGATGATTTCTTAATTGATGAAGATAGTAAGTATTATTATTTTAATGTGGATGATATAAAGTTTATTCCATATGAAACAAAAGAGTTTTCTTATAAGTTATTAAGTAATGATGTTATAGATTATGAATTTGTAAACTCAATATAATTTACTATTGATATTGTTTAAGTTTAATTGTTATAATTATTTAGAGGTGTTAAGTAGTGAAAATGACAAAAAAACTTAAAGAATACATAGTAAATTTTTTTAATGGATTTGCAATGGCTGCTGCTGATAGTGTTCCTGGTGTAAGTGGTGGTACTGTAGCATTTTTATTGGGATTTTATGATAAATTTATTAATTCTTTAAATGGTATAATCTCTAAAGATAAAAAAGAGAGAAAAGATGCAATGAACTTTTTAATTAAACTTGGTATAGGTTGGGTATTTGGTATGATTATTTGTGTTTTAATACTTACTAAAGTATTTGAATCAAATATTTATAAAATAAGTAGTTTATTTATGGGATTTATTTTATTTTCTATACCAATTATAATTAAAGAAGAAAAAGATGTATTAAAAGGAAAGTATCTTAATTTTATATTTTTAATTATTGGAGCATTATTAGTATTTTTAATATCATATTATAATTCTAGTAGTATTACTACAGTTAATATTAATAAACTAAATGTTGGTAGTGCTATATATACTTTTTTAGTTGGTATGATTGCTATTAATGCAATGATATTACCAGGTATTAGTGGTTCTACATTATTATTAATATTTGGATTGTATTTACCTATAATAAATGGTATAAAAAATTTATTACATTTTAATTTTTCTCCGTTGTTTGGTTTAATAATATTTGGCTTAGGTGTATTAACTGGTATATTTTCAACAATAAAGTTATTGAAACAAGCATTAGTTAAATTTAGAAGTCAAACAGTTTATACAATAATTGGATTAATGCTTGGTTCTATTTATTCAATTATTATGGGTCCAACTACTTTAGATGTACCAGTTGATGCAATTAATTTTGGTAATTTTAGTATTTTATTCTTTATAATAGGTGGAGTAGTTGTATTAGGATTACAAAAGTTAAAATCTATTTTAGAAAAATAATTTATTAATAAAAAACTTAGAATTATGATTTTTCTAAGTTTTTTATGTTTATCCTAAAATAGGACAAATTTCTTAATATTTTAGTGTATTATAGTGTCTCGAATATTTAATTTGTTTGGCTACCTTCTATTTTAAAAAGTTAGGAGGTACTTAGCTTGAAGGTAACAACTATCATCATAAGGTTTTTAGACCGTTTGATTATCATAATGATAATTATATTCCTATTCATTCTCTTACAAGGACAATAGGGAGTTTTGGTTTAAAAAAAGCATTATGTAAATAGTACACCCCAAATGGTAGTCATCAATTAGATGTTCTACTAAATTAAGCGTAAAACAAAATTTGCATATTGTAAATGATAAATTGTTAAAGTATAATGTAGGTAGAGTAGAAAAGTACTCGGAATTAAAAATTAATTTTATAAAAGCACAGAATTATATAACCTAATTCTCTCTCGAACAAAAGTTTGGTCGGGGGGGGGTTAATAATTATATAATTTTTTTTGTATTTCATCCTCATCTTAATTTTATACAAATTAATTATATGTGTAATATAAAATTTAAAGGAAAGAGGTAAAATATGAACAGAAAACAAAAGATTATAGTTAGTGTAGTAGGAATAACAATTGTACTTTTGGCACTTCTAGGATTGACATATGCATACTTTTTAACAAGGATACAAGGAAACACTAATGATAAGAGCATCAGTGTAACAACTGCAAATTTAGAGTTAACTTATGCAGATGGTAATGGTACTATAACAAGTAATAATATTATGCCAGGAACTACATTAACTGACAAAGAATTTACAGTAACAAATAATGGTAATGCAACTGTAAATAATTATGCTGTATATTTAGAAGATTTAGTAAATGAATTAACAAGGCCTGATGATATGGTATATACACTAACTTGTACAAGTAGTAAAGAAAATGGATCATGTGTAGGTAAAAGTGAGACAGCTTTTCCAAAATTAGCAGGAATAATTGTAACTAATTCAATTGATGTAGGAGAAACACAAACATATAAATTAACAGTAACATATAAAGAAATGGGAGTAGACCAAAGTGATGATATGGGTAAGAAAGTATCAGCACGAGTACAGATATATAATTTACAAGATATTGTAGATGTAACAGGAACAGTAACAAATGCAAGTGAAGGAGATTATGTAGAAATGCATAGCGATCCAAGAAAAAGTATGATAACGACTGATAATAAGTATTTAATAGCAGCAGTAGAACCAGGAACTCATACACTATATGTAAAAGATAAGGAAGGAACTGTAAAAGGAAGTAAAGAAATAACTATAAAAAAAGGTAATACAGCTAGTGTAAGTGGAACAAATATAACAGTAACAAACGATTCACAAACAGTTAATGTTAATATAAAAGCAATTGCTTCAACATTAACAATAGATATTGGTGAAACAAAAGATTATATGCCATTTGAAGAGGGCACACTTGCATATAATATATTAAATAATGCAAAACTAAATGCAAATGGTACGGAATTTGTAAAGAGTCCTATAACAAAACCTATAAAAGGTACAAGTGGTATAAAATATAATAAATCAAATGATCCAGTGACTTTTTCTGAAACATTTGATAATGTCTCTAACTATTATATAGCATATGCTACAGAATATGAAATTGACGAAGATAGTGGAAATTTTTCTTTAGGCACTAAAACTTCTTCAGTGAAAATCGAAAAATTTTCTGGTAGTTTATCTTCAAAATTGAAAGGAAAATATATATATTTAAGTGAAAACGAAGAAATAGCAAAGAAAAATGTTTTTTCTAAGATTTATAAGGTTAGTACTGATGAAGATATTATTGATGACACAATTAAATGTGCTTCAATTTTAAAAGAACATAAAGTTATAGATGAAAGTGTTTTATCTATAACTGATGATGATTATGGGAATTCTTATTACTTTAGAGGATCAGTTAACGATAATTATGTAGAGTTTAACAATATGTGTTTTAGAGTTGTTAGAATAGCAGGAGATGGAAGTATAAAAATAATACTTGCAAAAGAAGATTTATGTTCAACAATATCTACTTCTGATACAAAAAGTGCATTAATAAATAATGGTGCAACTACAATTTATGGATATAATAGTGTTAATAATAAGTATGTGGCAAATTATAATAATACGATTAATGGACTTTATTTTACATTGCAAAAGTGGTTTAATTCGACTGGATTAGAAAGTAAAAAATCAAAATTAAAAAATGATACATGGTGTTTAGGAGGAGGAATAAATAAATATGATACAAGTGGTAAAATTTTAGATAATAGTGATAGTACTATTGAAGATTCAACTTATTATTATTTATTAGGTCTAAGAATTTTTGGACATTCTATGCCTAAACAAAGTTCTTTAAAGTGTTCACAAGAAGAAGAAAAAATAGATAGCTATTTTGGTACATTGACAGTCGATGAGTATGGTTTTGCTGGGGGTTCTGGAATAACTAATGATACATTTTATTTGGCTGATAATGCTAAAGGTTCATATATTTGGACTTTATCTAAAGTATCTCATATATCAAGTGGTGATATTCTAATTAATATTAATAAAACTAGTTTATTATCAACCAAACTTCCTAATTATAAATGTTCAGTTATGCCAGTTATAACATTATTAAATAACACCAAAATCATATCTGGGGATGGAACTATTTCGAATCCGTACAAGATTTTAGAAAGTTAATGGAATAATACTAAAAATGCAATAAAGATTTAATATTTTTATATTTATTGCTTTTTTTTGAAAAAATATAGAAAAATTTTGACTTTTATTTTGTACCTTATTATGTTAGAATTATTATTGTAAAGGAAGTGTGTTATGTGAAGAATACATATGTATTATTTGGTATAGCGTATTTAGTTTTAGCAATTATACTTGTAATAATTATGTATATAATTGTTAGAAAACATATGAAAAATAAATATAGTAACGCACTTAAATTGTTAGAAAGAGATAAGAATTTAATAATTAGTGCTTCAATACTAAGTGAATTAAATAAAGTAGAATCATTAGTTAATAATAAAGAACTTGAAAAAAAATATGAGGGTTGGAAAAATAAATTTAAAAACATAAAAGATAAAGAAGTGCCTAAAATTACTGATGAACTTATTGGTGTTGAAGAATTAGTTAATACTAGGAAATATAAAGAAATAGAAAATAAATTAGCTAAAATAGAATTAGATATATATTTCGTTAAAAGTAAGAGTAAATTTTTATTAGATGAAATAAAAGAAATTACTACTAGTGAAGAAAAGAATAGAGAAATTGTTACTAAGTTAAAATCTAAGTATAGAGAAATATTTGTAAAGTATAATAATCAAAAAGAAGATTATGATATTATTAGTAGTCCTATAGAATTACAATTTGAAAATGTAGATAAGTTATTTAGTGCCTTTGAAATAAGTATGGAAAATAATGCTTATACTGAAGTAGGTAAAATAGTTAAAGCGTTAGATGATACTATAGGTAATTTAAGTATCGTTATCGAAGAAGCTCCTAGTATTATATTAATGGGTAAAGTTTTGATACCTAAAAAGATTAAAGATACTAAGGCTATTTATGAGAAGATGATTAGTGAAGGTTATAATTTAGATTATTTGAAAATCGATTATAATATTGAAGAAAGTGAAAAAAAGATTGCAGATATATTTGATAGATTGAAAGTATTAAATTTAGTTGATTCTATATTTGAACTTAAAACTTTATTAGATTATTATGATAATTTATATAATGATTTTGAAAAAGAAAAAATAAGTAGAAAGATGTTTGAAGATTATACTAGAACTATTGGTATAAGGGCTAAGAAGATATTATCTGTAGTTTATAGTTTGACTAAGAAGATTGAAGATATTAAGTATAGTTATGATTTAACTGATGATGAGGTTAAAATAATCGATGAATTATCTTTAACTGGTAAAAGTATTAAAAGTGAATATGAATCTATTATTGAAGATTATAGACAAAAAATATATGCGTTTTCTAAACTTAATAAACAAATGGAATTATTAAATTTAAAACTAAGTAAGGCAGAAGATAAGTTGGAGTATACATTAAAGAGTTTAGGTAGTTTAAAAGAGGATGAACTACGTGCTCGTGAACAATTAGAAGAAATTAAATCTATACTTTCTAGTGCTAAGGAAAAAATTACTAGTTATAAGTTACCACAAATACCTAAATGTTATTATATAGAATTAGATGAAGCATGTATCGCTATTCGTGAGTTAATTAAAGAATTAGAGGCAAAACCATTAAATATAAAAACTTTAAATATTAGAGTTGATACAGCAAGGGATTTGGTTCTTAAATTATATAATACTAGTAATGAAACTATTAAGACAGCATGGATGGCTGAAAATGCTATTATTTATGGTAATAGATATAGAGTTGGAAATAAAGAAATTAATGATAATTTAGAAAAAGCTAGTAATTTATTTATGAAGGGGAATTTTAAACTTTCTTTAGAAACTAGTATAAGTGCTATTAATATAATAGAACCGGGTATACATAAAAGATTGTTAGAAGCGTATAAAAAATAGAAATCTTTTTGGATTTCTTTTTGTATATTTGGTAAAATAATAAATGGATTGGTGATTAAATGAAAAAAAATAGTTTTGTAGAAGGTACGATAGTTGCATATATTGCTATATTATTAACTAAAGTATTGGGTGCAATATATGTTATTCCTTTTTATAAGATAATTGGTACTAATGGTGGTGTACTTTATGGGTATGCATATAATATTTATAATTTATTTTTAAATATATCTACTAGTGGTATACCTACTGCAGTGGCAATTATTATAAGTGAATATAATGCTTTAAAAATGTTTAATGAAAGAGAGTATACTTATAAATTAGCAAATAAGTTAATTGCTACTATATCTTTTATTGCTTTTTTAGTTATGTTTATATTTGCTAAACAACTTGCTTTATTTTATATAGGAGATTTAAGTGGTGGAAATTCAATAGATAATGTAGTATTGGTTATTAGAGTTATTTCATTATGTTTGTTAGTTGTTCCTTTCTTGAGTGTTACTCGTGGTTATTTACAAGGTAATAAGTATGTTTCTATTTCTTCTTTTAGTCAATTACTTGAACAAGTTGCTAGGATAATTGTTGTATTAATTGGATCTTATGTAGCAATAAATGTACTTAATTTAGGTGTTCCTATTGGAGTAAGTGTTGCTTTATTTGGTACTGTATTTGGAGCTTTTGTTGCATTTATGTTTTTAAAGTATAAAATACGTAAAAATAGAGATGAATTGTTATGTGGTGTAGATAAAAGTAAGAAGTTAAATATTACTACTTTTGCATTATGTAAAAAGATTATTTATTTAGCTATTCCTATTATAATTATTGCTATTACTCAAAATATATATGAGATGGTAGATTTAAAATTTATATTAAAAGGTTTATACATGATAGGTTTTGATGCGAGTACTTGTGAGTTACTTGGTAGTATTATTGTTACTTGGACACCTAAAATATGTATGATAATTAATGCTTTAGCATTAGGATTATGTAATAGTGTTATACCTTTTATTGTAGAGGATTTTGTTAAAGGTAATTTAAATAGTGTTAATAGTAAGTTTAATCAAGCAATTAATACAATATTATTTGTAGCAGTTCCTTTATCATTATTTATTATTACATTTAAAAATAATGTTTATTATTTATTTTATGGTGAAAGTAATTATGGTGGTGTAGTACTTGCTATGATGAGTGTAGTTAGTATAACTTTTTCTATTAGTTTAGTTATTAATATGATTTTACAAGGTATGAAAAAACATAAGATGGTATACATAAATACAGTTGCTGGTTTAATTATTAATGCTTGTTTAGATATACCTATGATACTTTTATTAAATAAAATTGGATTTCATCCATATTTAGGAACTTTGTTTGCAACATTTATTGGACAATTAGTAGCAATTAGTTTAGTTTTATTAAGTTTGAAAAAAGAATATAAATTTCATTATAGAGATATTTTTAAAACGTTTAGTAAGATGATATTGCCTTTAGCTAGTATGATAATAGTATTATTTATACTAAGTAGATTTGTTGGTAATAGTGGTAATTATTTAATTAGAATTATTAAACTTGGTATATGTGGTATACTAAGTGTAGGAACTTATTTATTTGTTGCTTATAAAAATAAGTCTATTAATGCTATTTTAGGTGATGAGATAATAAATAAAGTTTTGGGTAAGTTTAAAAGAAATAGAGGTTAAATTATGAAAGGTACATATGTTGAAATTAATTTAGATAATATTAAACATAATGTTAGTGAGATAAAGAAAAAATATAGTAATTATGATTATTATATTGGGGTTGTTAAGGGGGACGCTTATGGGCATGGAGAATATGTATCTCGTATACTAGAGGAAAGTGGAATTAATTATTTGGCTGTTAGTAGTTTGAGAGAAGCTCATAATGTTAGGAAGTATAATAAAGATATGCCTATTCTTTTATTAGAACCTATTCATATTAGTGAGTTGAAAGATGCTATAAATAATAATTTAACTTTAGTTATACATGAGTTAAGTTATGCTAAAGAATTAGTTAAAAAAATAAAAAAAGATATAAAAGTTCATATAAAAATTGATTCTGGAATGGGTAGATTAGGTTTTACAGATAAATATGAATTAAGAGAATGTTATAATTTGTTAAGTGAAAATAAATATATTAATGTTGAAGGTATATATTCTCATTTTGCTACTATTGGATTATTTGATAAAAGATGGGATATTCAGTTGGAAAGATTTAGAGATATTACTAGTTTAATTAATATATATGATATTCCTATTAGACATATGGGAAGTAGCATAACTTTATTAAGTCATCCTAAGATAGATTTTTGTAATGGAATCAGAAGTGCTACTTTAATGTTTGGATATAATATTTCAATTAATGAAAGTAATGTTGGTTTAAAAAATAAATTGAGAATATTAAGAAATAGAATATATCAAAAAAAATATAAAATTAGTGAGTGTTATACTAATGTAGAAATAGATGTTAAGAATTGTATGAGATTTTATACTGATATTTTAACAATTAAAACTATTAAGTCTGGAGATTATATAGGATATGGTGCAAAAGTTAAAGTAGAAAAAGATACTAAGATAGCGGTATTGCCTGTAGGTTATGATAATGGCATTGGTATAAAAAATATTAATCGTTATGTACTTATTAATGGTAAGAGATATAATGTATTATGTGGTGGAATGAATATGATGACTATTGAAGTAGATGATAGTGTTAGTATTGATGATAAAGTAACTTTAATGGATGGTAAAAATATTCAGATAGGTACATTAGGTAGATTTGGTGGTAAAACTATGCATGAAGTTATGTTAGATATTGGTAAGAATAATATTAGAGTTTATACTAAGAATGGTGAAATAGAATATATAGAAGAATAGTAGGTGTAATATGGGAGTTACTAGATGGCTTTTAAGAAAAATTGGTAGTATTAATCATGATAGAATGAATAAAACATTAGATGTTATACAAAAAGAAAACAATAAATCTAGATTTTATATTAAATGTGATATGATTAAATGTTTTATTACTAGGGGTAGTGGATATACTGATTATTTTAGAGGTAATTATATAAATTTAAGTAAAGAAGAAAAGAAAACTTTTTTTACTGCTAAGTCTTTTTATAAGTTTTTATCTTATATGAATGATAAGAGATATGAAGTTATATTAAATGATAAGTTAGTATTTAATAACTATTTTAGTAAATATATTAATAGAGATTGGATTAATTTAAGAGTTAGTAGTTTAGAAGATTTTAAAAAGTTTTTAATAAATAAAGATGTAGTATTTGCTAAGATTGCTAATGGTGAAGGTGGACATGGTGTTAGTAGAATAGTTGTTAAAGATAGAAAAATTGATGATTTATATAAAGAATTATTAGATAAAAAACAATTCTTGGTAGAAGATGCTATAAAACAAAGTGATGAAGTTAATGAATTAAATCCTAATGTAGTTAATTCTTTTAGAATTATAACTATTTATAAAGATGGTAAAGTATATATAGTTAATAATGCTTTTAGAGTTAATCAAGATGAATCTAATGTTATTGGATGTACTAATGATATTTATTTTAGTATGAATGAAGATGGTATTATAGATAGCAATGTTATTGATGATTTTGGTAATGTTTATTTAGAACATCCATTAACACATAAGAAATTTAAAGACGTTAAAATTAGTGGAGTTAAAGAAGCTTTTTCGCTAGTAAAAAAATTACATTTAGAAATACCAGAGATGCGTTATATAGGATGGGATATTGCATTTACTAATGATGGGGTAGAATTAGTAGAAGGAAATGAATATCCAGGTTACGGAATAATACAATTTTATAAATTACATAATAAAAATACTGGTCATTTAAAAGAAGTAAAAGATATTTTAGGTGAAGAATTTGATAAAATTAAATTATGATGCTATGAATTATATGTTTTTTTGTCTAAAATTAAAATAATATTATAATATTTAAGCTTAAACGTTTTTTTAAACGTTTTTTTTAATTTTTTGAACAAAAAATAAGATTCGATATATTATTAAATGGTATATTTAATATGAAGAAGAGATAGTAATAGGTTATTAATTAAAGAGTTTGAGTTTAAGTAACCATTTTATTAAATCTTATGGTATCAATCACAATTATTAATGATTGATATTTTTTGTTAGGAGTGTTTATAATGATAAAATTAGTTTTACCAACAAAAAAATATGAAAATAGTTATTATGAACTCATTGATTCTGCTAAAAAATATTATGAATATGAACAATTAGGAAATGCAAGATTAAAAGAAAATGAAACTTTTAGAGATATGCTAAAAAGATTAAGCAAAAGAAGAAGAGGAATAAATATTAATGAAAATGATGTTGCTTCAGAAGTTTACTTTATAATTAATAATGAGGATATAGTTGGTATAGTTGATTTGAGAAAAAGATTAAATAAAAATTATTTTACTAGACTTGGTCATGTTACAATTTTTATAAAACGTGAAGAAAGAAACAAGGGTTATGCTACTGAAGTTTTAAAGTTAACAAAAAAGAAATATGCTCAAAAATACGTTACTGATATATTGATATCTTGTTATACAGATAACTATGCTTTTAAAAGAGTTATAGAAAAAAATGGTGGAGTATTAAAGTCTACTTATTTAGATAAAATTATATATACACCAAAAGAAGTATCTAAATATATTATAAATACTAGAAAAGATATTGTTCCTGTTGTTGCTTGGTTTATATTAGAAGATAATAATATTGATTTTGATAAGTTTAAAAAATATGTAGATAGATTAGTTAAATATAATATAAAAAAAATTATACTTATTGGAGGTAATGTTATAAATTATAATAATATTATTGATATGATAAGTTATATAAAAAAATATAATATTACAGTTTCTATGATTGGAAATGAATATTTGTTTTCTGATTATGAAATTAGTAAAAAAATTGTTGATGTTGGATTAGATAATTGTAGTTTTTTTGTAGATAATTTTGATAATTTTGATGATATTGTTAAAAGTTATAACAATTTAAAAAAAATGGGAATAAACGTATTTATATCTTATACATTATCAGATAATAATTATAGTAAGTTTGATAAATTTATTGAATTGATTCAAGAAAATGAACTAAATAATTTATCGTTTCAATTTTATAATCCTTTTCTAAAAGTTAGAAATTGTAATAAAGTTAGAGTTAAAGATTTATCTTTATTATGTATGTATGCTTTTAATAAATTAAAAAATACTAATTTAAAATTTAAATTTGAAATGTCTATTCCGTTATGTGGTATTAATAATGATGTATTAAATGAAATGATAGATAAGAAATGTATTTTTTCGTGTTACTATATTTTAAATGGTAGAAGTATATTTTTCGATAGTAATTTTAATGTTGTATCTAATTTTAATGGTAAATTATTTGATGATAATATTAAGGTTAATGAAAATAATATTTTGGAATTTTGGAATAGTGAATATATGAATAATTTTAGAAGTAGTTTAAGAAAGTATCCTAGTTTAGAATGTGAAAATTGTAAGTTATGTAAATATTGTAGTAAGGGATTATTACTTAAATGGTTGTATAAGTTAAATAGTATTGATTTGTTTGATAATGAATTTAAAGCAATAAGAAATGATGATATGTTTCTTTCTTCGTATTTTTTGAAATACGATGTTGGTTATAATTATTATAGTAGTAATGATGATATTTATTATATTAATTGGAAAAATTTATAAATTAGTAAGTTGACAAATAATATTTAATAAATTATAATAGTTTTCGTAAAGCAAATGAAAAAGACGGTTTATAATATTAATTTTTAGAGAGTTTGTGGTTGGTGGAAACAAATAAATTAAATTATAAATAGATCACTTTGGATGTGCTTATTGGATAATAATAAGTCGTTAATCGCGTTAAGATAATTAAGATAAACATAAGTTTATGAATTAGGATGGTACCACGTTAATACGTTCCTATATTTATAAACTTTTTTATTTATTATTATGAATGGAGGAAATGTTATGAAAAATTTTAAAGAACTAGATAAAAGACAAGTACATGAAGTTGAAACAGATATTTTAAAAGAATGGAAAAAACAAGATATTTTAAATTTAACTATTGAAAATAGAAAAAATAGTGATAATTGGGTATTTTATGATGGACCTGCTACTGCTAATGGAAATCCTGGATTACATCATATGGTAGCAAAATTTTTAAAAGATACTTTTTGTAAATATCAAACAATGAAAGGACATAAGGTTTTAAGGAAAGTTGGTTGGGATACTCATGGATTACCAGTTGAAGTACAAGTTGAAAAACAATTAGGCTTTACTGGTAAAGCTGATATTGAAAAATATGGTATTAAAGAATTTAATGAAAAATGTCGTGAAAGTGTTTGGGATAATGAAACTGCATTTTGTCGTTTAACTGATGAAATGGGTCAATTTATCGATATGGAAAATAGATATATTACATATGATAATAATTATATTGAAACAGAATGGTGGATTTTAAAAAAATTCTTTGATGAAGGATTATTTTATGAAGGTGTAAAAATTATGCCTTGGTGTCCTAGATGTGGAACGGGACTTGCTAGTCATGAAGTTGCTCAAGGATATAAAGAAATAACTGCTAATACTGTTATTGTACCGTTTAAGAAATGTGATGAAGATGCTTATTTTCTTGTTTGGACTACAACACCATGGACTTTAATTAGTAATGTAGCTTTATGTGTTAATCCAAATGAAAAATATGTAAAAGTTGAATCTGAAGGATATAAATTTATTTTAGCTGCTGCTTTAGCAAATAAAGTATTAGGCGATAATTATAAAGTATTAGAAGAATATATTGGTAAAGATTTAGAATATGTTAAATATGAACAATTGATCCCTAGTTTAAATGTTAATGGTAATGCATTTTTTGTAACTGCTGATGATTATGTCACTATGAGTGATGGAACAGGAATTGTACATATTGCTCCAGCTTTTGGTGAAGATGATGCCAGAGTTGGTAAAAAATACAAACTTGCTTATTTAAATCCGGTTGGAGAAGATGGCCATTATAATGATGGTATATGGAATGGTATGAATATATTTGATGCTGATTTAGAAGTTATTAAATGGTTAAAAGAAAATGATAAATTATTTAAAAAGCAAAAAATGTTACATGATTATCCACATTGTTGGAGATGTAATTCACCACTTGTATACTATTCTAGACCTAGTTATTATTTAGAAGTTACAAAATTAAAGAACAAAATAATTGAAGAAAATAGTAAAGTCAATTGGTATCCTAGTTATGTAGGTGAAAAACGTTTTGGTAATTGGTTAACAAATATGAATGATTGGGCAATTTCTAGAAATAGATATTGGGGAACACCACTTCCTTTATGGAGATGTGAATGTGGCCATATGGAAATGATAGGTAGTAGAGAAGAATTAAGTAAAAAAGCTATCGAAAGTGTTGATCCTAAAACAATTGATTTACATAGACCTTATGTAGATGATGTGCATATAAAATGTAGTGCTTGTGGAAAGACTATGTCAAGAGTTAAAGAAGTTATAGATTGTTGGTTTGATAGTGGATCAATGCCATTTAGTCAATATCATTATCCATTTGAAAATAAAAAATTATGGGAAAGTCAATATCCAGCAGATTTTATTGCAGAAGGTATAGATCAAACAAGAGGATGGTTCTATTCATTAATTGTGTTGGGAGTATTTGTTACTGGTAAGAGTCCATATAAAAATGTTTTAGTTAATGAATTATTATTAGATAAAAATGGACATAAAATGCATAAAAGTAAAGGTAATGCTATTGAACCATTTACATTAATGGAAAAATATGGTGCTGATACTATTAGGTGGTATTTTCCTTATGTTTCTCCAACTTGGACACCTTTAAAATTTGACGAAGAAGGACTAAAAGAAGTACATTCTAAATTCTTTAACCCTTTAAAAAATACTTATTCATTTTTTCAAATGTATGCTAATACTGATGGAATAGATATTGATGATTGTAAAGTAAAATATGAAGATAGAGAAGAAATAGATGAATGGTTATTAAGTAAATATAATAAGTTACTTAAAGAATGTACTAATGGTTATGATAAATATGATTTAAACCAAGTTGTTAAGGCTGTTACATCTTTTGTTTCAGATGATTTATCAAATTGGTATATTAGACGTAATAGAAATAGATTTTGGAGTAGTAAATTAGATAATAGTAAAAAAAGTGTTTATATTACCACTTATGAAGTATTAGTTGGACTATGTAAATTGTGTGCTCCAATAATTCCTTATACTACTGAAGAAATATATAAAGACTTAACAAATGAAAAATCTGTTCATTTATGTGATTTTCCTATATGTGATGAATCATTAATTAATGATGAAATTGAAGTTAAAATGGATTTAGTAAGGGATTTAATTTCTACTGGAAGATATGTTAGAGAAGAGACTAAGATAAAAGTTAGACAACCAATTAGTGAATGTTTAATAGATGGAAAATATAAGAATATTTTAGGTGACTTAGTAGAATTAATTAATGAAGAATTAAATGTTAAGAATGTAGTATTTGTTGATGATTTAACTAAGTATATGAATTTTACTATAAAACCTAATTTTAAAGTTTGTGGTAAAATGTTTGGGCCTAGAATTAAAAATTATCAAGAAGCTTTATCTGATTTAGATAAGAATGATATAGATTTATTATTAAAAAATGAAACTATTACAATAGATTTTATGGATGAAAGATTAGATATTACTCCTGATATGGTAGATATTAGAATTGAATCTAAAGAAGGATTTAATGTTGGTATGGAAAATAATAAGTTTATTATTTTAAATACTGAATTAACTCGTGAATTATTATTAGAAGGATTAGCAAGAGAAGCAGTAAGTAAGATACAAAATTTAAGAAAGACTGTTGGTTTAAATATTGCTGATAGAATTAAATTATATTTTAATGGTGATGATGAAGTAAAAGAAGCGTTTGTTATGTTTAAAAAATATATAATGGATGAAACTTTATCTGTTGAATTTGAAGAAATGAATTCAGATTTAGAAATTGTTGATATAAATGGACATAATGTAGGAATTAAGATTGAAAAGGCTTAATTCTTTTTTATTTTATTAAACTATGATATTATATTGGTGTATATAACATTTTAGACAAAAAAATGGTGTTTTTGAACATATTTAAGTATATATTTTAAAATATGATATATAATATATGCATTTCGGGAGGTAATATGATGAAAGAAAATATGACTGGTTATGCTTCAATAGATAAGCCATGGCTTAAACAATATGATGTTAAAGATATAAATATATCTTTTCCAAAAACGAGCATGAAGGACTATTTATTTGAATGTAATAAAAATAACAAGAATTTGGTTGCTATAAATTATTATGGCAGAAAAATAACTTATGAGGAATTATTTAGAAAAATAGAAGAAACAAAAAAATCTTTTAAGAAAATGGGTATAAAAAATAATGATGTTGTCAGCATTGCATCACCATTTTTGCCAGAAGTTGTTTATTCTATTTATGCAATTAATGCATTGGGTGGAGTTGTTAATTTAGTTGATCCAAGGGTGCCAGCTTCAAAATTAGTAAATTATTTTACTGGAAGTAATACAAAATATTTGGTTATGTATGATGGTATATATGAAAAAGTTAAAAATATTGAATCTAATGCTAATATAGAGAAAAGTATTTTAATTTCACCATTAGATTCATTACCAATAGGTATGAAATGTTTAGCAGATTTTAAAAATGTAATAAAGAAAAACAAAGTTAACATAGAAGATGATAAATATGTTAAATGGAAAGATTTTTTAGGTGAATCTAAAAATGATAATTACGTTGATGATGAAATATATTCTTATGAAAAGCCTGCTATTATAGTTTATACTAGTGGAACAAGTGGAGAACCTAAAGGAGCAATATCATCTAATGAATCGTTTAATAATATTGCTCTTTCTCAAAGTATAAGTTTAACACATACTAAAGTAGGGGATAAGTTTTTACTAATAATGCCTCCTTTTATAGCATATGGGTTAGCAATAGGATTGCATGGACAATTGTGTAGAGGTCAAGAATTACAAATGGTTCCTACTTTTACTATTGATAATCAAGCTAAAATGTTAGGAGATTTAGTTAGTAAATATAAGCCTCAAACAATAATGGGTGTTCCAACATTTATGGTAGATTTAATTAAACATCCAAAGATGCAAAAATTAGATTGTAAATTCTTAAAAGATATTATAGTTGGTGGAGACTCTATGAATGTATCTGCTGAAGAAAAAGTTAATAATTTCTTTATAGCCAAAAAAAGTGAAGCTAGAATTAAAAAAGGTTGGGGGTTAACTGAAGTAAATTCTGCATTTAGTTATACTAAAGATGAAAATTCAAATGAATTAGGAAGTGTAGGTATACCACTTATTGGTAATAATATTAAAATAGTAAAACCTGTTGAAGATGATGATATTAATTTTGATGAATTAGAAGAAGTTAAATATAATGATATTGGAGAAATATTTATTAATTCTAAATCTACAATAAAAGATTATTTAAATAATCCTATTGAGTCTAAAAAAGTATTTTTTATAGATAAAAATGGAAATAAGTGGGTTAGAACAAAAGATTTAGGTAAGATTACAGAGGATGGATTAATCTATATTGTAGGAAGAATGAAGAGAATTATTATTAGACCTGATGGTCATAATATTTCACCTTTTGCTATTGAAAATATTATTAATAAAAATGATAAAGTTGAAAATTGTGCAGTAGTTGGAACTCCAGCAACTGATTCTGTTCATGGTTCATATGCTACGGCTTATATTGAATTAAAAAAGGAACATAGAAAAGAACAAATTGAAATATTGAAAGAATTAAAAAGTGAAATAGAAAGTCAATTGCCTCCTAGAGATATTGCTAGTAATTATAAAGTAGTTGATGAAATACCACTAACTAATATAGGTAAAGTAAATTATAAAGAATTAGAAGAACAAGAAAAGAAATTAGTTTTAAGGGATAAAAAATAATTATTTATTATTCCTTTTTATATGATATAATTTGTGTAGAAGGTAGGGATTTTTTATGCCAAATAATGCTTTTTCAATATTAAGTTTTTTTTATAATATTTTTATATTAATTACTTTTCTTTTTAAGAAAAAATTAAAAACAGTTGAAAACAAAATATATAAATATTTGTTATTATTAAATACTTTTAATATATGCTCTGTTTTGATTTGTTGGTTTACAATAATGCTAAGAGATAAAATGCCTTTAATAAATAATATTTTTTCTAAACTTGCTTTAATATTTTATGCTGCATGGGTTTTAGTTTTTACTATATATGTTTATTATATATCTAATTTTAATAATGATAAAAAGTTTAAAAGAGTTAAGTCTTTTGCTTTAGTTGTATTTTTAATATGTGTATATTTAATTGTTACTTTAAAACTTAATTATTTTAGTAATTTAAATAGTGCTTATTCTTTTGGACCTAGTGCTAATGTTGTTTATATTTTAACTGCTATATGTATGATTTTATGGCTGTTTATGTGTTTAAAAAATATAAAAAGATTGAGTGATAAAAAGTATTTACCTGTAATTGTTTTAGTTAATTTTATAATAATATCTACAATTATTCAGAAAATTAATCCTATAATTTTACTTACTACAGCAGTTGAAAGTTTTGTGACTGTCATAATGTATTTTACAATAGAAAATCCTGATTTGAAAATGTTACAAGAATTAATAAAGAATAATGAAATTACTGAGCAAACATATATAGATAAATCTAACTTTTTATTTGAAATGACTGGTGAGATAAGAGAGCCTCTTAGAAATGTTAGAAAAACTGTTAATGATTTAAAAAATACAAAAAATATTAATGATATAAAAGTTGGTTTAAATAGTATTGATAATTCTGTTAGACAGTTAGATTTTACAGTTAATGATGTATTAAATGTAAATTCTTTAGATATTCAAAAAGTTAAAATTATTGATAATAGGTATAATTTAAAAAATTTATTTGATGACATGGTTAAGAGAATAAAACCTGAAATAAATGAAAATGTTGAATTTAGATATAATATGCCTAATAATATTCCGTATTTGTATGGAGATAATATAAAATTAAAACAAATATTATATTCATTATTAATGAATGCAGTAAAAAAAACTGAGTCTGGTTTTATAGAGTTTAATGTAAATACTATAGAAAAATATGATGTGTGTAGAGTTATTTTTTCAATAGTGGATAGTGGAGTTGGTATAGGAATTGATAAAATTAATGAAATATTAAGTATAACAGGTGAATTAAGTCAGCAAGATATAGTTAATTTAGAAAAATCTGATTTAAATCTTGAGTTATGTAAAAAAATAATTGAATCATTAGGTGGTAATTTATTAATAAAAAGTAAAATAGGAAAAGGCACGGAAGTAATATTAACTTTAGATCAAAAAGTATATAGAAATCCTGATAATGAAAATAACGTATATCAAAGTAGTAACAAAAAAGTTTTGTTAGTAATGCAAGATAAGAAAATAACTTCAAATATAAAGAAAATGTTGACAAGTAATAATATAAGTACATCACATATACTATATGGAATGGATGCAATAGATAGAATTAAAAGTGGAAAAAAATATGATTATATTATTTTAGAAGATGATATGAAAGAAATGAGTGGGTATGAAACATTACAGTCTTTAAAAAGATTAAATAAGTTTAATATTCCATGTATAATATTACTTAGCGAAGATAAGGTTAATATTAAAGAACATTATTTGAATGATGGATTTAAAGATTATATTTTAATGAGTGATTTACAAGATGAAGTAAATAGAATAATAAAAAAATATTAAACTAGTCAATTTATTTGGTTAGTTTTTTTCATAAAAAAAATTCTATTTCTAGAATTTTCTATATAAACCTATTGCTTTACCTAATATTGTACAATTTTTTAATATAATAGGTGACATTGTATCATTTTCAGGTTGTAATCTTATATGATCTTTTTCTTTATAAAAAGTTTTTAAAGTAACTTCATTGTCTTCGTTTAATGCAACTACTATATCGCCGTTTCTTGCTATTTTTTGTTTTTGAACTATAACATAATCACCATCAAATATCCCAACATTTATCATAGATTCTCCTGAACATTTTAATGTGAATATTGTTTCTTTAGGTGGAATAAGTGATGCTGGTAAATCAAAAAATTCATCTGGTTGTTCGATAGCTTCTATAGGATTACCACAAGATATTTTACCTAGTAAGGGTACTTTTACTATTTCTTCACTTTTATCTTCAAATTCATTATCTACTAAAAGTTCTATAGTTCTAAATTTACTTGCTTCTTTTCTAATTATTCCTTTTTTCTCTAATTGTTTTAAATGTGCATGTACAGTGGCAGGGCTATTTAAGTTCATTCCTTGACAGATTTCTCTTACTGATGGTGGAAATCCATGTGATACCATATATTTTTTTATAAAAGTTAATGTTTCATTTTGCTTAGTTGTTATTTTTTCCATAGTTTCACCTCTCTAAATAAATACTAGCATTTTTTATGTAAAATGTCAAACAAATGTTTTAATTTATTATTGACACGAACAAATATTCGATGTAATATTAATTTGTAAGGAGGAAGTGTTATGAAAAAATATCTATCAGAATATAAGGAGGTACTAATTTTTTATTTATCTATAATTTTAACTTTTATTGGATTGTATTTTAAAGTAAAGTTTTTATTTGTTTAGTTCATTAATGTTAATTTATATGATAAACTAATATTAGTGATGTTTATGAAAAAAAGAATTTTAATTCCGTATGCTACTTATGGGAGTGGCCATAAGTCTACTGCATTATATATTAAAGACTATTTTGAAAATACTGGAGAATATGAATGTTTAACTATTGATTTAATAAATTATTCTTTTCCTGTAGTTGGAAAAATTAGTAAGAATTGTAGCGAGTTTTTAATGACTAAAATGCCTGTTTTATGGTCACTTTTATATTTTGCATTCGAGAATAAATTATCTAGCTATATAACTAAAGATTTATCTTTGAGTATTTTTAATAATAAAAAATTGATTAAAGATATTCAAGATTTTGATCCTGATATTACTATTGCAACTCATTTTTTTGGAAGTGATTTAATAAATAAATATAATAAAAAAGGTATTACTAATTCTAAGTTATTAACTGTAGTAACAGATTATAAAAGTCATGATTATTGGTTAAAAGTAATAAGAGGGACTGATGCTATAATTGTTAGTAGTTTTGAAGAAAGATTACATTTATTAAAAAAAGGTTATAGAAATAGTCAGATTCATACTACCGGAATACCTATATTACCTAATTATGAGAATTTAGATAAAAGTAAATTACGTAAAAAATTTAAAGTTAATAATGGTAAAAAAACTGTATTATTTTTTGTAGGCGGTGGAAATGGTTCTTTATTAAATTTAGTATATTTAAAAGAATTATTAAAAAATAATTATGATTGTAATATATTGTTTATTGCTGGTCGAAATAAAAAAGCATATAATAAAGCACAAGAATATGTTAAACATTATAATAGCAAGAATACATATGTTTATGGCTTTGTAACAAATGTTAATGAGTTTTATACAGTATGTGATTTTGTTATTACTAAACCAGGAGGTTTACAAGTTACTGAGTGTTTATTTTTTGAAAAACCTATGTTATTGGTAAAAGGTAATGGTGGACAAGAAATAGAAAATAGAAGATTTTTATGTAAAAAGAAATATGCTAGATGGGCAAAAAATAGGGTATCGTTTAATAGAAATTTTTTAAAAATGCTTAATGATGATAATGATACTAATGAATCAATAAGAAGAATTAAAGAAGTTAATAGTAAAAAATCTATGGAAAAGTTATTTGAAATAGTAGAGAATTTATAAATACTTTGTTATAATACCTGGAGGACGTGATAAATATGAATTTACCTAATATGTTAGATGCAAAATTAAGAACTAAAAATAAAGTTAAATATGAATATGTAGATGTTTTAGAAAGTGATATTTTTAAGGGAAAGAAATACTATATTAGAACTTATGGTTGTCAAATGAATGTTCATGATAGTGAAGAAATAAAAGCATTACTTCAATGTGTTGGTTATGAAGAAGTAGATGATATGGAAAATGCTGATTTAATTATTTTAAATACATGTGCAATAAGAGAAAATGCTCATGATAAAGTATTTGGATTTTTAGGAAGATGTAAACATTTAAAACAAGAAAAGAAAGATTTGATAATTGGTTTATGTGGATGTATGGCACAAGAGGAAAGTGTAGTAAAAGAAATATTATCTAAACATAAATATATTGATATAGTATTTGGTACACATAATATTAATGAATTACCTAATATGTTAATTGAAAAAACTAATAAACAAAATATAAATGTTTATAGCAAAGAAGGAGAAGTAATTGAAGTAGGTAATTTATATAAAAGAGATAGTAAATATGTTGCTTGGGTTAATATAATGTATGGTTGTGATAAATTTTGTACATATTGTATAGTTCCATTTACTCGTGGTAAACAAAGAAGTAGAAAAAGTGAAGATATTTTAAAAGAAGTAATTGATTTAAAAAATAGTGGTTATAAAGAGGTTACTTTATTAGGACAAAATGTTAATGCATATGGAAAAGATTTAGATAATGAAATAGATTTTAGTGAACTTTTAGAGAAGGTTGCTTTAACAAATATAGATAGAATAAGATTTGTTACAAGTCATCCTTGGGATTTTACTGATAAAATGATAGATATTATAAGTAAATATGATAATATTATGCCTTATATACATTTACCTTTACAAAGTGGTAGTGATAGAATACTTAAATTGATGGGAAGAAGATATACTAAAGAAGAATATTTAGAATTATTTAATAAAATAAAAGAAAAAGTTAAAGATGTTGCTATTACTACAGATATTATTGTTGGTTTTCCTAATGAAACAGATGAAGACTTTTTAGATACTTTAGATGTTGTTAATAAATGTAAGTATGATAGTGCATTTACATTTATATATTCTCCTAGAGAAGGTACACCTGCTAGTAAAATGGAAGATAAAATTAGTTATGAAGTCAAAGAAGAAAGATTACATAAATTAAATGAATTAGTTAATAAATATTCTTTAGAAAATAATAAAAAATATTTAAATAAAACAGTTAAAGTATTATTAACTGATATTAGTGAAAAAGATAATAATAAATTATGTGGTTATACTGAAACTATGAAATTAGTTAATGTATTATGTGATAAAGAATTAATTGGTACTATACAAAATGTAAAAATAACTGTTGCAAAATCATTTAGTTTAGATGGAATAATTGAATAATTATTCCTTTTTTGTTATAATAACTTATGAAGAATGAGAGGGCTTACGATGAATAATAATGAACCTGTTATTTTAGGAAAAGTAAAAAAAGGAAAAACTGGTAAACCATTAGTTGTATTAATATTATTTTTATTTATTGGTAGTATTGTATTGTTTTTACCAAGTATTATGGGATATTTTGGAGATTATAATGTGATTGATTTAATAAAGAATGGGGAAATAATTACATTTATACAAAATCATGATAGTTATGTTAATGGTAGTAAAACTACAACTACTACAGTAAAAAATGACGGTAATACAAATAATCAAGTTTTAATTAATAGTAAGGCTGTTATTAAATATAATAATTTTAATTTAAATAATTTTAATTTAAAAAAAGATAGTATAAGTTTTGATATAGTAACTAGTAATAATATAGATTTTGATAGTTCGAAATATTACTTAGTATTATTAAAAGATGATAAAGAAGTTAATTATATTAAATTAGTAGGTAGTATAAATGGTACTAGTTCTTATAATTTTAAATTTAATAATAAACTTGATGATATATTAGATTATTATGGTATTGTTAAAGAAATTAATGTTAGTGAATATCCAAATTTTACTTTGTCTAGTGATGAGAGTGGTTTATCTAATATGATATGTAGTTTAGATGATAGAAGTATTGAATATATGTTTCAGTATAATAAATTAATTACTATAAAAGATAGTGTAAACGTTAGTAGAGGAAACGATTATAGTAAAAATTATAGTAAATATAGTGATTTATCTAAAACAATGAATAGTATTGGAGCAAATGCAATAGTTACTGAAAATAATAATGGATTTTTATATTTTGTTGAGATAAACTTAAATAGTTATGATTATAAAAATAATAAAGATAGTAATTATTATTCGTTAAATACATTAAGTAAAGTTGTTAAATTTGAAATGAATTCTAAAGGATATGATTGTGAATGAAGTATAATTTCAGTATAAATGATTTTGAAGGCCCTTTGGACCTTCTATTACATTTAATAAAAATAAAAAAACAAGAAATTAGTGATATAAATGTTGAAGAAATTACTAATCAATATATGCATTTTATAAATCAAATGAAAGAAGAAAGTATTGATGTTGCTAGTTCATATTTAGTTATGGCTAGTGAACTAGTACACTTAAAAAGTAAAATGATACTTAATAAAGATGATGAAGAAGATAGTGAGTATGAGTTAAATAGTGAAGATGATTTAAAAGATAAACTTTTAGAGTATCAAAAGATAAAATTAGTTACAGAAACATTTAAAGATTTAGAACAAACTCGTTTTCAAGTTTATACTAAAGTACCTTCTAATTTGAGCGAATATAGAAAAGAAGTTCCATTAGATAATAATATTACATTAGATGATTTAGTTTTAGCTTTTGAAAATTTTTTATCTAGAGAAAAATTAAAAAAACCTATAAATACTAGAATTACTAAAAAAGAATTAAGTGTAGAAGATAGAGTTAAATCTATTAGAAAAATATTTGAAAATAAGAGTAAGATAAATTTTACAGAATTATTTGATAATGTTAGTAAGCCTTATGTTATTGTGACTTTTTTATCTATTTTAGAGATGTCTAAAAATGATGAAGTTAGTTTAAAACAAGAAAATAATTTTGGGGAAATTATAATAGAGAAGAAGTGATGTTATGGAAGAAAAATTGGGAATCTTAGAAGGAATATTATTTGTTCAAGGTGATGAAGGAATAAATTTGAATACTTTATGTGAACTTATGAATATAAGTGAAACTGAAGCAAAGGATATTTTGTTAACTTTGAAAAAAAGATATGAAGAAAAAGATAGAGGATTAAGAATATCTTATTTAGGAGATGCATTTAAATTGACTACTAAACCTGAACATAAAGAATATTACGAAAAGTTAGTAGTTAATCCAGAAACAAATACTTTAAGTCAAGCAGCATTAGAAGTATTAGCGATAGTTGCTTATAATCAACCTATTACTAGATTAGAAATTGATGAATTACGTGGAGTAGGATGTACTCATATAATTAGAAAATTAGTGGCAAAAGGTTTATTAAAAGAAGCTGGTAAAAGTGATATGCCAGGGAGACCTAATTTATATAAAACTACAAGTGATTTTTTAGATTATTTTGGACTTGCTACTATTAATGATTTACCTAATATTGAAATAGAACATGATATTGATGATGATACTGAATTATTCACATCAATATATAAAGATGAAGAAAAAGACCAATAATGGTCTTTATTTTGTGACATTTTCTAAGAATATCTTTTCTTTAAAAGCACCACGTTTTTTAGATTTATTATTAGCAATTTCTATAATATCAGATAAATCTTTATTTTCTAAGTTTGCTAATGCGTTTATTACTTCTAATAAATCTGCTAATTCTTCTAATCTATCAGTGCTATTTGATTCAATTACTTCTTTATATTCTTCATAGAGTTTTAATTCTAATTCTTTTTTATATTCTTCATCATTTAATATTCTTATTTTAGGTATTTCACCATTGTTTTTTATTATTTCTGGGATTTTATCTCTTACTAATTTGTTATATGTTTTTTTCATAATATCTCTACTTTCTAAATTGATTATAAGCATTTTAAAAGTTTATTGCAATAAATAATTTATCTTTTTTTTACTAAAGTATATCTACTTTTATCAAACATTTGCCATGGTGCAAATTGATTACCTTCTGTGTGGCCTGAAATAGCAAAATTAGTAAATCCATAATTCATTAAAATATCTTCATTTTTTTCTAATTGTTTAAGAAGATTTTTAATTACACTTAACCATATTAAATCTGGTATTTTTTGATAATTTTCTGGAATATAAGCAGAAAAAACATTTGGATTTAAACCAATAGATTTTAGAAATTCTATTCTTTCATTTCTAGTCATTTGGTAATCGGTATTATTAATTTGAAATGTTTGATATTCTTTTAAATTGCCAATGCTAATTTTTCTTAAATCATACCAAGGTATAAAGTATCTTTCGTGAGTACAAATACTTTTTGATACTTCTCTACCATCAAATCCTTTTGAAACGGCATCTATTATAACATCTTTACCTAAATCAACTCCGACTGATATTCCTGCTAATCTTTCATATCTTTCAGATGATTTGTTAGTAAGATTAAATACAACTAATACTCCAAGAGGATCTTTTTCTTTTACTTTTTTTAATGTATCATAAAAACAATTACTTTTTCCTGAATTTTCTATACCTGAAATTGGTGTTCTGCCTTTTAAAGTATCGACTCTGTTCTGATTAAAGCTATTAAAAAATTCTTGATGTTTTAGATAATCTGTTTCATTTTCTATTATAGTTAAATCTTTTATTGGGCTTAGTTGTGGAAAAAAATATAATAAGTTTAGCATATCACCAGTTCTATAATATTCCATCATTTTTTGTTTATCATTTATATTATTCATACTTAACATTTATAATCAACTCCTCGGGTAATTATTATACACTATTTATTATATTAATTGTAGTGATAATAAAAAAACAATTTGCAAAAGAAATTGTTTTTTGTTGCTCAAAATTTGAGTATAAATCAATTTTGGTGCCCATGGTCGGACTCGAACCGACACGTTACAAGTAACACTGGATTTTGAGTCCAGCGCGTCTACCAATTCCGCCACATGGGCATTACATGTTTTAATTATACCATATAATATTATTATTTGTTTAAAAAAATTAATAAATGAGTATTATTTATTTTAATGATAGAATAAAAAATAGTTGATAATTTGACAAATGTTCGCTTTTTTGCTATAATGTAGTCATGGTTGGGGGTTGTAAATTATGGAAAGAATAGAAGAAAAATATATTGTAGAATATATTAGAGATATGATAAATAGTTCTAGATTGAATAAAAGTGTTGATGTTAAAGATTATAAATATCATCATAATACAAAATATCAGGATACTCCTAGTTGTTTAACGCATGGTATATTATCTCAAAAAGAATTAGCAAAATTAAGAGGAGAAGAGTTAACTAATGAACAATTATATAAACTACATGATGATGGACATGTTAATGGTAGTGAAAATATATCTTTATCTATTCCTTTTTTAGACGACTTATATGATGGTGAAGAAGAGTATAATCCATTTATTGCTAGTGAAACTGATATATTAATTTCAAAAAATGTTAAAGCAGGAAGATCTTCTAATAATTATGGTAATGAATTTTTAGCAAAAGATAGAATTTCTCCAACAGAATTTAGATCAGTTGATTTTAGATTATTAAAATATATTATTGAATTTGAAAATAATAAACTTTCATTTAAATCAAGAGAAGAAGCAATAAATAATATGATTTTATATTATAATTCATTAAGACTTATAGCAGAAAAAATGAAAACTATGGATATTCCACTTAGAGAGATGAGTGAAAAAAATATTACTCTTGATATAGATAAAGTTAGTAAAAATAAAGAATTAATTTTAAAATAATTAGGTTATTATAATATTTATTAACATTTAATAAACATACAATATTATGTAACTAGAAATAGTTATTATGGGAATAATTAAAATAAGCCATATATATTAAATTAAACAATATAATGAATTAAGAGCTTTTATGCTCTTTTAATATTTGTTATTATTGATTTATGGTTTATTTTTTTATATAATAAGTACGAAAGTTTGGTGGAACAATGGAAGAAATTTATACAGAATTTAAATATAATAAAAATGGTAAAAATATATTAATAGGTGGAGCTTGGCCATATGCTAATAGTAGTCTTCATTTAGGACATTTAGCAGGTTTATTACCTGGAGATTTATTAGCAAGATATCATAGATTAATTGGAGATAATGTAATTTATGTTTCTGGTTCTGATTGTCATGGTACTCCAATTACTGAGAGAGCAAAAAAAGAGGGAGTAAATCCTAAAGATATATGTAATAAATATCATGAAGAATTTATTGATGCATTTAATGGAATGAATTTTTCATATAATTTATATACAAAAACTGAAAGTGAATATCATAAAGAAGTTGTTAAATCTTTATTTAAGAAAATGTATGATAATGGTTACATATATGAAAAAATAGAACCAGATAATTATTGTGAAACTTGTAAAAAGTTTGTTGCTGATAGAGAATTAACTTTAGTTTGTCCTAATTGTGGTAATCCTTCTAAAGGGGATCAATGTGATTGTGGTTATGTATTTACTAAACAAGATTTAATTGGTGCAACATGTATAGAATGTGGAAATAAAACTACTACAAAAGATAATAAGAACTTATATATTGCTTTATCAAAATTACAAAATGAAATTGAATCGTATGTAAAAGATAAAGAAGTTAATTGGAGAAAAAATGCTCAAAATGAAACTAACAAATATTTACGTGAAGGATTACCTGATAGAGCAGTTACTAGAGATTTAAATTGGGGTATTGAAATACCTATACCAAATTATGATGATAAAAGAATGTATGTTTGGATTGATGCAGTATTAGGTTATTTAACAGCAACTATGGATTATTGTGAACGTAATGGATTAAATTATGAAGATTGGTGGAAAAATAGTGATAATAATAAAATGTATATGGTACATGGAAAAGATAATATAACATTCCATAGTATTATATTTCCAGCATTATTATTATCTTTAGAAGATAATTATAAATTGCCTGATATGATTGTATCAAGTGAATATTTAAACTTTAATGAACAAAAATTTTCTAAGAGTAAAGGTATAGGGTTAACAATTAATGATGCTATTAAAGATTTAAATGTTGATACATTAAGATTTCATTTATTAAGAAATGGTCCTGAAAAGAGAGATTCTAATTTTTCTATAGAAGATTATAATGCTACTCATAATGAAATAAATAATAAATTAGGTAATTTTATAAATAGAACTTTAAAATTTAAGGGATTAACTAATATACCAAATGGAGTAATGAATGAAGATATAAAAAATACTTTAGAAAAAACATATAAAGATATATCATTCTATATGGAAAGAATGGAATTTAGAGAAGTTTGTAATGTTATTATAAATGTATTAGATAAAGTAAATAAGTATTATGATGAAGAAACTCCATGGATTAAATTTAAAGAAGATAAAGATAAATTTAATGATTGTATATATACTTGTAGTGTTGCTTGTGCAAATCTTGCAAATTATATAGAACCTATTATGCCTATGACTAGTGAGAAAATTAGAAAGTATCTTAAAATTAATGAGGCATGTTGGAACTATGTAGAAGTAGAAAAAGATACTTTATTAATTGATATAGAACCATTATTTAATAGATTATAAAATATACTTTGAATAGTATATTTTTTTGTATGCATATTATTAATGGGTGATATAATTGTTAATTAGATTAGGGTATGCTTGTATTAGTAATGTATTAAATTTAAGTTCATCTAAAACTATTACTTTATCTTATTATAAAAGAATAAATAATAAATTAAGAAAGGATAAAATAAGTAATATAATAGAAAATAATTTAGATAGTTTGTGTGAAATAATTAAATATAATATAAAGAATGATATACATTTTTTTAGAATTACTGCTAAATTAATTCCATTAATGGATATTGTAGGTATTGATTCAAGTAAATATAAAAAGAAATTTAATTATATTGGTAGGTTAATTAGAGATAGTAATATGAGAGTTAGTACACATATAGATCAATATTGTGTATTAAATAGTATAAATAATGAAGTAGTTTTAAATAGTATTAATTTATTAAATGATTTAGTTAAAGTTATGGATATGTTTAATGTTAAATATGATTTAATAATGCATGTTGGTTCTAAAAGTGGTGGTATAAAACAAAGTATAGATAGATTTATAAATAATTTTAATTTGTTAGATGTTAAAGTTAAAAGACGAATTGTATTAGAAAATGATGATAAAAGTTTTAATGTTTATCAAACTTTAAAATTGTGTGAGAAATTAAATATTCCTATGTGTTTAGATATACATCATCATTATTGTAATAAGTGTAGTAAAGATATTTGTTTTTATATTGATAGAATATATAATACTTGGAATAATAGAACATGTAAAATACATATATCTTCTATGAAGAGTAAAAAAGAGTATAGAGCACATAATAATTATATAAATTATTTAGATTTCATAAAGTTAATAGATATTATTAGAAATAAGAATATTAATACTGATATTATGTTGGAAGCAAAAGAAAAAGATATTGCATTATTTAAGTTAGTTATGGAATTAAAGTATAAAAGTGATTTTAAATTTATAGATAATAGTAGTTTTATAGTTTAATAATTTTTATTATTTTATAATATAATAAAATAGTTAGAATATGTAAATAATATTACTCGATTTTACAATAGTTAAAAATTGTGTTATAATTCTTCATACCGAGGTGAATTTATGAGTAAACAAAACGATATTAGTTTTGATGATATAGCAAAAGATATATTAAATGGTAAAAAGTTTAATGTTTTAGATAAAGAAGTACATCATGGTATAACAAGATATTCTCATATTATGAGAGTTAGTAAAGCAACTTATAATATAACAAAAAAACTAAAAATGGATTATGTATCCGCAACAAGAGCAGCATTATTACATGATTATTATACTGAGAAAGATTTAAGCGATGTTGAAGGTTTATATAATAGATGGAAAGATCATCCAGAAATAGCATATAATAATGCTAAAGAAGAATTTAATTTAAATGATAAAGAAAAAAATATGATTGAATCTCATATGTTTCCAATGGGCAATATAATGCCTAAATATAAAGAAAGTTGGACTTTATCTTTAATAGATAAAGGTATTTCAACTTATGAACAATATAAAAATAATTGGAAACCTATTATTGGAGTATATATAATATTTGTTATCAATATGATAATGTTTGGACAAAAATAATGTTCAAACTTTTTTGTTTGTGATAGAATATTAATATGTCCTCGTAGCTCAGTAGGATAGAGCAATCGCCTCCTAAGTAAGTGGCTATGAGGAAAACATAAAAATAATTCCTTGCAAAGCAAGGAAATACCTGTCCTTGTAACTCAGTTGGATAGAGTATCCCTCTCCTAAAGGGAAAGTCGGAGGTTCAAATCCTCTCAAGGACACCATTTTTGATTATAAAAGTCTTGAAATTAAGGGGTTTCAAGACTTTTTTACATATTTAAAAAAGTGTTATAAACTATCACAACTTGACACAAGGTGTCCTCTAGTTTGGCACTTTTTATGGCACTCGTTGAATATTCAATAATTATCTATCAAAGTATTATAAATAAAGGGCAAAATACTTATGAGTGTTTTAAAAGTTGTTTGAAATGGCACTTTTTTACTAAAAAAAGATAAAAATGTATTAAAATTATTAATAGTAAAGGTGGAAAAATGAAAGATAAGCAATTTAAAGATTTAAGATTTAATATAACTCAAGATATGAATAATATGATTATTGAAATAATAGTTATAAGACAATTATTAAAAGAAAATAAGGTTAGTAAGAAAGATAGAAAACTTGTTGAAAAAGAGTTGAAAGAATTAACCGATTTATTTGTATTAGAGTTTAGAAAAAATAATGTTGAAGAAAGAAAATTGTATAATGATTTAATGAATAAGTAAAAAAATAAGAGAGATAAGCAATTAAAACTTATCTCTCTTTAATTATTTACAACCATTATTTTTTGTCCTTTTTGTTGTTGTCTTTCCATAACCTAATTCAACAAGATTAGAATATCTACAACCAGCACAATTAACTGCTATTTGTTGTTTAGGGTCTTTTTGAAACTCCCAAATAATTTCATCAAAACACTCTCTAAATAATTGCATAAACTCTTTTCTTTTGCTTTCGTGTTCTTCTAACATTTTATTATAATTTTCAATACCATTGTCAATTATAAAGTTTAAATCATATTCAAGACTATTCTTATTAGGCTCTGTTAGTCCTAATAAATCTTCAATATCTAAATCAATACTAATCTTTTTATCTTTCATTTTTAACCCCCAATGAACTTACAAATCTTTTTAATTCTTCATCACTAACTATATATTGTCTTCCTATAAACTTTCCTTTTAACTTATGTTCTTTTATAAGTGTTCTTAAATAAGGTATAGGTGTTAGTAAAATCTCACTAACTTGTTTTAAATTGTAAAACTTCACTTTGTATCATCTCCCTACATATTAGTAGCAAGATGATTATGAGAATACAAAAAGTTATTGATAGTATATATATAATAGTTATATAGTGAAACGAACGAAAAAATCAAAGAATAATCAAATTAGAATATACCTAAAAAACACCATTTTCCGCTATCTTCCTGTTTTGAAAATATCTTTTTAGTATATTTATATTACTCGGGGCTAAAAGTGTCTAAAATAGGGCTAAAAATGTCGGTGTTTTATTTAATGGTGGGGATTGGGTAAAATAAAAAAAAGGTATTTTGTTCTCTAAAAGGTATATGTGCTCTAAATTAGATTTAGAAAAATAAAAAAAGCATATAGCAATTACTATATACTTATATAACTTATTTTTTTCTTTTTTTATCTATAATTATTGCACCAATAATAACAACTGCTATTAATAGTATAATAAGCATAAAAATCATTTTAATCACACTCCTTATTTTTTCTTGGTTAATAAAGCAATTATTATAACTACTAATAATGTAAATAGCATTGAAATCTTTATATTTAAATGTAAAACATAAAATGAAGCAAGCATTATTCCAATACCAATTAAACTTATTATAAGTGCTTTGTGTTTTTCAAAAATATTAGATGTTTCTATTTCTTTTGTTGATATTGTATTTTCATCACATTTTCTAATATTACCAACAATACATCTACCTGTTGAATTAGACCAACTACCTTTTGCTAATATCTCAATTTCTATAATTTCATCATTTTCATTAATAATAAATTGCTTTCCATCACTGGCATTTGATACAGCCATAGGTGTAAATACATCTCCGTGTCTTACTCCAGTATTAAGTCCTATATAATGTGTACCACTTGGCAATTCTAATTCTATTGTTTTATTAGCACCAACTCCAATTTCTCCCACAGGTTGATTATCAATAAAAACACTTGTTCTTAATGCTAAATGAAAGCATTTTTTAATAATAATTTTTTTCTTTGGCAAAGTGCTTTCATCATTGATAGGGCAACCACAATTAGGACAAGATTTTGCTTTGCTACTTATTTCTTTTCCACACTCACTACATTTAATTAAAGCCATTTAGTTTACTCCTTTCATATTCTATTATATCACAAACCACTCCTATTTGTTGGGGTTAATTGATATTTTTTTATGAAATAATATTTGTATGGGGTGATACCAATGGCGAGTATATCAAAAGAAGATAACAATTATGTGTATTATTGGGTTGGTAAGAACATTAAAAAGTATCGTAAACAAAAGGGTATAACTCAAAAACAGTTAGCCGAACAATGTAGTTATAGTGAAAACTTTATTGGCGATTTAGAAAACAATACTTTTAAAACTTGTTCTTTAAATACTCTTTACTATATATCTAAAAAATTAGGTATTCATATGAAAGATTTATTTGATGAATTAGAAGAAGACATAAAAAATAAGAGTGATGAAGACTAAATAATCTTTATCACTCTTTTAATATATATAAACATCTTATTATAAAGCAAAATAAGGTGGTGTGTTCAACTAAAAATATTATTTTAAGTTTTTATATTATATATACCTAAATATCGTTTATATAAGTATTTAAAGGTTGGTTAAGTATTTTATATCTTTTGTTAATATTTATACTTTACAAAAGGTATCTAATATATTTTATAATAATTATATCTTATGGAAGATAATTTATATTATTATATATTTAACTTAATATATATTATTTTATTAAATATATTTATATATATTATTTTTATTAATTTACTTAATAGTATCTTTCATTAGATAAAATTATAAAAATATTAATTACTCTATATATAATTATATGTATGAAGTATAATTAGTCAAATAAAAAAGAATAGACTTAATATAAGTCCACTCCATAGAGATTAAATATTATTTAATAGATTATAAAACTTATCTAACATATCTTTCATTTCATTAGGTATAGTATTTAATTTATTTAATGATTTCTTTATATCTAGTATATTTCCTATTAGTACCCTTAATGTTATTTCTTCATAAGCTGTTTTAATATCATATTTATTTTTATAAGCATTAAATAAATTAGAGTTAGTAGATATTAAGTCTATTGTTCCATTAGTAATAAGTAATAGTAATAATAAACTTTTATATTTTTCTATTTCATCATTAGAATTAATATTAAAATTAAAATCTAAATCAAATAATTTATATGTATTTTCTAAATAAGGTATTATATATAACTTAACATTTTTATCAGTATTCTCAATATTAATACTATTTGTTAAATAGTCTTGTTCTAAATTATGTTGTTTAATAAAATCATCACATAATAAATCTAATATATTTTGTTTTCTCATATTAACTATTCCTTTCGTATAAGTTTTTAAATTGTTCTATAAGTTCTTTAATATTTGAAAATGCTAAATCAATATTATCATTATCAATTAAATTACTAATATCTTTTAATTTATTAAATACATTTATATAAGTTATATCTTTTACAAAGGAAATATCTTGATTTAAAAACTCTTTTAAGAAATAATTAAATAAGTTTACAAGGCATTTATCATTGTATATGTAATAATCTACCATTGAATTATTTAAGTCTTTAATTCTATTTAAAATATCAAATATGAAATATCTTTGCTCCGTATCTTCATTAAGATTAATACCTGTTCTTTTTTCATAGGATATTATAAAATCGTTGTTTAATTGTTCTTGTTTATCTCTATCAAATAAAGTTGATGATTTTGGATCTAAATTATTTATTATTTTTAAATTAACTTTTTTAGGTAGTTTATCATTTGGCTTTTTAATATATGGCATATCTTTACTATCAACTAATTTATCAAAATTAAGGTTATCAAGTATATTCATAAAATACTCGGTATCTTTTTCAAGACTTTTAAGATTATATTTAGTCTTTTTAGTTGTATATAATTCTTTCATCTCATTTAATTCATCAAGTGTATTTTCTAAACTCTCATATATTAAAATACACTCACTATCATAACACTTTTTAATCTTGTTTTTATATTTGTTTAAATAAGCATTTATTAAGCGCATTATATTATCTACTTTTTGATTAATAGGTATATAGTTTAAAGAAAATAAGATATTATTTAAACTAATATAAGTGTTATATGTTTCAAATATCAATTCATATTGTAAGGGGTAGTCTTTAATTTTTATATTAAAAGCACTTTCAAACTTTTTAATATAAATAGACTTGTTAAAATATTTCTTATCTAACTTGTTATGATATTTACCCATAGTACCAACTCCATATATAAATTATAACACAAAAAAAGTTATCTTATCATAGACAACTTAATCTTCAATAATAAAATATAAGCCTTTTTCATCAGTTTTAGTTTTTATATTAAACATTTTAAATAGTTCAAAACAATTTTCAACATTGTATCTTTCTTTATAATCTTTAAATATTCTTTCTAATTGGCTTAATGTATATCTTCTATTTTTTTTCATAATTTTTAATTCCTTTCTTTCTATATAATTATTAATTGCCTTTACAAGCAAGATTAAACTTTTAAAGTCTAATCTTGCTTGTATAAGGTCTTTATTTGTTTTAACTAACTTTTAGATTAGTCTAATTGAGTTATAATATCGTTTAGTTTTATAAAATCATCATATTGCTTTTGAATAATCTTATAAAAACTATTTAATCTATTATCAAGATTATTTTTTGAATTATTGTTTTTAAACTCAAGATTAAGATATTTATAAAACTTATTTAATTCTTTAGTGCTTAACTCTTTACCAGCATACTTATTAACCATAAGTTTTATCATTTCTTGTCTTATGTCTAAAATATCTATCATTTTAACAACTCCTTTCGTGATTTTACAAAACTCGTCGACTTGCTTTGTGATTTCATCATACTAGGTTTTTGAGTAAAAAAAAATAGTTTTTCATCAACTTTTTTGGGTTATATTTTACTTATTTTTGTCCGAAATAATTAATTTTTTTGCTCTTTTTTTCTTTATTTTCAATACCCCATATTTTAAAAATGGGGCTTTTTTGGTTGCTCGTTTTGGTACCTCTTTTTAGGTATAGTGTAGTTGTTCGAACAAGAAATATTTTGAAAGGAGCAACTTTTATGACAAAGAAAATATGTGATATTCAAGAATTATCAAGTTATTTAAAAATATCAGTATCAGAGATTAGAAAATTAGTAAGAAGTAAAAGAATACCACATTTTAGAATTGGTAATAGATTAAAATTTGATTTAGTAAAAATTAATTCTTGGGTTGAAGATTTAGAGGCACAAGAGGGAAAAAATCTATTATTTTTCTAGGAAAAAAGGGCAAAATATGATATAATTATATTAGATAATTATTGAAGTATTTTGCTCGTAAGATTATTGAAAGGAGTTAAAAATCTTATGAGTATAACAAGATTATCAAATAATAAATATAAAATAATTATTGAACTAGGTTATGACATTTTAGGTAATAGAAAAAGATTAACAAAGACTGTCAATGGCACTAAAAATGAGGCAATTAAAATTGAAGCCGATTTAAAAAGCAAATATTATCATATAGGAAAAGCAAACAATATAAGTGATTTAACATTTGAAGAATATAGCCAAATATTCCTATCAAAATATTGTGATAAAATCAGTTTAGTTACAAAAGATGGCTACGAAAAATCACTTAAAAGAATATTGCCGATAATAGGAAAGATTAAACTTAATAAGATAACTCCACTTGTATTAGATAATATGTATCAAAAATTAAAGATAGGAAAAAATAATCAAGTGTTAGGTTATCACTCTATGTATGGCTATTATAAACTTATTAATGTAATGTTTAATCAAGCCATTAAATGGGAAGTGTTAGATAAAAACCCTAATTTAAAAGCCAATAAACCTAAAAGAGAAAAAGCCGAAAGAAAGTATTATGATTTAGAACAAGTACAAAAGTTATTATCTTGTTTAGAGTATGAAAATATTAAATATAGAACTCTTATAACTCTTGCATTAGATAGTGGAGCAAGAAGAAGTGAAATATGTGCTTTAAGGTGGAGTGATATTGATTTTGATACTAACTTAATGAGAATTGATAAATCTTTAAAGGTTATTAGAGGTGTTGTTGATGAGGCAACAACTAAAACTGAAAGTTCTAAAAGAGAAATAATGTTAAGTAATCCAACCATTGACTTATTAAAGGAGTATAAAGAGTGGCAAGATAATTATATTAAATGGGTTGGCAAGAAATGGAAAGGTACTAATAGAGTATTTATATCTCAATATGGAGATTATATGCACCCTAGCACTTGCGACCATATAATGAGAAAAATAGTTAAAAAATATGAGTTAGCCCCTATATGCTTTCACGAATTAAGACATACTTCGGCTAGTATCTTAATACATAAAGGTATAAACCCTAAAGCAGTAAGTCAAAGATTAGGTCATGCCGATACAAGTATCACAATGGAAATATATTCACATACTTTTGATATAACCAAAAAAGAAAGTGCTATGGTTTTTGATGAAGTATTGAAAAAAGCATAAATTGGCACTAAAAAAATTGAAATGGCACCAATTTTCGGCACTCGGTAAAAAAATTAAAGTTCAATAATTTATGAAAAATAATAGAAAAACCCTTTAAAATAAAGGAAAAACAAGATATAATAATGGTGTTCTTGTGAGGGAAAGCAAGTCCCCTCCTAAGCGATAGGTCGGCAGTTCGATTCTGCCCGGGGACACCATATGAATTTGAAAGACTTGTCAAAAGTCTTTTTTATCAATTAAAAAAGAGTGATATTTTAATTTTTATCACTCTTATTTTTTGTATCATCTTCATTAAATAATTCTTTAATATCAATATTTAGAACAAGTGCCAATTTCCAAATAGTTCCAAGTGAAAATGTTTGATGATTTTTACTTTCAATATTTGAAATGAATTGTGTTGAATAACACATTTTTTCTGCTAATTGTTCTTGAGTTAATCCTTTAAGTTTTCGTTGTTTTTTAATGTTTTTACTAACTAATTCATAAATATAGTTTTCATTATTTCTATCAAACATACTTCACCACTTAACATATAAATGTTTCTTTCTATATATATTTTCCCATTTTTTTTAATAAATATACTTACTCTGTTCGTGTAAGCTATGATATAATAAATAATGAAAGGAGTTATCTTATGAAAAAAATCGGTGGGAAAATTATTTTTTGTGGTGTAGTTTTGAGTATAGGGCCTTTATTTGGATTTACATTGCGAGGACAAGAAGAATTAGATTTTGGTGCTAGTTTTTTATTTGGTTTGATTTTAATAGTTGTAGGTATAATAATTAATTCTATCAGTGTTAATAAGTAGTGATAAAGATGTCAATAATAATAACATTAATAGGTTTTGTTATTGTTTATGTAATTGCTAATTATATTATTAGTATTACAAGAAAATAATTTAAGTGAAAGGAAATAATTATGGAAAATATAAGTGATGAAGAATTAAATTCAATTATGATTATTAATTTATTGATTGGAAAAAATTTGGATTATATGTTGAAAACGATATATGAATTTGAAACGGAGAATGGAGTTTCTCAAATTATTTATTGTGAAAATCTTTTTGAAGATGTATCTCCACAACAGATATGTTTAAAGATTGTACATGATATGTCAATGATGGGAAGTTATTTAAAGAATTATGTTGCACAAACTGGTGCTAAATGTGATACTTATTCTTCTAAAGAAAAAAACTTATATGTTAAGTTTTTAATAGGTACAGAAAATATTGATATTTTAAAGAAAAAAGGTTTTGGATTTTTAGCATATAATATAAATGATTTTGCATATTGTCTTTTTAAATTTAATGAAGCATTAAAATTATACTTAGAAGAAAAATCAAAAGAAAAAGAATTCAAATTTTTAAATATAATATTAGATAATTGGTTCGATTATTTTTTTAAAGATCCTAATACTGCAATGTTTTCTTTTATATCGAAAAACAATACTTTTTTACAAAATGAAATAAAAGAAGTAGAAAATCTAATGAATAATAAAAATTAAGTTAATTGTGGGGAAATCCCACTTTTTATTGTAATATTTAATTTTTAATCCATTTAATATATGTTTTTTCTTTTTAATTATTGTATAAAACAATTTTTATTCTATAAAGACATTTTATTAAAAGTTTTGTATAATATTGTTAGTTAGTTTATTTAATAAATATGAGATTTGTATATTTAGGAGGTGGTATAAATGTATGGATTACAATATTATTTACAAATAAATATATTTTCTATAATAATATTAGTTATGATATTAACTATAATATCAATTAGAAAAAAAGTAGAATATGAGTATATATTATTTAAAAATATATTAATCTTATCTATTTTGTTTTGTATAACTGATATATTGTCTTTTTTATTTAGAGGTACTAGTTTTAATTGTAGTTATATTATTCTTTTAACAACTAATTCATTTTATTTTTTATTTCAGTTATTAATTGGATATTATTGGAATAAATTTGTTTATTTTAAATTAGATGAAAAATCATTAAATAATTCTAGAATTAAAATTATTAATTTAGTACCTTTAATTATTGGAACTATTTTATTAATATATAATGTATTTAGCAAATCATTATTTGTTATAAATTCTGATAATTTATATGTACGTAAAGAAAAAATATATTTATTTATGATCATTTCTTGGATTTATATTATACAATCTACAATAAAAGCATTTAAAGTTTATTTTAATACTAAGAATATTTGTATTAAAAAGAAAGTAATACCATTTTATTTATTTATTATTGCACCAATAATTACAAGCATAATACAGATTTTAATATATGGTGTATCAGCATTGCAAATGGGATTTACTATTTCATCTTTACTTGTTTTCTTATTTTATCAAGAGGAAGAAATATCTATTGATAAACTAACAAAAATAAACAATAGAAATAGTTTTAATGAATATATTCAAAATAAATTTAATGATATAAAAGATAATCAAATTATTTCTCTAATGTTTATTGATGTAGATGAATTTAAAAAAATAAATGATAAATATGGACATATAGTAGGAGATAATTTATTGGTACATATTGCTACTATTTTAAAGAATACTTGTGATAGTTTTAATAAAGATTTATTTTTAGCAAGATATGGTGGAGATGAGTTTGTAATTGTTTCTTTATTTAATAAAGATATAATGGAAAAACTAGAAAATAAAATAAATCAAAATATTATATTAGAGAATTTAAAGGAAGATAAATATAATATAAAAGTTAGTATTGGTTATGTATCTGGTATAAAATCTAATTTTAAGTCTTTAGGTAATATGATAAAAATAGCAGATAAAAAAATGTATAAGAATAAAATTAATAATAAACAAATATATAATATAGGTGATTATGAATAGTGATTATTATAAGGCATATGATAAAAGATATAGAAAAACATATGAAGATGGTTATTTATGGGAAATACCTAAACCTACTAGTGAAGTTATAAATATTATTAATAAATATAAAATAAATAAAAGTGATAATATACTCGATTTAGGTTGTGGAGAAGGTAGAGATGCTTTATATTTGCTTGATAGTGGGTATAATGTATTAGCAGTAGATTATTCCATTAATGTTATTTCTAAGTGTAATGAATTATCTAATAACAAATATATAGATAAATTTAAACAATTTGATATATTTGAAGATGAAATTAATACTAAATTTGATTTTATTTATTCTATTGCTGTAATTCATATGTTTATTGATGAAAATCATAGAAGAAAATTTTATAAATTTATATATGAACATTTAAATAAGGATGGTAAAGCATTAATTATTGCAATGGGTGATGGTGTAAAAGAGTACTCTACACATACACAAGATGCATTTAAAGAAACTGAAAGAATAAATATGAATTCAAATAAAAAAGTATTAGTTGCTAGTACATCTTTAAGAATAAAATCATTAGAAAATATGTGTAAAGAAATAACTTTGTCTAATTTTTCTATAATAGATTCTTATATTATAGATTGTAGTCCTAATTTTTCTTTGTGTGAGGTTTTTATAGTAGAAAGAGGTTAAATATGAAAATTATAGAATATGATAGCAAATATTTAGAAGAAGTAAAAGATTTATTGGTTGAGTTAGAAGAATATATAATAGAAATAGATGAAGATCATTTAGATTGTTTACATGAGGATTATAGAGATGTAATGGCTAAATTAGATTTAGATAAAGTATATAATAATTCTGGAATGTGTTATTTAGCAATTTTAGATAATAAAGTTATTGGAGTAATAATGGGTATTATAAGAAAGTATGATGAATTTGATTATTTAGATTATAAATGTCCTAAGAGTGGTGAAGTAATAGAGTTAATTGTTTCTAAAAAAGTTAGAAGTAGTGGTGTAGGCCAAAAACTTATGGAAAAAATGGAAAATTATTTTAAAAGTGTTGGTTGTGAATATATATTTTTAGATGTATTTAATTATAATAATAATGCTATAAAATTTTATGAAAAACAAGGTTATCATACTAGAATGCGTATTAATGTTAAAAAAATATAATGCATTCTTTTTTATTTGTTTTTTTTAGTAGTAGGTGTTATAATACAAAACCAAGGAAGGGGAAATGTTAATTGGCACTATATGTTTTAAGTAATTTGTTCTTGAAAATATATTTTGAAATATATTCAGAGTTTTATTTAAAATATTATAAAATTAACGTTGAAGAAATTAAGCATAATATAGATTATAATAAATTAGAAGAGGTACTAAATCAGTATCTTATTAAAACGATGGCTTTTAAGATGAATTATATTGATAATATGAAGGAAGTAGAAATATCTTTTCAAAATATAGTTAAAAATGGTTTTAGATATAATTGTAATTTAATATCTTTAATAGAAAATTATGGAGATGATTATATTAAATTATTAGATAGTCATCCTTTAACTAGTATGTTTATAGATGCTGCTAATAGAGTTTATTCTGATAATTTTGATATTAAACATAGCATGAAAAATATGAGATATTTAGGTATAAATATTGGAGTAAAAAATATTAATAAACGTTTTAATATAGTTAGAGTTGGAAGACAAGATGAAGAAATGATGCCTACTCTTATTATTAATAATATTGATGACTTTGAAAGTATTCTTGCTTCTTATATTGAAACTATAAAGTCTAGCAATTCATTTTATAATATATTTGATAGAAAGATTTTTAATGAAAGAAATGATATTGAAAATATTAAGATGATTTTTGAAGGAATAATGTTAAATATATCTTATATGGATGGATTAAATATGGAAGATTATTTTAGAAACTATATTAATTATGTTAAAAATGAAGAATTTAATAATATTACTTCTCCTAAGTTTGTAGGTAATTTGTTTGATGATGAATTATATTTAATGTCTAAAAGAAGTGAATTATGGTATGAAACTCCATATTATTTATCTTTTATGTTAAAAAATAAGAGAATAGAATTACCTAATATTAGAATGGGTGTTAGTCATAATAATGGTGAAAAAGTAGCAAATATTATTGCTGTACAAACTAGTCAATCTATGAAAGAAAGTGAAAATTTTAAAGAATTACAAGAAGAAATGAAAATTATGATACCAAGTGATAGTTATTTTAGATTTATAAATCCTTCACATTTAATATCACTTGTAATGACTTTTGGTTATTTAAAAGGGTTAGGAATAGATAAAGTAGTTTTTAAAGATTATTTACCATTTAGATATAAGAAAGTTATTTTCGATAAACAATTAAGTGAAGAAGAAGCACATCGTTATCAAACTAGATTAACTAATAAAACATTATCTACTTTTTTAAGAATTGTATCTAATATGAATGGTATAGATATAGAGAGTATGCCTGATGTTGATACTGAGTTACAAATTAAAATAGGTGATATTGTAGTTGGTAAAAATGATTTTTTAACTAATTTATATAATTTAGGTTTAGAATTTGGTAAGAAAAATAAATTAGATGAAAAAGTATTTAATAAATTATTAAAAAATTAAACTTAGTTATGTGTTTAATTTTTTTATTTTTATAAAATTATGTATGGAAGTGAATTATGAACTAGTTAATTAATATTATAATATCTGTTGGTAAATAAAATAATATAAAAATATCATTAATTACTAATGAAGTTGATAAATATATAGAAAGTTTAAAAACTGATAAAGATACTGATAAAAAGAATTGGAATGATGTTATTTTTGTAGGAATATTCTTATATATTTATAGATGAAGTTATATTAATTGATTTTGTTTTTATTATGTTTTTCTTTAATATTTTATGTAATAATTATATAATATTTATGGTGGTATAAATGAAAGTATTAACTATAAGGGAACCTTGGGCTAGTTTAATTATTAATGGTTATAAAAAATATGAATTTAGAAGCTGGAAAACTAATTATAGAGGTGTAGTATTAATTCATGCAGGTAAGGGTATAGATAGAGATATGTTATATATAGCTGATAAATATAAAATTAATATTTGTCCTGGTGCAATATTGGGTGAAGTAAATATTACGGATTGTATTAAAGTTGATAATAAATTTAATTTAGTGTTAAAGAAAGATAATAGTTTGGTTTATCATGGTAATTATTGTGATAATTATGCATGGAAAATAGAGAATGTTAAGAAGTATGATAAAACCATACCTGTTAAAGGTAAGTTAGGACTTTGGAATTATGATAAATAGTATTTTATTTAAATTATCTAAATCTAAGTTTAGAAGTAGTTTTAAGTTAAGAAGTAAAGATATTGAATATATTAACAAAGTTGGTTTAGATAAGATAAAAAGTCATACATATAACTTTGTTTCAAAACGTTTAAAAGATGTTAGTAAAGTTAATGATGGTAAACAAACTCCAACTCATGGACATCCAGTTTTTATAGCACAACATGCTACTGCAACATGTTGTAGAGGATGTTTAGAAAAATGGCATAAAATAGATAAAAATAAAATATTAGATAATAAAGATATAGATTATATAGTTAGTGTTATTATGACGTGGATAAATATGGAGTATCATAATTTTGACAAAAATAATAATATATAATATAATTTGTTTATAAATCGATGAGACAGAATAGTAAATAATTATTTAATTTTAAAGAGAGTAGCTGGTTGGTGTAAAGTTATAAGTTGTAATTATTGAATGGGCTGTTAGAGAGACTACCGAAATAATAGTAGGCTAGTACGGAGTTTTCTCTCCGTTATTAAAAGAACTTGTATGATGGTACATGATAACTATTTTTAGGTGGCGTAAGATTAAAAGTCTTATCCTATTTTAGGGTAAGACTTTTTTATATTTTGGAGGTAATTTATGTATTTTTATAAACGATGGTGCATTTTTTTAGTTTTATGTTTATTATTTGTTTAGGAGGAAGAGTATGAAAAAAATAATATTAACAGGAGAGAGACCAACAGGTCCTTTACATATTGGACATTATGTTGGTACATTAAAATCAAGAGTGAGAATACAAAATGAAGGAGATTATGATGAAATGTATTTGTTTGCTGCAGATAGCCAAGCGTTAACAGATAATTTTGATAATCCAAAAAAAATTAAAGATAATATATTTGAAGTTGTATTAGATAATTTAGCATGTGGAATTGATCCAAATAAAGTTAGTTATTTTATACAATCTGAAATACCAGAATTAACTGAATTAACTTATTATTATATGAATTTAGTAACTGTTTCTAGATTATACAGAAATCCAACAGTTAAAGAAGAAATAAAACAAAAGGGTTTCAATGATAGTATACCTGCAGGATTTTTTACTTATCCAGTTAGTCAAGCTGCTGATATTACAGGTTTTAAAGCAACTGTTGTACCTTGTGGAGATGATCAATTGCCTATGATAGAACAAACTAGAGAGATTGTTAGAAAGTTTAATTCTATTTATGGAGAAACCTTAGTCTTACCACACGAATTATTACCAGAAAGTGACAAAGAAAAAAGATTGGTTGGTATAGATGGTAATTCTAAGATGAGTAAATCGTTAAATAATTGTATTTATTTAAAAGATAGTGAAGAAGAAATAAAGAAAAAAGTAATGAGTATGTATACTGATAAAAACCATATTAAGATTAGTGATCCTGGTAGAGTAGAAGGTAATGTAGTATTTACTTATTTAGATGTATTTTGTAAAGATGATTCATTTAAAAAATATTTACCACAATATAAAAATTTAGATGAATTAAAAAATCATTATAAAAAAGGTGGTTTAGGTGATGTAACAATTAAGAAATTTTTAAATGAAATATTACAGGAAGAATTAAGGCCAATTAGAGAAAAAAGAAATAAGTTAGAAAGTGATCCAGAATATATTAAAAAAGTATTATATGATGGAACTATGAGAGCTAGAAAAAAAGTACAAGAAACATTAAAAGAAGTTAAAGATGCAATGATGTTAAATTATTTTAATTAATTTGTTATAATGATATGGGAGTTGATAATATGAAAGAAATGCAAAAATCTATTTGGCAAAATAAAATAGATAAGGGGTTTAATACTACTAATGTAGAAAAAGAATTTTGTTTACTTTATGGTGAAGTAAGTGAAGCATATGATGCTTATAAAAAAAAGAAAGATGATTTAGGTAGTGAACTTGCTGATATAGCAATATATTTAATGGGGTTATCTGAAATGTTAGGTTTTGATTTAGAAGATGAGATAAAGAAAAAACATGAAAAAAATGTTAAGAGAGTATATAAAACTATTGATGGTGTAACTACTAGAGTTAGTGATTAAAAAGACATTAGAAATTCTAATGACTTTTTAAATTAGTGGGTTAAAATTATTTATTGCATCTATTAGTTTAGGGTGTCTTATAACAAAATGTATTATTGGATTATTACCCTTAGATATAATTATATAGTTATTTAATACACTTGTAACATTTATATTTTTAAATGTACGGTTATTATTATTTATAATTTTATAATTTTTATTATTTTTAGAATAATTAATAGTATCGTTATAATGATTTATATATTCTTCATATGTATATTTAATGTGTTTATTATAAAAAATATTTTCTAAAGATAAATATATGTTTTCTTTTTTAAAATCATCATTATTTAAACTATATATAGTATCAGTTATAGTATTTGTTTTTAAAATATTTTTTATATTGTTAAATTCAATATTTTTATATTCTAATATTTTATTTATATCTTCTTCATTTATATTATTTCTTTTTAGTATTTTAATTAATAGAGTATCATTTATTGTAAATAATGGTAGAGAAGATAATATTCTTTTTCTATCTTTTTTTATGTTGTTATCTTTATTTAAGAATGTATTATAATCATTAATATTTTCTTCTTTATATATGTCCATTAAAGAATTAGATTTATTTAATAATAGTCTTGCTTTTTCTTTATAATATTCTAATTCTTTTTTATTATTAGTTAAATAGTATTTTCCTTTATTATGGTTATTTTTTATACATTCTCCTGTTAGTGCACATGAAGATGATACATAGTTTAAGTGATAATATATAGTATTTTTTAAATCTTTAAAATAATATGGAGATACTTGACCAGTCATATATATTGGTATCCAACTAATTAAACCTAACATCATTTCATTATATGGTCTATCTAAATTATGTATTATATTTAAATGTAGGCCTTTTTTTAAACTAAGTGCTATACCAAACATCCATTTTTTACCGAATTCTAAATCTTTAGCCATATCTTCCATAGGCATATCACTACACATAAATATATCTCCATGATTTTTAGATAAAACAGTTCCTTTAAAGAAATCTAATTCTCCTTTTTTCATTTCTTCTATACCATAATAAGTTTTAGTTTTTATTATATAGAATGGAATATTTGGTACTTTTAATTCATCAAATTTAATAGATTTAATATAATCATTTAAATCAAATGTATCTAATACTTTTAAAAAATTATTTGTTTCTTTTTCTTCGTCTATTTTATTAGTTAATATCCATTCTTTTATATTGTCTATAGTTATGTCATTATTTAATAATTTTTTTAAAGTAGAATAATTTTTTTCATTATTATATTTTTTATATATGAAGTTAGATAATGAATTTATAAATTCATGTTTATTAGATGGTATTCTATTACCTGTTTTAATTTTAGATAAATATGATGCGTCGTAATTTAAATAATTAGATAATTCTTTAGCACTTATATTAAATGTATCAATTAATATATTTAAATTGTTTTTTATTATATCAAAATTTAATTCAGAATTATTTAATACATTATTAAATTCATTAAATATATCTTCTTCTTTATATTTATTATTAGATAGTGTAGATAGAGAAGAACTTAATACTTTTAATGTTTCTTTATTAGGTATTCTTGATGCATTTCTATATCTACTTATAATAGATTCGGATAAATTAGATTTTTGTGCTAATTCTTTAGATGTACATTTTATTAATCCTATGTATTTGTTTAAAATATCATTAAATTCCATAATTCTCACCTCTATTTATAATAACATATATATTATTATTTTAAATAAATTTACTTAATAGTCATTGACTTTTTTGTAAACTATCTTTTAAATTAGTTGCTATTATAATATACTTTATTTAGTAATGCAATAGTATATTAATAGGAGTGTGGTTATATGGCATTAATAAAGTGTCCTGAATGTAAAAATAACATAAGTGATAAAGCAGAAAAATGTCCTAAGTGTGGTTATGAATTAAATGGGAATAATAATAGTAGTGAGAGTAAAAAAATAAAGGGTAAAATAGATTATAAATATGTATTAATTGGTTTATTAATTTTGATAGTTGGTTTTTATATGTTAAATCAAAGAAACAATACAAATACTGGTAGTGGTGGTACTGGGGATAATCCTACAACTAATCCATCTAATCCAACTACTCCAGTAGAAACTACACCTGGAACAAATAGTGGTTATGTTGTATATAACGATACTAATTTAGGAGTTAGCTATGAAATACCTAGTGGTTATAAGACTTTTACTGGTAGTGATGGATTAACTTATGTTGGTAAAAATATAGATGATCAAGGAGCTTTAATTCCATATATATTATTATGTTGGGATGAAGGTTATAATAATCCTACTCAATATTTAAATGCTTTTACTAATGAGTTAAGGAAAAATTATAGTGATGTTACTATTACTATAGATATGCTTTCTGGTAATGTAGGTAGTTATTTAGTTTATGGAATTCAATATATGTATACATCTAGTGGACATATAGTAGTAGATAATAGATATGTAACTGTTATTAATAATAAAATATTTATGATAGGTACTAGAGAAGAAAATACTAATAGTAAAGAAATAAATGATATAGTAAATGTTATGTTTAATACATTAAAGGGAGGTAAATAATGGCTTTAATTAAATGTAAAGAGTGTGGCGAAAGTATTTCAAGTAATGCTAAATCTTGTCCTCATTGTGGTTTTAAAAATGATGTCAAGATATGTCCAGAATGTGGCAAAAAGGTAAAAGAAAGTGATATTAATTGTCCTAGTTGTGGTTATCCTTTACAAAAAAAGAATCCTACTAATGTAGTAGCTGAAAATTTAGATAAAATAACTGGGGCTAAATCAGAAAGTTATGTAACTTTTAAAGATTTATTTAAAAATACATTTAAGAAACATACTGAAAAAGATTTAGATGATGTGTTTGTATGTGGTAGTGATGCTACTACTCCAGATGTAAAAGATATTAATCCCAAAAATGCTAGTGCATGGGTATATTTAAAGATATTTATATTTTTCTTGATTGCTTATGTTGCACTTCGTATTGGATATATAAATTATGGAAATGAAAATTCTTTACCAGGTTTGATAATGCTTGGTGCATTTGCTATGCCAGTAACAGTATTAATATTTTTCTTTGAAATCAATGTGTTTAAAAATATACCATTTTATAAAGTTTTAAAATATTTTATATTAGGTGGTGCATTAAGTTTAATACTTGCATTATTATTCTTCTCACTTGATATTAATACAGATATAAGTACTTATAATGGGGCTTTAATGGTTGGAGTAATTGAGGAAATACCGAAAGCTACAATAGTTGCATTATTCTTGTTTAAAAATAAAAAATGTAATTATATATTAGATGGTTTATTAGTAGGTGCTGCAGTAGGTGCTGGATTTGCTGCTTTTGAAACTGCTGGTTATATTTTAAGAAATGGTATAAGCGGTGGTATAAATATGATGTTATATGTAATAAAGTTAAGAGGATTTTTAGCACCAGGAGGACATGTTGCTTGGGCTGCTATAGAAGGTGCGGCATTAATGTATGTTAAAGGTTTTGAACCATTAGATAAAAAACATTTAAATGATAAAAGATTTTTACTTATGTGTTTAATACCAATAATATTGCATGGTATATGGGATATGCCAATTTCATTACCTTATTGTGGTATACCAATTATTCTTACTATACTAGCATGGTTAGTAATTATATATTATATAAATTTAGGTTTAAAACAAGTTGATGATGCTAAGAAGTTAGCAGCAAATAAAAAATAACAAAAAAATTTAGAACTGATGATTGTTCTAAATTTTTTAGTATCTATCTAAGTTATAAAAATAGAAAGAGGAGTTTTCTTGAAAAATTTATTTTTCAATTCTCCGATAAAGTTAGACAGATTTGGTTAATAATGACGAATTTGATAATTAGTTCATTATAGTAGGCATTTTATTATGCTCTACTAAATTAAGTATAAAACAAAATTAAAGTATTGTAAATGTCAAATTATTTTGATAAACTTTAAGTATAAAGATAGAAAGTAGGTAAGAAAAATGAACAAAAAACAAAAAATTATTGTAAGTGTAGTAGGAATAACAATAGTATTATTAACATTGTTAGGATTAACATATGCATACTTTTTAACTAGAATACAAGGAAACACTAATGATAAGAGCATCAGTGTTACAACAGCAAATTTAATATTAGAGTATGCAGACGTTAATGATGAATTGATAACTGATAGTGCAGTAGAACCAGGTAAGAGTTGGACAAAAACATTTGTTGCAACTAATAAAGGAAACGCTACTGTTACATATGGAGTAGCACTAGAGAATATTGTAAATACAATAGAAAGAAAAGATGATTTAGTATATACATTAGATTGTAAACAATATTCAAAAACAGGATTTAGTATAGATAAAACAAATAAAACAGTAACAGGAACTATATCTGGAACATGTAATAGTGTAACAACTGAAACAATTTTTCCATCAATAGGAACAATAATAGTACAAAATGAAATAGCAGATGATAAAGCACAAGTATATACATTATTAGTAACATATAAAGAAATGAATGTAGACCAAAGTGTAGATATGAATAAAACATTTAGTGCAAAAGCAAATCTAGTAGACCCTAATGTATTTAAGCCTTATGGAGCTGGAACATTAGCAACTGCTATATTAGATAGTGCAAAGAATAAAACAAACGGAACAGAGTTTGTTAGTACTCCAAAAACTTTACCAGCAAAAGCTACAAGTTCATTTATATACGTAAAAGGAACAGACCCAACAACATTTACTTCATCAAGAAGTAATGCAACAAATTACTATATTTCATATGCCAATGATTATACTGTAAACGAAACAACTGGTAAATTTACTTTAGTAAATCCAACAGTTGCAACTAGTAAATATACAACCTCAATGGCAAGTAGTTTAGTAGGAAAATATGCAGTATGGGGAACTAGTACCCCAACAACATCAAATACTCAAAATCAAAGTTACATATATAAAATATCAACTAATGTATCTGATATAACATCAACAATAAAATATGCATTCATAGAAGCAGATCATAAATCAACAGAAAAAGAATTAAGTACAACACCAGATGATTATGGAACAAGTTATTATTATAGAGGTGGAGTAGAAGATAACTATGTTAATTTTGCAGGAATGTGCTTTAGAATTGTAAGAATTGAAGGAGATGGCTCTACAAAATTAATATTAGAAGATAGAAGCGCAGAATGCAATAGTTCATCTTATACTGGAAATTGGAGCGATGTAAATACAGTTGAATTTGGTTATGATTCAAATAATAAAGCAGACTTTTTAAATTATTCTGGAGGATTAGCAGACTCATTAAAGAGTTTCCAAACTACACTAGAAATAAAAGTTGGAACTGGAAAATCCTTAAGTGATTATCTAAAAGTGGATGATTGGTGTTATGATGATACTGTTGCTTCAACTGATAGTGATGGAACTCAATACTATGGAGCTTATAAAAGAATAAACATAGATAAAAGGCCATCATTAAAATGTACTGGAACAAAATTAAATAAATATAAAGATAATACAGATATGTATGTAGGAACATTAACAGCAGATGAAATGTCATTTGCAGGTGCAACAGGTTCAACTAATTATACTTACTATTTAATCAACAATTATGCAGAGGATAAACAGTTATCTTGGTGGGGACTTTCTCTTAGCTACTATAACGTTGAAAGTAGTGGTTGCGATCTCGCGTTTCGACTTGATGACAGTAGTTCGTCTAACGGCTTCATCAACATCGACATCTACTCTCGTCCAGCTATAACGTTAAAATCAAACATTCAAATTTCAAAAGGAAATGGAACAAAAAGCAATCCGTATACTATTGACTGATTGTCGGACACTTTTGATTTAGGCTAGGTATAACTTGGTATAAATTTTAAAATAGAAAGTCATAAATATTTTAAAGTTAAAAAGTCATAAACTTTAGATATTTATGACTGTTTTTTTGATACACTTATATCATCTCATAATAGAAGGATTTGATGTAAGTATGAGAAAAGATATTACCATTGAAAAATTATTGTTAGGAGGTGAAAGAATTAATAAATCTGCTTTAGCAAGACAATATAATTGTTGTTGGAGAACTATTGATAGAAGACTTAATCCTAAAAAATATCAAAAAGATTTGAAAAATTATAACAAATCTTTTTTTTGTTGACTAAGTGTCATTGAATTGTTTGTCAAGAGTGTTGTATCAAGTTTTTTAAAATATTATAATTTGAATTGTAATAAATATAATTATTACTAGGAAGAGGGAATATGATGAATATAAGAAATAAAATTATTTTACTAGTAATGTTTTTTGCTAGTGCATTTCTTATTAATGAGTTTGAGGTAGATGCATATACAGTAAGTGATGATGGAAAATATACATTAATATTGACTAGCACAGCAGAAAATGCCAGTATTGATGGTAAAGACCAGAAAATTATAAAATTCAATGTTGCAGAAGGAGAAACTACAGTTAAATTATCTGAACTAACAAAAGGGATAGTACCATTCAATGGTAGAACAGAATTTGCATATTGGGGAAGTTTTACTGGCGAAAAGTCTAATGAAGAAATAGCAATAACTGATTTTAAATGGAGTGGAGAGTTAACAGAAGGCGAAACATATACGAATGGATTGACTTTGTATGCAAAATTTTCTGATAAAGTATTACAAGGAACTGGTACATATTATTTAACACTTGATGCTTTTGCAGGTAAAGTAAATGGACAAAGCATTATAAAATTAACAAGTAAAAGTACGGAATATAAAACAGTTGATTTAACAAAATATATTCCTGTAAGAGAAGGATTTACATTTAAAGGATGGGAGTTAGATGGAAAATTTGTAACTTCTATTGATTCTAGTTATTTTGCTAACCGTGATTGCATAACATTAACTGCTACATATACTCAAGATACTTTTAAAGGTGATGGAATTGTACTAAAACTAAATGCTAATGGTGGTAAAATAGATGGCAAAGAATCTAATAGTTATGACTATATAGGTGGAGGAAATTCAGGAACAACAATGTCATTATTACCATACATTCCAGTAAGAGAAGGATATACATTTAACGGTTGGAATACAAAAAAAGATGGTAGCGGAGAGATCTATAATTATGTTTACTGGAGATTCTGGGATATAAACGAAGAAACAGATAAAGAATTCGATAAAGATACTAAAATAAAAGAAACAAACGGTTATGAAAGATATAAAAATGTAACTTTATATGCAATATGGGACAAACTAGATGCTAAAGATATTGTAAATACAATAATTAGTAATAGTAATGTTAAAGGCAATATTGAATTTAAAGATGGTATAAATAAAAATTATACTTTAGATATTAAACCTATAGAAGTAAGTGAAAAATTAAAAAATAAAAATGTAAGATATATTGCTGATATTAATGTATTAGATAATAATAGAGTAGTAAAAATAAGCGATACTAAGTTGAGAATTACTTTAGCATTACCTGAAGAATTAAAAGGTTATAATAATTATGAAGTTGTTTATATTAAAGATGGTGTAGTTGTAGAAACTTTACTTGCTACTATAAAAGATGGAAATATAATATTTGAAACTACTCATTTAAGTGAATATGGTATTGTTGCTACTAATAATAAAGAAAATATAAAAAATCCTAAAACATTTGATAATATTTATTTTAATATAGTGTTCTTATTAACATCTTTCATCGGACTTGGTATATTAGTAATAAATAAAAAGAAAATGTTTAATTAAAATAGTTTGATAGTTTGAATTCAAACTATTTTTTTGTTAGTATATATATATGTGGTGGTTTAAGTGAATGATTTTATTAATTATTATGAGTTATTAGGAGTTAAAAATGATGCAAGTAAAGAAGTTATAAAGAATGCTTATAAATTACAAATAAAGAAATGGCATCCTGATAGAAATAAAAGTAGTGAGGCTATAGAAGTAACTAAGAAATTAAACATTGCTAGAGAAGTATTATTAGATGATGATAAACGTAAGGAGTATGATTTATTTTTAAAGAATTATACTGATGATGGTTATCAAAATATGAAAGAAAGAGTATATAAAGAAGAAAGTAGAGATAGTAAGTATAATAATACTTATAAAGAGAGTTGTACTAAGTGGGAATATTTTTATGATTATTTAAGATATTATAATGTTTCTATATTAAGAAAAGTTGTTGCTATTATATTTGTTATTTTAGAAAGTGTGTTATTGTTTGTACTTCAGGTAGTTAATTTTTTTGTAGCCTTATTGTTATCTTTAGTAAGTGATGGTTTAAAATATATTGCTAACTTAATTTTAGGTTTACTTATTATGGCAGTTATTATTGGGTTAATAACAAGTGGAGTGGAAATAATGCCAAATAGTTTTAAAGATTGGTTAGAAGTTATAGCAGTAATATTTTTATGGTTTATGTGTACTATTATGCCTCAAGTGTTAATTGATTTGATGTTAGACAAGATACCTAGATTACTTGCTAATTTGAATATATTTTTATTTAAAAAGTGTGTTGGCTATAAAGAATATGATTTATAATTTATTAATTATGTGATACAATTTTAATATGTAAACTTTAACATTTATGTTAGAGTTTTTATATGCGAGGTTATTTATGTTAGAGAATATTAAAAGTGATAAAGATCTGAAAAAATTATCAATAGATGAAAAGTATGGCTTATGTAGTGAGTTAAGGAATTATATATTAGATGTTGTATCTAAGAATGGTGGACATTTAGCAAGTAATTTAGGTGTTATAGAACTTACAGTTGCATTAGAAAGTGTTTTTGATTTAAGTAAAGATAAAGTTATATTTGATGTTGGGCATCAGTGTTATGCACATAAAATAATTAATGGAAGAAAAGATGCTTTTAAAACTTTGAGATGTCATAATGGTATTGCTGGTTTTCCTAAGTATCAAGAATCTTTAACTGATACTTTTAACACAGGACATAGTAGTACATCTATTTCTGCTGCTATGGGATTTGCAAAATCTAGAGATATAAAGGGTGAACATAATTCTGTTATTGCAATTATTGGAGATGGTGCTTTAACTGGTGGAATGGCTTTAGAAGCATTAAATCATGTTGGCAGTACTAATACAAATATGATAGTGATTTTAAATGATAATGAAATGAGCATTTCTAAAAATGTTGGTGGTATAAACAAATTTTTAACTAAATTAAGAAGTAGAAAGTCATATAGAAAAAGTAATGATAAATGGAAAAAAATAATTGGTTCTGTACCTCTTGTTGGTAATGTATTTGTTAAAATTGTTAGTAAATTAAAAGAAGCAGTAAAGAGTGCTATTATACCTAAAATGTATTTTGAAGATATTGGTTTTACGTATTTAGGTCCTATAGATGGGCATAATATAGAAGATATGGAAGCAATATTTGAGAAAACTAAGGAAATGGATGGACCTATACTTATTCATGTGTTAACTAAGAAGGGAAAAGGTTATAAGTTTGCAGAAGAAACTCCTGATAAATTTCATAGTATAAGTAGTTTTGATATTAATACTGGTAAAACTATTAATAAAAAGAAAAAAGATTATTCAAGTGTATTTGGAAATAAGTTAGTTAGTCTTGCACATGAAAATAAAAATATTGTGGCAGTTACTGCTGCTATGAAAGATGGTACTGGGTTATCTTTATTTAAAGAAAAATATGAAGATAGATTTTTTGATGTTGGTATTGCTGAACAACATGCTCTTACTTTTGCAGCTGGTTTAGCTCATGATGGTATGATACCTTTTGTACCTATATATTCATCATTTTATCAAAGGGGCTATGATCAAGTTATTCATGATATTTGTATGCAAAATTTACATGTTATTATGTGTGTAGATAGAGCTGGTTGTGTAGGAAATGATGGTGAAACTCATCAAGGATTATATGATTTATCATTTTTTAAGTTAATACCTAATATTGTTATTATGTGTCCTAAAAATTTTTCTGAATTAGAAAGTATGATGGAATTTGCTTGTACACTTAATAAACCAATTGTAATTAGATATCCTAGAGGTAGTGAAACAAATATAAAATTTAAAAATAATAAAATTAAATTAGGTAGTGGTGAAAAAATAAAATGTGGTGATGATTTATCTATTATAACTATTGGCAATATGGTATCACGAGGTTATGAAGTATCAGAAAAAATAAAAGAATTTGGTATTAGTTCAGAGTTGATTAATGTTAGATTTTTAAAACCATTAGATACTAAATTGATTAGTAAATCTATCAATAAAACTAAGAATGTTATTGTAATTGAAGATAGTACTTCTATTGGTGGTTTAGGTAGTAGTATAAAGGAATTATTGATAGATGAAAATATTAGTGATGTTAAATTTAAATCGTTTAGTTATCCAGATAAATTTATTGAACATGGTAGTGTTAATGAACTAGAGAGTATTTATAATTTAGATGTAGATAGTATTGTTGATTATATAAAAAGTAATAAATAATTGTCACTTTATAGTCACTTTTGTTTTATATACTGTTCTTGAAAGAGGGAATATTATGGAAATTTTAAAAGTTGAAAATTTGAGTAAAGAATATGGAAGTGGTACAAATAAAGTTAAAGCGTTAGATAATGTATCTTTTAGTGTAGAAAAAGGAGAATTTGTTGCAATTGTAGGTGCTAGTGGAAGTGGTAAAAGTACTCTTTTGCATTTATTAGGTGGTGTTGATAGACCTACTCATGGTAAAGTTTATATAGATGGTAAAGATATTTATAATTTGGATGATGATAAACTTGCTATATTTAGAAGAAGACAAGTTGGTTTAATATATCAATTTTATAATCTTATTCCTATTTTGAATGTAGAAGAAAATATTATTTTACCTTTGGAATTAGATAATAGAAATATAGATAAAAGTGAATTAAAAAAATTGTTAAATATATTAGGTTTAGAAAATAGAAGAACTCATTTACCTAATGAATTATCTGGTGGGCAACAACAACGAACTAGTATAGGTAGAGCGTTAATTACTAGGCCTGCAATAATTTTAGCAGATGAACCTACAGGAAATTTAGATAGTAAATCTAGTGATGAGATAGTAGAATTATTAAAAAAATCTAATAAAGATTATAAACAAACTATTATTATGATTACACATAATTTAGAAATAGCAAAATGTGCAGATAGAATAATAACTATTGAAGATGGAAAGATAGTTAAGGATGTGTAATCATGAATATGATAAATAAATTAACTAGTAAAAATTTAAAATTAAATAAAAAAAGAAGTATAGTTACAATTGTTGGTATTACACTTTCTGTTGCGTTAATTACTGCTGTTCTGTCTTTAGTAGTTAGTTTTAGAGCAAGTATTATTAATTTTCAAAAAATTACTGATGGTAATTATCATTATGGATTTCTAAATGTTAAAAAAGATGACTTATCTAAATTTAAAAATAATAGAAATATAGAAAGTTATTATGTAACTAATAATATTGGATATGCTAAAGTAGATAGTAAGAATGAAAATAAACCATATGCTTTTATTATTGGTATGGATGATAATGCATTTAAAAATATGTCAATTAATTTAATTAGTGGAGAATATCCTAAAAATGAAAATGAAATAGTTATACCTAGTCATTTAAAGACTAATGGTAGATTAGATTATAAGATTGGTGATGTCATTACATTAGATATAGGAAGTAGAATACTAGATGATGAAGAAGTAAATCAAGGAGTATCTTATGATAGTAATGAAAAGTTTATATCTAAGTATAGTAAGACTTATAAAATAGTAGGTATTAGTGAAAGACCTGGTTATAGTGTAGAAAATTATACTGCACCTGGTTATACCTTTATTACTACTTTAGATAATAGTAGTGATATCTATAATATTTATACTAGATATACTAAGAAAGCATTAAATAATCAGTATAAAATAACTGCAAATTTTTTAGGCATAGATAGTGATTTTTTTGATAAAGTTAAGGGCGGTTACATTATGAGTAACGAAAGTGAGCAAAAAAAATATATAGAAGAATTAGTTAAAGCTAAATATGAATTTGTTGTTAATAGAGATTTAATAAGATATGAATACTTTGCGTTTGAAGATGGAAGTATGAGAGCAATATATTTAGTAGCATTTATTGTTATGATTATTATAATTTTTACTTCTGTATTTTGTATTAAGAATAGTTTTGATATTTCTATTACAGAAAAGACTAAACAATATGGTATGTTAAAAAGTATTGGTGCTACTAGTAAACAAATTAAGAAAAATGTCTATTATGAAGCGTTTATTTTAGGAGTTATTGGTTTATTACTTGGGTTAGTTTTTGGATCTTTGGCTGCATATATATTAATTCATGTCATTAATTATTATTTGTGTTCTAGTGATATGATGCAATTAAGTTGTATTTATAAGTTTTCTTTTTTATCTATTTTATTATCTATATTTTTAAGTTTTATAACTGTATATTTATCAAGTAGAAAAATTGCTAGGAAAACTAGTAAGATATCTCCTATAGAGGCTATAAGAGGTAGTGATGATATAAAGATAAAGAGAAATAAAATTAAAACTAATAAATTAATAAAAAAATTATTTGGTATTGGTGGAGATATAGCAGATAAAAATATTAAGAGAAATAAGAAAAAGTATAGAACAACTGTAATTTCTATAATAGTATGTGTTTCTGTATTTATTTCATTATCTACTTTTATAGAATTAGGTTTAAAGATGGTAAAAGTAGTTTATGGAGATATGAGTTATAATTTACAGTTAACAATAAATAATTATAATGAGCATTATGATAAGTATATAGATAAAATTCTTAAGTTAGAAGATAATTTGGAATATACTTATAAAAGAGAAAATTATTTTGTATTAGATAATGCTAATTATAATAAAAAATATCCATATAAAAGTGATGATGGTAAATTAACTTTAGAAGTAGTATCACTTGGTAATGATGAATATAAAAGATATGTAAATAAATTGAATTTAAATTATGAAGAAGTTAAAGATAAAAGTATATTAATAAATAATGATATGACTTATATAAAACATGGAAATAAAGTTAAACAAACTGAAATAAATATACTTAATTATAAATCTGGAAATATACTAAGTGGTAAGATTGATGATAAAGATTATAATTTTATAGTTTCTAAAGTAACTAATGAAAGACCTATGTCTTTAGAAAATTATTATGGTACTGCATTCTTGATAGTTAATGATAGTATGATGGATGAAATAGGTAGTAAAAATAATATTAAGATTTATTTTAATTCTAAGAATCCTGATAAATTACAAGATGATATAGATAAAATATTAGTTAATGAAGAATATAGTTTAGAGAATTTTAATACTAGTTTGAAACAAATGAAATCATTTTATACTTTAGTAGCAATATTCTTATATGGATTTATAATTGTTATTGCATTAATTGGTGTAACTAATATATTTAATACTATTACTACTAGTATTAGTTTAAGAAGTAGAGAATTTGCTATGTTAAAAAGTATTGGTATGACAAATAAAGAATTTAATAGAATGATAAGATTAGAAAGTACGTTTTATTGTTTTAAATCATTAATTATTGGTATTCCTATTGGTATAGTATTATCATATTTAATATTTAAAGCTTTAAGTAGTGGTAGTGTAGAAATTATGTATAGTCTACCAGTGATAGGTATATTAATATCTCTAATATCTGTATTGTTGTTAATATATTTTATTATGAAGTATTCTGTTAATAAAATAAATAAAAATAATATAATTGATACTATTAGAAATGAAAATATATAATTGGGACTTAACTTGTTCCAATTTTTAACTTATAATAAGTTTGTGGAGGAATTATGAATATATTGTTAATTGAAGATAATGAAGTTATTAGTAAAGGACTTATGTATGCTTTAAAACAAAATAATTATAATGTTATATGTAAAGATAATATTATGGATTCTATTAAAGTATTAAGTGATAATATAAGTTTAATAATATTAGATATATCTTTACCTGATGGTAGTGGCATGGATTTATATAAGAATAATATTAGTAAATTACATATACCTACAATATTTCTTAGTGCTATTGATAATGAAGAAACAGTAGTAAATGGGTTATTATGTGGGGCTGATGATTATATAACAAAACCTTTTTCTACTAGAGAATTGTTAGTAAGAATACATAAAATATTAAATAGAGAAAAAAATAATATTATAGTAATAAAAGATATTAAGTTTGATATAGATAAAATGTGTGTTTATAAATGTGATAAAGAAATAAAATTAACTAGTTTAGAACTTAAAATATTATATTTATTATTTATAAATAAGAATAAAGTGATTAATAGAGATTATTTAATAGAAAGAATATGGGAATGGACTGGTAATGATATAAATGATAATACATTATCTGTATATTTAAAAAGAATAAGATTTAAGTTAGATAGTGATATTATAAAAACTATTAAGGGAATAGGATATAGAATAGATGAAGAATAAGAATAGAAATACTATTATATATATGTTGTTTTTTGTTATTATATTTCTTAGTGTTATGTTATTAATTAATTATAAGTTATATAAGAGATTAAATTATAATTATAATAGTAAGTTAAATATGATATTAAATGATATTGATAGTAAGTATGGATTAGATGAAGAAGATATTATAAGTATATTAAATAGTAATGATAGTAAGTATAATGATTTATTAAAAAGTTATGGAATAGATATTAATGAAGATAGTATTATATTAGATAATGATAGAATATATAGTTTATATATAGTTATTATGTTTATTGTTATTATTATGTTTGTTTTAGTTATAAGTGTAATATTTATTAAGTATAATTATTATAAAGATAAGAAGATAAAGGAAATTACTAAGTATGTTGAAGAAATAAATAAGAAAAATTATAAGTTATATATAGATGATAATAGTGATGATGAGTTATCTATATTAAAAAATGAAATATGTAAGACTACTATTATGTTAAGAGAGTTAGCAGATAATTCTTTAAAAGATAAGTTAAGTATTAAGGAAAGCTTAGAAGATATATCTCATCAATTAAAAACACCTTTAACATCTATTAATATTATGTTAGATAATATTATTGATGATGTTGATATGGATGAGATGGTAAGAAGAGATTTTATTAATAATATTAAGAGAGAAGTAACTAATATTAATTCTTTAGTTTTATCTTTATTAAAGTTAACTAAGTTTGATGTTAATGTTGTTAAGTTCATGAGTAATATAGTATATGTTAATAAAATTGTTAAGGATGCAATAAGAAATGTTTTAGTAATTGCTGATAGTAAAAATATTAAGTTTAATATTAATGGTGATGATGATATTAAGTTAGTTTGTGATTATAAATGGGAAGTTGAAGCAATAAGTAATATACTTAAAAATTCTATAGAACATAGTAATAGTAATGGAGTTATAGATATTAGTTATAGTCAAAATAAAGTTTATACTTTAATATGTATTAAAGATTATGGTGTTGGTATAGATAGTAAGGATATTAAACATATTTTTGAAAGATTTTATAAGGGAAAGAATTCTAGTAAAGATAGTATAGGTATTGGACTTGCTTTATCTAAAAATATTATTGAAAAAGATAATGGTAGTATTAGTGTTAATTCTAAGAAAACGTTAGGAACTGTTTTTCAAATTAAGTATTATAGATGATTGAATACATTTTATAGTGTATTCTTTTTTTATAGTATATTTTTATAGTTTGACAATTGTTCGTATGTGTGGTATTATACAAATCGATTAAGAGAGGGTGAATTGGTTATGAAAGAAAAATATTTAGTTGTGAATGCTGGTAGTTCTTCTTTGAAATTTTCATTATATGAGATGCCAAGTAAGAGAGAAATAGTTAATGGTTTAATTGAGAAAATTGGTGAAGGGGATAGTGCTTATACTTTAAGATTTGATGGAAATAAAATAGAAGAAAAGAAAGATATAAAAAATCATGTTGATGCTGTTAATACAATGTTAGAAGCATTATTAAAAAATAAATTTATTTTAGATATGAATGAAATAAGGGGTGTTGGACATAGAGTATTACATGGAGGAGAATTTTATTCAGATTCTGTATTTATAGATGATGAAGTGTTAAAAAATATAGAATCTTTAAAGAAGTTTGGTCCACTACATATTCCTGGAGAATTAGATGGAATTAGAAGTATGTCAAAAGTATTAAAAGATGTTCCGCAAGTTGCTGTATTTGATACTGCATTTCATCAAACTATGCCAGCAAAGAATTATTTATATGGCGTTCGTTATGATTTATATGAAAAATATGGTATAAGAAAATATGGTTTTCATGGTACTAGTTATAAATATATTACAAATTATATGCAAAAAAAATTAAATAAATATGATGTTAATTTAGTTGTATGTCATATAGGTAGTGGTGCTAGTTTATGTGCTATAAAAAATGGTGAAAGTTATGATACTTCTATGGGATTAACTCCACTTGATGGTACGTTAATGGGAACTCGTTCAGGGGATGTAACTCCAGCAATAATTAAAATATTAAATGATGAAGGTATGTCTATAGATGATGTTATGTATATTTTAAATAATCAAAGTGGTTTACTTGGTATTGCTGGTAAAAATGATTGTAGAGATGTAGATAAATTAATAAGTGAAGGTAATGAAAAAGCTAAACTTGCAATGGAAATGTTTGAAGATTCTGTTGTAAAATATATTGCTCAATATATAACTAGTTTAGATGGAGATGTTGATGCGATTGTATTTACTGCGGGAATTGGTGAAAACAATGTTAAATTCAGAGAAAATGTATTAAATAAGTTAAAAAATACATTTAGTATAGTAATTAATCCAGCATTAAATAATAAGATTGCAAAATTCTTAGAAAATCAAACAGGAAAAATTACAAGTGATTATTTTTCAGAATATTCTGTTTATGTAGTACCTACAGATGAAGAATCAGTGATATTAGAAGATACATATAATATTGTAAAGGATAAAGAAAAAGAGATAGATACTAATATTACTCTTAAAAAAACTAAATAAGTTAAAGAAATACTAGGAAACTGGTATTTTTTTTTGTATAATAATTAAAGGTGATAAAAATGTTTGAATACATGGGAGATAGAATAAGTAATGCAATAAAAAATATTAGAGGTATGGGTAAGATTACTGAAGATAATATTAGTGATGCAATGCGTGAAATAAGAATGGCTTTGTTAGAAGCAGATGTTAATTATGAAGTCGTTAAAGAATTTGTTCGTAATGTAAAAGAAAAAGCATTAGGTATGGAAGTAAGTAAAAGTTTGAAACCTGATGAATTATTTATAAAATTAGTTAAGGATGAATTAGTTAGTTTATTAGGAACAGATTATGTACCTTTAAAAACTGATGGTAAAATGAATATAATAATGATGGTAGGTTTACAAGGTAGTGGTAAAACTACTACGGTAGGTAAACTTGCTAATATGTTAAGAAAAAAATATAAAAAAAATCCTTTATTAGTTGCATGTGATGTTTATAGACCTGCTGCTATTGATCAATTATGTACTTTAGGAAAAGAATTAAATATTAAAGTATATGAAGAAGGGAAGAACGATCCTGTTCTTATAGTCAAAAATGCTATAGAATATGCAAAAGAAAATAATCATGATTATATAATAATAGATACTGCTGGTAGATTACATATTGATGAAAAATTAATGGATGAACTTGTTAATATTAATGATTTAGCACATCCTGATGAAGTGTTATTAGTAATTGATGCTATGATGGGACAAGATGCTATAAATGTTATTAAAGGTTTTAATGATAAGTTACCATTAACTGGTGCTATATTAACTAAGATGGATGGAAATACTAAGGGTGGAGTTGCTTTATCAGTTAGACATTTAACTAATATTCCTATTAAATTTTTAGGTACTAGTGAAAAAATGGATGGATTAAGTGAATTTTATCCAGAAAGAATGGCTGAAAGAATATTAGATATGGGTGATATACTTTCTATTGCTGAAAAAGTAGAAGGTATAATAGATGAAGATGAAGCAAATGACTTGGCTAAAAAAATGAAGAATGGTAAGTATGATTTAGAAGATTTTTTGGTTAATATGAGACAAATAAAGAAATTAGGACCTCTAGAAAATATTTTGAAAATGTTACCAGGTGCTAGAAAAATGGGACTTAATAATGTAAGTATAAATCCTAAAGATTTTGCTCATGTTGAAGCAATAGTATTATCTATGACTCCATATGAAAGAAAACATCCTGAAGTATTAAAAAATTCTAGAAAACTTAGAATTAGTAAGGGTAGTGGAAGAAGTGTTGAAGAGATAAATAGACTCTTGAAACAATTTGAACAAATGAAAACTATGATGAAACAAATGAGTAATGGTAATATGAAGATGCCATTTTAAAAAGACATAATTTGATTTATGCCTTTTTTAGTTGATATTTTTTTAACTCTTCTTCAGTACTAAATAATTTTATGTGATCACTGCATCCTAAAATATATATATAATCGTTCATACTACTTAATATATTTTCTGGTATTAATATTGAATTATTTTTGTTAACATGTTCACTAGATAACATTTTTCCGTAAAATATTCTCATATATTTTATATATTCTTTGTATGGGAGTTTTTTTCTTAATTCTTCAAATAGCAAGTTTGCTTTTTCTGCTATTATACTTTCTTTATATAATCTGATATCGTTTAATGTTCTTCTATAAAATATTAACTCATCTTTATATGATGGAGTTGTGAATTTAGGTAAAATAATTCTATTATTATTTATTTTACATTTTTTTATTCCTATCAAATCTGTATCTCCAAACATATAAATCCCCCTTTAATAGGGAGTATTTTAACATAAAATAATAAAATAGTCAAAAAAATTAAAAAAATGATTGACATTTTATTGAAAATAACATATACTAATATTAGCTTAGATATAATATAGAGTTTTGAATAGTCAGAATTGTAGTTATAAATTTTGAAACTATAGAAAGTATTAAAGTATTTTCGTTAAACTCTATGATTTGTTTATTTTTATTAATCGAGTATAGGGTTGGTATTAATTATTAATGTTATATTTGATAGTGAGAATGTTTTTAAAGAAAGTTTATTTATGTAAATGATAAATAAAATCTTATCAAATCTAAGCATTGCTATAGTAATTGAGAAAGTAAACTCATTTAGATAAGATGTTGTGCTAAATACTGATAATATTTAGTTGTTAGATGGGTGTCTAACGTCACAACTTTTCTAAAACTAGAAACAATAGTATTATCAGTGCTATTGTTTTTTTGTGTAGGTAATAAATACTAGTACAAAAAATACTATCTTTCATAAAATATTTTAGAAAGGATAGTGTACTATAAATGAAAAATAATTTTAGATGTATGGATAATACAGATATGTCTATGATGTATAATGGAAATATTTCTATGAATGGGATGGAATGTCCTGTTATTTATGAATGTCCTATAGAAAGAGTGTGTCATAGAGAAATACATCATCATGTACCACATGTTTGTCCAATAAATACTAGAGTAATAAATCATCATATTTATACACATACATATACTCCAGAATATACATGTTGTGAAGAAAATGAAAAATGTGATATTTATGAAGGTAAATGTAATAATTTTTAAAAGGTATCTTTGATATCTTTTTTTATTTTGTGACATTCTAAGATTTGTCAACAATAACTTTTTGTGTTATATTAATGCATACTGAAAAGACACGAAATTTCTATTTT
>CAKOHW010000005.1 GCA_934086185.1 uncultured Bacilli bacterium
ATTCTGACTATTTACTCAAATTAATTTTTACTTAGTTTTCAAAGATCATTTCGCACCTTTTTTCTGCAAGTGCATTAATACTATACCAGAAAATAGCCTTAAATGCAAGTGTTTTATTACATTTTTTTGAAAAAATTTAAATTTTCATACTTCTTTTCGGTACATGTATTAATATATTACATTTTTATGTTTTTGTAAAGCATAAAATTACTAAAAATATAAAAAAAACTAAAAAATTAGTTTTCTTAATCATTTTGGTGACCCATATGGGGTTCGAACCCATGAATGTAGCCTTGAGAGGGCTATGTGTTAACCATTTCACCAATGGGCCAAATGCAATTAAGCATTTATATTTTATCATACTTCTTAAGATTTAACTACTTTTTTTAAAACTATTTTGTTTTTAAGATATTTATTATAACTTTTTTCTATGTAATCATTAATAAAATCCAATTTACTTTCAATATCTTTAACTAATGCAATTTGATTTCTTGCTCTATCTAAATTATGATTGGCATACTCCGTCTTAAAGTATGTATCTCCATTAATATAATCGTTTAAAAATCTTATTGCTAATTCTAAAGTTATAATTCTAATTGATTCACCCATTAATTCTACTTCTCTAGGTTTTAAATAATTAGCCATCTCATTCATATATCCGTCTGTATAACTTTTAAATGTTGAAAGATTAATTGATACTTTTGTTAAATCTGTTTCATCTTCTTTAGCTGTAGAACAAGTAGATCTTATTCCATCTCCGTAATCAAATAGAAAACTTCCAGGCATAACTGTATCTAAATCTATTACTGCTAAATAATCGCCTGTTATTTTATTCATCATTACATTATTTACTTTAGTATCATTATGTGTTACTCGATATGGTATTGTTCCACTTATTAATTCATCTATTATTAATGAACATATTTTTCTTCTTTTTATAATTTCAAATATTTCTTTATAAACATACTTAACTCTATTTTCTTTATTTTCGTTAATATCACTTACAAATTTTTCATATCGTTTTTTAGTATTGTGGAAATCTTTTATAGTTTCATTTAAGTATTCTATCGGATAATCGCTCAACATTTTGGTAAAATTTCCGAAAGCTTTACCAGTATTATAAACGATTTTACTATCTTGTGAATTATCATATGAAACTGAATTTTCAATAAAATTATAAATTCTATAATATGATGTCTCTTCACCATTTTCCTTTATAGGGCATAATACCTCATTATTTTTTGTTTTGATTACTTGCAATACTTGATGTTCTTTATCATTAATACTTGTTAACTTATTTTTTATATGATTTGTAACATTTTCAATATTTTGCATTAATTCATATGGGTTTTCAAAGACTCCAGTATTTATCTTTTGTACTAAATATCTTTTTACTATACCATTGTTATTATATTTTACTATGTATGTTTTATTTATATTTCCTGTACTTATTTGTTTTACTTCTAAAAGCACTCCTGGAATATTATAATTATTTAATATATTTCTTATCATATTTTTAAACTTCCTTATTAATTAAAATTGTTATTTTATTTTGTATCTTTTATTATTTTTAATGTAATTACCACATTCAAATTTTATAGTTTTTTCCTCATCATTTAAAATTATTTTATATGTAATTTCATTGTCACTACATGCAATATCTGTTTCATCACCTATTTTTAATTCACTTAAATAGTTGTAAATTTCTTCAATATCTTTTTTACTTGTTAAACTCTCTTTTGAAACTCCACCTTCGGTTAATTTTGTTATTTCTATTTTTTTAATATTTTCTAAATTGATATTTTCTAAAATGTCTGAGTTACCATTTTTGTTATCATCACGTTTATATTTTAATATTATCGATAATAATAAAGTACTTAATAATATTAAACAGACTAATATTGTTAATAGATTTTTTGGTTTCATTTTATTCCTCCAATTAAATAATAACATTATTTTTTATTTTTTTAAATTATATTATGAATAAAATTACTCAATATGAAAATAATATAATTAGAAAGAGGTTAATATATGATAATTATAGTTGGCTCAAGAAGAGATGGAAATTCTTTAAAACTTGCTAATCGTATTCATGATGAATTAAATAAAGAAAGAATATTTAGTAAAATTATAGTACCAGGCAATCAAAAAATTCATGTTTGTACTGGATGTATGGATTGTGATAAAGATGGAATATGTGAATTTAATGATGATATGAAACAAGATATAGAAGACATAAAAAATGACAATGTAATTATGTTTATTACTCCTACAAGATGGAATTTATTATCTGGTGATTTAAAAATTATGATTGATAGATTAAATCCTTTGTATTCTAAAAATGGCTTAAAAAATAAAAATATGATTGCTGTATCTATTGGATGTAAGGATAGAGATTTATATAGTACTGAAGCTGCATTATCTTCTTTAATTAGTTTTTCAGAATCTGCCGGTATGAATTTAATATTAGATAAACAATTTTTTAATTGTTTAAAGGATGATGACATACTAAGTCATGAAGATGAAATAATTAAATTTATAAGTGATGTTAAAGCTAAAATAAAAAATTGCTAGTATTTGTTAGCAATTTATTTTTTTTGTTTAAATACAAATAGTTTACTTATTATGTAATTTCCTATTATTACTACTATTTGAGATACTATTTTCCCTATTTTGTCATTTAAATGTAATAGAGTTACTATTATAAACATTATTAACATATCTAATATAAGTGTAATAACTCTTGATCCTACAAAGCTTGATGCTTCTTTCATTATATTTCTTGCTTTACTTTTAAATACAAATACTCTATTTGTTATATATGCAAAAGCTACTGAAATAATCCATGAAATGATATTTGCTATTTGTAACTCTATTGCATTTGATGCATTTAAGAATGTACACACACAAACATAATATACAATTAGACTAACTAATGTTGTTAATCCTCCTACTATAAGGTAATTCCATATTTCTTCGTTTTTATGATATATACCCCATCCCCAATCCCAAAATCTTTTGAATATATTTGGTTTTCTATTTTTATAAATTTCATAATCTATTATGTCATTTTTTTTAACAACATAAGAATGCTTAGCAATATCAAGTAATGGACCATCTGACGAAATATCATCTGAATACATTTCATATATAATATCATCTTTATATTTTTTGTTGATAAGTCTAACTTTTTCCACACCGTGACAATTAATGCCATTATATTTTCCTGTTTTTTTATCTATTGGTGATGCAAATAAATCCAAAACTTTAAATTTTTTAATTATTGGTTCTAATAAAAATTTTGGACTAGCTGATGCAATAATATCATTTTTGTGAGATTTTTTAGAAGTAAAAAACTCTTTTATTTTATATTCGTTAATACTCCAAAATTCATTTATTAATTCATCTATATTATCAAATCTTGATAATGGTGAAAAAAAACATTCTTTCATATGCTCTTTTGAAATAATTTTTGTTTTATATTTTATTAATGAAATAAACATTTTAGGTAAAGAGAATAATATTTTTTTATCTTTTTTTATTAAAAATTTTATAAAATCTATTGATGAATCTCCATCATATATTGTTCCATCAAAATCATATACTATTAATTTCAAATGTGATCACTTCCTTATAATTAAGTATAACATAATAATTAGTTTAAAAATACTATATAAATATTCTATAGTAAAAAAACAATGTTAATAAGTTATTTGTTATTAACATTATTTTTTTCTTTTCTAATTAAATTCATAAACTTTAAATTATATTTAATAAATCTTTTAATTCTTTTTGGTTCACTACATATTCTATATAACCATTCTAAATTTAATTTTATAAATATTTTAGGAGCTCTTTTTTTGCTTCCTGATAAAACATCGAATGAGCCACCTACTCCAATAAATATTCCTTTTTTAAAGTCATTTAGATGTTCATATATTAATTTTTCTTGTAATGGTATTCCTAGAGCAACCATTATTATGTCTGGTTCTAAATCTTTAATTCTATTCATTACTTTATTTTTATCTTTTACATAACCATTTTCTGTTCCAATAAGATTAATATTTGAATATGTTTCTTTAATAACTTTTTTTAAATTATTTATTACTTCTTCTGTTGCTCCAAATAAATATACTTTATACTTATTTTTGTTTGCTATTTCTAATAAATGCTCTGCTATTTCTACACCGGTTATTCTTTCTTTTATATTTAAACCTAGGTAATTTGCTGTTTTTACTATTGCTATTCCATCTGGTACTATTAAGTTATTTTTATTGTGTACAATTTCATTTATTGTATTATCTGTTTTAGATAACATATATGTTTCTGGATTTGCGGTTATTATAAATGTTTTTTCTTCTTTTTTTAATTTATTATCTATTAATTTATAAAAGTCAGATTTAGATTTATTATACAAACAATCATATAAAAACTTATTTTTCATCTTTCTTTATAACCTCAATAATAGCTTTAGCTTTATTAGACCAATCGTTTTCTTTTGCTTCTTGTTTTAAAAGTTTTATATAATCTTTATTATGTTCCATACTAGTAGCTTCTTCTAATTTATTTAAGAAATCATCTTGATTTTTTCCTATTAATACACTTTTATATTTTCTGCATTCATTCATGTCTGTAGTAACAATTGGTTTTTCTAATGCCATATATTCAAATACTTTTACCGGGCTTGTAGCACGGGTAATGTTATTTATTTTAAATGGTATACATAATATGTCCATTTTTTTAGCATAATTCTTTAGAACCTTATAATCTCTAGGACCCATAAAATAGATATTCTTTTCATCATTAATATTCTCATCATAGGATTCATCATATTTTATACCAAATAGTATTATATTATATTTATTTGTTTTGGCTATTTTTTTTACCAAATTATAATCAAACCATTTTGCAAGTGCTCCATAATAGCACAAATTAATTTTTCCATTTGAAATAATGTTTGTAAATTCATCTTCAAATTCAAAATTTTTATCAAATGTTTTAAAAAAAGATGTATCTACTCCATTTGACGAAAAAATTAAATTAGTTTCTCCACGATTTTTTATTACATCTTGACGTAATAATTCTGCTGTTACTACTACGTAAACATTCTTATTATTCATTGCGTAACTGTATTTATCAGTTATGTTTTTTGGTATATCTTTAGTACCCGCTAATTCTGGTGATATATCATCAATATATTCATATATAAATTTAAATCCATTGTTTATATAATTTTCAATATTTTCTACTGTTAATTTCCAATCTGTTGAATATAATTGAACGTATTTTGGAATATTTCTTTTTTCTAATTCTTTCATTATAATTTTATTTAAAGCTATATTATTGAAATTTGTTAAATATAAGTTATCTTGTAATTTTTCTATTGTTTTAATATTATCTGTCATTGTTGTTACTTCATACAAAACTAAACATTTATTTTTTGATAAATTATTTGCTATATGTTGAGGTCTTTGGAATAATGGAACATTATAACCAAAACTACTTCTCCATATAATTATTCTTTCATAATTATTATTATCTAAAATTTCATTAATAATTTTTTTATATTTATTTGGCATAAATATTACTTTAAAACTTATTTTATCTAAGTAGTTAGCAATTATATATGCTTTAAGTTTTTTTAAAAAAATTTTAAATCCATATTTTTTATATACATTTTTTAATTTTGATATTTTTTCTTTCATGTTTTATCACCAATTTAATTTTAACAAAATAATAAATTATTGTCTATAAAAGAAAATGTTAATATTTCTTTCAATTTAACGTATCATTCATAACATTAAACATTTTTTTATTAATCGATATAATTCTATATCATAAATTTTATAAAACATTTATAACAAAAAATACAAAAAATTAATTTATTTTTTGTATTTTTCTATTATTGCATCTACTATTCTTTCACTTGCATGGCCATCTCCATAAGGATTTGAAGCATGACTCATTTTTTCATATTCTTTTTTATCACTTAATAATTTTTTGGCTTCTTCATATATTATTTCTTCATCAGTTCCAACTAATTTAAGTGTTCCTGCATCAATTCCTTCAGGTCTTTCAGTAGTATCTCTTAACACTAAAACTGGTTTTCCTAATGATGGTGCTTCTTCTTGGATGCCACCACTATCTGTCATAATTATATAACTTTTGTTTTGAAAGTTGTGGAAATCAAATACTTCTAATGGTTCTATTAATTTTATTTTATCGGAATCACCAAAGATTTCTTTAGCTACTTCTCTAACCTTAGGATTTTTATGTATTGGATATATTACTTTCACATCTTCAAATTCATCTGTAATTCTTTTTACTGCTCTAAAAATATTACGCATTGGATCTCCTAAATTTTCTCTTCTATGTGCAGTAAGTAATATTAATCTTTCATTATTTTTTAACCATTCTAATTCAGGATGTTTATAATTATCATCTACAGTTGTATCCATTGCATCAATTGCAGTATTACCTGTTATATAAATTTTACTTTCATCGATATTTTGTTTTAATAAATTTTCTTTACTTAAAGTTGTTGGAGCAAAATACATATCTGTCATACAATCTACCATTTGTCTATTCATTTCTTCTGGAAATGGAGAATATTTATTATAAGTTCTCAAGCCTGCTTCAACATGACCAATTGCTACTTGATTATAAAATGCAGCAAGTGCTCCTGCAAATGTGGTTGTTGTATCACCGTGAACTAGTACAATATCAGGTTTTGCTTCTTTTATTACAGTTTCAACACCATTTAAAGCTCTAGTAGTTACATCACCTAAAGTTTGACCTTGTTTCATTATATTTAAGTCATAATCTGGTGTTATTTTAAATGTTTCTAATACTTGGTCTAGCATTTCTCTATGTTGTGCTGTAACACAAACAATACTTTCTATTTCTTTTCTACTTTCTAATTCTTTTACTAATGGCGCCATCTTTATTGCTTCTGGTCTGGTACCAAAAATACTCATAACTTTAATTTTTTTCATAAATACTTTTATTCCTTTCATTAGATTAAACTGAACTCATTATAAAAATTATTTGCTTATCAAATTCATATATAATTCGTATAATTGTTTATGCTTCTTATTTATTACTTGTAAAATAATACCTGTTATCCACATAAGTAAAGTGATTACTAACAATATAGTTGAAACTATCAATGATGGAAATTTTGGTACAAGTCCAGTTTGAAAATAATTTATTATTACTGGAAAACCAATAATTAATGATAATAATAAACAAATTATTGCAATAATATTAAAAAATAAAGCTGGCTTGTATTCTTTAAACAGTGTTGCTATAGTTTTTAATACTTTTATACCATCGCTAAATGTATTAAGTTTGCTTACACTTCCCTCTGGTCTATCTCTATATGTAACTGGTATTTCAATTAATTTATAATTTTTATCGACTGAATGAATAGTCATTTCTGTTTCTATTTCAAATCCTTTTGATAATACTGGAAAACCTTTAACAAAATTATAACTAAATGCCCTATATCCTGTCATAATATCTTTTATATTATTTTTAAAGATTTTATTTATAAAAAATCTTACAATTTTATTACCAAAATTATGAAATGGTCTCTTATTTTCTGTAAAGTAGGTACTAGATAATCTATCTCCTATAACCATATCTGCTTTACCATTTAAAATTAAATCACACATTTCTCTAGCATTATCTGCTGGATATGTATCATCTCCATCAATCATTAAATAGCAATCAGCATCTATGTTTCTAAACATACTTCTAATAACGTTACCTTTTCCTTGCTTATATTCATATTCAACTATTGCTCCAGCTTTTTTTGCAATTTTGTCTGTATTATCAGAACTATTATTGTCATAAACATATATATCTGCTTCAGGCAGTGCTTTTTTATAATCTTTTACTACTTTTTCAATTGTTTTAGCTTCGTTATAACATGGTATTAATACTGCTATAGTTTTGTTACTTTCTTTTTTCATTTTACTTCCTCTTTCTGTTTATTAATTTTTTTGATTTTTATATATAGTAATTCATTTTCACTATCTAAAAAATCATTATCTATTATTTTAATATCATCATCAAATTCATAATTAATTTCTTTTAAATATTGATTTGTTCTGTCTTTTGTAAATTTTGTAGTAATTGTATATATATTATCACATTTTTTTATAAAATCTTCATATTTTGATTTTCCATAATCATTATTATAACTTTCATTCAATGATATAATTGGAATATTTTTGCTTGTCATTATTGCATACCCTAAATTGTAATCTGCTATGCCTATACAATCTATATCATTAATTGTTTTCGATTTTTTAAAAGATAATATTTTTTTCGAATTCAACCTATATTTTTCTTTCCAATTTTCACTTAAGATTGAATATCTCCAGCTTATAATATCACTATCAAATAGAATTGTATTAGTGCTACTAAATACTTGAAAACCTAGACAACAACTAACTATAAATAGCAATACATTCATTACATATTTTTTGGATTTTAAACATTCCTTTATTAAAATAACAAATGTTACCCATCCTAGAACTTCTAATATTAATGCATATCTAATATAGCCCATCATAAATTTTCCCCATAATAGTAATAACACTAAATATAAAGTCACTATAATTATTTCAATTCTATTATTTCTATAAAACTCTTTTATAGTTTGTTTATTTTTTATACATTTAATTAAATATACAAAAAATAGAATTAAACTTGATATATAACAATATGTTATTCTCCCAAAATAAATATTTGTATCATATGCTCTTCTTGGATTTATAAGCACATATATCGGCCATAGGAGTGTTTCTTTCAAGGATTTTGGACCATAATATTCCTCAATCCAATTACTTTCATTTAAATATGGACTTTTAAATATTGCATTGTAAAATGGAAAGAAAGGATTTTTTGTTTGTAAGTAATTATTAATCATATAAATTACCAATGGAAAAATAAAAATAATTATTCCTATAATGATATGTCTAATTTTAATATCTTTATGATGCTGTATAAGATATATTAATCCTATTAACAATATAAAAAATGCATTAGATAATTTTAAAGATACTAAAATACTCGCCAAAAACAATGTATAATAATGTGAAAAATTATTTTTATCTAATAATATCAATAATAGTTCTAAAAATAGTGGTATACTTATCAAATCAGTATAATATGTTGATGCATTAGAGATAATCTGTTCTGTTAACAATGCAAAAAAAGATATTGTTGATATTATAAAATCATTTTTAATGAAGTTTAATTTTTTTATTACACGTTTCGTTTGAAAATATATTAAAAATAATACAATATAATTAAATATTATTCCTAATCTATAATTACTAATCAATCTAAAGAAATAAAATAATCTATCTCCAAGAGGAAAGCTAAAGGTATTTATCCAACGTGCCGGAAAAAAATTAAACGAAGTATTGTTTAGAAAAGGATTAGTTTGATTCATTATGTGATAGTTTAAAACATCAAAAGAAGAATCTGGTACAGCAACTCTTATTAAAAATAATGATATTATTAATAATATTATAAATATATCATTTTTATTAATTTTTGGTACTTCTATTATTATTTTTTTCCTTATAATTATAAATAATATTGCTGTTATAATAAAAGAAATTACATAATTTCCTATAATAAAATCTTTTAAGAAAAATGTTAAATAATCATTTATTATTATAAAAAATATATATGTACAAAAAACTAACATTAATAAATCTATTTTATACTTTTTCATATTTTTTCTGCAAGTTCCTTAGCTTTTAGCATAGAATCTTCCATTGAATTATATATCCATGCACCATATCTTCCAATTGTATAAATACCTTCTTTTGCAAAATCCGATTTCAATTCATCTATTTTTTTATTAGTTTTTGTATTTATATGAACATATGCTGGATCCATAATTAAAGCTACATGTTCAATTAATTGTATATCTTCATCAATAATTCCTAATTTTTGTAAGTTTTTTAGTGTTAATTCTAATTGATTATCAATTTCTTCTTGTGTTATTTTCTTATTTTTAGGATACCCAATTTCAATATACATACTTAATTTATCTGTTCCTAATATATTATTATAAAATCCGCATCTATAAAAATTACAATTTTTATCTGCTACATATAACCAATGTTCTTTAGTGCATAATTTTGATTTTTTGTTAAATCCTAAATTAAATACTAGCACTTTATTATATGACATTTCATTAATTAGTTTTTCTTGTCCTCCAATAAAATGTAAAAATTTGTTTAATGGTGTAGTATTTATTAAATATTCATATTCTACTTCTAATCCATTTGATAATTTTGCTTTCTTTTTTTCTTTATCTATTTTTTCGACAGAAACGTTAAGTAATACTTTTTCTTTTTTTAAGCCATTATATAATACTTCTATAAAACTTCCAGCGCCATTTTTAGGGTATAAAAACGAACTATTATAAGAATTTACTTCATGTTTTTTCATATTATTTATAATTTGTTCTTTATCAGCATATGGAAAGAATCTTCCCATAGCATCTACATCCAATTCTTTTAAATCAACTGCATATAATTTTTCATTATAAGGTTTTAAAAATTTTTCAACTATAGATTTTCCGAATTTTCCGTATAACATATCTAAAAAATTATCATATTTTTCTTTTTCTTCTTTATTAAATAAATCGTATAGGCAATCGATAAATTCTTCTTTATCCAATTCATGAATATTTGTTTGAAAAGGAAAATCAATAAATTTATCTTTATGTATTATTTTTGTACATTTATTATTATAAATAATGTCTTCTTTAGGCATTTTATCTAAAAATTTATTTTTAAATTCTTCAGTATTGAAATGAAAGAAATGTCCAGCATAATCCCAAATAAAATCGCCTTTTTTTATAGTTCTACAATAACCTCCAACTTCACTTTCTTTTTCAATTATTAAATAGTCTCCTTCACAATAATTTGCGAAAGTCAAGCCTGATATACCGGCACCTATTATTAAATATTTTGTTTTCATTATATCTCCTTTACTTTTTTTCAATTTCAATTATTTTTTTATCGAATAATTTTGCAACATTTTGTGAATTGTATTTTTGACGAGCATTAATATCCATGATTATATTATAATTTTCATATATTATTAAATACAAATAATTTTTAATGTCTTCTTTTGAATGTGAAATAACTAAAGCATTATTTTCTCGTAAAATATCTGCACTAATACCATCAAGCATTGTTATACCAATAATTTTATTTTCTGCTCCTAAATAATCTGCTAATTTTGCTGCAAAAAATATATTTTCGGGAATAATATCTTGAATATTTGCATCTATATGTATCAACCAATCTGAATTTTGCATTATTTTTAAACTTTCATTATATGTTACATTTTTTTTAATTTTAACAATGTCTAATAATTCATTATTTAATAAATATAGTTTGTCATTATCGCTCATATTACCATAAAATTTAAATTCAACTTTCTTTGATAAATCACCAAATTCACTATTTAAATCGTTTAATGCTTCAAAAATTAATTTAGGAGTTCTTATATCGTCTAAATGGCCAACATAGGTAAAAGTAATTTTTTTGTTATCTTGTATACTTAATTTGTCTTGACTATATAATTTTGGATCATATGAATGTGGTAAAATTATACTTTTTTTAATTAAATCATTTTTATTTTCGTATGCTTTCAACATATAATTTTGTTGATTTACACTATTATATATAACATAATCACATTCATTAATAATTTTTTTCTGCAAACTATTATTATTTAATAAATAATCTTTTTTAGATGATTTAATTCTATGATTATAGATACATGATTTCAATAATCTCTTTATTGAAAATATTTCTTTGATTCCCATTGCTCTTTTATATCTCATTTTTAATGAATATGGGTTTTCAAGGTCTATCGCCTTTATTGTAAAAGGGTTTTCAGCTATAGGATCTCCGAATGAAGCAATCCATTTAATGTTTGGATTTATTTTCTTAATTGATAATCCTATTTCATGACAAGTTTCTGGCATCGATCTTGTCATTATTATATCATATTTGTCAATATTATCTTTAAAGTATAATATTGAATCATTTTTGAATTCTTCAAGTGTTTTTGATTTACTACATATTCTATTAATATTATTATTAATTGGTATATCATCAGAGTTTTTGTATGCCCATAAATTACTATTATTTTGAGTGTATACATCATATTTATTTTCTGAATTATTTAATAATTTATATGTAACTAATCCTTCAGACGAATTCACAGGTGGAAAAAACCAGCTTATTACTAAAATCTTCTTTTTCATTTAAACCTCCTATTTAATTTTGAAAGCAAAACTAAACTCTTGTTAAATAACTTCCCAAAATGTTTTACAAATATAAAATTAGTTTTCCTATGTGCTCTTGTAAAAGACATAGAATCACTCACTTTATATAATTCTGGTGAATTATTTTTCAAATAATTATCAAAACTTTTTATTTTATTGTATGAATCTTTATTATTTACTGCATATCTGCAAAAAATATTATAGTGTGTAAATAATGTATAGTTTATTATAACTTTAATATATTCTTTTTTTATCTCACTTAATTCTGGTTTTTGACTTTCATAAAAATCTATCATATACTTTAAAACTTTTTCATGATCATTTTTGTTCTTAACCATAGATGCAGTATTTACACTTTGATCCGCTCTGCCTATAAAGTATCTATAAATATCCAAGTCATAATAAGTAAAAGTCTCTACTTCTTTTATTGGAATTAAATTGTATTGCATATCAACATAAAAAGTTTTTTCCATCAGTTTTAGTTGTGATTTTTTTAATAATGATGTTTTATAAGTTGATGTTGCCATAACAAAGTATTCTCCTTTTAAGAGTGACAAATCAAATTCATCAAATTTATACATTTTATTTTCTTCTAATAATTCATATTTTTTATAATCACTTTTTCCATTATAAACATGTTCTTGAGAATAATTAGTAATTACTAAGTCTGCTGTTTCTTTTGACAATTTTTTAATGTATTTAATATAGTCAATCGAATTAAACCAATCATCACTATCTAAAACTCTAAAATATTTTCCAGATGCTATTTCTAATCCTTTGTTAATTGTGGATCCATGGCCTCCATTTTCTTTTTCAATAATTTTTAATGTGTTAGGGTATTTCTCTGCATATTCCTTTGCTATATTTATAGATTTATCTTTACTACCATCACTTACCACTATTACTTCAACTTTATCATTTGTTTCCTTTAATAAAACACTATCCAAACACCTTTTTATATATTTCTCTGTATTGTATACAGGTATTAATATAGTTAAAACTTTTTCCATAATTTTCATACTCCTTATTTTTCTTCCATGAATTTTTTATACTCATCGCAAATTTCTTTTCCACCAATTTTTTGTACATTTCCATGTTCAAGCCATACAACTCTATTACACATTTTTTTTATTTGGTCTATTGAATGTGATACAAATAAAACAGTTGTACCGCCATTTATCATACTTAACATTTTTTGTTCACTTTTTGCTTGAAATGCTATGTCACCTACTGAAAGAATTTCATCGACAATTAGTATTTCTGGTTCTACAATTGTTGCAATACTAAATGCTAATCTTGCTACCATACCACTAGAAAAGTTTTGAACTGGTACATCTAAAAAATCTTTTAATTCTGAAAATTCTACTATTTCATCAAATTTTGAATCAATCAATTCTTTTGAATATCCCATAACTGCACCATTTAAATAAATATTTTCTCTTGCAGTTAATTGTGGATCAAACCCAGCTCCTAATTCAATCATTGGGCATATATTTCCATAAGCAGAAACATTTCCTTTTGTTGGTTTCATTACTCCTGCTACAACTTTTAAAAGAGTTGATTTACCAGCACCATTTGAGCCAATAAATCCTACAACTTCACCTTTTTCTATTTTAAAGTCTACATCTCTCAATGCCCAAAATTCAGGATTTACTTTTTTATTTTTTCTCTTTTCTTTGTTAAATAAGTCAACAAATGCTTGTTTTAAAGAAAACCCTTTTTCTATACCCAAATTAAATCTCATTGAAACATTATTAACTTCTATCATTATATCTTTTTTTGTCATATTGTCACCTACACATAATATATAAATTTATCTTGATTTTTCTTAAATAAGAAAATACCTAACATTAAAAATCCAATTCCAATTATCCCACAATATACAAAGTTTCTTATCCCAGGACATTGATTATATAATATAATTTGTCTAGCAAAATCTAAGAACCAATACATTGGATTTAATTTCATAAATATTTGATATTTTGCTGGAATTATTGATACATCATACATTATTGGTGTTAAGTATGTCCATAATGTAATAATTACTCCATATATATAAAACATATCTCTTAAAAATACTGCAATTGTTGATAATATAAATCCTATGCCGATTGTGAATAATAGTAAACAAATATATACATATGGTAATAATAAGTGATATACATTTACTCCTGTACCTGTTAAAAATATTATTACATATAATGGAATTAACGTTAATAAGAAATTTATTCCTACAAATAAGCATTTTGAAAGTGGAAATATATATTTAGGCATATATACTTTATTTATCAAAGAAAAGTTAGCTACTACACTGCTCATTGCTAAATTAGATGCTTCACTAAAATAATTAAATAAAACTAATCCACTTAATAGATAAACTAAGTAGTTTACTCCAGGTGTTGAAAATTTAAATACGTTTGTAAATACTAAAGCCATAACAGCCATAGTTAAGATTGGATATAGTAAACTCCAAAATACACCTAATACACTTCTTTTATATTTAACCTTAAAATCCCTTGAAATTAATTCTTTCATTAAAAATGCATACTTCTTATATGTATACTTTAAATTATTTATAATCTTTTTCATTTTTATTCCCTTCTATGTAGAATTATATCTAAATATAAAGAAAAATTCAACAAATTAGATTTTTTTTACCATATATATGTCTATTTTTATAAAATTTTTTTAAAAAAATAAGTTATTAACAATCATTCATTAATAACTTATGTTATTTTTCTTAATATTTATTCCATTGTATATAAATATTAATGGTACAGAACAAGTTAAATAATTTAATATGTTACCAGTTAATACACATGATAGTATATATATACTTAGAACTCCTAATATATAAATATAATTTATTTTACGTTTTTTAATACATAATATTATTAAATTAAATAATAAATATATGTATGGAGATAATAATATCAAAGAACCTATAATACCATATGCATAATAGTGTAATACAAAATCTCTTTCTATATTTACTATATTTTGTATTCTTGAATTACTTATTCCAAATAAGGTATCATATTTATTATTATTTACTTCTTTTACTCTTTTTATTATGCTTATCTCGATTAATCTATAATTAATTCCATTTACATTATTTTTCTTTATGAAATCTACCCAAAACTCTGGATCATTATAATATGAATAGTAGTTTTTATAAAACATTTCAGGTAATACATCATTATTAACATAACTGTCAAAATATTCTCTTAGTAAATCTTCTTTTGTTTTTTCTACTTCTACCTCTTTAGAAGTTTTAGTTTTTTTCTTTACCTTTGAATTTTCGTTAGTAATTATTTTTTCATCTTTTATATTTGTTATACCCGTACTATCTCTATCTATATTTAATTCTAAATTTCTATTTTTATACGGCGAGATTGGTATTATTAAAATCCATAATACTACTGGAATAGTTAAGAAAACTATTCTATTTTTTATTTTAACTTTTTTTATTAAATTGTATATTATTGAGAATATTATTAGAAAAACAAATAATAGTAATCCACCTATTGTTGATGTTCTAGTTCCTAATATTATCATTGATATAGATAGCAAAAATATAATTACTATATTTTTTTTGTTGTTATAAATATAATTATATATATTTATTATTAATAGCATTAATAATACGCATGATTCTTGATTTGCATAATTGAAAAATCCTTTACACGCCGTATATATATAATATATATTTTTCTTCCAACCAAATATATTATACGTAATTATTTGGTCTCCATAGCTAGAGTATCCTATTTTAAAAATATCTGTAATTATTATTGATGATGATATAAATATACTCCAATATAATATTATATTATTATATATTCTTTTATTTATATTCATATGTTTTAAAATAAAATATAGTGTTATAGGCATCATTAATTTTATTATTGTTAATGTTTCTCTATATAAACTATAATTAAAATTATTTTCATAGTATGAGATAAAATTAGAGCTTCTATAGTAATTTATTATTAAATAGATTAAACATATGCAATAATAAATAAATAGTTTTATAAAACTCTTTCTTGAAGTTTTATTGGTAATCAACGTTAATAATAAACAAAATAATATTATTAATACTTCTGTTAATGTTGTTACTCTACTAAAGAAAAATCTCATATCTAAAATTGGCATAATAATCAATAAAGTTATTAAAAGATACTTTGTAAATTTTTCGGTTTTTTCTTTCATGTTGTACTCCATTTCTATAATTATCATTATATATTATTTTAGTAGATAAAAAAAGACTATCTAATATTTTTGATAGTTTTTTTTGTATCTTTATGTCCATATAATATATCTGATTTGAATATAAATATTATTACTATTATCATTAAACCTATATATAAATATATTGCTAAATCTGTTTTTCCAATAGCATATAATACTGAAACTATACTAAATAAAATGTTTATTAAATATATTATAAGTACTGTTTTTTTAACTGAAGATGTTTTATTTAATAATTGAAAATGTACATGTTCTTTATCTGGTTTTCCAATAGATTCTCCTTTTATTAATCTTCTAAGTATTGCAAGTAATGTATCTAAAATTGGAATAAATAATACTAATATTGGAGTTAAAAATGAAGTAAATGTTGCTGTTTTAAATCCTAATAATGCAATTACCGCTATCATAAATCCTAAGAACATACTTCCTGTATCACCCATAAATATACTTGCTGGATTAAAATTATAGTATAAGAATCCCAATGTAGAACCTAACATAATTAAACATAATACAAAACCTAAGCCTTCCATTCTTCCTAATAAAATTGAAATTGCTATTATAGTTATGAAATATATTGAACTTATTCCAGCTGCTAAACCATCCAATCCATCTATTAAATTTATAATATTTATACATCCTACTATTATAAGTATAGATAACGGGTATGCCCATATATCTAAATTTATATACATTCCAAATAATGTTAAATCTGTTAAATATATTTTTCCATAGAATACTAAAATAATTGCTACTATAATTTGTCCCCATAATTTAGTAGTTGCTTTTAATGGTTTTATATCATCTATAATTCCTAATAATATAATTAATATACCACCAATAAGTATTGATATCATTTGTGTGGTAACGGGGGCAAAGAACATATATCCAATTAGAAATGATATAAATATTGCTAGGCCTCCTAATCTTGGCATAGGTTTTTTATGTACTTTTCTTTCATTTGGTATATCTATTGCATTTATATGATGCGCTATATCTCTTACTAATGGTACAAGCATTAAACTTGATATAAATGTAATAAGTATGATATAGAATATATTTACTCCATTTACAGATATATTCATATTTTCACTTCCTCATTTATATTATAACTAGATTATTTAGTAAATACCATTCATTTTTATTTTTTTTACAAGTTGTGGACAAAAAAACAAAGCATTAGTTTGCTTTGTCTGTTTCTTCCATTAAATCTCCAACCATATGCATGTAATTATTTGTGAAATCTATTAAAATAGTTTGTTTGAATTCACTTTCATCTAATGCAGATAAATATGTTTCTCCATCTTCCACTTCTTCCATAAATACTTCATATTCAGTTGTAGGATTTCCAGTATTATTATCTATTTTTACTGCAAAGAAGTATTTTATACCTTCTATAACAGTTTCGTCTAATAATGCATATTGTGTATTATCTTCCAATGTTACTAATGTATCTTTTTCCATATATTCTCCTTTTTTATTTTATTACTTGAGTTTTTTCATTTTCTAATTCATCAGAATTATTATTTAATGATTCTTTTATTTCTTCATCACTTAAGCCACGAGATTTTATTAGATTTATTAATTTTAAATTTGTATCTAATAATTGATCTGATTTTTTCCTTTCGGATTCTAATTGTTCTTGCATTTCTTTTTTTGCTTCTTGCATTTCTCTACTTTGTTGTTGCAATGCAATAATTTGTTCTTTTATTTCAGTCAATTCATTAGTTTTATTTTTTTCTTTTTCTAATTCAACTTGTTCTTCATTTTCTGGGAAGAAATCTTCTTCATATTCTTCTTGGTCTTTTTTCTTACTTAAAGCGTTCTTTATTTTTTCTTTAACTGCTGCGCCCATCTTTACTAAAGCACCACCAACGCCAATCGCTCCTCCTGCTGCTGTTAAACCTGTAACAGCACCAACAAGATTTGCAGCACCAGCAGAATATAATGCTTTTGCTCCTGCTGCGCCTGCTAATGTATATGCTCCTGAAGCACTTTCAAATAAGTATTTTCCACCTGCTACACCTTTTGCTAAACCTAAATTAATTCCATGAAGACTATCTAGTGTTGCTGTACTCCATCCTAGTGATTTTCCTACACCCCATAGACAACTATTTATCATCATATGAGTTGCTGGTATACTAAATAGTAGTACTGTTGTTAGTGCTAAACCTAATCCAATAGTTATTAATTTGTGTTCTTTCATCCAATTTAATGCTTTTTTTGCTACTACTTTTAATCTTTGTTTTATTGGTGGTTTTTCAGTAGATGTTGGTATACTTGGTTCTGGTGTAGGATCCGGAATTGGTGTCGGAGTAGGAGTTGGAGTAGGAACTGGGTCAACTCCTTTAGTACCAACATTTAATCCTAAGCCATTTATGTTGTACTCTTTATCTATATCTAAATTAGGATTTATTAACTTAGCACGAGCATTCATATATGGAATTATTTCGCTACTATTTAATCCTAATTTATTTGTAAATTCATTCATATTAATTTTCCAGTTTTCATATTGTTCTTGTTCTGGATTTTTAATAATATCTTCCATTTTTGATAAAAGTGTATCAAATTGAAATTTGAAATCTGCATCTTTATTTATATTTGCTTCTATATATTCTTTTGATTCTTTTATACTTTCATAATTTGCCCAAGTATATTCACCTGAAGATTTAGATGTAGTATATGAAGTTTTTATATAATTTAACATTTTTTCTTTAGATGATAATAGTAAATTACTTATTTCTGGATTTGTACTTTCATAGAATTTTCCATATCCATCTAATTCATTTTGTCTTTTTTCAATTAAATCCAATTTTTCTTCTACAGTATCTTTTTCTTTTAATTTACTTTCAAATAATGATTGTTCATAATTAAACAATTTCATTATTAATTCATTCATTTTTTCTATAATATTATCTAATTCTTCTTTTGGCGCTTTTGGATCTAAAGTTTCTTTTATTTTTTCTATTGCTTCTTCTGTCTTTTTTCTTAAATCATCATTTTCTTTGTTGTCATTGTTATTATCATCATTATTGTTGTCATTATTATCATTGTTATTTTCGTTATTATTATTTTCACCTATATCTGATTTTGTATTTTTATTATTAAGTTTTGATGTAGCTAATTTGGCTCTATTTTCAAAATTTTCAAGTTTTTCATATAATTTATCTAATTCTTTTTGATTCTCTTCGCTCATTTCACCGTTTACAATATTGTCACCCATGTCCATTGCACCGTTAGATAAATCATATAATTCATCATATTTTTTCTTTACTTCTTTATATTCTTTTAAATCTGATAATAGTATTTCTCTTCCATCTATAGTTTCAGTCTTTATTGCTAAAGTAGCTTTAGCCTCTAATGCATTTATTTCTTTTTCTAATTCATCAATCTTATCATTATAATTAAAATCACCATTTACAACATTATCACCCATGTCCATTGCACCATTAGATAAATCATAATAATAATTATAATCAGCCTTTAAATTTTTATAGTTTTCTAAATCACTTTCTAAAATAATTCTTTCATCAATAACAACTATCTTTGAATTAATTATTGATTCATTTTCAATCTCAGACATTTTCTTTTCAATATCATTTAATTCATTTTTAGATTCGTAATCACCATTAACTATATTATCTCCGTAATCATTTGCACCTTCAACTATATCATAAAGTCTATTATACTCATTTAAGGTTTTTTCATACTCTTCTACTAATTCATCAGATATTAATTTACCATTTATAATTTTACTCATACAAAATCACTCATTTCTATTATTATTTTATCATATTTTTCTTTATTTACAATCATTAATTAATTTTTCAAATATAATTGGACACTTGCTTTCTATAACGATATCTTTATTTGTTATAGGATGTTTAAACTTTAGATAATTTGCATGTAAACACATTCTTCTTATAGGATTTTTTTTACTGTCATATTTTTTATCTCCTACTATTGGATGTGATATATCTTTCATGTGTACTCTTATTTGATTTTTTCTTCCTGTTAATATTTCTATATCAAGTAAACTATATTCTTTTTTAGATACTATAGGTTTATATTTTGTAATTGCTAACTTTCCACTTTTATCATTAGTACTATAAGTATATAAAGTTTTTGTTTCTTTCAAATAATTCTTTATTATACCTTCTTTTTTTACTTTTCCTTCTACTAAAGCTATATATTTTCTTGTTGTTTTATCCCAATTATACTGTAGTTTTCTTTTTATCTCTTCTTGTTTTGCAAATAGTATTATTCCACTAGTATCTTTATCTAATCTATGTACAATAAAGATTTTATTGGATTTATGTTGTTTTTTTACATAATTTGATACTTTTCTATAAAGAGTATTATCTTTTTCTTTATTAGTACCTATAGTTAATAATCCAGAAGGTTTATTAACTATAATGATATATTTATCTTCATATAATATTTCTAATTTTTCGTTTTTTTTCATATTAATCACGAGTTTATATTATCAAATATATTATTATTTAACAAGAAATAGTGTATAATTATTTTAGAAAGTGATGAGATTTTTATGATTAGAAATAAAAAGAAGTTTAAAAAGAGTATTTATATAGGTTTAATTATTATATTTATTGTGTGTTTAGTATTTTTTTCTTATAAAATTATTTTAAATATTAAAGATAAAAATAGTATTAAAAATCAAGAAAAAGATTTGAATAAGATTACAAATATTGTTGAAATAGAGAATGGTGAAAATATAAATCCTCCTTCTAATAAAGAAGATATGTATTGGAAATTTTTAAAATATAGTATGATAGATGTTAATATTGAAGATTTAAAGAATGTTAATAAAGATGTTAATGGGTGGATATTTGTTAATAATACTAATGTTAATTATCCAATTGTACAAAGTAGTGATAACGATTATTATTTAAATCATCAATTAGATAAAAAGTATAATAGTGCTGGTTGGATATTTATGGATTATAGAAATAATAATATTATGAATAATAATAAGAATACTATTATATATGGACATGGATTATATAATAATGCATTATTTGGTTCTTTAAAAAATACAATAAAAGATAAATGGTATAAAAATAATAAGAATTTAGTTATTAAAAGTGTAGATAATAGTTATAGTTATTTATGGCAAATATTTAGTATTTATACTATACCTACTACTAGTGATTATATTATTACTGATTTTAATAATGATGAGGGGTTTGTTAATTTTTTAGATTTAATTAGTAATAGAAGTATTTATAATTTTAATGTTAATTTGAATAAAGATGATAAGATTATAACTTTATCTACTTGTTATAATAGTAGTACTAAATTAGTAATACATGCTAAATTAATAAAACTAGCTAATCGCTAGTTTGTTTTTTATATTTATTATTAAGTTCTTTATTCATTAATACTTGTCTATAGCCTTTAAAAGCATCAAATATTATTACTTCGATTTCTTCTCTTTTTAATTTACAATTTGTTGTTGCCATCATAGAAGCAATACCATGAATAATTAACCATGTATTAATATATATTTGTTTTGATGATGCTTCACTTAATCCTGTTGATTTTATTATACTTTCTGTGTATTTTTTACCTTGTTCGTTTTGTGCCATTTCTAATATATTATTATATTTAGAATTTGATGACATAAATAAAAATTTGAATAAATTCTTTTCTTTTCCCGCAAATTCTATATATGAAAGTCCCATACCTATAAATGGTACTTGATGATTTTCACCATTACTAATATATTTTGATTGTATTTCATATATATCATCGTATACTGTATTTTTTAAATCTTCCATATTTTCAAATATTCTAAATATTGGTTGTGTAGAACAATTACATACTTTTGCTAGATTTCTTGCTGATAATTCTTCTATACCTTTGTCTCTTATTATTTTTATTGAACCTTTTATTAAGTCTTCTTTTTTTATTTTTGGTGTAGCACTCATATTTATCTCCCCTTTAAATAACAAGTGTTATTACACTTTAATATTACCATAACTACTGTATTTGTCAACAAAATTTTAAAATTAGCACTATGTATTGACAAGTGCTAATTTAGTGATATAATGTATATAGAAAGGAAGTGTTTTTATGGAGCAAAATCCTTATGAAGAAAATTTGAAAAAGCCGTTAGAAAAATATGGTAGAGATATTGTTAGTCTTGCCAAAGAAGGTAAAATAGAACCTGTAATTGGTAGAGATGATGAAATACGTAATATAACTAGAGTATTATCTAGAAAAACTAAGAATAATCCAGTATTAATTGGTGAACCTGGTGTTGGTAAAACGGCTATTGTTGAAGGGCTAGCACTTAGAATAATTAAAGGTGATGTACCTAACAGTTTAAAAAATAAACATATTTGGGAACTTGATATGGGTGCTTTAGTTGCAGGTGCTAAATATCGTGGTGAATTTGAGGAAAGATTAAAAGCTGTCTTAAAAGAAATAAAAGATAGCGATGGTGAAATAATCTTATTTATAGATGAAATACATATGATAGTCGGTGCTGGTGCCTTAGAAGGTGCTATGGATGCTGGAAATATGTTAAAACCTATGCTTGCTCGTGGTGAAATACATTGTATTGGTGCTACTACTTTAAATGAATATAGAAAATATATTGAAAAAGATGGTGCACTTGAAAGAAGATTTCAAAAAATACAAGTTAGTGAACCAACTGTATTAGATACTATTACAATCTTGCGTGGTTTAAAAAATCGTTTTGAAGTATATCATGGAGTAACAATTAAAGATAAAGCTTTAGTTGCTGCAGCTACTTTATCTGATAGATATATTACAAGTAGATTCTTACCAGATAAGGCTATTGATTTAGTTGATGAAGCTTGTGCTACTATAAAAGTGCAAATGGAGTCTGTACCTGTAGAACTTGATACTTTAACAAGAAAAATTATGCAATTAGAAGTTGAAAAACAAGCATTAAAACGCGAAAAAGATGAACTTAGTAAAAACAGAGTTATTGAAATAGATAAAAAATTAGATGAATTAAAAGTTAATGAAAAGAAATTAAGAAGTGATTGGGAAGAAGAAAAAGTCATAAATGACAATATTGCTAAAAAGAAAGAAGAAATTGAACGTAAGACTTATGAATTAGAGGTTGCTGAAAACAATTATGATTTGGAAACCGCCGCTAAATTACGTCACGGTGTAATACCAACATTAAAACGTGAATTAGAAGAGCTTAATAATAACAATAAGCGTTCTATTTTAAGTGATGTTGTTGATGATGAAAGTATTGCTAAAATCATTTCTAAATGGACTAATATTCCAGTAGCTAAATTAGTTGGTGGTGAAAAAGAAAAATTAATTCATTTATTCGACAACATGAAAAAACGTGTTAAAGGTCAAGATGAAGCTTTATATTTAGTAAGTGAAGCTATAAAAAGAGCAAGAGCAGGAATTAAAGATCCAAATAGACCAATAGGTTCATTTATGTTTTTAGGGCCTACAGGCGTTGGTAAAACCGAAGTTGCACGTACGCTTGCGTATGAATTATTTGATGATGAAAAACATATGATAAGAATTGATATGAGTGAATATATGGAAAGTCATTCTGTCGCTAGATTAGTTGGTGCTCCTCCAGGATATGTTGGTTATGATGAAGGAGGTCAATTAACTGAAGCGGTTAGACGTAATCCTTATAGTATTGTTCTTTTCGATGAAATAGAAAAAGCACACAAAGATGTATTTAATATATTATTACAAATATTAGATGATGGTAGAATTACTGATGGCCAAGGTCGTACAGTAGATTTTAAAAATACTATTATAATTATGACAAGCAACTTAGGAAGTGAATATATATTAAATAGTGAAAGTAATTACGAAGAAAAAATAAATGAATGTATAAAAGCTACATTTAAACCAGAATTTATTAATAGAATTGATGAAATTATTACTTTTAAACCTTTGACTAAAGATGTAGTTTATGAAATCTTGAATAATATTATTAAGAATATTGAATTAAGATTAAGAGATAAACAATTGACTTTATCTTTAACAGATAGAGCAAAAGATTATATAATCGATAATAGTTTTGATGTTAATTATGGTGCTAGACCAATTAAACGTTATGTAAGTAGAAATATAGAAACATTAATTGCAAATGCATTAATTAATGATGAAATATTATTTGGAAGTAACATAAATATTGATATTAAAGATAATGAATTTTATATTACGAAATAATAAACAGTAGTTTAATTGCTACTGTTTTTTAGTTAATACTTATTATTTTAATGATAAGAAAAAGCCACCTTAAAGGTGGTAAGTATTTTATTTATTTGTTCTTAATTCTATTATCATATTTCCAGTTATACCTAAACCGAATAATAAACTGAATAATGAAACAAATGCTCCTATTACAGGTATAATTTTAAGAACGCTTATTATAAATAATCCTACTATTACTAATAAATAACTATTTAAATTCTTTTTCAAATATTTATTATCTAATTCTGTTGCAATAAAGTATGAAGTAAATATGCTTGAAACATATATTAATATTCCATATATTATTCCACCTACTATTCCAACTGATGCGAATAAGTTAGTTACTAATAACATTAAAGCAATTATTGGTACTCCAATTAGGATTAAGAATCCTTTTCCACATATTGTTAAAATAGTTTTTGCAGATTTGTCTTTTACTTGTTTTAATGAATTCTTTAATAATTTTTCTGATAAGTAAATTAATACTATAGCAAACATCGTAATATGTATATAGTTATTTATAAATGATACTAAATAATCTTTAAATGATATTTTTGTTGAAGTTCTTTCTACTTTTTTTGTTTTTATGTCATCTTTTAAACCGGTTACTTTCGCATCTTTATTATATTTTAATGTTCCTTCTATTTTTATATCATCTGATAATTTTATTTCTTGTGCATCTACATTAACATTACCTTTATAAGTACCGTTAAGTTCTACTATAGATCCAGATAAATATATATTTCTTTCTACATTACCATCAATAGTGATTTTTTCAGCTACCATATATGCATCTCTACCAAGATTTCCCTCTATATTTATATTTGCTGCTGCTAAGAAAGCATCATTTTTAATATTAGATTTTATCTTAATATCACTTGCTGCAGAGAATAGATATTCTTGATCAGAATTAATATTTATAACTTGACCTGCTATAAAACCAATTCCATTGATTTTCTTATCTACATCAATATTTCTTCCTGCTAAAAATGCTGTTCCATTTAATTCTTCAGATATTTTCAAATTTTCATCTGCTTGGAATAAACTTTTTCCACTATTTTTTGCTGATACACCAGTTATTATAAGTAGTGAACAAATTGCAAAAATAATCAAATATTTTAAACTTTTTTTCATATTTTCATCTCCTTGATTATAATTAAACACATTTTCCTGTTGTAGTCAAGAATATTACTTTATCAAATTAATATTTTATATGTTTTTATACTTGCAAAAATGTACTAATTTATCTATAATTATATTAGGTGATAATGTATGGCGAATAAAAAGAGCGTTGTTGCTAATACTAAGGGTAAGGATACTAAGAAGACAACTTCTAAAAAAACAACAAATAAATCTACTACAACTAAGAAAACAGTTAAAAGTCCTGTAAAAAAGACTAATACAAAAAAAGTTGTTAATAGTAGTCCTCATAAAGAACAAGTTACTGAAATAAAAAAAGATAAAAATTTAAATATTGAAGTAACAAAATATGAAAATGAAGAAAAGGAAATCATAGAAGAAATTAATAATGTAAATGTTGCTAAATTAGAAAATGCTAAATTTAGTCGCATCAAAAAAAATAAATCATTACTTGCAATTGGTGTATTAATTTCTATATTAGGTTTAATTGCTTTACTAATTTCATTAGTAGCAAATAGAATTATAGATAGAGAATATATAAGTGATTCTGCTATTAATTTAATGTTATGTGCAAGCTTAATTATTGAAGGTTTTGGTGCATTTATAATTATAAATGAAACATAAATTATTAATTATTTCTATGTAGTTGGGTGGTAATTATGAAAAGAAAAAACATAATAATACTTATCTTAATAGGAATAATTTTTTTTAGTGGTATTTATTGTTTTAAAAATAAAAAAGTATATTTTTCATTAATTGGAGATAATGATATAAAAATTGATGTTAATGAAAAATATAAAGATGATGGGTATTATGCTAAATATTGTAGTAAATATTTTAAATTATTTTGTAAAGATATAAGTAAAGATGTTAAAGTTACTAAAAATGTTAAAAGTAATAAAAGTTATAGTATAGTTTATAATTTAAAATATAATAACGAAAATAAAGTTTTAACTAGAAATGTTTATGTTGATGATTTGGAAAGTCCAGAAATAACTCTTGTAGATTCTGGAAGTAAAATTTGTCCTAATAAAGCATATATCGAAGAAGGATATAGCGCTTTTGATAATGTTGATGGTGATATAACTAATAATGTTTTAGTTGAAAGAATAGATAATAAAATATATTATACGGTAAGTGATTCATCTGGAAATAAGAAAACTGTTTTTAGAGATATTAATTATAAGGATGATGAAGCTCCTAAGATTAATTTGAATGGAGATAAAACATACATATATAAAGGAACTAAGTATGAAGATACTAGTTATAGTGCATATGATAATTGTGATGGTGATATAACTAATAATGTTATAGTAAGTAATGTTGACACATCTAAAACTGGGGAATATAATATAGATTATTCAGTTACAGATTCATCTGGAAATAAAACAATAGTTACTAAAAAAGTTATTGTGTATGATGATTTGAGTGAGATACCTAAAAATGGTAAAGTTGTTTATTTAACATTTGATGATGGTCCTTGTTCTTATACTTCAGATATATTAAAAATACTAGATAAATATAATGTTAAGGCTACGTTCTTTGTTACAAATCAATTTTCTAGTTATCAATATGTTATAGGTGAAGAATTTAAAAAGGGACATGCTATTGCGGTTCATACTTATAGTCATGTTTATAAAAAAGTATATAATTCAGTAGATGATTATGTAAATGATTTTGATAATATGAATAATATAATATATGAGCAAACAGGTACTAAAACTAAAATGTTTAGATTTCCTGGTGGAAGTAGTAATACAATAAGTAGATTTAATAAAGGTATTGTTACAAATGTTGCTAAAAAAATGACTGAATTAGGTTATTACTATTATGATTGGAATGTTGATAGTGAAGATGTTAGTAACACAGATCCTGTAAAAATTAAAAATAACGTTTTAAAAGGAATTGAGAAACATGATGCATCGGTGGTCCTTTTACACGATATAAAAAAAGCAAATATTGAAAGTGTTGATATGATTATTAAAGAAGGTTTAGAAAAAGGTTATACTTTCTTACCACTTGATATTAATTCTCCAACTGCTCATCATAGCATAAATAATTAGGAGGTATTATGAGATTATTAGTTGAAATTGTATTTTATGTTTTTGGAATTTTATACCCTATTACTATATTATTAAGTTCTATAAAATCTAAAAAAAGAAGTGAAAAATTAAATAAATATGTTTTAGTATGTATAATATTTATAATGTTTTATATCTTTAAAATAGGAGGATATATGTTAATACATAGATATGAGAATGGACATTATGATAATAAAATATTAGAAAATAAAGATAAAAATACTGAAAATGTAAAAGATGAAGATAAAGATAATGAAAATAATAATGTAGAAAATAAAAATAATGAAATTGATAATGTAGAAAATACAGAAACTAAAGAAGAAGTTAAAACTACTAAAAAAGTTGTTAATAATACTGATGATACAACTAAGTCTAATAATACTAATAATACAAAAATTATTAATACTGGGAATCATGAAATTACACAAGTTGATGGCGTTTATTATGTTGATGGTTATATGATTGTTAATAAGACATATGCTTTACCTAGTGACTATAAGCCAAAAAATCCTCATATGCAAATAAATAATAGTAAATATGGATCTTCTTACATTGATGAGGATGTGTATAAAAACTTTGAAATTATGAAAGCAGATGCGTTAGCACTTGGTCTAAACATCTGGATACAAAGTGGCTATAGAAGTTATTCTTTCCAAGAAGAATTATATAATCATTATGTTAATAAAGATGGCAAAGCTATGGCTGATACTTATAGTGCAAGAGCCGGACATTCTGAACATCAAACTGGACTTGCATTTGACTTAAACTCAATATCAGATGCGTTCCAATATACTGAAGAAGGAAAATGGGTTAACAATAATGCATATAAATATGGTTTTATTTTAAGATATCCTAAAGGTAAAGATAATATTACTGGTTATAAATATGAAAGTTGGCATTTAAGATATGTTGGTTATGATTTAGCAGAAAAGCTTTATAATAATGGTGATTGGATTACTATGGAAGAATACTTTAATTTAACAAGCACATATGAATAATATGTGTTTTTCTTTTTTTATGTGTTAAAATTATATTGGGTGAATAATATGAAACTAGATATAGAAGATAACTCAATTTTAATTATTCCTAATGATATTAAAGATAATGTATTAAATTATTTAAGAAATAATAAAAAATATATGAATATAAAAATTATGGATTTAAATACATTTATTAAGGCATTAACTTTTGATTATAATGAAGAAACTATATATAATCTTATGAAAATAGAAAATATTAGTTATGATATTGCTACTTTATATTTAGATAATATACGATATATAAATGAAGATATTAAAGATAATAAAATGAAAAAGTTAATAAATATTAAAGATAGTATAGATAATAAACTAATAAAAAATAAATTATTTAGAAAACTTATTAAAAATAAAAATATATACATATATGGATATGATTATATTAATAAATATCAGAAATATATATTAGATGGTGTTAATAACTTAGAGTTTATTAACAAAGAATATAAAGTATATGATCATGAGGTTTATAAATTTAATAATTTAGAAGATGAAGTAATATTTGTGGCAGAAGAAATATGTAATTTACTTGATAATGGTGTTGATATTAATAATATATTTGTTTCAAATACTAATTCAGATTATGATTTTATAATAAAAAAAATATTTAATATGTATAATATTCCTATAAATATTAAAAATACTAGTACTTTGTATCAAACTGAAATTGGTAAATATTTTATTAATAATTTGTGTAATGATATAAATAAATTATTAGATAATATTAAAGAAAAATATGATATGACTAATATTAGTAATAAGAGTATTTATAATAAACTTATAAATGTTGTTAATAAGTTTTATTTTACAGATGATTATGTAAGTGTTAAAGATATTATTATTAGTGTTATGAAAAATACAAAGTTAGATAGTGTAAATTATAAAAATGCTGTTAATAACTTGTCAATTGTTAACAATATAATTGATGATAATAAATATGTTTTCTTAGTTGGTTTTAATTTAAATAGTATTCCTGTTACTGTGAAAGATGAAGACTATATTAGTGATAATATTAAACCTAGTTTCTTAGAGAAAAGTTATGAACTTAATGTTATAAATAAAAAATTATATTATAAAATTATTAGTAATATTAAGAATTTATATATTAGTTATAAAGAGAAGTATTTGAATGAGAGTTTTTTTCCTAGTTTATTAATAGATGAGTATAAAATGAATGTTATTGATAAAAGTATAGATTATAGTAATTATAGTGATATTTTAAATAGAATAAAGACTACACATGAATTAGATAATTTAATTAGATATAATACACATAGTAAGAATTTAGATGTATTATATAGTAATTATAAAATAGATTATAATACTTATGATAATAGATTTAGTGGTATTAATAAAAATAGTTTGTATGAATATTTAAATAGTAGTCTTAATTTAAGCTTTTCTAGTATGGATAATTATTATCATTGTCAATTTAAGTTTTATTTATCTAATATATTAAAATTAGATTATTTTGAAGAAAAGATACAAACATATATTGGAAATTTATTTCATTATGTACTTAGTAAATGTTTAGATAGTGATACTGATGTTGATAAATTGTGTCAATATTACATAGAAAATAATATATATCCTAAAAGTTTTAAAAATGAATATTTTTTAAGTAGAATTATTGATGAAATAAAATTTGTTGTTAATGTAATTAAGTATCAAAATACTTTAATGAATATGGATAGTGCAAAGTATGAAGAAAAAGTTAATGTTGATAAGTCAGATGTTATTAACATTACGTTTAAGGGTTTTATAGATAAGTTATTGTTAAAAGATAATTATGCAGTAATTATAGATTATAAAACATATAAAATAGATGTTGATTTAAATTATTTACCTTATGGTTTATCTATGCAATTACCAGTTTATTTATACTTAACTAAAAATATAGATAAAGATTATAAGATTATTGGTTTTTATTTACAACAAGTGTTATTTAATAAATTTAGTAAAGTTAATGGTAAAACTTTAAAAGAATTAAAGAAAGATAATTTAAAATTAAAGGGATATAGCTTAGGTAATGAAAGTATTTTAAGTAATTTAGATAGTACTTTAGAGAATAGTGAATTAATACATTCTATGAAAATAACTGATAAAGGTTTTTATAGATATGCTAATACATTGACTGAAAATCAAATAGACAATATAGTTAAGATTACCAATAATAAAATAGATGAATGTATTAAGGGTATAGAAAATGCTGATTTTACTATTAATCCTAAAAAAATTAATGGTAAAAATATAGGCTGTAATTATTGTAATTTTAAAGATATTTGTTATATGACTAATAGAGATATTCGTGAATTAGAAGATATAAAAGATTTAGATTATTTAAATTAAAAAGTGAATTATGTAATATCAAATAGATATTATAAATAATTCACTTTTTTAAAGACTTGCTAGTATATTATTTAATGCGTGCATTCCTATGTTTATTGTTAAATTATTTGTTTTAGCGTAAACATATGATAATCCTATACCTATCATACTATATGGAATAATATATAAATATTGTAAAATAGATTGATCATAGCCTACTACATGCCACGCTCCAAATCCAATACCGCTAATTATTATGAATAATATATCATTTTTTATTAATTTTCTTAAGCATCCTCTAAATAATAATTCTTCTGCTATTGGAGCATAAAATATTCCCAATATTATCGTTGATATTTTATGTTCATTTAATATTAATTCATTTGTAGAATCACTTTTAACAATTATACCTACTATGATAAATAATATAGAACTTATTAATGAAAATATGATAAAATTTTTTAATATGAAAGATATATATACTTTTTTATTTTTTTTAAAATCTTTAATACTCATTTTTAATTCTGTTACAAAAAATGAGATTAGAGTTATAAATACTAATATATAAAATATGAATTCATTCATGTGTATATAATTATATGCAATTATGATGCTTAGAAATAAATATGCATATACTTTTTTATCATAATTTAATTTATTTGGTAAAGGTTTTATTTTATCTTCTGCTTTGTTCATTTCTTTGAGTAATTTTTTATCTGCAATCCAAATTATTTTTTCTGTTAGTATTCCACCTATTATATTTGAAAAGAAAAATATAAATGTTGATAAATCTAAAAATATATATTTACTCAGTTTTTTATAATCATCTGTAAATAATATAAATATTGCTAATGGTATTGCAATAATAGCATATATAAATATTATTTTTAGTACTAACGTACTTAAACTATTCATAAAAAAGAGAGCTAATAATACTTTAATAGACTCTACTATTATTGTTATTAGTGATGCTGTATTTTTTAATTTTATATTTTCTTCTGTCATTTTTATTCTTTTTATGTATTCTTTTATTTCTTTTTTCATGTTATCACCTAATATACTTCTACTACTGTTCCAATAGATACATTCTCATATATTTTTGATGCAATATCTTTTGGTAGGTTTATACAACCGTGAGATCCATCATTTTCATATATTTTTCCTCCAAATTCATCTCTCCATGTCGCATCATGTAACCCTATTCCACCATGTATAGCCATCCAATAATTTACATATGATAAATAACCTGGGCCTTTTAAATATACATTTCTTGCTTTTTCATAAACTTTAAATGTACCTTTTGGTGTATTATGATTTTTTATATTACCTGTTACTATATCTGAAGATAAGAATAATTTATTATTTTTAAAAAACCATAGTTTTTGATTGTCTATTGATATTTTTATATAAGTAGATGTAGATTTTACACTAATTGTTCTTGTTATTGTTGATACATTATTTGATGAATCTTTTACTTGATACGTTAATGTATAATCACCTAATTCTTTAGTGTTTACTTTGCCTGTTATTTCTATTTTATCTGTTATATCTCCATCTATATTATCAGTTGCTTTAGCTCCTTCATCTATATATTCAGTATCTTTACCTACTACTACATAATCATTTCCAACTAGTGATATTTCTGGAGCAACATTATCTTTTACTATTACATTTCTATATATTGTATTGTTATCAACTGTATAAGATATTTTGTAATTACCTGGTTTACTGTTATTTATTTTACCTTCTATTTTTATTTTATCTGAAATATCTTTTTCATTTTTTATTGCTTTTGCACCTAATTCATTATAGGTATCATATACATTCATTGTTATGGTTTCATTACCTATTAATACTATATGAGGAGTATTATATTTTTTATATAAAAGTAACGTACATGTGAGTATTCCTAATGATATAAATAAAGATATTATAAGAATTACTTTAATATGTTTCCTCATTTTCCTCACCTATTTTAATAGTATCATATTGATACATCTTTATTATTATTTTGCCAATAATTTTACAATTCTTTTTACATTTAATTATTTAGAAAAAATTGTTATAATATTTTTAAGGTGATAGGTATGCCAAAATGGACTGAAGAACAAGAATTAGCAATTAGTGAAAGTGGTAAAAACATTATAGTTTCAGCTGGTGCTGGTAGTGGTAAAACTGCTGTATTAACTGAAAGAGTTATTCGTAAATTAATGTCTGGTATAAGTATTAAGAATATGTTAATTTTAACATTTACAAATAATGCTGCTCATGAAATGAAAGAAAGAATACGTATTTCTATAAAAGAAGCTTGTGAATCTTATCCTAGTTTAAAAGATGAATTGAATTTTATAGATAATGCATATATTACTACTTTTGATTCTTTTGCACTTAGTATTGTTAAAAAATATCATTATTTACTTGGTATTGGTAAAGATATATCAATTGTTGATTCTAGTATTATAGATTTAAAAAAAGAAGAATTATTAGATAATATCTTTGAAAAAAATTATAAAAATAAAGATAGTAATTTTTTAAAATTAGTAGATTTATTATGTGTAAAAGATGATAATAATTTAAAACAAATGTTAATAGATATTAATAATAAAATTGATTTAGTAATTGATAAAAATAATTTTTTTGATAATTATATTAATGAACATTATAATGATAATTTTGTAAATAATATTTTAAAAGATTATGAGAATTTGTTAAAAGAGAAAATTAGAAATATTAAAATTATGTTAAATGATTTATCTAGTGAAGTAGATGGAAAATATATAGATGAATATTATAAAGAATTAAATAATTTATTAGTATCCGATGATTACACTAGTATTAAAAATAACGTAGCAAATATTAAATTATCTCCATTAAGAAATTCTACAGAGTTAGGTAAAAATATTAAGAGTCTTATTACTAGTACTATTAAAGATATAAATAACATGTGTTATCATTCTAAAGATGAAATAATTAAAAATATATATGATACTAGAGATTATGTTGTTGCTATAATAGATATTTTAAAAGAATTAGATAAACAAATTCATTATTATAAATTATCAATAAATAAATATGAATTTAATGATATTAGTATGATGGCTATAGATATAGTTAAAAATAATGAAGATGTTAGATTGGAACTAAAAAATAGTTTTCATGAAATATGTGTAGATGAATATCAAGATACTAGTGATATACAAGAGGAATTTATAAATTTAATATGTAATAATAATGTTTATATGGTGGGTGATATAAAACAAAGTATATATAGATTTAGAAACGCTAATCCTATTTTGTTTAAAAATAAGTATGATAATTATTCTAATAATAATGGTGGTATGAAAATTGATCTAAATAAGAACTTTAGAAGTAGATTTGAAGTATTAGATGATATTAATATTATATTTAATCTTATTATGGATAATTATATTGGTGGAGCTGAATACAGCGTTAGTCATAATATGATATTTGGTAACACTACTTATATTAATGAAGGTAAAACAAAACAAAATAATAATTTAGATATATATAATTATGAATATGATAAAAATATTGGCTTTAAACAAGAAGAAATAGAAGCGTTTATTATTGCTAATGACATAAAAAATAAAGTAAATAATAAATATCAAGTATTTGATAAAAATAAGAAAGTTCTTAAAGATATTAAGTATAGTGATTTTGTTATATTGATGGATAGAACTACTAACTTTGATTTGTATAAAAAGATATTTGAATATTTAAATATTCCTACTACTTTATATAAAGATGATAATATAATTAATGAAACAGAACTGTATTTAATAAAGAATATTATTAGTTTAATTATCAAAATTAAAAATAAAGAGTTTGATACTGAGTTTAAATATTTATTTATTAGTATATCTAGAAGTTATTTGTGTGATTTAAATGATAGTGATATATTTGAAATAATAAAGAACAATAAATATAATGAAACTACAGTATATAAAAAATGTTATGAAATAAGTGTTGATGTTGATAGTATTAGCAACAAAGATGTTTTAGAACGTATAATAGATAGTTTTGATATATATAATAAGTTTATAAACGTTGGTAATATAGATAATAAAACTATGATAATTAATTTTATATATAAAACTCTTAGTGATATGGATAATATAGGTTATGGAATTAATGATATAAAGGAATATTTTGATAGTTTAATTAAGAAAAATAAACAAATTAAAATTAATATGAATAGTAATGATAGTGATACTGTTAAAATAATGACTATACATAAATCTAAAGGTTTGGAATATCATATATGTTATTTTTCAGGATTTGATAAACCTTTTAATCTTGGAGATTTAAAAGCAAGAATAATATATGATAATAATTATGGAATTATTGTTCCTGTAAATAATGAAGGATTAGATGAAATAATAACAAAAGAATTAGTTAAAGATAATTATATTAAAGAAGATATAAGTGAAAGAATACGTTTATTATATGTTGCTCTTACACGTGCTAAAGAAAAGATGATTATTGTAGGTAATTTTAATAAAGAAGTTAATTGTGAGTTAGAAAGTAATGGTGTCATATTAAATAGAGATAGAATACAATATAGAAGTTTTAAAGATATTATTTTATCTATTAAACCTAAAATAGAAAAATATTTTGTTGATATTAATTTAGAAGATATTAATTTAAGTCATGATTATAATGATGTTAAATCATATAATTATGAAAATGTAATAAATGATAGTGATGTTGTTATTAAAACTCATAATATAAATGTGGAAAAAGAATTAGTTATTAACAAACATTTTAGTAAAGTAAGTGAAGATATTTTATCACAAGATAGTAAGAATAATATGGAATTAGGTATATATTTACATGAACTTTTTGAAAGTATAGATTTTAAGAATCCTGATTATAGTGATTTGAATGATAATGAGATTGATTATATAAATAAGTTCTTAAGTCATGAAATTGTTAAAAATATTAATAATGCTAAAATATATAAAGAATATGAGTTTATTTTTGAAGAAGATAATGTTAAATATCATGGAATTATTGATTTAATGTTAGAGTATGATGATTATATTGATATTATTGATTATAAATTAAAAAATACTTCCAGTGATGAGTATGTTAAACAGTTAAATGGTTATAAAGAATATATAGAAAGAAGTTTTGATAAAAAAGTTAATTTATATTTATATAGTATTTTAGATGACAGTTTTTTTGCATTATAAAAGAAGTTAGTTTTGATGTAAACTTTGTTAGAGAAACATCGTTGCTGTTAACTTCTTTTTTTCATTAAATATTTTAATAATAAAAGGAAATACAAATTTTTTCATAATAATATATATTGAAGGATGTATATTATGAATGATGAAATATTTAAAATTGATGGATATAGTTTAGACAAGTATCAAATAGAGTGTGTTAAAGAAAATAAAAATTTGTTAGTAGTTGCTGGTGCTGGTTGTGGTAAAACAAGTACTATTTTGGGTAAAGTTAAATATTTAATACATAATAATATTAAAGAAGATGAAATACTTTGTATAAGTTTAACTAATGAAGCTACTAATGGATTAAAAAATAAATTATTAAATATTGGTATTAATGTTCATTGTTATACTTTTCATAAGTTGGGTTTAAATATAATAAATAGATATTACAATGAAGTTACAATTTATGATAATAGATATTTAGAATATATTGTTAATGAATATTTTTTAAGTATTGTTAAATATAGTTATAGAAAGTATTATATTATGGTTTTATTTAAAAGATTTAATTATAATGATATCGTAAATAGTAAAGATTTTTTGATATATAAAAAGAATATTGTTACATTTATAAATTTGTTAAAAAATAAAGGACTAGATACAGATTTTATATATAATAAATATAAGAATAGTGTCAATAAAATTACATATAAGTTTATATTAGAAATATATAGAATTTATGAAAATGAATTAAATAGTTCTAATAGTATTGATTTGAATGATATGATTATAAAGGCAGAAAAATTAGTAAATAAGTATCATTTAAAATTAAAATATAAGTATATAATAATTGATGAATTTCAAGATAGTAGTAAAATACGTTTGAATTTGATTAGGAGTATTATAAAATATAATAATGCTAAAATTATGTGTGTTGGAGATGATTATCAGAGTATTTATAGATTTGCTGGTAGTGATATAGAAATATTTTTAAAGTTTAAAGATTATTTTGTTGATAGCAAAATTATGTATTTAAAAAATACTTATAGAAATAGTAAAGAGTTATTATATGTTAGTAATAAATTTATTTGTAAAAACAAATATCAATTTAAAAAAGAATTATTTAGTAATAAAAGTAATAGTAAACCAATTAAAATATATTATTCTAGTAACCTGATATATGGTCTTAAAAAATTAATTAGTATTGTCAAAAATAATTATATGATTATTGGCAGGAATAATAATGATATAAAATATTATGTTGATAAGTTTTGTGATGTTAACAGTATTAATTATTATACCGCTCATAAATCTAAAGGATTAGAAAGTGATAATGTTATATTAATTAATCTATGTGATGATATTATGGGTTTTCCTAGTAAAATTAAAAATAATAAAATAATAAAGAGTTTGTTTGATAAAGAATTATATAAGTATGATGAAGAAAGAAGATTGTTTTATGTAGCGTTAACTCGTACTAAGAATAGTGTATTTATGTTAATAGATAAAAATAATATGTCTGTATTTGTTAAAGAAGTTATTAGAGATTATAAGAATTATATAGAATTTATACAATAAAAAAATAAACTTATATAAGCTTATTTTTTAACTAATTCTTTATATTTATTACCTTTTTCTTCAAAGTTTTTAAAGGCATTATAACTTGGAGCTGCCGGAGATAAAAGACAAGCAGTTTTAGTAACTTTTTTTGCTATATCTACCGCATCTTCTAATGTTTCTGCTTTATATACTTTTCCTTTTTTTATGTATGGAGCTAATTTATAGCCAGTATCTTTCATACATATAAAGTTATTTACATTAGAATTATTTAGATAATCAATTAATATTTGATAATCGATACCTCTATCTTGACCACCAAATATTAGAGTATCAACGTCTTTATATGCTTCTAAACAATTAATTGTTGCTTCAGGAATTGTAGCGATGGAATCATTATAATATGTAATGTTATTAAATGTACCTACTTGTTCCATTCTATGTTCTAAAGGTTTAAATGTATTTATAGTTTTTGTACATTTATTTAAGTCTAATTTAAGTAATATTGCAATATATATAACAAATAATATGTTACTTAAATTATGTTTGCCTAATAATAATCTTTCAGCTTTTGTATCATATACTCTTATATTTTTATAATAAACATTATCATTTTTAATTGTAAATTCATTGTTGATATCAATTATATTTGAATTATAATTAGTTTTTGTAATATATTTCTTTGTATTTTCACAAGTAGATGTATATAGAGAATAATCATCAGTTGTTTGATACTTAAAAATATTTAATTTTGCTAAATGATATGCTTCTATAGTTTTATGATAGTTTAAATGATCTTCAAATAAATTTAATAATACAGATATGTGTGGAGATAAATGTACTAAGTCTAATTGATAACTAGACATTTCTATTATTAAGATTGTATTTTCATTAATTTGATCTATATAATCAAATATTGGATTTCCTACATTGCCTAGTAATAAACAATCTTTATTTTGATCTTTTAATACTTTGTATAGTAAAGATGATGTTGTACTTTTACCTTTTGTTCCTGTTATACCTATTATATTTTTTCTGTCAATTTCAAGAATTATTTCTATTTGTGAAGTTACTTTATTTAGATCAACTTTTGATTCTGGTATTTTTATTCCAGGTGATTTTATTATTATGTCATATTTATTTAAGTTTTCTAAATAATCAGCACCTAAAACAAAATCAATATTTTTATCATCAGTAAATATTTCATCATTTTTGTTTAATTCTGTATTTTGGTCAATTATTGTAATTTTTTCATTTTTTAAATTGTTTCTTAAAAAATTATAAGAAGACTTTCCTTCTTTACCAAAACCTAATATTGCAATATTTTTATTTTTAAATATTTCTATTATTTTATTTTTCATATTTATTTAACTCCTCTTTTAAAAGATTATCAAAATAGTTTGGTAAGTTATTTTCTTTGTTATAATTATTTAATAGATTATTTTCTAAGTCTTCTAGTTGGTAGTTATCTTTATAATATTGTAATAGATATGGCAATTTATCTAATTCAGTTATTAACTTAGTTATTGCGTATCTTATTTCTTCATATGTACCTACGCATTCAAATGGTTTATTATTTCCATAACCTATTAAATCAATAAATGTACTTAATAATTCTTTTTTTTCGTATAAATCTTCACCAAAAATGTCAATTAATTTATCTTTGTATAAGAATGGACTTAACATAATAAATACAAATAAACATTTAGGACAATTATTACACCACATCCATGGTTCTTTTTTACTTCCTACATTGCAACTTCTAAATATTTTATGATATTTATCATAATGAGAAAATAAGTAAGCAATTTGATATTCAGAAAGTGGTCTTAATAAACTAAAGTATTTAATATCTATTTTAAAATATGTTTTTGTATAGTTATTAAAGTCATTTTCGAACTCATATGTTTTTGAGTATTGGTGATTTACTTTGGTACCTTCTACATTTGATTCATTTGCACTAGATTCATTAGATAATACAATGTATTTTTTATTATTTGTATATGCAGATAAGTATGATATAAATGCTACTAAAGAACTAAATGGAGTATGACCATTAATGAAACCTTCTTTATTTAAATCTAATAGTTTTTTATCTAATACTCTTTTTACTATAATTGTTTTATCACTAGTATATCCGGCATAAGAAGCACAATTTAAATTTGCACTTTTAGGATTAATCATAAATACACTATTATTTTCATTTTTGAGTATTTCTAACGTAACATTAGAATCTTTTCCTCCACCTACTGGTATTAGGTTACCATTTCCATTATATTTTGGAATAGTTATATTCTCATTTTTATGTGTACATTTAATATTCATAAAATCTTCATATTCAACTTTTATTCCGTTTGTATAAAATAATTCACCTAAGCCATAATAGTAAAGTTTTTTGAAAAATTTTATTTGTTCTTCATTAATATATCCGGCTTCTATTATAACATTCTTACTACAAGTACATTTCCAATAACTAATTAATTCTACTAAACCTATATGAAATATTAAATATTTTGTAAAATCATTTATTTCGAATTTATCTAAAACTAAAGTTGGGTAAAAATTTGTTAAATTAGGAATATTAAATTCATAAGTTATTTTTGTTTTATTTTCTAAGTCTTCTATTTTATAATCTTTGTATATAAAAGTATTATATTTGTTAGATAAATCATTATATATATCCATAGATACCACTCCAATATAATTATACTATATTATAATACTTTTTAATAATAATTTAATTTTTATTTACGATATATTACTTAAAAAAAATAAAAAAGAGCCTTAGTTAGACTCTTTTTAGTATATCCAGTCGACGAAATATACTACCTACATAAAATATAAACTTTATGCATAATTACATTATACTATTAAAAATGAAGAAAATAAAAAATTTGTTCTAAAAAAGCCTTTTTAGGTATTAAATGTTTAAATTTGTTGAAAATAACGCTTTTTTCTTATGTTAGACACTTTTTAATGCTTTTTATACAGTATATCTACATCTACATTTCCTTCTATTCCATTAACATGGCCTATATTAGTCATTTGCCATATTTTATAATTCCCTTGATAGTTTGTTGCATCAGTATAATGTGCTAACCAAATAGTCTTATCATTATTTAACCAAATATTTTCTAAATATGTTTTGCTACTATATAACATTCCTTTATATCCATGTTTTTCTACTGTATCTATAAATGTTTCTGCAAGACTAGTTAGACCAAAAAAACTTAAATTATATTCATTGAAATTTGACCATTCTTCCCAATCAAATGCTATTGGTAAATCTATATCATATTTTTTTATTTGTTTTATAACCCATAAAGCATTTTCTTTTGCTTCTTTAGTAGTTGATGCATATGAATAAAAGTATAAACCAACTTTAATATTATTTTCTTTTGCATTTTTTATATTGTTTTTGAATTCACTATCCAAAAAATATTCGCCGTTTCTTCCTTTTGTACCACCTACACGTAGAATTACAAATTCTACGTTTTCTTCTTTTAATTTTTTAAAATCTACACTACCTTGCCATTCAGAAATATCTAATCCAATGCTTGTATCATCTGTTTTGTATTTTTCAACTATATCTTTAAATTCAATATGAGTATCTTCTTTTTTATTATCTGTTGATTTAGAATTAGATGGTGTTGGTTCATAGACACTTAATGTAAAATCTTTAGTTGTTTTATTTCCACTTCTATCAGTTGATGAAAACGTTAATTGATATTTTCCCACCTTAGACATATCATATTCACCTTCAATAGTACATTTTGGTTTATTATCTTCATTATCTCCACAAAGTATCTTTTTTTCTAAATTAAATTCACTATTTACTGGATAACTATAATAACTTCCTATCCATGCGATTGGTGGAGTTGTATCTACGACTGTTATATCATATGAATATTTTAATTTGATATTTTGTTCATTTATATATTCGAAATTTACAGTTTTTTTACCTAGTTTATTAGAATCAATTATATAATCATTTATTATTGTTCCATTTATTGATTTTATATAATCTGATACTTTTTTCTTTGTATTAAATTCTAATGTTAAATCATCGTTTAATTCAATATTTATAATTGCATTTTTTATTCTTATATATTGATATATTTTTATTGAACAAAATGTTGTTATAATTAGGCATACTATTATAATTATTATTTTTATTGTTTTTTTATTCATATTATTTCTCCTTATATACATTCTTTTAATATTTTATATTATATCATAAAGTTAGTATGTTATAATTTATTTTAGGTGGTAAATTTATGACAAGCAGTATAATATATAATGATAATAATATATCTGATAATGAAATAACACGTGTTGTTAAAAGAGCAAAAGTATTAATTGAGAATTATAATAATGAGATTGCTATTGCTTATTCACATAATAATTATTTTTTTATTGGTGGTCATGTTGAAAATGATGAAGATGATTTTGTATGTTTAGATAGAGAAATAAAGGAAGAAACCGGAATATATTTACCATTAAATAATATAAAACGTTTTTTTGAAATAGTATATTATAATAAAGATTATCCTAATAAAGGTGACTATAGTAAGTATATAAGTACATATTATTATTTAAAGTATGATTTGAATGTCGATATGAATAATATGAATTTAACCGATGATGAAATAGATGGTAATTTTAAAGTTTGTTTTATTGATAAAGATAAAATAATAGATGTTGTAAAAAATAGTCTTAAAACTTGTACTAGAGAAAATGTTGTAAAAGATACTATTAATGTTTTAGAATATTATTTAAATAATAGATTATAAATATAAAAAAGTATATTTTCTATAATTTGAATAGTATAGTATAGAAAAATATACTTGCATATTTATAAACTTTTTTTGTAGATAGTAATTTTAATATGTAATTTTTGGTTTCTTTTAGTGCACAATATTTATCAACTAAAGTTAAAATAATGCCTTCTCTTGTTTTAGGAATAGATATAGTTACAGGCCACATATGGTTTGTTATTATATCTTTTTCTTTATCGTTTAAAGAAAATATTTTGCATGCGTTAATGTATGCTATTTTTCCATGGGCAAATGCATGTAATTTACGTGTCTTATCTTTTACATGCCAATCATATAAATAAAAATCATGAAGCATTGCTGCTCTTGTTGCAGATTTATAATCTAATTTTAATTTTTTACATATTTTATAACAATAATAGGCTGCATTATAACAATGTTCATATGTAGATGTGTCACAATGTTGTAAATATAATTTCATTTCTTGCACTTTACTGTTTGTTATAATTTCATTAATTATGTTATTAAATTCTTTTTTATTTGATATCTGTTTCATTGGTTGCTCCTTAAAAAATAATAAATCTTCTATAAAATTTATATTCTAATTATAGTATATAGTAATACTATTGTTTTAAAAAAATTATTATATTTATTTTTTATAGTTTACGTAAACTAATTGGTTTTACTTTGTCATATTAAATGATGTTGTTATTTCATTTTCTATTATTTCCTTTTTGTCTTTAGAAAATGAACAATTTATATATTCATCATATTCATATGGATATGAATCTATGAAAAAATTTGGTATGTATTTTTCGACTCTTCTAAAAGTTCTAATAAATTTTTCTGTTAAGTTCTTTTGAATGAGCTCATTTCTTTTTTCTAATTCATGTTTCTTGGATGTATCACTTATAGTCATAGAAGCATATTCTCTTGATATATATCTTATTGGTAAATATGGTATTCCTTTTATTATATCAACCTTATCTTTTATAAGATTTAAAAATAAGTATAATGACAATACAGAACTTACAGATACATCAGTTATATTTTCTGGATAATAAGTAGTTTCTTCATTTAAATAATCTTTAAATTCTTGAGATTCATAATCTGATATTCCTTTATTTAATTTATATAATTTTCTAGATATTGATTTTTTATATTTTAAACTCTCTGTTGTTGATACATTATTAACGTTTTCCTTATTTAAGATACTGTATATATAACATACTTTTTTACCATTTTCTATATTAATTCCATATGAAATTTCAGGCAATAAAAACTTTAATGTATCATCTAATTTATTTGTAAAAGAAAATTCAATTTTATTAGGAGTTTCCATCATAATAGATTGTTTTGTGTTTTTTATATTAAGAATATCATTTTTAAATATACTTTCTGAAGAAAATGCAATATTTTTATTTAAATTTTCTAATGTTTTATCTTTTAGATAATTTATATATTTATCTATGTATTCTTCAAAATTAATAAAATCTTCTGTTGTTGCATTTACAAATAGATACATAATTAAAAATTTAGTATAATCTTTTTTTGAGTTTAAATATTTGAGAGATTTTCTTGACTCTTTTATTTCTTCATTTATGTATTCATTTAATTTTAATAATGTGGCTTCTATATCATTTATTCTAAGCGTTATATTATTATTTTTGTTAAAAGTGATTTGTTTGTCATTTATTATTGTATTAAATCCAATATAAAATTCGTCAGAACCAAGTTTAACTTTTGCTTGTTCTGCTTCTTTTATTATTTCAAATAATATTTCTTGTAAATTCATTTTATTTCCCTTATGAATGTAAAATATTATTTTTTGTTATCATTTTTTGGTATGCTTGCAACTGTTAAAATTATACCTATTAAATTAATCCCTATAGATAAGCCCAACAATAAACCATTACAAAAATCTCCAAAATTACTTGATTCACTTTTGCTAAAATAAATGTATGATATGTATAATATATTTCCTATTATAATTAATGTTGTTCCAATTTTTATGTTTTTCATAAAATTTCTCCTTACATATAAAATTATAGCACATTTATTGAGTTATAATGTGTATTCTTTCTAAAAAATCCTTATTTCTAAAAATTAAAAATTATATGTAACTCTGGTATTTTTTTACCATTTTCATATAATTGTACTATTGTTTTTTTGAATTTTCCTTCATAAACCTTTTTGGAAACTTACATAATCAGAACCGCAGACATGACAATGAGTATTTCTAAACGATATATCCCTTTTTACTTAATGCATCTTTTACTATTTCAAAACCGTCAGTAATTATTTCTGCTAATTTTATAAAATGAGATAATTCTTCAAAGTCTTCTTTATTTCCTATTCTTCTTAAATATTCACGTCCACCATCTACGGCGACCGCACCACAAGAACACCATTTAAAATCATGAACATCAATAGACTCAATTATATCTCCACATTTTCTACATTTAATTTTGTTAGTTCTTATTCGTTCTATTGTTCTTATCAATATCAATCACCTACTAAACTGTCTCAAGTACTATTACATTAATAATCTTTTCTAAACAAATTAATATTTCATCAAAATCTATATTTCTTGCATACTCATATCTTTTTTGATAACTTTTCCATCTTTCTTTCAATATATCACTATCCATAATTAAATCTATGGCAATTGATGGCTCACCAACATATTCTCTTTTATAAAATGTTTTTTCTATTGCTTTAACAAAATCTTCTAAATTAACGTTATCCCAATCTCTTGTATAAATTAAATAGATATCATAAAAATCTCTCATTCTTCCATTTAATTCTACTCTACTTAAAATTGTTTCTATCTTTTCTGCCAGTACTGTTTCAATATTGTATGCCCATAATTTTACATATCTATCACCTAGAATTGGTTTATATTTATAATTAATTTCTTTTGGAGTAATTGGATCACCTGTAGCTATATCAATATGAAATTTTTCTTTAATATTATCTATTTCAATTTGAATATCAACTCTAAAACCACCATACTCATCTTCATCTCTTATTGGTGATATTCCTAAATAACTAAGTTTTGCATTATCGTCCATTTCTATTGATACTATTTCTTTAATCATTTTAACTATTGTTTCTTCATTAAAATTTGCATTCCTAAAGGCAGTATCAATATCCATAGTAGATCTATTTTCTACTCCGAATAATGTACTTAAATAAAATCCACCTTTTAATATAAAATTATCTTTATATTTACTAACTGATAGTCTTTCTATAAATCTATCATACATATAAAGTCTAAGTAATGTATTAAAATCTACATTTTGTTCTTTTGAAATGTTTTTTAATTTAGCTTTTAACTGCATACTATTCATAAAATACCTCTATATAATTCATTACTTTATCTTTAATTCCCATTTTTTTAGCATAATTAGATAGTTTAACTAGATCTTTATTTTTTCTTTTAAGATATGCTCTAATTGAATATTTAACGTGTTCTGAATCCATTCTATTTTTAGATCTAATGATATCACATATACATCTTTCTACATCATAGACTCTTACACTATTTCCCATTGGTGTTTTTACTTCAGTAAGTCCTAGTTCATAAATATCGCCTGACACATAAAACACTTCATGTTTTGCTAAATGTTTACTATTATAAGTCTTTTTTACTGTAATATCGTATTTATCATTTGGTGCTTTAATAGAAAGACCATGAAAATAAAGTGCAGTCATATGAGAGTAAATTGTATTTGGCATACTTAGACTAAAAACATAATAATTATCTTCAATTTTATTAATATCTATATAAATACCAGGAGCAACTTTTTCAACAATTCCTTTTTTCCACATAGAATTTAGATACATCCTATGTATTCCAAAATTATCTAGTTCTTTTGAAGTAACATATCCGTTATTCATTTTCATAATTAACTCAATAACTTCAAAATTACTCTCTTCTTTAAATTCTTTTATTGTCATCCTTTCCATAATTTTCCTCCTTTTTTGACAAATCTACTGATATTGTAATATTTATCAGTAGATTTGTCAAGATAATTAAAAAATTTAGATATGCTTTTTAACATTCTAAATTTCTCTATTTTTATTTTTTATTATGGTAATAATATATTTATTTATTATTACCACTTAAAACATACTTTTTTAGTTCTTTTTTAAATTTGAGTACTTAAAAGTGTACCTAAAATTACTTAGTAGTTCTAAAACCCTTTAAAATCAACAAAAATGGAGCCTTTCGGCTCCTTCAGGGGGTTTTGGTTGATACACATTAACTTTATTATCGTTAGTGTATATCTGCATGATATAATATCATGCTATATACATTTTATTATTAATTAGTATCTTTGTCAATTGATATTATTCAAAAAATGTAAATTATTAATCAATAAAATTTATTTCATTTATTATTTCTTTATAGTGTGGATAGTTCATAAAGTTATTATTTATATTTTCTTCTATGAATTCTTTTGAGTCTATATTACATTGTTTTAATATTCTTATATCTTCTTTTATATCAGCTAATTTAAATATCATTTGTCCACTTTGTTTAGTTCCAAATAAATTACCGCTACCTCTTAATTCAAAGTCTTTTTCTGCTATATAAAAACCGTCTGTTGATGATGTTAAAACATTTAATCTTTCCTTTTCATAATTACTTATCATAATACAATATGAAATAAATTCGTTTCTACCTACTCTTCCTCGTAATTGATGAAGCGTAGATAAACCAAATCGTTCTGCATTAAATATAACTATACATGTTGCATTTTTTACATCCACTCCTACCTCTATTACCGTAGTAGAAATAAGTATTTTAGTTTCGTTTCTTTGAAATTTACTCATTATTTCTTCTTTTTCTTTTGATTTTAGTTTTCCGTGTAATATATCTATTGGTATTTTATTATTGAATGCAACATTTAGTTTGTCTCTTAATTTTTCTACATCATATAAATTATTATCTTCATTTTCTTCTACTAATGGTGATATTACATATATTTGGTGTCCTTTTTTTATTTCATTTAACATAATAAGTAAACATTCTTTTAATTCTGTTTCTTTATATAATTTAGTAATTATTTCTTTTCTACCACTTGGTTTTGTTTTTATTTCTGAAATATCCATATCACCATAAATAGTTAGTGCATATGTTCTTGGTATAGGGGTTGCAGACATATATAACACATCTACTAATTCTCCTTTGTTTTGAAGATTTTTTCTTTGATTAACTCCAAATCTGTGTTGTTCATCAGTTATTACTAAACCTAAGTTATTAAATATTACTTCATCATTTATTAGTGAATGTGTACCTATAATACAATCTATTTCATTATTTTTTAATTCTTTTATTATTTTATTTCTTTCGGATTTTTTTGTAGATGATGTTAATAATCTTATATTTAATTGTGGTAGTATATTTTGCATATTTTCATAATGCTGACTTGCTAATATTTCTGTAGGAGCCAAAAATGCAGATTGAAAACTCGCTAAATAATTCATATAGATTGCTATAAAAGCTACTATTGTTTTACCACTACCTACATCACCTATTACTAATCTATTCATTCTTTTATTCGATTTGAAATCATCTTTAATATCATTGATACTTTTTAATTGATCACTTGTTAGTTCAAATGGTAAGGATTTTATTAACTCATTAACTTTAATATCATTTATATTTTTTATTATATTTTTTTCATCTTTGATTCTTGATAATTTTAAATAATTTATTTTAAACATGAATTCAAATAATTCTTTGTATTTTAGTACTATTTTTGATTGCTTTAAATTATTTATGTTTGTTGGATTGTGTATTTCTTTGATTGCATTTAATTCATCTATAAATTTATATTTTTTAATAAGATAATCTGGTAATGTATTTTTATATTCAATTTTTGATAATATATCATTTATAATTTTTGATAGTGTAGTTGTTTTTAATGACATATTACTATGATATACTGGTTCTATTATAGAACTAGTTATTGGATGTAATAATATATTCGTTGCAGTAAAGTTATTTTTTTCTATATTATATTTACCTATTATGCATATATTTTTTCCTACTGTTAAATGTTGTTTTAGAAAGTGTCTATTAAATATAGCAACATTAATTAATTTATTATTTGTCAATACTCTAAATCTTAATATATTAAAGTTTCTTTTTATGTATGATAATTTTGGAATTGATTCGATTATACCATTTATAGTAATTTGATTATCATTTTGTACATAATTAATGTTTGTTGGGTTATAAAAATTATATTTATATGGATAATATTCTATTAAATCTTGGGCTGTAAAAATATTTAATTTGTGTAAATTATTTAAATTTTTTTCTCCAATACCTGGCATATTACTTAATTCCATAATTACTCCTTATTTTTTTGATTTTTTTCAAAAAAAGTGTTGACAAAATGACACTTTTCAATTAGTATATGAAGTACCAATTCACTTAACGGCGAATTGGTGCTAGTATCACACTAGCCAACCCCTTTTTATTCTTTGAAACTGTTCTCAGGGGGACAGTTTCTTTTTTTATATTAATTTTTTAAAATACTCATAACGTTCAATAGCGTTATTTTTTTGTTCGTTTAAAATTTGTGTTGATAGTTCTGGATTTTTCTTTTTTAATGAATTAAATCTTACTTCATGTGATAAAAACTCATCATACTTATCAAAATTAGGTTCTCCTGAATCTATTGTCAATTTATTATCTACATATCTCATTAAGATATTATAACCGCACAAAACTGATAATTTTGATTCATCTATAGAGTTTGTTAAGCCACCTTTAATTCCGTGCTCTATGCACGGAGAATATCCAATTATTATTGATGGTCCATTATGTTTTTCAGCTTCTATCATAGTTTTTATTGTATGCATTGGATTTGCTTCTAAACATGTTGATGCAACATATACATTAGGATAATTTGTAGCAATTTTGAATAAATCTTTCTTTTTTGTTGATTTTCCATTTGTAGTAAATTTTGCTACTGCACCTAATTTTGTTGATTTTGAAGATTGTCCTCCAGTATTTGAATATACTTCGGTATCAAGTACTAATATGTTAACATTTTCATTTGATGATAGTATTTGATCTATACCACTAAAACCTATGTCATAAGCCCATCCATCACCACCTATACACCAAACAGTTCTCGCTTCAACATAGTCTAATAATGATTTATCAAAATTTGTATTTGATAATTTTTCTTTTATTGATTTTGTTTTTTCATAATCATTTATATTATCTATATATTCATTATAGTATTCTGTATTTTTTAATTTTTCAATTATTTCGTTTTGTTTTTCTTTATACGATTTATATATTCCATATCCAAATTCAGCATTATCTTCAAATAAACTATTTGCCCATGGAATACTATATGGAGTACTTGGGCATGATGCACCATAAATACTTGAACATCCTGTTGCATTTGCAATTACTAATTTGTGTCTAAATAATTGTGTTAATAATTTTATATATGGTGTTTCTCCACATCCAGCACATGCTCCAGAAAATGAGAATAAAGATTTTTCATATTGACAACCTTTTATTGTATTTTTAGGTAAATTATTTATATTAATATGATTATTAAATGTTTCTATTTCTAAATCAGTATTTTGTTCTTTTTCAGTTAATATTATTGCCTTTTCTCCTAGTTTACCTGGACATACTTTGCTACATAATCCACATCCTGTACAATCTTCTTTACTTATTATAACTGAATAATTTTTGTTTGTAGCAAAATCTTTAATATGTTCTAAACTATCTGGCCCATCTATAATAGGTCTTATTACTGCATGTGGACATACAATTGAACACATACCACATTCAATACAATTTTCTTTAATCCATTTTGCTGTAGTATTTGATAAACCTCGTTTTTCATATTTTGTGTTGCCACCATTCATTATTCCAGTATTATAATCATATAATTCTTTTGTTGATAAAGTATTACCTTTTCCACAATTTATTATGTCTATTATTGATTTTATATTATTATTTTCTATTTTTTGATTATTATCTATAACAATATTTGTTAAAGAAATGTTATTTATTGCATTAATGTTGGCAGTAACGATATCATTACCTTTTATACTAAAACGTTTGTTAATTAAATCTATTAATTTATCTTGATAATTTTTAATATTTAATTTATTAAGTATAACACTTTCGATTATTATACCTATTCTTCCTTTGATACCATTAGAAGCCGCTATTTTATCAGCATTTATTATACTTACTTTTATATTTTTTTCTCTTATTATATTTTTTATATTATTGGGCAATAATTCGTTTAATTCTTTTTCATTTTTTTGAGAATTAATTATGAGTTCTCCATTTTCCATTATGTTATCTAAGATGTCATATTTACTAATATATTGTTCTTTAGTTATAACAATTATTTTCGGATTGGTTAAATAGTATGGTGCTTCTATTTTATTATCACTAAATCTTAAGTGTGATATTGTTAAACCACCACTTTTTTTAGAATCATATTCGAAATAACCTTGTACAAATTTTCCTTCACCTATAATTTTTAATAAATCTTTTGAAGCTCCTATTGAACCATCAGAACCATATCCATATATTTTTATTTCATCATAATTTTCTTTTAATTCATAATTATAATGTTCTAACTCAGTGTTATTTAAGTCGTCTTTTATTCCTATTGTAAAATTTTCTTTTAATTCATTATTTAGCATCATATAAATATCATAAATGTTATTTGGCGTAGTGTTCTTTCCTGAAAGACCATATCTACCTCCTACAATATTTATATTTTTATTTTTTAATGATGTTAAAACATCTAAGTATAGTGGTTCTCCTATACTACCTGGTTCATTTGTTCTATCTAATACTGCAATATTTTTCACTGTATCTGGTAGTACTTTTAATAAATATTCTTTACTAAATGGTCTATATAAATGAACTTCGATTAGTCCTACATCTTTTAAATCGTCAACAACTTTTTTGATTGTTTTTGTAACTGATCCCATTGCTATTATTACGTTTTTTGCTACAGGGCTACCATAATAATTGAATGGTTTATAATCTGTGTCCATTATTTTATTTATTTCATTCATGTAGTGATTTACACTTTTTGCAATATCTTTATATAATGAATTTCTAGATTCTGTACATTGAAAATAAATATCTTCGTTTTGAGCAGTACCTCTAGTTATTATATTATTTGGATTAAGTGCTTTATTCCTAAAATATTCAATTTTTTCTCTTGGGATTAACGACTTTAATTTTTCATAATCCATTTCTTTAATCTTATTTAGTTCATGACTTGTTCTAAATCCATCAAAAAAATGTAGAAATGGTATAATATTACTGATACTTGATAAATGAGCTACTGCCGCTAAATCCTGGGCTTCCTGCACGGATGATGAAGCTAATATACAAAAACCAGTTTGTCTTGTTGCATAAATATCCTGATGATCTCCGGAAATACTTAGGGCATGTGTTGCTAAAGATCTTGAAGCAACATGTATTACACATGGTAACATTTCTCCTGCTATTTTGTACATATTTGGAATCATTAATAATAATCCTTGACTTGCTGTAAATGTAGTTGCTAATGTACCAGATATTAAAGCACCGTGTAATGCTCCTGCAGCTCCTGCTTCGCTTTGCATTTCAATAACATCCGTTATTTTATTATAAAAATTTAATTCTTGTTTATTTTTTAATTCTTCAATTGTACTTGCCATTGGACTAGATGGTGTTATTGGGTATATAAAACTTAATTCACTAAATTTATATGCTATATTCGCACATGCATTATTTCCATCAATTATTTTGTACATTTTATCACTTTCTTTCTATATACATTATAATATTTATATGAGAAAAAAATCAAATAAAAGACTTATATGTGTAAAATAAAAATTAGAGGTTTACTCTAATAATTTAAATATTGGATAATCAGTATCTTCATAAATGATTATATCTTTGTTTAACTTTGATATAACATTTTTATTATTTGTAATCAATAGTGTATCTGTATTTAGCAGTCTTATATCTTTTTTATTGTTAATATCTATATACTTTTCAACATCATTATTTAAATATATTCCTTTATCATTCCATAAAGATAATATACTTGGGTACATATTTTTGTATAAATCTTCTTCATAAATTAATTTGTAATTGGAAAAACCTAATTCATTCATTATGATTTTTAATACTAAGTAATTCGTTTCACAATATAGTTTGTTTATTAAAATTAGTAGTTTATTTTGTATAAATATGTTTGATAGTTTATATTTAGTAATTACTTTTTTTAATGTGTTTAGTAATATTTTATAATTTAATATATAATTATTTTTTATGTATTGTTCTGTTTTAATTTTATATATTTTTTTATTTTTATATAATAGTATTTCATTATCTAGTAACTTTAGTATTATTTTATTTTTTATAATTATCACTCTTTCAAAAAAAGACTAATTAGATAAGTCTTTTAAATCTTTTTCAAAATAATTATTTGGGTTTACATTAGTACCGTTAATACTTACTTCAAATAATAACATGTTATCACTAGTTGATGAAATATTATTTTTTCCACTTGTTGCTATTACTTCACCTTTTTTGATTGTTTGTCCTTCTTTAACATTAAGTTTATCTACACTATAATATGTTGTTACTATATTGTTAGTATGAGTTATTTCAATAACATTTCCTAGTAATTCTTCTGTTTTTATTTTTGTTACTTTACCGTCAGATGTTGCTATTATTTCAAATGGTTCACTTGAAGAATATAATATTCCTGTGTTTGGCATATAAGTGTTTTCATATAAAATTAATGATTTTTTTTGTGATTCTTCTGATGACTCTTTATCATAATAATCTATTTCAATATTTACATTTTCTGCTGTAAATGGTTTTGTTGTTTTACCATCATCTATAGAGGTTACCGGAATATCACTTTTAATAAAATTTTTTAATATGTAAGATAAATTGTATGTGCCTTCATATTTATTATCTAAAATATTACTAACAAATAACATACTTATAAATACTAATGATACTAATGATAAATAAACACCTACTGATACCCATCGTTTTAATCTTAATCTTTTTTTATTCATGTTTCACCTTCCTAGTAGAAGTATGAACAAAAAAAAAGAAATTATACTTAGATTGTAGTAATTTCTATATTTTGATAATAATATTTTAATATTTCATCATATTTATAGTTTTCGTTAGCCATACCATTTGCTCCATATTGGCTCATACCTACTCCGTGTCCATAACCTTTTGTAGTTATTATGTAATTATCATTGTTTTTTGTTATTTCAAAATCAGTTGATCTTAATGTTAATGCATGTCTAAATTCTACACCTGTGTAAATTTTTCCATTAACTGATATCTTTTCTACTCTATTTGTTTTATCACGAGATATTATTGAAATATTAAGATCATTTGAAGTAATATTTAATTTGTCTTTTATTTCATTTGTTGTGAATTGTGTATCTACTTTAAATTTATTTACAGATTCATTATCCCAAGGAGATGATACGCTATTTATTGTTGATTCTCCGAATACCATTTTTGAATCTTCTGTATATCCATTACTCATTGCAAAATAATATGATTTAAATACATCTCCATTTATTTTCATAACTAAATTTTTTGTAGATGAAACTGCTTTTTTTATTTTGTCATAATATAAGTCAAAATCTGATTTCCACTTTTCTTGCATTTCTGAAACTGAATTATATACTTGATCATCTGTTGTTGTCTCAACATCATATGCATTATCAAAATTTTTTATTTTATACATTGCATATGTTCTAGATACTATTGCTTGTGCTTTTAATGCTTCTTCATTAAATGAAGCTGGCATTTCACCTGCTACTACACCTACTATATAATCTTCTAAATTTAATGTTTCTATATTATTATTTTTATTGATTTTAATATATATATTGTTTTCTTTTTGGTCTTTTATCTGTTGTTTGGTTGTTGTAGGAATAGTTGTTGTATCTTCTTTTTTTAAAACTACTGAATTTTCTGTTTTGTACATTTTACAAAACAAAGTTATTACACTTGCAGGAATTAATATTAATGTAATTAAATATAATATAATTTTATTTTTCATAGTATTTTACTTGATGCTAAAAAATCTGTTATAAAATTAGTTAATAAATATGATAATGCGAAACTTAGTATTATTACAAATAGTTTAGCTTCTAATGTTTTATTAGTTTTCCAAATTTTATTAAAATTTATTCCTGATAGTGTATATACAGATAAGAGTGTTGTAAATACATAAATTAATATTTTAATATTCATATTAGTTTTCCTTTTCGTAATTTATTATTTCATTTATTCTTCTTATATGTCTTTCTTCATTAGAAAATTTTGTTTCAATAAATTTATTTATGCAATCTAATATTAAGTTTATATCTTTTTTATAACTCATTGCTATAATATTTGCATTATTGTGTAGTTTAGCTAATTCTGCTTCATTTATATTTGATACATGTGCACATCTTATACCTTTAACTTTATTTGCTGCTATAGACATACCTATACCTGTACCACATAATAATATTCCTAATGTGTTTGTATTATTACTAATATATTCAGATACTTTAAATGCATAAATTGGGTAGTCATCTGTAGGTGTATTATTTTGACTCATATCTATTATTTCATAATTTTCTTTTAATTTATTAATTATATATTCTTTTTCTTTTACTCCATTATGGTCTGTCGCTATTACTATCTTCATAATCATCATCCTTCTATTAGAAGTATAACATATCATTATGAAATAAATGTCAAAAAAATAAGCCTTTACGCTTATTTTTTGTTATTCAGCTTTATCTAAGTTGAATTTTTTGTTGAATTTTTCTATCTTAGTACTTCTCTTATTTTTTCCTTGTTTTCCAGTATAGAATGGATGACATTCACTACATATTTCAACATTTTGTGTTGCTTTATTTGATTTTGCTACAAATGTTGCTCCACAAGCACATTTAAAAGTACAATCAACTGTTTCTGGATGTATTCCTTTTTTCATATTTTTCTCCTTCCGCCATAGCTAATATTTCAAGCCATAGAAATTACGTACTTCAATAGTATAGCATACTTTTTTATATTTGCAAGCAAATAATATAATTTTAGTTGGATTATTCATCAACCAATTTTACGTCTGCTCCTACTTTGCTTAATTTTTCTACTAAATTTTCGTATCCTCTTAATATATGCTCAATATTCGTTATTACTGTTGTGCCTTGTGCAATCATGCCTGCTAACATCATTGCTGCACCAGCTCTAAGATCTGTTGCCACTACTTCTCTACCTTTTAAAGGTGTTTTACCTGTTATTACAGCACTGTTATCAAATAAGTTAATGTGTGCTCCCATAGCATTTAAATGTTTTATATGTCTCATTCTATTTTCATATATTGTTTCTTCAAATAATGATTCGCCCATACATTGCGTTAAAAGTGTAGACATTGGTTGTCCTAAATCTGTTGGAAACCCTGGATATACTTGAGTTTTTAAATTTACAGGTTTTAAATTATTTGTTGCTGAAACATATATTTTTGCATTTTCTATTTTAAATTGTGCTCCAGTTTCTCTTAATTTTGTTATAACAGATTCTAAATGTTCTTTTATTACACCATCTATAATTAAATCTTTACCTAATAAGATGCCCATCATTAAATATGTTCCTGTTTCAATTCTATCTGGTATTACCTCTACAATTCCATCACCTAAGGTTTCTACACCTTCTATTTTAATTGAACTAGTTCCTACTCCAGATATTTTTGCTCCCATAGTATTTAAAAATGATGCTATGTTAACTATTTCTGGCTCTTTTGCTGCATTCCAAATATGAGTAGTACCTTTTGCTAGTACTGCTGCTAACATAATATTTACTGTTGCTCCTACACTTGCAAAATCTAAATATATATCGGCTCCATGTAATTCATCAGCTGTTATAGTATATGTATTATCTTCTATTTCTACATGTGCTCCCATTTTTTCAAATCCTTTTATGTGCAAATCTATTGGTCTACTTCCTATAACACATCCTCCAGGATATGATATTACTGCTTTATGATATTTACTTAGAAGAGCACCCATAAAGTAATATGAAGCTCTAATTGATGATGCATATTCTCTATCTATTTCTACATTTTGTACGTTTTTATTATCTATTTCTAATAAATCATCTGTTCTTTTGATTACTGAGCCTAATTTTTGTAACATTGCATCAAGTTTGTTTACATCACTAATATTTGGTACGTTGTAAATTTTACATTTTCCATTTGTTAAAATTGTAGCGGGCAAAAGACCGACAACACTATTTTTAGCACCACCTATTTTGATAGTACCACTTAATTGGTTGCCTCCTTTTATAATAAGTTTTTTCATAAAACCACTCCTAAACTTATGAAAAAAATTGTGAATAAGTATTTTCTTTTCCACATAATTTGTATTTCTAATTAAATTATAGTAGATAATTAGGAATATCGCAATAATACTTTATAAACTTTTACATATAAATATAATTCCCAGCATAAATAACATAATTGTACTAATTAAATAGGAATATTTGTTAAAAAGTTTATTTAAATATTTTCCTAGTGTTAAGCCTACGAATGTAAAAGAAAAACTACACAATGAAAAAATTGTTGATGATAAAAGTAAATTGGTTGTTATTGCATTTAAACCTAAACCTACTGATAAACTATCTAATGATACTCCAAATGCAAAAAGTATTGTACCAAATTTATTTAACTTTATATCTTTATTTGTTGGATTAATATATTCAATAAACATTTCTAAAGATAAAAGTACAAGAATTATTCCTAATATTAAATTTGAATTTATTACTATTATTTTATTTAAAGAATATGATATTAATACTCCAATTAGTGGCATAATAAAGTGAAATATTCCTACAGTTAAACTAATTTTAATAGATTTTTTTAAAGGTATATTTTTTAATCCTAAAACAGTTGCTATAGAAAATGCATCAATACTTAAACAACAGCCAATTATTAATAAGAGTATTAGTTCTTTCATTTTATCACCATACTAATTTTATTAATTATAGTGATTTAATATTTCTAAAACTTTTGATTTATACTCGACAAAATCTTTATCTTCTTTTTTTACATCTATTGAACATAAAGGTGGAAATAATACACACCACCAATTTTCTCCCTTTGCTTCGCCTATTTCTACTACTAATGATTCATAGTTACCTGGTTTATATTTTATTCCGTTAAGTTCTTTTTCTGGAAAATAGTTATTTCCATATTTAATTTTATAATTGTTGTTTTTTAATGTTTTGGTTACTATATTATTTATGCTATTTAATTCTTTGCTAATTGTTAGTCTAGCATCATTTATGTTAGATGTACTATTTAATTTTTTATATAAATTATTTTCTATATTTTCTTTTACTAATACTTTGTCTAGTTGATCTTCTATTTTATTACTATTTGCTATAACTCTTATTCTTATAGAATTATCTGGAATAGTTAGTTCTTGTTTTTGTTTATAATTGCATAATACTAAGATTATAATTGATAATATTATTGTTATTTTCTTCATAAAAAACACAACCTTTCAAATAATTTATGGGTTGTGTTTTGTTATTTTATTCATTTATTATAAATAAGTATCTATCTTTCCCCGTTAAATCTTTTTCTATAGATATTTTAGATTTTGGAAAATATTTTTTTGCAACACTTATTAATAATTTACCTTGTTTATTTCCAATTTCAAACGCTATTAAACTTTTTTTATTTAAATATGATTTGCAAGTAGATAATATATGTTTATAGAAGTTAATACCTGTAGAATCTGCATATATTGCTTTTTTTGGCTCATATTTTATTGATACATCTGTTTCATCTTTCTCTGTTATATATGGTGGATTAGAAATTAGTACATCATATGTATTTACTGTTTTATATTTAAATAAATTATGATGTATAAAATTTATATCCGCATTATTTAATTTTGCATTTTTCTTGGCAACTCGTAATGCACTTCTACTTATGTCTAAACTTGATATATTTGAATTATCTAATTCTTTTTTTAAAACTATACTAATACATCCTGACCCTGTACCTAATTCCATAATTGATGGAGTTTTAATATCTAATTTTTTTATATAATTTATTGTTTTTTCTACTAACGTTTCAGTTTCAAATCTTGGTATTAATACTTTTTTATTTACTTTTATATTGTATCCATAAAAGTTTACATATCCTATTAAGTATTGTACAGGATAGTTGTTTTCTATTTTTTTTACTATTCTATTTAAATTTTTGTATTTTGCTTTTAATAACTTCCAATCATTTTCAGTGACATTTTTTGGCTTATTCATTATTTTCCTTCTAACTTCATTCTTTGATCTTCAGTTATTAAAGCGTTTATTATTTCGTCTATGTTTCCTTCCATTACTCTATCAAGGTTCATAACACTAAAATTTATTCTATGGTCAGTGACTCTATTTTGTGGATAATTATAAGTTCTTATCTTTTCGGATCTATCTCCTGTACCTATTTTACTTCTTCTTTCTTTTCCTGTTTCTTCTTCCATTTCTTGTAATTTTTTATCGTATAGTCTAGTTTTTAAGATTTTTATTGCTTTTTCTTTATTTTTTATTTGGCTTCTTTCTGTTTGTGAGTATACTATTATTCCTGTTGGAATATGGGTTAATCTTACTGCTGAGTCTGTTGTATTTACCCCTTGACCTCCACATCCACTACTTCTTGTAACATCTACTCTAACTTCGTTCATATCTAATTCAAAATCAAAATCGTCTGCTTCTGGCATTACTAAAACAGTCGCTGTTGAAGTATGTACTCTACCTTGTGTTTCTGTTGCTGGAACTCTTTGAACTCTATGAGAACCACTTTCAAATTTTAATTTTGAATATACGTTTTTTCCTTTAATAGAAAATTCTATTTGCGAATATCCTCCACTTGTTCCTGGTTCTTCATTATTAATTTCTATTTTCCAGCCATTTTTTTCAGCATATTTAGAATACATTCTAAATAAGTCCCCAGCAAAGATATTTGCTTCATCTCCACCAGCAGCACCTCTTATTTCCATTATTATATCTTTTCCGTCATTTTCATCTTTAGGAATTAAGAGAATTTCTAATTCTTTAATTAAATTATCTTTTTTGGTTTCATTTAATTCTAATTCTTCTTTAGCAATTGTTCCCATTTCTGGATCATTTACCATTAATTTTAATCCTTCAATTTCTTCTGTAACATTTGTTAACTCTTCATACTTTTTAACTATAGTTTCTAAGTCACTATGTTCTTTAGATATTGTTTTGAATTTATTATAATCATTTATTATTTCTGGATTTATTAATTCTTCAGATAATTCTTCATATCGTTTTTTTATTATTTCTAATCTTTCTATCATTATTAACCTCCATGGGTATATTTATTATTCGTTTTCCTCTAAATCTTCCATTACAACTAAATCTTGTAGATCATCATCATCTTCATCGTCATCTACAATTTCTTCATCATAATTTATTTCATTATCTACTTCTTCTTTTTCTTCTCTTGGTTCTTCTTCTATTATTTCTTCATCATCGTCGTCATCATCATCTATTACAAGTTTTGTACTGTGATTTATTTTTAAATCCCAGTAACCTTTTTCTAACATTATAAATCTTTTGTCTGTTGATAAAAGTTCAAAAAAATCTGCTAAATGTTCTTCAAATGCAGTTGCATCTAGATTCATAACTTTTATTACTTCCTTAAACAAATCTTGTATTTTCATTTTATTTTGATTATTTTCTAATATTAAATATGCAACATCATCATATGACATTGTTTCTAATTCTTCTTTTGTTAAATTTATTGATTTCATAAAAATTCCTCCGTAATTTATATTTATATGTATTTAAAACAAATATAATTTTATCATAATAGTTAGTATTGTCAACTACTTTTAAATATATTCTATAAATATTCTATTCAATATATTTTCTTCTGTTTCTATTTTGTATATAATATCTATATTTGTACTCGAATCTTTATACTCTATAAGCTTAATATCTAAGTTTAATTTATTATTATTTTCTAATAGTTCTATAATACATTTTTCATTTTTAAAGTCTAATATGATTTTTTCTGATTCTGTGATTTTAGTAAATGCTTGATTGGATATAGTATATTTATCTTTATTTAATATAAATGATGTATTATTATTTTTTATACATGGTATATTTTTGTAATCTAAGATTAAATTATTATTTTTATATAATTTTAAATTCATTTTTTTCATACAATCTTTCCTTTTCAAAAGATTTTAACATATTTTTTTGTAATTTGCACTTATAATTAAATATTTTATTTACATAATAATTTTAGGTGATTTAAGTGAAATACTTAAAAATGATATTTAAAATATGTATTTTTTCTTTTATATGTTTTGTAGTTATTATGTCTTCATTATATATTTATTCTTATTTATCACCTGGAATCGATTTAAAAACTAGCAATTCATTTTATATATATGATAATAATAATGAAATTGTTTATCAAGGTTCAGGCAATAGTGAATGGGTTAACTTAGAAGATGTTAATAAAAATTTTTTAAATGCAATCATAAGTACAGAAGATAAGAATTTTTATAAACATTGGGGTTTTGATTATTTACGTATCGTAAAATCTATGTATAGTAATATTAAGAATGGTTACATAACTCAGGGTGGCAGTACTATTAGTCAACAATATGTAAAAAATATGTATTTAGATTTCGATCAAACTTGGGATAGAAAAATTCAGGAAGCATTTTTAACTTTAAAGTTAGAAACTCACTATTCTAAAGAGGATATTATAGAAGGTTATATAAATACAATTAATTTTGGACAAGGATGTTATGGCATTAGTGAAGCAAGTAAGTATTATTTTAATAAGAAACCTAAAGATTTAAGTTTGGAAGAGGCTATAATACTTGCGGGTATACCTAAGTCTCCTAATAATTATAATCCAATTAGTAATTACGATACTTCTATTAAAAGAGCAAAAATTGTTATGAATGCTATGATTAATAATAAAAAGTTAAGTGTTAAAGATAGTGAAAATCTTTTTAAAAATAAATTAGAGATATATGGTAAAAGTGATTTAAATAATTTACAAACGTTAATGTATTATCAAGATGCTGTTATGGAAGAATTAAAAAAAATCAATACAATTCCTAATAGTTTAATTGATTCTGGAGGTTTAAAAATATATACTAATTTAGATATTAACGCTCAAACTAATTTAGAAAATGCTATTATTAATAACATGCTTGATGATGAAACTCAAGTTGCTAGTATAATGATAGAACCTAGTAGTGGAAAAATTATTGCGTTAGCTGGTGGAAAAGATTACAAAGTAAGTCAATTTAATAGAGTTACTTCATCTAAACGTCAAGTTGGCTCCACTATAAAGCCTTTTCTATATTATACTGCTCTTGAAAACAATTTAACTAGTGCTTCTAAGTTTTTAAGTGAGGAAACAAGTTTTGTTTTTTCTAACAATCAAACCTATACTCCTACTAATTTTGCTAACAAATATGCAAATAAAGATATAACTATGGCTGCTGCTTTAGCTTATTCAGATAATATATATGCTGTTAAAACCCATTTATTTTTAGGAGAAGATAAATTAGTAGAAACTATGAAAAATGTTGGATTAAAAGAAAAATTAGATGCGATACCGTCATTAGCACTGGGTAGTAAAGAAATTAATATGCTAGATTATGCAGAAGCTTATAATACACTTGCAAGTAATGGTTATAAACAAGATATTTATTTAATTAATAAAGTTGAGGATTTAAATGGAAATATTTTATATGAACATAAAGATGAAAAAGATTTAGTTTTAAATACAAATTATCTTTATATTTTAGATGAAATGATGAGTAATACCTATAATAGTGATTTTATTAGTTATAACTCTCCTACTGCATTATCTATAAAAGATAAGTTAACTAAAAAATATGCTATTAAAAGTGGTTCTACTAATAATGACTATTGGTTAGTTGGATATAATCCTGATATACTCGCATTGGTATGGACTGGTAATGACAATAATAAAGATGTTGAATCTACATACTCTAAGTTAACTAAATATATTTGGGCTGATGCAGTAGAAGGTACTTTAAAAGATAAAGAAAGTACATGGTATAATAAACCGCAAAATGTTGAAAGTGCATATTTAAATCCTGTTTCTGGAGAATATAGTAATGGAAAAGATGGTACTTTATTTTATTTCTTAAAAGGTACTGAGCCAAATTAAAATAGTTCATTGTAAGATATGAACTATTTTTCTATTTTTATAATTATTTGATATAAATCTTCAAAATCATATTCTTCAGTTTCTATTGAAAAATCTTCTTTTTTAGATAAATTTACAATTTCTTTTAATGAATTAATTACAGAGTTAATATCTCCTTTTATTATTTTCTTTGTTTCTTTTTCTTCTTTGATAGGTTCTTTATTTATTTTTTCTTCTTCTGCAGTTGGTATATCAAATATTTCATATTTATTTTCTAAATTCTTTTTAGAATCTACTATTAATTGAGCAATGTCATTTTCTGTACCTATATTTGATATAGGAGTTTCGCTACTATTTTGATTATTATCATTAATATTTAATTGTTCAATTTGAGATAATAAATTATTTTCTTCTTCTAAAGAAATAAAATTATTAAATTTTCTATTTGACTCTTGTGGTGTATTCATATTTTTTATTGCTGTATCTAATTGTCTTACTGTCATTCTATCATTTATTACTTTATTAAGCATTTCTTTTTGTTCTTCTGGATTTGTTAATTGTAATAAACTTCTTGCATGTCTTTCTGATATTTTTTCTTTCATTAAAGCATCTTGTACTTCATCTGTTAATTTTAATAATCTTACTTTATTTGCAACTGTAGATTGTGATATTCCCAATCTTTTTGCTAATTGTTCTTGAGTAACATATCCTCTTTTTAATAATGTTTCATACGATTTTGCTTCTTCCATTGCAGATAGATTTTTTCTTTGTAAATTTTCTACTAAAGCTACTTCTGCTGAAGTATTATCATCTAAGTCTGCTATGATTGCTGGCACTTCTTTTAATCCAGCCATTTGTGATGCTTTATATCTTCTTTCTCCTGCAATTATCTCATATTTATCTGGTGACAATCTTCTTAAAACTAAAGGTTGTATTATCCCTAATTCTTTTATTGATTGTGATAATTCTTTTAATGCATTTTCATCAAAAGTTAATCTAGGTTGAAATCTGTTAGGTATTATATTTTCTATATTTATATATTGTACATTTTGTTCTAAATTCATATACCCCTTCTCCTATTCTATATTTAATGATACTTTATTTTTACTTTTTTTTCAATAAAAAAGTGTATTTTTATATATACATTTATAAAGGCTTTTTTATAATATTATTATAATTTCTCGGATATTTTTTTTCTGTTTCCTTTAATTTTTCAATTATTACAAAGTTTCTCAATCCTAAAATATCTTTAGTTATACTTATCGTGTTTATATATTTAGCTCCTAATATATTTATTCCATTCATACTTTCTTTTAATTCATTATCAATGGATGATTTCATTGCAATAAAGTATCCATTTAATTTTACATATGGTATTGCAAGCTCATTTAATATATTTAAATTTTTTACAGCTCTTGCTGTGACTACATCAAAATATTCTCTTTTATTTTCTATATAATCTTCTGCACGTTTATTAATTATTACTACATCTTTTAAATCTAGTTCTTTTATTATATATTCACAAAATTTAGTTTTTTTGTTATTAGAGTCTAGTAAGGTTAAATTTATGTGTGGATATAATATTTTTATAACTATACCTGGAAAACCAGCACCACAACCTATATCTAATAAATTAGTAACTTTATTAAAATCTATTGTTGTCGCAAGTAAAGCAGAGTCATAGAAATGTTTTAAATATACATCTTCTTTATTTGTTATTGCTGTAATATTTGTATGATTATTATACTCATTTAAAAATTTATAATAGTTTTCAAATTGTTCCTTTTGTAAGGGATTTAATTCTATTTTTATTTCTTTTAATTTTTTATAAAATTCTTCTTTAGTCATTTTTACTATATTCCTTTTTTAAATATATTGCTAATATTGATAAATCAGCTGGATTTACTCCACTTATTCTTGCTGCTTGTGCCATTGTTTCTGGGTTTATTTGTTTTAATTTTTGACGTGCTTCGCTTGCTAAATTATATACTTTATCATAGTCAATATCTTTTGGTATTTGTTTAGATTCTAGCTTTAATAACTTCTCTACTTCTTTTAATTCTTTTTTTATATACCCCTCGTACTTTATTAATATTTCAACTTGATTATATACTTCGATATCATATTTTTTTTCTATTATTTTTTCATTTAAAAGCAAATTTATAGTAATTTCTGGTCTTTTAATAAATGAATATAAATCAGTACTACTTTCTAATTTATTTATTTTTAATGTATCTAATATTTTATAAGTAATGTTTTTGTTAGTAATTTTTTCTTGTTTTAATTCATCTATCATTTTTTCTATGTTTTCCTCTTTAGTTTTTAATTTTTTATATTTTTCTTCTGAAATAAGTCCTGCTTCATACCCATATTTTCTTAATCTTAAATCTGCATTATCATGTCTTAATAATAATCTAAATTCTGCACGACTTGTAAGCATTCTATATGGTTCTTTTGTTCCTTTTGTTACTAAGTCATCAATTAATACGCCGATATATGATTCATTTCTTTTTAAAATTAAAGGCTTTTTATTATCTATTTTATAGACAGCGTTTATTCCGGCAATAATTCCTTGGCCCGCTGCTTCTTCATATCCACTTGTTCCATTAATTTGACCAGCGGTGAATAAATTTTCTATTACTTTTGTTTCTAAAGATGGTTTTAATTGAAGTGGGTTTATTGCATCATATTCAATAGCATATGCGTATTTTAATATTTTTGCATTTTCTAATCCTTTTAAACTATGTACCATTTCTTCTTGAACATCTATTGGCATACTTGTAGAAAAACCTTGTAAGTATAAATCGTCATAATATAAGCTTTCTGGTTCTAAAAATAATTGATGTTTTTCTTTATCTTTAAATCGTACAATTTTATCTTCTATAGATGGGCAATATCTTGGACCTATTCCTTCTGCATATCCACCATACATTGCACTTCGATTTAAATTATTTTTTATGATATTATGAGTATTTTCATTTGTGTAGACTAAATAACATTTTTCTTGTTTGTTAATATCGTAAAAAATTTCATTTTCACAATTAAAAGTTAGATACTCCATATCACCTGTTTCAGGTTTTAAAACACTGAAATCTACAGTATTTTTATCTATTCTTTGTGGTGTTCCAGTTTTTAATCTTAAAATATCAAAACCTAATTCTTTTAATTTTGTACTTAAGAATTTTGATCTTCTTTCACCATGTGGACCTTCTAATTTGTTTGTATCTCCTACTAAGATTTTACTTTTTAAATATGTTCCTGTTGTTAAAATTAAAGCATCGCATAAATATTCTTGTCCATTTTCTAGAATAATACCTTTAATTGTTTTATCCTTTACTATTAAATTTTCTACCATTCCTTCTATTATTGTTAAATTTTTTGTTTCTTTTAAGGCTTTTAACATATTTTTTGGATACGTTATTTTATCAGCTTGAGCTCGCAATGAACGAACTGCTGGACCTTTACCATTATTTAACATTTTTATTTGAATGTGGCTTTTGTCTGCAACTATTCCCATTAAACCGCCTAAAGCATCTATGTCTCTTACAATAATTCCTTTTGCCGTTCCTCCTATTGAAGGATTACAAGGCATATCACCTATATTATTAATGTTCGAAGTTATTAAGGCAACTTTTTTACCCATAGTTGCCACTGCATGTGAAGCTTCACAACCTGCATGTCCTCCACCTACTACTATTACATCATATTTCATTTTATCACCTATTTTCCTAAACAGAAATTTGCAAATATTTCATCTAACAATTCATCTTTATATGTTTCACCTATAATTTCACCTAATAAATCATAGCATTCTTTTATATCAATTGAAAGTAAATCTATTTCTACATTGTTATCGATTTCAGATAAACAATTTTCTAAACTCATGATTGCTTTTTTAACTATTGATATTTGTCTTGAATTTGACAAATAATTTGCATTATTATTTTCTAATTTTTCTAAATTAAACATTTCAACTATTTTTGATTTTAATTCATTTAGATTTTTATAATTTTTAGTATTTCCTTTTACAATGTTTTTACAATTTATTTTAGATAAATCTATTTTGCTTTCTAAATCATTTTTATTTATATATACAATTAGATTTTTATTAGTTAATTTATTTATTAATTCTATTTCTTCTGTACTAATCTTTTCGTTATTATTTAATACTAATATAACTAAATTTGATTTTTCAATTATTTCTTTACTTTTGTTTACACCTATTTGTTCTACAATATCATCTGTATTTCTTATTCCAGCAGTATCAACTAAATTTAATACAATTCCATTCAATACGATTTTTCCTTCTACAATATCTCTAGTTGTACCAGCTACGTTGGTTACTATTGCTTTTTCTTCTTCTAACAATGTATTTAATAAACTACTTTTTCCTACATTAGGTTTACCTACTATTGCTACATCTATTCCATTTTTTATTATCTTTCCATCTTGTGATTCTTTTAATAATTTTTCTAAATCATCTTTTATACTTATTATTTTTGGTTTTATCAAAGTATTTGTTAATACAATTGCATCTTCATATTCTGGATAATCAATATTTACTTCAATATTAGCACTTATTGATACTAATTTTTTTCTTATTTCATTTATCATTTGTGTAATATTTCCTGTAAGTCCATTTATTGATAGTTTTCTACTTTTATCAGTTTCAGAATTCAACAAATCCCCTACTGCTTCTGCTTCTATTAAATCTATTCTTCCATTTAAAAATGCTCTTTTTGTAAATTCTCCTGGTTCTGCTAATCTACAACCATTTAATAATAAAATTTCTAAGATTTTATTTGTTGTTGATATTCCACCATGACAATTTATTTCTACTACATCTTCTTTTGTATAAGTTTTTGGTGCCTTCATAATAGATACTAATACTTCGTCTATAATTTCTGTTCCATCAATTATATAACCATAATTTATTGTATGACTGTCAACTTTTGTCAAATCTTTTCCTTTAAATATTTTATTAGAAATTTCAATTGATTTATCTCCTGATAATCTAATTATTGATATTGCACCTACTCCTAAAGTTGTAGATATTGCACAAATTGTATCAAACATAGTACATCACTCCAGAATGTATTATAGCACAAAAATTATTTCCCGGGAAATAATTTTACGTAAAATAAAACTGTCACTTTTGATTTGACAGTTTTTTTACTATTTTAATTTAATTATAATATGTCTATTAGGTTCTTCACCTTCGCTTATTGTAATAACTTTATTATTATCACTTAAAGCATTATGTATTATTCTTCTTTCATAAGAATTCATATTGTCTAGTTTTACTTCCATTTTTGTATTTACAACTTCTCTAGCAGTTCTCTTTGCTAAACTAATTAAATGTTTTTCTTGTTTTTCTTTATAATCCTCTACATCTAATAAAATATGTGGATAAATCTTATATTGATTACTTAACATTTGTTTTACTAATGTTGTTAATGATGATAATGTTTTTCCTTCTTTTCCAATTAATATAGAATTTTTATCACTATACATTTTTATGTAAATTTGATTATCTCTTATTTTTGATTCAAAAGTTACATTTACACCCATTAATTTTGTTATATCATTTAAATATAATTTTATATACTCTTGAATATTTTTTAAAGTGTAAACCTTAATTTTATAACTTGTTTTCTTTAATAATGAACCTTTTATTTCTTCTGTTGTTATAATTACGTCTTCTTTTTTTAAATCTAGTTCTTTTATACTATTTTCTTTTAATTCTTCTAAATTTTTTCCTTCAAATTCAAATACTTCCATAAGACTCTAACTCCTTTTTTTGAATATTAATGTTTGTATAACACTAAATCCGTTTGTTACTACCCAATATAATGCAATTGCCGTTGGTAAACTTAATGATGCTACTGAAATAAATATCAACATAAATTTAGTCATAAATTGCATTTGTTGTTGTTGTTCAGAACTTCCTGTATTTGTCATACTAAGTTTAAATGAAAAATATGTTGTAACTATTATTAATGCTATTATTAATATGTAAAGGTAATTTCCAGATTTTATTCCAACTAATGGTGTCGTTCCTAATTGTAAACTAAACAATTTTTCTTCAAATATTGCTGGTACTCTGTTTATTGCTTCTAGAAAAGCAAAGAATAATGGTAATTGTAAAAATGAAACTAAACATCCACCTAATGGGTTAATATTATACTTTTTGTAAATTAACATTGTTTCTTGGCTTTTCTTCATCATTGAATCAGAATCTGTCTTATCTTTATATTTCTTTTCCAATTTTTCTATTTCAGGTTGAGCTTTTTTCATATTTTCAGATTGTTTTATAGTTTTCAATGTTAAAGGCATCATTATAATTCTTAATGCTAAACCAATTAGCATAACTGAAATACCATAATTTTTTACTAATAATCCTAATTTTATTATTAGCCAAGCGATTGGCATTACAAATATTTGTACCCACAATCCGTTATAAGTTTTTTTGTTATATATTTTCATTTCACTACATTTTGGTAAGTCTTTTAATTTTACTTCCATATTTTTGGAATATTTATTATATATTTCTAAAAGTTCTTTTTCTTCTGGTTGACATAATATATTTGATGTAAGACTTTGACCTGTTTTCTCGTTTGTAATTCTTTTTTTATTATCATCACTTAAATATTTTGTACATCCTGTTGTTAAAGACAATAATAATAATAATAAAATTATTATTTTAGTACTTTTTTTTCTCTTCATATATTCTCCTTTAATTTTTTTTCCAATTTTTCTAACCTATTTTGAAAAGTTGATTCCAAACAACCCTTCCTTATCATTATAATATAATCTTGATTATTTTTAAATAAATAATTTAACTGATCAATAATTTCCCTTGTTTGTCTTTTTAATTTATTTCTAATATATGCTTTACCAATTTTATTACTTATTGCTATACCAAATCTTTTTTTATTAAGATTATTTTCCTTATAATATATAACATAGTCATTTGTTTTTATAAATTTTGAAGTTTTTATTAATGTTGAAAATTCTTGTTTTGATTTAATCATGTCTTTTTTCTTCATAATATTCTCCTATAGATAAAAAACCACAAAATTGTGGTTTACTTACATAAAACTTTACGTCCCTTTTTTCTTCTTGATTTTAAAATATTCGTTTCTTTACGTGCAAAAAATCCATGTTTTTTACTTTTTTTACGATTATTTGGTTGATAAGTTCTCTTCATAATTGCACCTCCACCTCTTTTAAGCCTTTTTATTGTATTATATTTTTTATATTAAGTCAATTAATTTTTTTATTTTTTTTATTTTTATTTTTCCACGTTGAAATGTTAATAAAAAAAATTGGTGTGGAAACTAAATTGTGGAAATTGTTGATAAGTATATTTTTATTAGATTTTATCTAACTTTTTATGTTGATAATTATGTGGATATTCTGTTAATTTCTTAAATTTTTAAAATTCGTACTTTATTTTTAAACAAAAGTGTTTTAAAATATTCTTAGTTATGAAAGATATTCTTGAGAGCGGGGTGGTTTTATGGATAATTTTTCTTGGGATGATTTTTTGAATATTATAAAATCTAAGCTATCAAGTGTTTCATATGATACTTGGTTTAAAGATACTAAGCTTGCTAAAATTACTAATGATGAAGTATTTATTGAAGTACCAATGAGTTTTCATAAGGATTTTTTAAGTAAAACATATTATGAACTTATCGATAATATAATATTTCAGTTAACTAATAAAAATTATAATATTAATTTTGTTATTGAAGATGAATTAAATGATAAAACTAATTTAGTTTCTTTAGAAAAAGATGATATAAAAAAGAAAAATTTTCAATCTAACTTAAATCCTAAATATACTTTTGATAATTATGTAATAGGTGATAGTAATAGATTTGCGCAAACTGCTGCAGTTGCTGTTGCAGAACAACCTGGTAAAGTTTATAATCCACTTTTTATACATGGTAAAAGTGGATTAGGAAAAACTCATTTGATGCATGCAATTGGTAATTATATTGTTGAAAATTCTGATAAAAATGTTTTATATGTTACAAGTGATAAATTTATATCTGATTTTATAGGTATTAATAAAAAAGATACAGATAATTATGATGTTATTGATCATTTTAAAGAAAAATATAGAAATATAGATGTTTTAATTATTGATGATATTCAATTTTTAGGTGGTGCAGAAAAAACTCAACAAGAATTTTTTCATACATTTAATACTTTGTATGATTCAAATAAGCAAATTATTATTAGTTCTGATAGATCTCCAGATGATTTAAAACTATTAGAAGATAGATTAAGAACTAGGTTTAGATGGGGTTTAACAGCAAATATATTTCCTCCAGATTTTGATTTAAGATGTAAAATTTTGAAAGATAAAATGTCTGGTCATGAAGTTGCTAAACTTGTAAAAAATGAAGTTATAGAATACATTGCTAATAATTGTGAAAGTGATGTTAGACATTTAGAAGGTGCAATTACAAGACTTTATGCTTATGCAGCTATGTATAGTCCCACTGAAATTAATTTAGAGTTTGCTACTGAAGCATTAAGAGATTATTTAAGTAAATCAGTATATTCAACAAATAATATTGTTAAAATTCAAAAAGCAGTTGCTGACTACTTTAATATAACAGTGGAAAATTTAAAGAGTAAAAAAAGAACTGCTAATATTAATAATGCTAGACAAATAGCTATATATATATGTAGGATGACGACTGAAGAAACAACAACCCGTATTGGTTTAGAGTTTGGAAATCGAGATCATTCAACAGTATTACATGCTATTGAAAAAGTTAGCAAAGATATTAAAAATGATGAAGAATTAAAAAATCAAATATCTGAAATAAAGGAAAAGATTTCATAATTGTGTATAAGTTTATAATTATTAACATTAGTTTTTCGGGATATATCTTAATAAAATATACTTATTAACAATTTGAACATATATAATAATAATAAGTTAATAAATAGAAAGAAGGAATAAATAATGAAATTAACAATTAATAAAAATATATTATTAGAAAGTTTAGTAAATGTTGTAAGAGCAATTTCTCCAAAAAATATAATTCCTATATTAAACGGTATTAAATTTGAGTTAAGTAATGATGGGTTGAATTTAGTTGCTAGTGATAGTGATTTAACTATTAAAAGTTTTATACCTAAAGAAGATATTATATCAATTGATGAAGTAGGAACTATAATTATACAAAGTAAATATATTATAGATATTATTAGAAAGTTACCAAGTGAAGAAATAAATATAGAAGTAATAGATGGTTTAAAGATTAGAATTTATACTGATAGTAGTCAATATAATTTAAATTGTTTAAATACTGAAGATTATCCACCAATTATTTTAGAAGATTCTAAGAATCCAATTATAATGAATGGTGGAATTGTAAAAGATATGATAAAACAGACAATTTTTGCTGCTTCTTTACAAGAATCTAGACCTTTATTAACTGGTTTAAATATATCTATAAATAAAAATATAATGGAGGTTGTTGCAACAGATTCATATCGTTTAGCTAAAAAGACTATAAAATTAGATGTGGAATACCCAGAAGTTATTAACATTGTTATACCTGGAAAAAATATTAATGAATTTGATAAGATAATTACTGATGAAGAAAACGTTGAATTACATATATTCTCAAATAAAATATTGTTTAAATATAAGAATATAATATTTCAATCTAGTTTATTAAATGGTAATTATCCTAATACTTCTAATTTAATACCTAAAGATTTTGAAATTATTATAAAAGCAAATTTAGATAATTATTATTCAAGTATCGATAGAGCAGCATTATTAACTCAAAGTAAAGATAAAAATATTGTTAGAATGGAAACTAATAGTAATGAATTAAATGTATCCAGTTTTGCTTCTGAAATTGGTAAAGTTGAAGATAGAATTAGTATTGATAAAAATACAGATAAAGATATTGCTATATCATTTAGTTCAAAATATATGCTTGATGCTTTAAAAACATTTACTGATGAGGAATTATTAATATTATTAAATAATGATTCATCTCCAATAATTTTAAAATCTGTAAATGATGAAAGTTTGATACAACTAATTTTACCTATAAAAACTTATTAGAACTTAAAAAGTTCTTTTTTTGTGGATAATATTACAATTTTCAACATTTTTTTTAAATAATAAGTGTTATAAGGGTTTCATCAGGAGGTGAAGGTTAATGAAAGATTATGAAATTTCTAAAGATACTTTAGCTATTATACCTATAGGTGAAAAAAAATCTAAAGTATATTCAAAATCTGGAAATATGGTAATTAATCAAAGTCCAAATAAAATAATGGATGAAAGTTGTAAATATTATGGTAGCTCTTTTGTTGGTAGACAAAAAGGGACAACTAATTTAACAGGAATTAGTTATAAAGCACCAATAATAATTAATGAAGACGGTAATATAATATTTTTTCCAACTAGTAGTCCAAGATTAAAAAATTGTTGTTGGATTTCATTAAATAATATTGATTCATATTATTATGATTTTGAAAAAAATACTTGTATTGTTATATTTGATAATCATGAAAAAATGGAATTTGATATATCTTATTGTGTATTAAATAATCAAATTTTAAAATCACATAGATTAGAATCAATAATTAATAAAAGAAAAGCTAAATAAATGTTAAAATTCGTTTTAAAACCAATTATTTTATGATATAATGTAAATAGGTATAGGAGTATGTAAATACCTATTTATTTATTATTTTTTAAAAAAGAGGGTTTTAAATGGAAATTACATCTTTGAAACTGATTAATTTTAGAAATTTTGTTAATTTAGAATTAAACTTTTCTAATAAAAAAAATATTATTATAGGAAATAATGGTGAAGGTAAAACAAATATTGTTGAAGCAATATTTGTTTTAGCCTTAACCAAATCGTTTAGATGCAATGACGATAATATTTTATTAAAAGAAAATGAAGAATATTTTAAAGTAGAAGGTGAAGTTAAATCTTCTACGATAAATAATTATAAGATTATTTATCAAGATAATATAAAAGTAGCAAAAATAAATAATACTAAAATTAATAAATTTAGTGATTATATTTCAAATATTAATGTTATTTTATTTAGTTTGAATGATTTAAAATTAATAAAAGATACTCCTAATACTAGAAGAAAATTAATAAACTTAGAAATTTCTGAACTTAATAATTCTTATATTAAAAATTTAAATTATTATAATAAGATATTAAAACAAAGAAATTCTTATATTAAATCTATATACAATAATAATATTAATTATGATTATTTATCTATTATTGATGAACAATTAGTTAGTTATGGTATTGAAATAGTAAAATTAAGAAACAAATTTGTGAATGATATTAATACTATTTTAAGTGATATTTATATTTCTTTAGGTGGAATAGAAGGTTTAAATATAAAATATAAGAATGATTATTCTGATAAAAGTGTAGAAGAAATATTAGAAGTATATAAAAATAATATAAATAGAGATATTAATTTAGGATCTACACAATTTGGTATTCATAGAGATGATTTTATATTTAATATTAATGATCAAGAAATAAAATATTTTGCAAGTGAAGGGCAGCAAAAAAATTCTATTATTGCTTTTAAATTAGCTGAGTTAGAAATATTTAAAGATATGACTGGTGAATATCCAATATTAATTTTAGATGATTTATTCAGTGAGTTAGATATTAAGAAAATAGAAAAAATTCTTAAGTTTATTAATAAGGAAATTCAAACTTTTATAACTACTACTGATTTGAAGAAAATTAGAAAGAGTTATTTAAGACAAAGTAAAATTTTTACAATTAAAGATTGCACGATAAAGGAGGAATTGTATGAATGAATATAGTGATAGCGATATTCAAGTTTTAGAGGGATTAGAAGCAGTAAGAAAAAGACCTGGTATGTATATTGGTACTACTGATGTTAAAGGTTTACATCATTTAGTATGGGAAATTGTAGATAATTCCATTGATGAAGCTTTAGCTGGTTTTTGTAAAAATATTGAAATAGTAATTAATAAAGATAATTCTATTACTGTAAAAGATGATGGTAGAGGTATACCTGTTGGTATTCATAAAAAAACTGGTATTTCTACTGTAGAAACTGTTTACACCGTTTTACATGCAGGTGGAAAATTTGGTGGTGGCGGATATAAAGTATCCGGTGGTTTACATGGAGTAGGCGCTAGTGTAGTTAATGCTTTATCAAGTTGGGTAACTGTTAGGGTATATAAAGATGGTAAAGTACATGAAGCAAAATTTGCTAATGGTGGAAAGACAGTTATGCCATTAACTATAATAAGTGACTGTGATATTAATAGAACTGGAACAACTGTTACTTTTAAGCCTGATGCAGATATTTTTGATACTGAAATATATGATTATGAGACATTAAAAGTTAGGGTTAGAGAATTGGCATTTCTAAATAAGGGTTTAAGATTAACTTTAAGAGATGATAGAGATGAAGAAGATACTACTGGTGACACATTTCTTTATGAAGGTGGTATTAGTGAATATGTAAGATTTTTAAATCAAAATAAAACTCCTATACATAATGACATTATTCACTTAGAAGGTGAAGAAGACGGTATTATGTTTGAAGTAGCTTTACAATATAATTCTGGCTATAATGATAATATTTATTCATTTGTTAACAATATAAATACTCATGATGGTGGTACTCATGAAGAAGGTGTTAGAAGAGCTTTAACTAGAATTATTAATAGTTATGCACGTAAAACTAATATGTTAAAAGAAAAAGATGATTCTTTAACAGGAGAAGATGTTAAAGAAGGTTTAACTATGATTGTTTCTTGTAAACATCCAAATCCTCAATTTGAAGGTCAAACAAAAGGTAGATTGGGTAATTCTGAAGTAAGAAAATTAGCTGATAGTGTGTTTTCTAAAGGATTTGAAAGATTTTTAATGGAAAATCCAGAAGAAGCTAAAATTATTATTGAAAAAGCTATGTTGGCTAGTAGAGCTCGTAATGCAGCTAAAAAAGCAAGAGAAATAACTCGAAAAAGTGATTTGGCAGTAAATAGTAATTTTTTTGGAAAATTATCTGATTGTAAAAGTAAAGATGCAAAAGTATCTGAAATATTTATAGTCGAAGGGGATAGTGCCGGTGGTTCTGCTAAAAAGGGTAGAGATTCTATGACACAAGCTATATTACCTTTACGTGGAAAAATTTTAAATGTTGAAAAGACAAGATTAGATAGAGCTTTAGGAAATGAAGAAATTAGAACTATTATTACTGCTTTTGGTACAGGAATAGGTCAAGAATTTGATTTATCTAAATTAAGATATAATAAAATAATTATAATGACAGATGCCGATGTTGATGGTTCACATATTAGAGTATTACTTTTAACGTTGTTTTATAGGTTTTTTAAGCCGATTGTGCAAGCTGGGCATGTATATGCCGCTCAACCTCCATTATTTAGAATAATGCATGGAAAAACACGTAAATATGTATTAAATGAGGAAGAGAAAGAAAAGTATTTAGCAACATTACCTGAAAATGTTCGTGCTAGGGCTGAAATTGCTCGTATGAAAGGTTTAGGAGAAATGGATGCTGATGAATTAAATGAAACAACAATGGATATTGAAAAGAGAACTTTAAGAAAGATTACAGTTGATGATTGTATGGCAGCAGATCAAGTTTTTGCTAAACTTATGGGTGATGAAGTTGAACCAAGAAGAAAATTTATTGAAGAAAATGCTGGTTATGTACAAAATCTAGATATTTAGGAGGTTTATTTATGAATGAAGAAAAAGATTTAGAAAATATTGTTTCTGAAAGTGAAGATGTTCAAGATGTACAGAAAGAAGATTCTATACCTGAAATAGAAGTAAAACCTAATTTTAGTGGATACTTTCATGAAAGAGATAGACTGGCTGAAAATAACATAGTAAATGAAATAGAAACTTCTTTTCTTGAATATTCAATGAGTGTTATAGCAAGTCGTGCTTTACCAGATTTAAGAGATGGATTAAAGCCTGTTCATAGAAGAATACTTTGGTCTATGTATGAATCTGGTTATACACCTGATAAACCTCATAGAAAGTCTGCTACAACTGTTGGTTATGTTATGGGACATTATCATCCACATGGAGATTCTTCAATATATGAAGCGATGGTAAGAATGGCACAAGATTTTAATCAACGTTATTTATTAGTTGATGGACATGGAAATTTTGGTAATATCGAAGGTGATGGAGCAGCAGCAATGCGTTATACAGAATCTAGATTATCAAAATTATCATTAGAATTATTAAGAGATATTAATAAAGATACAGTAGATTTTGATCCTAACTTTGATGAAACACAAAAAGAACCTAAAGTATTACCTAGTAGATATCCTAATATTTTAGTAAATGGAACAATGGGTATTGCCGTTGGTATGGCTACTAATATTCCTCCCCATAATTTAGGTGAAGTTATTGATGGTTGTATAGCATATGTAGATAATCCAGAAATTGATACTTTAGGTTTAATGAATTATATTAAAGGTCCTGATTTTCCTACTGGTGGAATAATTTTAGGAAATTCTGGCATAAAACAAGCTTATGAGACTGGTAGAGGAAGTATAACAATAAGAAGTAGAGCGACTATAGAAGAAGTTAAAGGACATACTTGTATTATAATTACTGAAGTTCCATATGGTGTAAATACTATGGAATTAAAAAATAAAGTTGCTGAATTAGTGCATAATAAGGTAATAGATGGTATTTCTGATTATCATACTGATTTAAAGGAAGGCGTAAAGATTACTATTACTTTAAAGAAAGATGCTAATGCTCAAGTTGTTTTAAATAATTTATATAAACATACTCAATTTCAAACAAATTATGGAATTATATTCTTAATGTTAGATGGGCTTACTCCTAAAACACTTGGATTAAAATCAATTATTTCTAAGTATATTGATCATCAAAAAGAAGTTATAATAAGACGTACTAAATTTGATTTAAATAAGAGTGAAAATAGAGTACATATTTTAAACGGTTATAAAATTGCTTTAGATAACATTGATGAAGTTATTAAAATAATAAAGGGTGCACAAACAGATCAAGTTGCTAGAGAATCATTAATGAAAAGATTTGGTTTTACTCAAATTCAAGCAGATAGTATATTAGAATTGAAATTACGTCGTTTAACTGGCTTAGAACGTTCTAAGATTGAAGAAGAATTAGCTAATTTATTGAAACTAATTGATGAATTAAAGTCAATATTAGCCAGTGAACAAAAAGTTTTAGATATAATTAAAAAAGAACTTACTGAAATTAAGAATAAATTTGCAGATGATAGACGTACATCAATAGATATGACAGCAATTGATTATATTGAAGATGAGTCTTTAATTCCTGAAGAAAATATAATAATTACTTTAACAAATAAAGGATATATCAAACGTTTGTCCGCTAATTCTTATAAATCACAACATAGAGGCGGTATAGGTGTAAAGGGAATGTCAACTAATGAAGAGGATTTTGTTGAACATATGATAAACTTATCAACACATGATTATTTATTATTCTTTACAAATAAAGGTAAAGTATATAGATTGAAAGGTTATGAAATACCTGAATATAGTAGACATGCAAAGGGATTGCCTATTATTAATTTATTACAAATTGAAAAAGATGAAAAAATTAGTTCATTAATAAAAATGTCTAAGGAAGATGAAATTAACAAATATTTAGTATTTGGAACTAAAAAAGGTTTTGTAAAGAAAACTTTAATATCTGAATTTGAAAATATACGTAATAGTGGTAAAATTTGTATTTCATTAAGAAATAATGATGAATTAATAGGAGTTAAGAAATCTTCTGGAGAAAATTATATAATGATGGGGTCTTCTTTAGGTAGAATGGTTTTATTTAATGAAGATGAGATACGTGTTATGGGTCGTACTGCATCAGGAGTAAGAGGCATTAATCTTGGTGAAGATAATGATGCAGTAGGTATTGAAGTAGTTACTTTAGATGATAATATTTTATTAGTTACTAAAAAAGGTTATGGTAAAAAAACTCTTGTTAGTGAGTATAGAACAACAAAACGTGGAAGTAAAGGTGTAAAAGCTTTAAATATTACTGAAAAGAATGGTTCTATTGCCGCATTTAAAATAGTATTAGACGATCAAGATGTTATGATTATTACAGATTCTGGTATGATTATCAGATTACCTTTGGAACAAATTAGTCAATTAGGACGTGTTACTCAAGGTATTAAGTTAATTAATTTAAAAAATAACCAAACTGTTTCCACAATTAGTTTAATTGATAAAGAAAATGAGGAAGATTTAGAAGAAGAAACTATTGATAATTCAGAAAATAACGAATAAATAAACAATTAAAAAAGAGAAAAAATGTTTTCTCTTTTTTAATGTTTCACGTGAAACATTAAAAATAATGTGGATAAATATTTATATAAAAATGTGTACAATTTATTTAAAATTAAATATCATTAACTATAAAAATATGTTAACAAAACAGTTTGTATTTTAATATTTACAATTAATTTGATAGAGGCAATTATTATTTTAATAGTATACTTTATAATCTATTCTATTTATAATTAAATGTGTAAAAAAATACAATGTTTCACGTGAAACATTGTGGAAAACTTGAAATCGTTAAATATTAATGTTAATATTATATCGTGCAATTGATATTTTTATAAACTGGTCAGGACGGGAACGTAGCAGCCATATTAAATAATATTAATGTGCACATTTTTTTATGGAGAAAATTATGAATATAGAAAAATATAATAAAATTTTATTTAAATTAGCGCAAAAAGCTTATAATAAGAATGAGGTACCAGTTAGTGCACTTATTGTGTATAAAAATAAAGTAATTGCTAAAGCTTATAACAAGAAAAATATTAAAAATAATCCTTTATTGCATGCTGAAATTATATGTATAAATATGGCAGCAAAAAAGTTGAAAAATTGGAATTTAAATGGGTGCACTTTATATGTAACTTTAGAACCTTGTGATATGTGTAAAATGATTATAAGTGAAGCAAGAATTGATAATGTATATTATTTAATTGAAAAAGGCTCTATAAATAATAAATATTCTAAAACTATATACGAACAAATGTTTGATGATGTGAGTGTAAGTTATAAAGAGCTTTTTAATAACTTTTTCAATAAAATACGCAATAAATAGTAGTATTTATGTTATAATTTTTATAGGAGGTTTTAATTGTGGATTATAAAGTATTTTATAGAAAATATCGTCCAAAAAACTTTACAGAGTTAGTTGGACAAGAAAGTATAAAAGATGTTTTGATTAATTCTATAAAAACCAATAAAATTGCTCATGCTTATATATTTACAGGGCCGAGAGGAACAGGTAAAACAAGTACAGCAAAAATATTTGCTAAAACATTAAATTGTTTACATAATGAAAATGGTATATCATGTGATGAATGTGATATGTGTAAAACTTATAACGAGTCAGCAGACATTATTGAAATAGATGCTGCTAGTAACAATGGCGTAGAAGAAATACGTAATTTACGTGATAGTGTAAAGGTTGCTCCTTATAATTCTAAGTATAAAGTATATATAATTGATGAAGTTCATATGTTATCAAATAGTGCTTGGAATGCTTTTTTAAAAACTTTGGAAGAGCCTCCTAGTCATGTAATATTTATACTTGCAACAACTGAAATTAATAAAATACCTGATACTGTTATGTCGAGGTGTCAAAGATTTGACTTTACAAAAATTCCTTTTGAAGTAATGAAACAACATTTACATAAAATATGTCAATTAGAACATATTGAAATAGATAATGATGCTTTAGAAGAAATTGTTAATATGTCTAATGGTTGTTTAAGAGATGCTCTTAGTTATTTAGATAAAACATCAAAATTATCTTCTAAAATTTCTAGTGATATAGTTGAAAAGAGTTTTGGTTTTATTAATAAAAACGTATTAGGCAATTTATTGACATCAATAGAAAATAATGATTATAGCGCAATAAATGAACAAATAAATGAAATTTCTAATTGCGGAATAACTCCACTAAATTTTATAAATGAATTTGTAGAATATTTATTGAATATAATTATTGATAATCAATGTGAGTCTAATGAATATTTATTAGATATTAGAAATTTAATTTTTAAACTTAATGATATTGTTCAAAATTTTAATTCTATTGTAAATCCATTTACATTAATTAAAGTTGAATTATTATCTATAAATTATTTCCCGGGAAATAATGATGTTAATATTTCCCACACTGAAACTTTACAAAAAAGTGTAAAAAACAATGATATTGATAAACAATATGCTAATAAAAAGGATTTTGTTAATGAGATAAATGTTAAAATAGATGAAAAAAATGTAAATGAAGAGAATGATATAAAAATATTAGAAGAACATAATAACAATAATAACAACAATAACAACAATAACAACAATAATATCATTATTAATGATGAAATAAAAAAAATAAGAATAAACAATAGTTTTTATAAGGCTTCTAAAGATTTGAAACAAAAATTCTTGTTTACTTTTCAAGAAGTTAAAGATAAAATGTCTATAGAAAACAATTTTAAATTCTTAGGTATGATAGAAAATGCTACTGTAGAAGTGGTTTCATCAAAAAATGTTATTTTTTCCTTTAATAATGCAAATGATGCTATTATATTTAATGAAAATGTAAATAGTATAGAAAAATATTATAATGAAAAAAATAATTCAGCATATAAATTTATTGCTATTTCATTAAACGAATGGTCTAATATAAAACAAGAATTTATAAAAAATAAAGGAAAAGTATATAGTTATATTGATGAAAATAATGTAAAATATATGTCAGATGAAAAAAATGAAACTTTTGAATTAGCCGAAAGTTTATTTGGAAATGATATATTAGAAGTAAATTAATTAGATAGGAGAATGGATATGAATATTAATAATATTATGCAACAAGCACAAAAGATGCAAAAAGATTTACAAAAAAAGCAAGAAGAAATTAATTCAATGATTTTTGTTGGAGAAAGTGAATGGGTTGAAGCTACACTATTTGGAAGCAAAAAAATAAAACAAATTAAAATAAAAAATAAAACCACAATGGATGAAGAAGATTTAGAATGTTTGGAAGATATGATTAAGATAGCTATAGAAGACGCATATTCAAAAATTGATAAAGAAGTAGAGAAGAAAATGGGTATGTACGGTTCTTTAGGTGGTTTATTTTAATGTATCCTGATATTTTATCAAAGACTATTGAATATTTTAAAAAATTTAATGGCATAGGAGAAAAAACAGCTGAAAGATTATCGATGTCTGTTTTAGATATGACTAAAGAAGATGTCGTTAACTTTGCAAAAAGTATTAAAGAATTAAAAGATAATATTACTTATTGCAAAATATGTGGTCATATAACTGATAAAGATATTTGTAATATTTGTTCATCTAATGTAAGGAATGATAATCTTATTTGTGTAGTAGAAGATTATAAAAGTGTTTTTATGTTTGAAAAGTCTGGCAATTATGATGGAAAATATCATGTACTTAATGGTGTTATTTCTCCAATTGATGGAATTACGCCAGATGAATTAAATATAGCTTCTTTGATAGATCGTATCTCTAAATTGGAAGGCGATATTGAAGTTATAATTGCATTAAAACCTTCGATTGAAGGTGAGGCAACAACTTTATATTTAAAAAAGATATTAGAAAAATATAATGTTAAAATTACTAGGCTTTCTTATGGTATACCTATGGGGGTAGAAATAGATTATTTAGATTCCATAACTTTAGACAGGGCATTGAAAGATAGAAAAGATATTTAGATGATTTAACGCATATTATTTTATAGGTGATAATATGAAATTTTTAAAAAAATTCTTTGTTTCTTTGATATATTTATTTACAATGAATATATTCCTTTCTAAAATTGGTTATAATGTTCCTATAAATATTTTTAGTTTATTTATATCGTATTTTTTTGGTTTTCCAGGTATAATAATGTTATTATTTTTAAGTAGGTGGTAATATTTGTTTGATAATGATGTTTTTAATGGTATTTTAAATGAATTTGAGTGCAAAAAAAATTCTCATTCGTATATATTTTATACTAATGATTTTTTATCGTGTACTAATGATTTAGAAAAATTAGTTAAAAAAATATTTAATGTTAATAATCTTAATTTGATAGAAAGTGATTATTATGTTGTAAAAAAAAGCGAAAAAAAGAATATTCTAAAAGAAGAGATAGAATCATTAAAAGTTTTTTTTCAAAATACCACATATATTAATAAATATAGAATTTATTTAATTGAAGAAGCTCATAAATTAAATTCTTCTTCTGCTAATATAATTTTAAAATTTTTAGAAGAACCAGCTGCAGGTGTTATTGCTTTTTTTGTTACAACTAATCTGGATGCTGTTTTACCTACAATAAAGAGTAGATGTCAAATAGTCAATACTTTTTATGATTCTTCATTTGTTTGTGATGATGATACTACAATTTTGGATAAATTGTTTGATGATAATAAATATGTCAGTTTATTTAGAGCAAAAAAAGTACTTGAAAAATATGATAGAAATGAATTAATAAATATGTTTAATAGTTATTTGTTAAAGTGTTATAATGATGTTAATGAGAAGAATATTTTATTAATAAAAAAAATAAATAATGTTATAAGTATGTTAAATAGCAATGTTAATGTTGATTATGTAATGGATACTTTATTTTTAGAAAGTAGTGATGAATAATATGAATGTTGTTTCTGTTAAATTTAAAAATGATGGTAAATTATATTACTTTAATAGTGAAATAGAATTAAAACATAAGGATTATGTTTTAGTTGAAACTGAAAAAGGTATACAATTTGGTATAATTGAACATGAATCTATAAATAATGATAAAATTAAAAAAATACAAAATTTAAAAAATGTTATAAAAAAAGCAAATAAAAAAGATTATAATACTTATCTTAAAAATTTAAAAGATGCTGATATTGTATTATCTGATTTAAAAAGAAAAGTTATTGAAGATAATATTATAATGAATATAATTGATGCTAGTTATACTTTTGATAGAAGTCAGTTAATTGTAAATTTTTTAGCAGATGAGAGAGTAGATTTTAGAGAATTAGTTAAGTATTTAGCAGCAAAATATAAAACTCATATTGAATTACATCAAGTTGGAGTTAGAGATAAAGCGAAGGAAATAGGTGGAATTGGACCTTGTGGTATGGTATTGTGTTGTAAAAGATTTAAAAGTAATATGGATGGTATTTCAATAAATATGGCTAAGAATCAAAATTTATCTTTAAATCCTTCCAAAATTAATGGATGTTGTGGTAGATTATTATGTTGTTTATCTTATGAAAACGAAACATATAAAGAATGTAAAAAGAAATATCCTAAAATTAATGAAGTTATTAAAATAGACAATCAAGATTGTAAAGTATTGAAAGTGGATATTTTAAGAAGTAAAATCACAGTTGATTGTAATGGTACAATAAAAGAAGTTGATTATAATGTTAAATGATTTGTTATATTATAATTTAAAAATATTTCAAAATGAAAATTATTTTAAATATTCCATTGATTCTATATTACTTGCAGAATTTGTAAATATAAATTTGAAAACAAAAAATATTTTAGATTTGTGTACTGGCAATGCTCCTATTCCCCTAGTTTTGTCTACTAAAACTGATAAAAATATTTATGGAGTAGAGCTTCAGAAAAATATTTATGAATTAGGTGTAAAAAGTGTCGAATTTAATAAAATTGAAAATATTAAATTAATAAATGATGATGTAAAAAACATTTTGAATACATTTGATTTTAAATTTGATATTATTACTTGTAATCCGCCATATTTTAAAGTTCATAAAAATAGTATTCTTAATAAAAATGATGTTTTAACTATTGCTAGACATGAAGTAAAAATTAATTTGGAAGATATTATAAGTATTTCATCAAAATTAATTAATCATAGTGGAAGTTTGTATTTGGTTCATAGGTGTGATAGATTAATTGAGCTTTTTTCAATATTAAAAAAGTATAATTTTGGATTAAGAAGATTACAATTTGTTTACAATAATAAAGATTGTGATTCATGTTTTATATTAATTGAAGCAAAATATTTATGTAAAGATGATTTAAAAGTTTTAAAGCCTTTATTTGTTGAAGATTATTTGGAGGAAAAATGAAGTTAATTGTTGGTTTAGGAAATCCTGAAAAAAAGTATGATAACACTCGTCATAACATTGGATTTATGGTATTAGATAATTATTTAGGGAAAGTCGATTATAAATCAAAATTTAATGGCTTGTATTATGAAAAAAATATTAATAATGAAAAAGTTATATTTTTAAAACCACAAACATATATGAATAATTCCGGTTTGTCTGTTTTTGAATTTGTTAATTTTTATAAAATATCATTTAAAGATATATTAATAATTCATGACGATTTAGATTTGGATGTAGGAATGATAAAATTTAAATTTAATAGTAGTAGTGGTGGGCATAATGGTATAAAATCTATTATTAATTGTTTAGGCTGTCAAGAGTTTTCAAGACTTAAAATTGGTATAAATAATGAGTATAAAAAAGATACTATTGATTTTGTATTAAGTAAATTTAGTAAAAAAGATATAGAAAAATTAGATTTTGATAAGATTAATAATGCAATAAATGATTTTTTAAGTAATGATATTAATTATGTTATGAATATATATAATAGAAAGTGATTTATATGTTTAATGAAATATTTGAATATAAAAATAATTTAACTATAACTGGTTTGAATTCTGCATTAATAAATGAATATATAATTAATTATTTTGAAACTACAGATAAAAATGTATTGATTGTAACTGATTCATTATATGATGCTAATATGATTTATAAAGGTATACAGAAATTAAATGATAATGTATATCTTTTTCCGATGGATGAATTTGCAACTGTTCTTGCTATTAGTGCCAGTCCTGATCTCCGTGTAGTTAGAATTGATACTTTAAATAAAATTAGTAATAATAAAAGAAATATTATTGTAACTAACTTGTCTGGATATTTAAAAAATATTGATAAAAAAATAGAAAATATTCATATTGATTATAAAACTAATAGAAAAGATATTGTTACTTTTTTAGAAAATAATTCTTATATTAAAACTAATTTAGTTACTAATACAGGTGAATATGCAATTAGAAATTTTATAATTGATATATATCCTATTCAAAGTGATGAAGCGATTAGAATAGAATTTTTCGGTGATAGTATTGAATCAATTAGAAAATTTGATGTTGAAAGTCAAATATCTAATTCTAATATCGATTGTTTTGATTTGTATAGTTTTACTGATAATGGTAGTAATGAAAAAGAAAATATTATTGATAAATTAGATGATGTACAAGTATTTTTTCTAGACTATAAGAAAATATTAAATTCATATAATTCTTTTCTTAATAATAAAGATACATTTGATAGTGAAATTTGCTTTTTTAATAGTTTAGATAAAATTAAATCATTAAATAATATATATATTAATACAATTGAAGACGTTCCAGTTGACAATAATATTATTAAATATCAATCTAAAGATATATTAAATTTTAATAATAATTTCGATAATTTGTATAGCTATGTAAAGAAAATGATAAGTGATTATTATATAGTTTTTATGTTGGAAAATGAAGTGTTAATAAATAAGATTATTTCTCTTTTTGGTAATGATATTTCTTTTAGTAACATAATGAAAGATAGAGTAAATATTATTAAGAGAAATATAGAATCAGGTTTTATTTTTGATAAATATATTGTTATTTCTGAATATGATATTGAAAATGTTAAGAAAAAATCAGTTTTTATAAATCATTATAATATTGGTAGAAGAATTAAAGGTTTTGAAGACTTAAAAAAAGGTGATTATGTTGTTCATGTTGTACATGGCATTGGTCAGTATCAAGGTTTAGTTACTTTAGAAAATAATGGTATAAAAAAAGATTATTTGTTACTTAAATATGAAGGTAATGACAAAGTTTATATACCAGCTCAAAAAATTGAAACAATATATAAGTATGGTGATAATGATACTGTTAACCCTAAATTAAATAGTTTAAATAGTAATAATTGGATTAAGGCAAAAAATAAAGCGAGAACTAAAATTCATGATATATCTGATGAATTAATAAAATTATATGCTGAAAGAGAACTTTCTGTTGGTGAAAAATATGTATCCATACCAGAAGAAGAATTATTTAATAGTGATTTTGAATATGAAGAAACTAAAGATCAATTGAAATCTATTAATGATATTTTAAATGATTTATCTAGCACAAAACCTATGGATAGATTATTATGTGGTGATGTTGGTTTTGGTAAAACAGAAGTTGCAATGAGAGCAATGTTTAGAACTGTAATGAATAATAGGCAAGTTGCTTATCTTTGTCCTACTACTATACTAAGTAAACAACAATATGAAAATGCTAAAAAAAGATTTAGACATTTTCCTGTGAATATAGAAATTCTAAATAGATTTACTTCACAGAAAGAATTTAAGCGTATAATTGATGGCTTAGATAGAGGAATTATAGATATTGTTATAGGAACACATAAAATATTAAATGAACAAATTAAATTTAAAAATTTAGGATTACTGATTATTGATGAGGAACAACGATTTGGGGTTAGTCAAAAAGAAAAAATTAAACAATTAAAAAATAATGTAAATGTATTGACATTATCAGCAACTCCTATACCTAGAACTTTAAAAATGGCAATGAGTGGAGTAAAAGACATGTCAATAATAGATACTCCACCTATAAATAGATTTCCTGTTCAAACTTATGTAGTAGAAGAAAATGATTATTTACTAAAAGAAGCTATTTATAAAGAATTGTCAAGAGATGGTCAAGTATATTTATTATTAAATAATATAGAAGGATTACTTAATGAATATCAAAAAGTTTCTACTTTAGTTCCAGATGCAAAAATATGTATGGCTCATGGAAGAATGGATAAAGATAAACTTGATAGTGTTGTAAATGATTTTGTTGATGGAAAATTTAATGTACTCATTTGTACAACAATTATTGAAACAGGTATAGATATTCCTAATGTTAATACTTTAATCATCAAAAATGCTGATAGATTTGGTCTAAGTCAGTTATATCAAATACGTGGTAGAGTTGGAAGAAGTGATAGAATTGCTTATGCATATATGATGTATGAGAAAGATAAAATGTTAAATGATATTGCTATTAAAAGATTGAAAACAATTAAAGATTTTACTGAATTAGGTAGTGGTTATAAAATTGCAATGAGAGATTTATCTATAAGAGGTGCTGGTGAATTATTAGGAAGTTCACAATCTGGTTTTATAAGTGCAATAGGTATAGATTTGTATATGGATATGGTACAGGATGAGATTAATAAAATAAAAGGTATAGAAAGTGTAGATAATAATACTAATGAAAATAGTTTATTAAATGTAAATACTTCAATATCTTTAGATTATGTAGATGATGAAGCAATTAGAATAGAGATACATAAATTAATAAATGAAATAAACTCAAAAGAAAGTTTTGATAAAATTAAATTTGAATTAGAAGATAGATTTGGTAAATTAAATTCTGATATTATAAATTATATGTATGAAGAGTGGTTTCAAAATGTTGCTGATAGTTTAAAAATTAACACTATTAGATATATTTCTAATAATGTTGAATTAGAATTACCAGAAGAAATTTCAAATAAAATTGATGGAGAAAAATTATTTTTACAAATATATAGTATAAATCCAAAATTTAGATTGAAATATCATAATAAAAAAATAATAATAGAATTAAATATTTTGAATAAAAAGAATGAATATGTTAAGGATTTATTAGATTTGTTATTATTGGTTAAAAGTTGTATAAAAAGTGATTAATTATTTATAATAATATTGGTGATATACTTGAATAATGCTTTTAAAAAAAGAATAGATGAACTTGGTAGAATTGTTATTCCTAAACAATTAAGAAAAACGTTAAAAATTGGAAATTTTGAAGAATTAGATTTATATATTGATGGAGATAATATTGTAATAAAAAAGTGTATTGGTTTAAGACAATATGAAGATAAGTTAAGTAATTTGTTAAACGTTTGTAAATGTTATCCATTTGATATATTAATAGTTGAAAATAATAAAGTTATTGTTTCTAATTCTTTATTAACTGTGATAGGAGAACGTTTAATATTAGATTATGTTAATTTATCTAAAGAAAATAAAAATAATAATATTTTATTAAAAGATGATACTTATAATATTGTTGTTAAATCATTAATTTATGATAGTGATTTATTGGGATATTTAGTTTGTATTTGTAAAGATTTAATAAATGTAGATGATGTGAATAATATAAAGAATACAGTAATAGATTTGTTAACTTAAATGGTAATAAATCTTTTTTTATTGTATAATTTTTTTGGTGATATATATGTTAGTAGATACTCATTGTCATATTTATAAAGAATATTATGAAAATATTGATAATGTTTTATTTGAAATAAAGAAAAATGGTGTAGATAAAATTATTAATAACGGGTGTGATTTTAAAACTTCATTAGAAGTTTTAGAGTTATCTAAAAAATATAATAATATGTTTTGTGCTATTGGTATACATCCAGATGAAATACATGATAATTTTGATAATTTTGAGAAGTTATTTTTGAGTAATTTAGAAAATAAAAAATTAGTTGCAATTGGTGAAATAGGTTTAGATTATTTTCATAATAAAGAAAATAAAGATGAACAAATTAAATTGTTAGAAAATCAATTGAGTTTAGCTCAAAAATATGATTATCCTGTTATTATACATTCTAGAGAGTCAACAGGTGATATGATAAGTATATTAAAAAAATACAACGTTAGAGGTGTTATACATTGTTTTAATGGTAGTGTAGAAACAGCAAATGAATATATTAAAATGGGATATAAACTTGGTATAAATGGTGTTGTAACTTTCAAAAATTGTAAACTCATAGATGTTATTCGTGTAATTGGAGTAAATAATTTGGTTTTTGAAACTGATAGTCCATACTTAACTCCAGAACCTAATAGAGGTAAGATAAATTATCCTTATTATGTTAAAGATGTTGTAAAATTTGTGGGTGATAATTTAAATATTTCTTATAATGATTTGGTAAAAATTAGTAATAATAATGTTAAAGATATTTTTGACATCTAGTTTTTATCGTGATATATTATATGTACATTGAAGGTGGTATTATTGAAACGTATTTTTAAGATATTTCAAGTAATAATTATAGTAATAGCCTTTTTTAGTCTTACGAAAATTAATATAGAGAAGGATAATGGTACTGTTTTTAATGATAATTCTAATAAAACATTAGATTTAACTGCCATGGCAATAAAAATTGAAGAGATACGTATGAAAGATTTGTATTATCCTTTAGATACATATGTTGGGTATATTACTGGTTATGTTGCCGATTGTCCTTTATGTGGTGGGACTTTAGGATGTACCGGTCAAAATGTTTTGGATGGTACTACTAATTATAATGATAGTCAATATGGTAATGTAAGAATTGTTGCCTCTTCTCCGAGTTTAGCTTGCGGTTCTATAGTAAGTTATACATTGAACGATGAAAAAATAACTGCTATTGTATTAGATAGAGGAGTTGCAGGAACTAATTTAGATTTATTAGTTAATCAAGTTGGAAACGCTTATAGTATTGGTAAAAAATATATAAGTTATGATGTGCTTAGATTTGGATGGTCAAGATAAAATCTTGATTTTTTTAAAGGAGATTAACATGGAAAAACATAATTTTAAAAAAAAATACGGTCAAAATTTTCTTAAAAGTGATGAAATATTGAATTCTATTTTAAAACTAGTTAACGTTAAGAGTGATGAAGAAATAGTTGAAGTTGGTCCAGGTGCTGGTGCTTTAACAAAAAAATTGGTAACTAAAAATGTTCCTGTTACTTGTTTTGAAATAGATGAAAGTTTAAAAAAATTTTTAGATAAAATCGATAATAATAATTTAAATATATTTTATAAAGATTTTTTAGAAATTAAACTATGTGATTATTTTAAAAATAGTGATAAATTGTATTTTATAGCAAATATACCTTATTATATTACTACACCAATAATAACTAAATTTATAGATGAAAAATTTATACCAAAATGTATGATTTTAATGGTACAAAATGAAGTTGCTTTGAGGTTATCTTCTAAACCTCACTCTAGTGAATATGGTGCAATAACTGTGATATTAAATTATTTTTTTGATATAGATTATAAATTTTTAGTTGAAAGAAATAATTTTTATCCAGTACCTAATGTTGATAGTGCAATAATCGAATTATCAAAGAAAGATAAGATATTAGATTTAAAAAATTATGACACATTTTTAAAAATTGTATATGATGCATTTAAACATAAGAGAAAAAATTTGCGTAACAATTTAAAGAATTATGATTTGGTTAATATTGAAATAATTTTAAATAAATATGGAATGAATTTACAAAATAGAGCAGAGGACATTAGTTATGAAATATTTGTAGAAATTGCAAATATTTTATAATAAAATGTCTTTTTTTTTATATAATTTATTGGTGATATAATGTTTGAAATTGGTGATTATGTAAGTCGAAATAGTTATAATAATGATACTATATTTAAAATTATGGATATCAAAGAGGATATATATATTTTAAAGGGTGTTGATATAAGATTATTTGCTGATGCTTATAAAGATGATTTAGTAAAATGTGAATATAACGAAAATGATGACGAGTTTACAGATAATTTAATTATTAGAGATAATATGGATAGAAGTGAATATTTTTATCTACCAGGTAAGATATTACATATTGATGGAGATAAAGATTATCTAAATAGATGTTTACAATTTTATAATAAAGTGAATGTATTTGCACAAGGTGAATATGTAAATGAAAAAGATTTACCGAATGTTGTTTCTAAATTATTAAAGAAATATAATCCTGATATACTTGTAATAACCGGACATGATTCAATAAGTAAAAATACAGATATAAATGATATAAATAATTATAAAAATTCAAAAAATTTTATTAAAGCAGTTTTTCAAGCAAGAAATTATGAAAAAAGTCATGATAAATTAGTTATTATAGCAGGTGCTTGTCAAAGCAATTATGAGGCTTTAATTAAGGCTGGAGCAAATTTTGCTTCAAGTCCTAAAAGAATTAATATACATGCTTTAGATCCGGCAATTATTGCTATAAATTTAGCGATGACAGAAAAAAATAAAGAAATTGATTTAATAGAACTTTTAAAAAAAACAAAATATGGTAAAGATGGTATAGGTGGACTTAAATCAAATGGTATGATGTATGTTGGTTATCCTAGATAATACTTGCATTTATTTTAGATATATTATAAAATGTATTTAGAGTTAGATATAACTTGAAAGGAGTGCATGTTAGTATGAAAATAACATCTGTTAATGTAAAAAAAGTTGAAAAAGAAGGCTCTAGAATGAAAGGTAAAGCATCTATTTTATTAGATGATTCATTTGCTGTTCATGATATTAGAATTATAGAAGGAGATAATGGCTTATTTATAGCAATGCCAAGTAGAAAAACTGCTACTGGTGAATATAAAGATATTGCACATCCAATTAATTCTGATGCAAGAAAAATGTTTGAAGATGCTATAATTGATGCATATAATAAAGCTGAATAATATATTATAACCACTATTTAGTGGTTTTTTTTGTTATTAAAATTATTACTATTTAATATATTTAAATAGGTGATAAAATGGAAAATAATTTTGATAGTAATGTAATTAGTCATAGTGTTAAAATCTTAGAAAGAAATAATATATTTATTAGTGGTACAAAAAAAGTTCATAATTTTAATGAAAATGAATTTTTAATAAGTAGTGTGATGGGGAATATTAATATTAAAGGTAGTAATTTGGAATTAATAAAATTAGATACTAATGATGGTAATATTTGTATTAAAGGTAAAATAAATAGTGTAACCTATTTAGAAGGTATAGATGGAGAAAAAGAAAACGGATTCTTTAGTAAATTGTTTAAATGAAAATATTTATTAATATTTTAATAACAATATTTTATTGGGGGTTATTTTTTAGTCTTATAAAAAAATTAAAATTAAATGTTTTATTTTCTTCTTTGATGTTGGTTTTATTATTTGTCATTTATACTATTATTTACTATTTTCTTTTTCAAGGGTGTTTTAATTTTTATAATTATTTAATAATAATATTTACATTTATTTACATTTTTTTATATAAAGATTAAATCATATTTTATATTTTGTGGTATTATTATTATGGTGGATGATATGAAGAAGAGAGTAAATAAAGGTGCTAAACGTAGATTAACTTTATTATTTTTAGTTTTTGTATTATTAGTTTCTTATGTTACTTATAATACTATTTCATATTGGAAACAAATATATAATAATAGAAAAGAAAAGAAAGAATTAGAAAAAAAATATAATAAATTATTGAGTGAAAAAGAAGTTTTAGAAACTGATGTAGTAAAATTACAAGATCCAGATTATGTAGCAAAGTATGCTAGAGAAAAATATTTGTATACTAAAGATGGAGAGTTAGTTATTAAAATAATTGATGAAAATGAGTAAGTGTGCTATATTATTTTCATGGGGTCGTAATGGTTTCGACAGAATAGGACCAATATAGTTGCAAGTGGTTGCTATACCTAAATGGCACAGTTTAAATTAACTGACAAAACTTATAATACAAACGCTTTAGCATTTGCCTAATTTGGCAATAAAGCACTTTAATTGTTTTTTCTTATAGGAATAATTAGAGTTCATATTATATAAGATATAATAATTATTTTGTTTAGAGTAATTATTGAATTTTTATAAACTATATTAATAAATATGATTGTTAGACTCTTTTTTATTAATGAATACTAAGTTCTAACTAAACTTGTAGATATTATATTAGGAAGTATTTTGGACGTGAGTTCAATTCTCACCGGCTCCACCAAAAATGTTAATAACTTAATTAATAATTTGTTTTTATAATAAATTATAATTGAGTTTTTTTATTAGGAGATAAAAATGAAAAGAAATACTTATTTAAAAATTAAATTAGATAATATTAGTTATAATATAAATAAATTAATTTCTACTTTTGATAATTATCTATATTATTTTGGAGTAGTTAAAGCAAATTGTTATGGTTGTGGGGATATTACTTTAATTAAAAATATAATAAATAACGGGTGTAATTATTTAGCAGTTGCTACATTAGATGAGGCATTATATATTAGAAAAGAAATAAAAGATATACCTATTTTATGTTTAGGTGTTATACCATCTAATTATATTGAGTTATGTAAAAAAGAAAATATTACTGTTACTATAAATTCTTTGAATTATTTAAAAGAAATTATTAAGTACGATATAAAAAATTTAAAAGTTCATATTAAAATTAATACTGGTATGAATAGATTAGGTATAAGTGATAATAATGAATTAAAAAAAGTTATTGAGATACTTAAACAAAATAATGTCATTATAGAGGGTGTATATACACATATTTATAATGCTTCTAATAAAACAAGTTATAAAAAACAATTAGATTTATTTAAAACATTAATTTATAATAATAATTTAAATAATATTAAAATAATACATATGTCTCAAAGTGAGGCTATGGTTAATTATTCAAAGCCTGATTTTGTTAATGGATGCAGACTAGGTATAATTATGTATGGTTTTAATGATAAAATGAATTTAAAGTCTGTGGTTGAACTATGTAGTGAAGTTATACAAATACATACGTTAAAAAAAGGGGAGACAGTAGGATACAATGCTAAATATACTGCGATGGAAGATAATGAAAAAATAGCAGTTATTCCTATTGGATACCGAGATGGTATAATTAGAGCTAATTCTGGTAGATATGTATTTATAAATAATAATAAGTATTATATAGTAGGTAATATATGTATGGATATGCTATTTGTTAAGGTTGATAGTACGGTTAAAGAACATAACGTTGTATATCTATTAAAAGATAATAATCATATTAAATATGTATCTAATTATTTAAATACTATACCTTATGAAATATTAACAAGTATTGGAGATAGAGTATATAGAATTTATGAATAAAAATCTCATTTAAATATATATTTTTTTCTTGGAATAATTTACTTTATTTAATTTATTTGTTAAAATATTTTATAGGAGGGATATGGATGAAAGAAAAGAAGATTAATATTTTAGTGATTGTTGTAGCTGTTTTAGTTTTATTATTTGTTCCTATAATAAAAGATTACATTAGTAAACAAAAGATAGAAGAAATTAGTTTAGAAACATTTAATACTAAGATTGCTTCAAGTGAATCATTATTGGTATATGTTGGAGAACCTGATAAGGAAACAACAAAAAGTCTTAGAAAAATGAGAGATATGACTACTAATGATCATTCTTATACTTATAATGTTTATACAATCAAATCATCTGATGATACTAAAGAACTATTTGGCGATAAAACAAATACAGTTATGTATATTGATGGTGATGAACAAAAGAAATACACTAAATTTGATGATAGTATTATTTCTGAAGATGTTAGAGCGTATTTAGTTGGTGATATAGATAATGATAATAAATCTTATAAAGTTGCAAAAGATTTTGCAAGTTATAAAAAAATAGTTAAGTCTGATAAAGTAGTTATGTCAGTATTTGGTAGAGAAACTTGTGTTCATTGTCAAAATTTCAAAGTTGTTTATAATGCTTTGGCTAACAAATATAATTTGGATGTTTATTATTTTGATTCTGATTCTTATGATATGAAAGAATATAGTAAGATAATAAATATGGATTTGACAGTTCCTGCTAAATGTGGTTCTACAGGAAAAGATTTTGCTTTAAAAGAATTTAGTGGTACACCATTAACAATATTTACTAAAAAAGGTAAAGTAGTTGATTGTATTGGTGGGGAAGTTAAACGTGCTTCTTTAATAGAAACATTAAAATCAGTTTCAATGATAAGTGAGTGATAGTATGGAAAAAACAGTATTACAATGTGTATTAGAATTTAAAAAGAGATATCCAAATACAATTATGTGGAGAGTAAAAAAACATTGCGAAGTAGTTCAAAAACATTTAAATCCTGGAGAAAAGGTAATTTATGCTTTTGCTGCTCAATGTAATGATGTTGCATATAATATATTTGATACTGCAGTACTTTGTGTTACAAGTGATAGAATATTAATAGGTCAAGATCAAATATTATATGGTTATACTTTAAATTCAATTACTCCGGAAATGTATAATGATTTACAAGTGTTTTCTGGTATATTCTGGGGTAAAATTACTATTGATACTGTAAAAGAAGTAATAACTTTTTCAAACTTTATGAAAAAGGCATTACCTGAAATTGAAACAGTTATTTCAATGTATATGATGGAAGCTAAAAAATTATATCCAAATAAAGAAAAAGTGGAAAAATATATAAAATAGAAACTTTTTCTTTTTTTATAATATATTATAATAGGTGATATTAATGAACAATGATTTATATGATAAATATATTATAAAAAAGGGTGATACTTTATATAGTATTAGTAGATTATATAATGTAAATCCAGATTTATTATCCTTAATAAATGGTTTAAATATGAATGATTATATTTATGAAAATCAAGAAATTTTAATTCCTAAAAGTGGTTATAGTTATTATTTAACTAAAGAGGGAGATAATTTAAACGATGTATTATCGTTATTTAATATTAATTATGAACAGTTTAATAAAACAAATAATAGAATATTATTAGAAGAAGGACAATTATTTGCTTATAAAAGATTATAGAAATATATCTTTTTTTTTGGTATACTTTTAATAGAAAATAGGTGATAAAATGATTTTTAAAAAGCCATATGCCTTTTTTATTAAGTATTTTAGAATTATAAACTTAATATTAACCTTATTATATGTATTTTTTATTAATAATTTGTGGAAGTTACATAATAATATAAATAAAATTTCTAGTGGAAGTAGTGTGGATTATTCTATATTAAAGAAATTTGTTGGTTTTTATGCATATTTATTATTAATATTAATTTCAATTATATTAGTAATTATGATTGTTACATTGAAAAGAAAAAATAAACCTCATAGAGATTATTTATATGGTCTTTTATATAATGGTTTTTGTTTAATATATTTTATAACTGTTTCTAATTTATTTTTAACACTTGAAAGTAATATAGTTGAGGTATCAACATTAAGATTATATAAAGACGTTTCATTTTTAATTATTATACCTATTATTTATTTTATTATAAGATTTGTGTTGGTTACTATTGGATTTGATATTAAAAAGTTTAATTTTTCTAAAGATATTACTGAAATTAAACAAGATGAAAAAGATAATGAAGAAGTAGAATTAGTATTTGATAAAAATACTTATAAATATAAACGTGGATTTAGAAAGTCACTTAGAGAATTAAAATACTATTTTTTTGAAAATAAATTTTTAATATTAATAATTGTTGGAATTATATTAGGTGTTACTGTCATTACTACTTTTAGTTTTTCAATATTTGATAAATCTAATGTTAGAGTTCATGAAACTTTTAAAGCAGGTAATTTTTCTTTTAAAGTTAATAAATTATATGAAACAAAATATGATTTAAATAGTAAAAGAGTTAGAGAAAATAATAAATTTGTTATTATGGATCTTAGTGTTACTAATTTAGGTGAAAGTAGTATGCTAGATTTTAAAAGAATTAGGTTATTTTATGGCGATTCGTATGTTTATCCAAATGATTATTTTAATAAATATTTTTATGATATAGGTACTCCATATAGTAATAGTGTTTTAAAAACTGGTGAAAATTATAATTATATTTTTATCTTTGAGGTTTCTGATACTTATAAGTCTAATAATTATGTTTTAAAATTTTTTGATAAAAATATTGTTGATCAAGAGTATAAGTCAAGTTATAAAAAAATAAAAGTTAGTTCTAAAAATTTAGATACCAAGAAAAAAGAAACATTGTACGATTTTAATGAAAAGGCAATATTTGATAAGAACAAATATGGTGACTCTAATATTGTATTAAAAAGTTATGATATAAAAAGTAATTTTATAGTAGATAATGGAGATATAAAACAAATAATTAGGTCTAAAAATATAAATAGTGTTGTCTTATTTGTTGAATATGAACTTAGTTTAGATAGTAAGTATAATATTAGTAAGTATTTTACCAGCTATGATGATTTTATTAAAAGTTTTTGTAGTATAGAATACGTAGTTAATGATAATGATAAAACATATGATATTACTGAAGTATTAAAAGATAGTTTTGATAATAAGACTTATATGTCAGTACCATATGAAGTATTGAATGCTACAAGTATTAAATTGAAGTTTAATGTTCGAGATAATGTTCTTGTATATAATTTGAAATAGAAAATTACGATTTATGTGTCGTAGTTTTTTAAAATTTCAAACTAAATTGATAAAAATGCTGAAAATAATGATACAATTGTATATGAAAGGTAGAGATTATAAATGGCTGAGTTTGTGTCTGTTGATAAAAATAAATATAAAGTAGTTGGAACACTAACCGAAAAAGATATAAATAGACTTAATTCATTTAAAAATCGAATAACTATTATATTAGACAATACTGTTGGTTTATCAAGTGAACTGATTTCTAAAATAGAATCTGATAGAATTATTTTTAGTATTAAAGGTGGATTAGATTACGACACAAAAGAAAAATATAAAGAACAAAAATATGTTGATAGAACTTTAGTGTCTCCTAATGGATTAAAAAATATTATTAAATATTTAGAATATAATGAAAGTTTAATCGATCCAAATTGGAATGAATTTGAAAAAGCAATGTTTTTATATAATGCTTTAGTTGTGGATATGGAATATGCTGAGGATTATGAAAAAATTCAATCTGATGGCACAATTGAAAGAAGTTTAAATGGAATATTATATGGAAAGTTGGTATGTGCTGGTTTTGCTCAAGTATATAAAGAAATGCTAGATAGAGTTGGTATAAAGAATTATTATCAAAATCAAAAAGATGTTCATTCGTTTAATGTTATTGAAGTAGATGGAAAAAAATATGGTGTTGATGTTACATGGGATAACAATGATAAAAATAATAACAATGGAAAATGTGGCTTTGGAAGGTTTGGGCATGATCCAGAGTTTTATTCAAGGCATGGTCATCAATTATATATAGAAGAATATGATTTTGGTTCCGAAGACGAAATGGCTACCAAAAAAGTTTATGATATAGATGAAGAAATCTATGATTTATCACTATTAAGTGTGGAACAATTAAATGAATATTATAGTCATATTGCTTCAAGAGTTAATAGTAGAAGATCATTTAGATATAATCTACAAGATCAACCTTTTGAAATTAAAAATAAATATTTGCCTGTTGATATAGTTGATTTAAGATTAAAACAAGAAGCAACACAAGAATATCCTATTGTAGTAATCTTAGATTTTTTAAAAAGTAGAAATGCATTACAAGTTGTTCCTCAATTAATAGAAGCTTTTTCTAGTAGAAAAGGATACATATTGGATATTGGTGATAGTGAAGGAAAATATAGATATGGCGTTGATTTATCATCAATTGGTTTAGGAAATTATAAAATCGATAGAGATGGTACTATAATATTTGATAATGGCAATGAAAGAAGACATAGTGCTATTAGAGGAACTTTTACTAATTTTTCAAATATGCCTCAAGAGGAATTAAATGCATTATGTAATAATTTTAATAAGTATTTAAATCATTATCTTAAAAACTATATTTCAAATATTATTAATAATTTAGATACATTATTAGCAAGTTATGAATATAAGCCTGATGAATGGGATACTGATAGAGCAATAGAAAATAGTAATATATATACAAAATTAGCAATAATAGTTAATAGTAGAGAATACTTAATAAAATCAGGTATGAGTGACCATGAAGTTGATAGCATTATTCAAAAAATAGCGATTAAATATAATGAAATACATAAACCTTATGAAAGTACTACTATTCAAAAAGATTATGATTTAGATTTCTTATCAGCAGTCTTTGATGATTTAAATATGGTATGGCAAACAATTGAATATGATTTGCAAAAGAAAATAACTGAAGAAGAGTTTATTTCATTATATGGTGATGCTGATTATATGATTCAATTATTTGAAAAATATATTACTGTTGCTGGAAATAAAAAATTTAAATTTGATGATTATGATATTTCAAAAGATAATTTACAACAATTATTAAATAAAGTAATACAAGATTATCAAAAACAAAAAATGGTAAATGAATCATCTGAATTAGAAAAAAACCAAAATTCAGGAGTGCATAGATAAAAGACGATAGTTATTGAATTTGCAATAAAAACTAATCGTTTTTTTGTTTTGGCAAAACTCACAAAACTTGATTTTCACTAGATACTTTGATATAAATTCCACATAATGTTTTTCTTCATTCATTATCTTCACTTTCTTTAACTAAAAAAGAATATACAATAGTGTTTAGTAAATGTTAAATATTACTGCTTACTAATTAAATTCATATTATAAATTTTAATGTTATCTTTATTTTTAGAAAATGTTTCTTTTATTGCGGTGGTGGTTGTATGACTTTAACCTTAAACGTGATAGTTAGATATGAAAAAACCAACTCATATAATGGTTGGTTATATTAAAAGCTCGAAAAGTTCGAGCATATTTTTTTATGGAGCCCTTATGGTTCTGGTAAAACAACCATTAAAAGCAACAATTTATAGGTAGTAATAACTACTAACTAAAATTAGTATAACATGGTTTTAGTAAAATTAACCAACATTTTAATATTTTAAGTAAATAAAATGATATAATAGGAACTGAAAGACAAATAGTAATTTGAAAGTGAACTAATAGTATGTTTAATATTTAACAAATAATTGATATATTATTCTTGGAGAGTGAT
>CAKOHW010000006.1 GCA_934086185.1 uncultured Bacilli bacterium
CTCCATATGTAACAGTAGCGTTTCCTTTATTAGTTGCAACAAATGTTTTTGTCCAACTTTTACCTGGTTCTACTGCACTATCTGTTATCAATTCATCATTAACGTCTGCATACTCTAATATTAAATTGGCTGTTGTTACACTAATACTTTTGTCGTTAGTATTACCTTGTATTCTTGTTAAAAAGTATGCATATGTTAATCCTAATAATGTTAAAAGTACTATTGTTATTCCTACCACACTAACAATTATTTTTTGTTTCTTATTCATATTTATTACTTCCTATCTTTATACTTAAAGTTTATCAAAATAATTTATCATTTACAATACTTAAATTTTGTTTTATACTTAATTTAGTAGAACATTCATTTATTTGAATGCCTACCGTTGTTTGGTGGCACACGTACTCGTGTGCTTTTGTTATGTAATTAAACAAAACAGTTAACACATTATGTACTAGTGCCAGTTAAATAAACCTTTACCCCCTGAATAGAAGAAGTATTAGTGTACTCAACATGAGTAATATAAGTAATCTCTCAAAGGTTTGATTACGCATACTATCACACCCCTTTACTACTTAAATAGTTTGAGGTAAGCACTAAAAAATGAATGTTCGAGCTTTTATAATACTCACATAATTTATTATTTCAAGCATTTCGACAAAACTAGACAAAAATATATATTTAATCCAATACTTTTAAAATATTTGCTACCATATCTATATTACTTATTGTATCACTTACTTTGTTAGTAGTTACTTCTCTGTTATATTTTTTGTAGGCATCTATAAAGTCTTTATAAAACTTACTATCTCTATTTAAATACTTATACCAATAACTATGAGTTCGTAAATAATCATAGTGTTTTTTTTCTGTTTTTATTTTATACATTATATCTAATTCCATTTAATCACCAAAAAACTTTGTAATAGGTCGAGGAGTTTTGGGTATTTGAGTAGTTGTTCCTTTACTAGTTAGTTCTTGTATTAAATTAACTGCTTTTTGAGCATTATTTATATGTTTTTGTATATTATCCATATTTATATTTTTAAATAAAGTTGTTAATTCACCTATAGAATCTTCTTTAGTTTTAGAAAAAATTTTATTCCATGCATCTTCATTTTCTCCATAAATATCATATATTTCATAAAAATCTTGCCATGTACTTTCTTTATTTTTTACTAATGTTACAAGTTCTGGATGTTTAGATACAAATTCTTTAAACATAGTCTTTTTTTCCATAAAAAACCACCTATTTAATTATATTTTTAATAGGTGGTTTAATTCATTAATTTTATTGTTTTTTATAATTTAAAATCATTTATAAAGTCATCCATGGTCATTTCTTTATAAGTCTCAGTAGTTTCTTTCTTTTTAGGAAGTTCTATTTCATTTTCGTTTATAGTAGTTAATTCACTTATTTTATATACATAATTTATTTTATTTTTTGTGATACTACTTCCTGTACTTATTTGATCCATTATTGGAATATCTGTACTTTTTAATACTTCTAAGTCTTCACCTGACATAATACCTATTTCATCACTTTTTTTAGTAATAAATGCATTAATAATTTCATAAGTAGTTGATTTAACTTTCTTTATTAAAGTACTTCCTCTTTTTGCTCTACTTAGACTAGTAAGTTCATGTAGTTTTATACGTTTTGCTGTATTTCTATTTGTTATTATAGTTATGTATTCATCATTATCACTATATGGTATACCTGATACTAATACATCATCTTTTAAATTAATACCTTTTACTCCGCTTGCTTTAACTCCTGATACTGGTATTTCATCTATACTATAATTTAAATAATAACCAGATTTAGTAATAAGTATATTTTTATCATTACTGATTTCAGCACTCACTATTAAATCTTTGTCTTTTAATTTCATAGAAGTAAATGTTTTATTATATCTACTTACAATAAAGTCACCTAATTTAGTACGTTTAACCATACCATCTTTACTATATAAAACTATTTCTTGTTCTTTATTATTTTCAGTTATAACAAATGCATTAATTACATTATCATCTGGATGAATACTTACATAATTACTAACATGTTTACCTAAATCTTTCCATTTACATGATAATATTTCGTGTATTGGTAAGAATATATAATTACCCATACTAGTTATTATTACTAATTTATTTAAAGTATTAGTATCAAATTGTTTTAATACATAATCTCCAGGCTTTAATCCTGTTTCATCATCACTACTACTAAATGATTTTTTACTAACTTTCTTTAAATAACCATCATGAGTTAATAATACTATAACATTTTCTTTTACTATTAAGTCATTAGCATCTATTTTTATTTCATTAACTACTTCACTAATTTCAGTCTTTCTTGGAATTGCATATTCTTTTTTTATACTATTTAGTTCTTTTTTTATAACACTATCTAATTTTTTAGGGTTTGCTAGTATTTCATTTAATAAATCTATTGCTGCTCTTAATTTAGTTAATTTATCTTCTAATACAGTAACATCAAAATTAGTTAATCTATATAATTGTAAATCTAGTATTGCTGTTGCTTGTTCAATAGTAAAATCAAATTCTTTAACTAAGTTATCTCTAGCATCACTTTTGTTTTTACTTTTTCTAATACACGCTATTACTTCATCTAATATACTTAGTGCTTTGACTAAACCTTCTAATGTATGTATTTCTTTTTTTGCAGTTGCTAAATCAAATTCACTTCTAGCACGTATAACTTCTCTTTGATGTGCAATATATGCATCTAATATAGGGATGATGCCTAGTAGTCTTGGTCTTCTATTTACTATAGTAACCATATTGTAATTATAGTTTGCTTGTAAATCAGTATTTTTTAATAAATAGTTTAATACTAAATTTTTATCAGCTCCAGCTTTTAAGTCAATTACTATACGTATATTTGAATCTTTATCCGATTCATCTCTAACTTCACTAATACCATCTATTTTTTTATCTATTCTAATATCGTCTATTCTTTTTACTAATAATTGTTTATTAACTTCAAAAGGTATTTCAGAAACTACTATTTGTTCTTTTCCTTTATTTTTAACAAATTCACATTTACTACTTACTACAACTTTTCCTCTACCTTTTGTAAAAGCATCTTTTATTCCATTTAATCCTTGTACTATACCGCCTGTAGGAAAATCTGGACCTTTAACTATTTGCATTACGTCTTCTAGTGTACTATTAGGTTTTTCTATTCTTAGAATTGTTGCATCTATTATTTCTCCTAAGTTATGCGGAGGAATATTTGTTGCATATCCAGCAGAAATACCTGTTGTTCCATTTACTAAAAGATTAGGAAATTTAGCAGGAAGTACTGTTGGTTCCATTAAAGTATCACTATAGTTTGGAGCCATCATAACTGTATTTTTATCTATGTCTCTTAATAATTCTTCTGTTATTTTTGCAAGTCTAGTTTCTGTATAACGATATGCTGCTGGTCCATCTCCATCTATTGAACCGTTGTTACCATCAATTTCTACTAATATGTGATTTTGTTTCCAATCTTGACTCATTCTTACCATTGCTTCGTATACTGAAGAATCTCCATGTGGATGATATTTACCTAATACTATTCCAACTGCATTAGCACATTTTTTGAATTGTTTATCATATGTATTATGATCTTTATACATCGCATAAATAATTCTTCTTTGTACTGGTTTTAAACCATCTCTTACATCTGGTATTGCTCTATCTTGAATTATATATTTAGAATATCTTGCAAATCGTTCTTCCATTATTTCTTCTAAACTATATTCATGTATTTTTTTTATTACGTCTTCCATACTTTCACATCCTATTACTTATTTTATCAAATTTTACTAATTTAACAAATAAAAATTGACAATATTACGTCAATTCTTATATAAATCTTATATTAATTATATATAATTTTGTTATAATTAAACTTCTTTAATACTTATAAGTTCAATATTGTTAGATATTAAGTTTTTATCTTTATTAATATCTTTAGATAAATCAGTAGATAAGTATTTTTTCATATCATCTGTGAATACTGTAACTACATTATCTAAATCACTTAAAACACATCCTAAGAAGTTGGCTCCACTTGATATACCTACACCTAAACCAAATTTTCTAGATAATAATCTAGACATATTTATTGCATCATCATCACATATATCTATAACTTTATCAATTAAATCCTTATCAACTAAACTTGGTATAAAATCATCTCCTATACCTTCTATTTTATGACTACCTTCATTTATACCTTTACTTAATATTGGTAATTTATCGGGTTCTATTACAATAATTTTTATATTTTTATCATATTCTTTTAAACGTTTACTTACTCCCATTAATGTTCCACCCGTTCCAATACCACTTACAAAACCATTAATATTATTTAGACTATTTATTATTTCTTTTCCTGTTGTATTATAATGAGCTTCAATATTTTTTATATTATCAAACTGATTAGGTCTAAAGCCGTTTATTTTCTTACTTAATTCATCTGCTCTTTTAATACATTCTTTAAAGCCACCTTCTTCTTTCGAAACTAAATAAACGTTTGCACCATACATTTTCATGATATTGATTCTTTCACTACTTACCCAATCAGGCATAAATATATGAACACTGTGATTATATAATCGGCCTAATGCAGAAAATGATATTCCAGTATTACCACTAGTTGCTTCTATAATAGGCATACCTTTTTTTAAACTTCCATCTTTATAAGATTCATTTATTATATAGTCAGCTATTCTATCTTTTATACTTCCAGTATAATTATAATATTCTAACTTTGCATACATATCTTTAATTTTATTTTTATATTTATATGTAATTTTTATCATAGGAGTATTACCAATTAATTTATTCATAAGACACCTCTTACTTTAATATATAGCTTTTTTATTAATTTGTTATAAAATATCTTTATAGTTTTTATAATTTTCTATTTCTTTTATAATACTTTCAATACTTTTATTATCAACAGAAATACTTACTTTCTTTATATCATTAATAATTTTATTATTAACTAATTTTCTATCAAATTCATCATTTATATTTTTAGTAGTTAATAAAATAATATTATTAAATAATTTTATTTTATTAAGTATATTTATATCATCTATTAAAGTATAAGTATTCCCAAAATCTATTACTACTTTATCTTTTATATTATCTAGTACATAGTTTAAATGTTTCATTTCATATTTATGAATGTAATTTAATGCTTTTATCTTTCCATATTTTTCGATTAGTTTATAATATTTCTCACTATCAAAATCAGTAAAGTCATCAAAGAAAGAATGTTTTTCTCTATCTAAATTTATTAGTTTTAAGTTATATTTTTTAGATAAATATCTAGATACTTCACTTTTTTTAGTATTTGGTCCTCCAATTATTAGATAACTATTATTTAATATATCTAAATCTTGCATGAAACACTTCCGTTCATTAATCTATTTAATTCTACTGCATATTCCATTGGTAATTCACTTTTAAAATCGTTTATAAATCCCATAATAATCATATTTTTAGCAGTTTCTTCATCAATTCCTTTACTTTTTAAGTAAAATAATTTTTCTTCACTTATTTTAGATACGCTTGCCTCATGCTCAAGTATGCTAGAATCATTTAATACTATATTTTTTGGAATTGTATCACTAGTAGATGTATTATCTATTAATATAGTATCACATTTAATGTTTGCAATAGAATTTATAGCACTATTACTAATTTTAGTAGTTCCACGGTAATTACTGACTCCACCTTCACTTGCTATTGATTTACTAATTATACTACTTTTGGTATTTTTGCCTAAATGTATCATCTTAGCACCAGCATCTAAATATTGACCCTTTTTAGCATATGCAATACTTATTGAGTTTCCTATAGAGTTATCACCTTTTAAAATACATGATGGATATTTCATTGTAACTTTACTTCCTATATTACCATCTACCCATTCCATTAAACCATTTTCTTCTACTATAGCACGTTTAGTAACTAGATTATAAACATCTGTACTCCAATTTTGAATAGTACTATATTTACATTTGGCATTTTTTCCTACATATATTTCTACAACTCCAGCATGTAGACTGTTTTCACTATAAGTTGGTGCTGTACATCCTTCTATATATGATAGTTCTGCTCCCTCATCAACAATTATTATTGTTCTTTCGAATTGGCCCAATGAAACACTATTTATTCTAAAGTAACTTTGAAGTGGTCTATCTAATTTTGTATATGGAGGAATATAAATAAATGTACCTCCACTCCATAATGCACCATTAAGTGCTGTATATTTATTTTCATTATATTTAACTAAATTATTAAAATATTTTTTAAATAGTTCTGGATAATTTTTTAATGCTTCATCTGTAGACATAAAAATAACTTTATCATTATCAAATTTATTTTTATGATATATTACTTCACTTTCAAATTGGTTACTAACACCACATAAATATTTTTCTTCTGCTTCTATTACTCCAAGTTCTTTAAAAGTATTTTTTATATCACTATTTACATTATTCCAGTCATCAGTACTATCGCTAACTTTTTTGTAATAATTAATTTTACTAAAATCAAGTTCGATTTTTGGACCAAAATTTGGATTATCTAACTCAAAAAAGGATTTTAAAGAATTAAGTCTAAAATCTAACATCCATGTAGGTTCGCCTTTTAATTTACTAATTTTCTTTATTAAATCTTCATTTAAATTATTCATAAAAATCACTATTTATATTGTAACAAAAAAAAGACTATTTTCATAGTCTAATTTATTATAGTTGGATCATTATTGCAATCATCGCATTTCAATATATATGGACACGAAACACTTCCATAAGTATCTCCAACACAACTTTTATCAATTGAAATTTCAACTTTTTTATCTAATGTAATAACTGGATAATAATCTATACCATCTATTATATAAAATCTAAATCTTGCATCTAAATCAGATGTTGTATAATTTGAACAATTTTGATGAGGTGTTAGATTTGATTTAAAGCCACATCCTGAATACCAAGATTCTTTTCCACTATCAAAATTTTCTATATGACTTGCATTATAATATTTTTCAAAGTTATAAACGTATGCATTAGCATCTAAGTATGTTTTACCATTATAAAGTGAGTTGCTATAGTCATCTTTTGTTATAAAACCTAGATTAAGTTTAACTTTTTCTTTTTTTTTATAGTTATACATATAATCATTTTCAATGATCATTTTTTTATAATATGAATCTATATTATCTATAAGTGGTGCTTTTTTAGCAGAATAACAATTATTTGGAGTTTTTGTAAAATTAACCCCGCTATATTCTGACATTATTTCAGAAGAAGTCCAAATAGTTGGAGATGAATATTTTAAATAATGAGAATATCTTAACCCAGAAAAATAGCCATCTTTTGGTTCAATATCATTAGTCCAAACATCACCATAACAATAAACTTTTAGTGGACAATACCCTTGCTCATTACTTTCTGGATTATGAGCACGATAATTTGATGTCCAATCGTTATCTCTACATGTATAAGTTTTTATGCCTGATTTATAATTATATGAATTATTTGTTTCTACAGGTTCTGAATAAACTAATTTTATTATTCCATCTTGAATTGATATAATTCTCCACAAATTCGTATTTTTATTAGACCAATTAGACCAACTATCATTTAAAGTTGGATTAACTTTAAATTCTACATAATTATTAGGATTTTCTCCTTTTGCAACAAAATCTTTCTTATTTATGATTTCTTCGGACACAGAATTAGATTCAGTTGGACAAATGTAAACAACTTCATCCGTATTTACATTCCATGATGCTATTGATGCTACTCTAAGAAGATTGTCACCACATGAATCATTACCTTTAAATTTTCCACTTAAAACTATGTTTGTTTTAGATAATAAAAAGTAATTTTTCTTATATTCTTTTTTAGGAAGGCCTTTAATATCAATTAGTCCATCATTTTTTAATACTTCTAAAGTAACTATTGCACCTTCAAAATTATCATTAACATTGTTAGTTATTTCTGGATGTTTATCTAAATATACTTCTAAAGCATTATTTAAAACTCTAGAATTTTTTTCTAATAAATCTGCTGTTTTAATTTTTGTTAATTTGACAATAGATATAATACTTATTGTGCCAACTAAAGTTAATAAACTAATACAAATAATAATTTCAATTAATGTAAAACCTTTATTTTTCATATAAACCTCTATACTATATGAATTTATTATAACTTATTAAAATATATTTGTAAATTATTTATTATTATTTATTATTTTTTGAATAGTTGTAAAATGTAAATAAAAAAAGTTTTATAATCATAGTGATATATAAAACTTTTAATATTTAGTCAGCATTACCTATATCTTTTAATGGAAATATAATTAATCTTGTAGTTCCCATAATATCTGTCTTTTCTATAGTTCCTATTCTTCTACTATCTATTGAATTACTTCTATTATCTCCCATTACAAAGTAACTATCTTCAGGTATTTTAACTTCTTCAAAATCTGAAGTATTATTATTTTTACAATATTTATCTTTTATAACTTTACCATTTATATATAGTTTACCATTATTATATTTTATAGTTTCTCCAGGTAAACCTATAACTCTTTTTATTAAGTAAGAATCACTAGTTTTTATAACTACTATTTGAAATCTTTTTATATCACTAACTTTAATACCAATTTTATTTAATATCATAGTGTCTCCGTTATGTAATGTATCTACCATACTTGTACCATTTACTTTAATAGGTGTAAATAGAAATGTACGTATCAATACAACAATTAATACAATTATGACATATGGTAAAATTTCTTTAATATTATTTTTTATATTGGAGGTTTCTTTATTTAATTCTTGTTCGTTTTTTGCTTCTTTATCTTCTTTAGTCTTCTTCATATTTTTCTTTCTCCCATCTAGCATATATTCCACACGGCAATATAATATTACTATTTTCTTCTTTTATTCCAAGTTCATCACTTGATATAAAACCGTTATGTTTTTTATTTACAGTTAAATTTAGTATATTTTCTAATACTGTCATAGATAAACCTGTAGTATATGAATTAATTAAAAACAATATAGGATCATCACTTAATAATTCTGTACATTTTTTTACTAAATCAAATAGATCAGTTTCTATGTTCCACACTTCTTTATTAGCTCCTCTACCAAATGATGGAGGATCCATTAAAATTATATCGTACTTGTTACCTCTTCTTATTTCTCTTTCAACAAATTTTACTACGTCATCTACTATAAATCTTATTGGTTTATCACTTAAGTTAGAAGAAGAAACATTTTCTTTTGCCCAATCTACCATTCCTCGTGAAGAATCTACATGTACCACACTAGCCCCTGCATATAAACATGCAACGCTTGCAGCTCCTGTGTATGCGAATAGATTTAATACCTTTATATCTTTTTTACCACTTATCTTATTAATTAACATTTTCCAATTATATGCTTGTTCTGGAAATAAACCAGTATGTTTGAAACCCATAAGTTTTAAATTAAAAGTTAAATTATCATAATGAATTTGAAAAGTACTAGGCATAGTTTTATTAAAAACTTGCCATTCTCCACCACCTTTATTGCTTCTTACATATTTGGCATCAACATTACTCCAAATACTTTTATCTTTATCATTCCATATTATTTGTGGATCTGGTCTTAATAACTTTATTCCATTCCAACTTTCTAATTTCATACCATCGCTAGTATCTAGTATTTTATATTCATCTATTTTACTTAATTTCATTTAATACCGAGTTTTTTATGTCTCGGTTTTCACCTCTATTCCTTTTTAATCCATCTAGAAACATATTACCATAAATATAAATAAAACTCCATGAATTTTCTTACTTTATATATTTCTTAATATTTAACTTTATAAGAATTTACACTTTTTACATAGCTCTTCACATTTTTTATTATTTTTAAAACCATTTAACATAGTTTGATATCTTTTACTATTTATTACATCATTTAAATCATCTTCATAAATGTTACCTAAATTAATTATTCCCTTAGAATCTAAACAACATGGAATAATAGTACCATCTACTAGTATTCCTATATGATTTGTTAATGCATAACATGTGCCTATTTCATTATAATAACTATTATTTAAATCTGGCCATATAAATTCTTCATTAATACTTATAAATATATTTTTTGTAATTGTAGTATTATTTTTCAATGTATTAATTTTTAAATTTGTATTATATTTTTTATTAATCATTTCAAGAATAGACTCACTATATTTACTTTTTGTCCATAATCTTAATGATATATAAGTATACTTATGTAAAATATCAATTGTATTAAATATATTATTCATATATTCATTTAAACTTATTTTATATTTTTCATTATAACTATGTAAAGAGATATTTAATTGACGTATATGTTTATTATTAATAATGTTTTTTGTTAGATAACCATTAGTAGTAATATTTATTTTATAATTTTTACTTGCTATATCAATAAATTCATTAATTTTAGGATGTAATAGTGGTTCACCTAATATATGAAAATATAAATATTTGGTATAACCGTTTAGTTTACTCAATATTTTTTTAAATTCCTCTATGGCCATATATTTATGCGGTCTTGTATTTTTTATACAAAAATCACAATTTAAATTACAATTATTTGTTATTTCTATATAAACTTTTTTATACATTTTTATTCCTCAATAAATATGATTTATATATATTATTCATAAGTTCACATGTGGTAATTAAACCTACTCCATTAGGGACTGGTGTAATGAATTTTACATAATCACATAATTCTTGAGTATTTACATCACCACATATTTTATTTTCCAATCTATTTATTCCTACATCAATAATAATACTATCTTTTTTTACATATTCTTTTGTTATATATTTTGCTTTATTTATTGCTACTATTAAAATGTCTTTATCTTTTGTAATATCTTTTAAATTTTTAGTTTTGCTATGACATAATGTAACGGTAGCATTTTTATTACATAGAGCAATAGTTAACGGTTTTCCTACTAAAATACTTCTTCCTATTATGCATATATTTTTAGATTCTATATCTATATTATAATAATTTAATATATCTAAAATAGATAATACTGTACATGGTATAAAACATTCTTCATTATTAACTAATTTTCCTATATTAATATTAGTAAGACCATCTACATCTTTATCAGGTGATATAGTATTTAATATACGGTTTATATTATATTTATTTGATATGGGTAATTCTACAATTATTCCATAAACAAATTCATTTTCATTTTCTTTATTTATACAATCTATAATTATATCTTCTTTGGTTTCATCATTAAATTTAATATGATGCACTTCTATACCTAGATATTCACATAGTTTTATTTTATTTTTTATATATATTTTAGATGCTTCATTATTACCTATTTCTATGATAGTTAAAATTATTTTTTCTTTAATACTTTCAAATTTATTTTTTAAATATGAAACCTTTGCATCTTTTATTTTTTTACAATCTAAAATCATATTTACTTAATACCTTTCTTCTAATAATTATAGGTGATTCGTAACCAATACGCAATAATTCATCTATTAAATCTATAAAATAATAATCATCACTAACATTTTCAGTATTTAATATATTTTTAAATTCATTTAATATATTATCTGGCAACATAATGTCTTTTATATTTACGTTATGTAAATCATTTTTCTTAAAATTTGAGTTTATTAAATAATATAATAGTAAATTTAGTATATCTATTTTATCATCTCTTTTAGAATACTTAATCATGTTTTCTATTTGTTCATCTTCAAAATAAGGATTACTTTTAGATGGATTATTATTTATTATAGATAAATCTAGATCTATCAATGCAATATCTAAATCTTCATTAATCATTATATTATTTGAATGTAAATCAGAATGAATTACTTTTTTATTGTGCATATCTTTTATTAAAATTAATATTCTTTTTATTAATTTTAATATGTCTGACGTATAAAAATTTTTAGTAATTGTTTCATTAAATAATGTATTATAATCTTTTAAGTATGGTAAATATATTTTTGTTTTAGAATCACATGAAGTTTCGTAAATGGTCTTTTCTATTTCATCTAAATCTTCTACTTTTGTTGGTATATTTAGAAATGGTAATTCTTTTTTATGTTCTATTAAATATTTCCAATTATCTATATTTTGTTCTGAATATTTCAAAAGTATATTGTTATCCAATTTAAAAATATTACTATATTTATCACCATTATATACAATATTTTCCATATCGTTCCCCTCTTCGTGAGTGATATAATATCATATTTTTTAGAAAAATAAAAATGGTTTTGTACCATTTTATCTAATTTCTTCTATTTCTATTTTTGTATCTATAGTATCTTCTAATAATTTTGGATTATTAAATACATATTCTAAATATTTAACTGATTTTGCAAAGTAATAACCGTCTGCTATTCTTTCATCTAAATTTATACCAAATTCACACATAGATCTAATTTCTTTTTTACCATTTATTAAAACTTCTTCATCTTTTATTTCACCAATTGTAATAATACCTGAGCATGTACCAAAATCACATAAATGATGATATACTGTACCGCATTTAATACTTCCTAAGTTTGATACTATAACACTACTATAGTATAAGTTATCTTCTATAAAACTCTTAGGAAGCATATTAAATTTATCAAGTATTTTTACAAAACCTATAAAAGGAACTCTTAAAATATTAGGTAATTTACCAAATATGTTTATTGCTTTGTTTGCTCCATTATCTTCATAATCAGTATTTTTATTTCTTATATTATTTATTTTAGATTTTATTTTTTCACTTATTGTATATAAATTATCTTTTGGCTCTATTGGAATTAATACCATTACTTCTTTACTATAATCTTCAAAAGATACTTTTGCAACAAATGATATTACAATATCTCTATGTTTATATATATGTCTATTTCTAATATAGTAATTTAATTTTTCTCTATTGTAAAATATTTTACCTAAAGCAGTTACCATTGCATAAAAGTATGTAATATCATTATTTTTCTTTTTAACATTTTCTAAGTATTTTTTTAAATTGGTAAAATCCATTTTATGATTTAAGTAAACATTACTTTCTACTCTTTTAGGTAGTAAATCCATCATTATTTGTGTCATACCATTTGCTTTTATTTTCTTATCTTTCATTTCTTACACATCCCAACTATACTAAGTTTAACATAAAATAAGTGAATGACAAAGAAATTTAATAAAAAAATTAACTAGCAAACGCCAATTAATTTTATTTTATGATGTATGGATTTGATTGAGTACCATCACCGCCAGAAATTTGAGTATTAGAAATTAGTGATATGGATGGTATAAAATAAGTAAGTTCACCAAAATCATTATCAGTATTCTAATTTTAAATCTGCTGTTGTTACACTTATTGATTTTGTATTAGTATTACCTTGTATTCTTGTTAAGAAATATGCGTATGTTAATCCTAATAATGCTAATAATACTATTGCTATTTCTACTACGCTTACAATATTTTTTTGTTTTCTATTCATATTTTTTCCTACTTACTATTATCATATTTAAAGTTTAGCAAATCATTTTATTGTTTATCATACTCAAGTATTAAAAAATGAATACATTTTAAGATTGTATTCATTTTACTACGATATTTACAATACGTTTTTTTATTACAATTGTTTTTATTATTTCTTTTCCTTCTATATGTTTTTTTACATTATCATTGTTTTTAGATAATTCTATCATTTCATCTTCTGTAGTATCATTGTTTACTTTAATAGAGCCTCTTAATTTACCATTAACTTGAACACCTATTTCAATTTCATTATCTACTATTTTAGATTCATCATATGTAGGCCATTTTGAATATGCAATTGTTTCATTATGTCCTAATAAATTCCATAATTCTTCAGTTATAAATGGTGCTACTGGGTTTAATAATTGTAAGAAACCTTCTGCATATTCTTTTGGAAATATTTCTTCTTTGTAAACTGCATTTATAAATATCATCATTTGACTAATTGCAGTATTGATACTTAAACTTTCATAATCTTCTGTAATTTTTTTTACTGTTTGATTATATACTTTATCTAAGTTTTTATTTTCTACATCTTTAATTTTATCTTCTTCTCTATATATTCTCCAAATTCTATCTAAGAATTTTTTGCTACCTTCTACTCCATTATTGTTCCATGGTTTATCTGCTTCTAATGGTCCCATAAACATTTCATATAATCTTAATGTATCTGCTCCATATTTTTCTACTATGTCGCATGGATTTATTGAATATTCTGGATATCTTTTACCCATTTTTATACCATTTGAACCTAAGATCATTCCTTGATGTACTAATTTTTTAAATGGTTCTTTAACGCTTACATAACCTTTATCATATAAGTAATTGTTCCACATTCTAGAATACAATAAGTGTCCTACTGCATGTTCTGGTCCGCCAACATATAAATCTACTGGCATCCAATGATCTGTTAATTTTTTATCTGCAAAAACTTCATCATTTTTTGGATCAATGTATCTTAAGAAATACCAGCTTGAACCTGCTGAACCAGGCATTGTAGAAGTTTCTCTCTTACCTTTTTTACCATCTATTTCTACATTTACCCATTCTGTTGCTTTTTCAAGTGGACTTGCTCCAGTTTTTGATGGAGAATAATCTAATAATTCAGGCAATACTAATGGTAAGTCTTTATCACTTAAAACTCCTATTTTGCCATCTTCATAATGAATTATTGGAATTGGTTCTCCCCAATATCTTTGACGTGCAAATATCCATTCTCTTAATCTATAATTAATTTTTTTCTTACCTATTTTGTTTTCTTCTAAGAATTCAATCATTTTATTAATTGCAGTTTCTTTATCTAATCCATTTAAAAATTCTGAGTTGATATGTAATCCATCTCCCGTATAAGCAGATTCATTAATATTACCGCCTTCAATTACTTCTATTATTGGTATATTAAATTTTTTAGCAAATTCATAATCTCTATCATCATGTGCTGGTACTGCCATAATTGCACCTGTACCATAACTTGCCAAAACATAGTCACTGATCCATATTGGAATTTCTTTATTATTTACTGGATTTATAGCATAAGCACCAGTGAATACTCCAGTTTTTTCTTTATTTAACTCTGTTCTTTCTAAATCAGATTTTGTTGCACAAATTCTTTTATATTCATTAACATTATCTAAATTATCTTTAGTAGTTATTTGGTCAACTAATTCATGTTCTGGAGATAATACACAGTATGTTGCTCCGAATAAAGTATCACATCTTGTAGTAAATACTGTAAAATCATAATCTGTATCTTTAATTTTAAAGTTTACATGTGCTCCTACACTTTTTCCTATCCAATTTCTTTGTATTTCTTTTGTAGAACTTGGCCAATCAATCTCATCTAAACCACTTAATAACTTTTCAGCGTATGCTGGAATATCAATTACCCATTGTTTCATATTTTTTCTTACTACTGGGTATCCTCCACGCTCACTTTTTCCATCTATTACTTCATCATTTGCTAAAACAGTCCCTAATTCTTCGCACCAGTTTACTGGCATTTCTACTAACTTTGCTAAACCGTCATTATATAAATTTTTAAATATCCATTGTGTCCATTTATAAAATGATGGGTCACTAGTTGATATTTCTCTATCCCAATCGTATGAGAAACCTAACATTTTCAATTGTTTTCTAAAAGTATCTATATTTTCTTTAGTGAAAATACTTGGATGATTACCTGTTTTGATTGCATATTGTTCAGCTGGTAACCCAAAAGAATCAAATCCCATAGGATGTAGTACATTATATCCCTGCATTCTTTTCATTCTTGATACTACATCAGTTGCAGTATATCCTTCTGGATGTCCTGCATGTAATCCTACTCCAGATGGATATGGAAACATATCCAACGCATAAAATTTAGGCTTTGTAAAATCATTTATATCTGTTTTAAATGTTTTATTTTCTTCCCAGTATTTAATCCATTTTTCTTCTATTTCTTTTGTATTCATAATTATTTTACCTTTCTTTTTAAAATTCTTCCTACTATTTCATATATACTATAAATAAATGCCATTAATAAAACAAATCCTAATAATAGTTCGATAACATAATTCCATTTAGGAAGGCTTACTATAGTACTTGTTAAACTTATTATTAATGGATCAATAAAACATATTATCAATCCTATTTTTTTAGGTTTTAATTTTTTTTTATCTATTTTAAATTTACTAGTAATATATTCTACTTGTATACTTTTTAATATTGTTTTCTTTTTGAGACCAAATAAATAAAAAAATATTATATATATAATAAATAATATTATATACGATATTCCAAATAATATAAGTGATGACATAACTAACCTCCATTAAAAAAAGATGTTACCAAAGGACGATATAATCGTGGTACCACCTTATTTTGTTCTCATTTATTTATAAAGGAATTACCCTATCACATCCAAAAGTAAGTTCATAAATTTGTTTTATTAGTTTACACCAACCACTAACTCTCTTCAAATAACAATATTTATTACTACTCTTTTTTCTTCTGCTTGAATTAATTATATAAAAATAATTATTATTTTTCAACTCTTTTTGCCAAAGTTCTATTATTTAATTCTATGATATCTTTTTCTATTAATTCTTTTTTTATTTTTTTTAATGTCCTTTTTACTAATCTTGATACATATGATTGATTGCAATTAAACATGCTTGCAATTTCTTTTTGTTTATATGATTTATTATTATTAATTCCGAAATATAATTCTATTATTATTCTTTCTCTTTCTTTTAATGTTTCTATTATTTTTCTTACATTATCATATTCTTCTTTATTTAATAATGACAATATATAATCTTCATCTTCTAAAATTGTATCTTGTAGCCTTACTTCGTTACCATATTCATCTTCAGAAATGACTCTATCTAAACTATCTATTGTTCTTATTTTATTTAAACGTCTTAAAAACATTTTTATTTCATTATTTATACACTTTGTTGCATAATAATAAAATTCTGTATATTCTGATATATCAAATGTTTTAATAGATTTAATAAGACCAATAATTCCTATTGATATTAATTCATCTTTATCATATTCAACAGTATTAAAGACTGTATCGACTTGTTTTACAACAAGTTTTATGTTTGAACACACAATCTTTTTATATGCTTCATTATCCCCATCTTTATATTTTTTTATTAAATCATATATTTCTTTTCTTGATAAGTTTTCGTCATATTTATTATCTAACATCGTAATTAAATCCATAATGTTCCTCCATAAGTGTTGATTATAATAACATAATTTAGTTTAAGATGCAAAAAAACTGAATGAAATCAGTTTTTTATAATTTTTTAGTTTTATAATGATCAATACATAAATTTATTATAAAGAATACTAAAAATATACTAAATACAATAATTAAATTTTTAGTAAGTAATGGATTTTCTATAGTTATTAATGATTCTTTTAATAATCTAATTGTATAAGTCATAGGTAGTAATGGGTTTAAGAATCTAAATCCACTTGTTACTGTTTCTATTGGGAATGTACCACCACTTGCTGCTAATTGTAATACTAGTATAATTAATGCAATAAATTTACCAATATCATTAAAATTACTTATTAAGAATTCTATTATAGCTAAGAATGCATTTGATACTAATATTAATGATAAGTAATATAATAGAATATTTGTTATTTCAAAATCTAATAGTGTTTGTAATAATATACCTAAAGTTATTGCCATAACTGTAGTTAAAGCATGATAACATAATGTTCTTTTTACTCTTCTATTGTCATTAATTCCTAGAATACCAAATCTTTCATTCTTATCATAATAAAGTACTATAAACATCATTAAGCATCCTACCCAAAGAGCTATAGATATGAATAATGGTGCGAATGCAGTACCATAACTAGCAACTTCATTTACTTCTTTTGTATTTACTTTAACTGGTTCTTTTGCATAATCAGAAAGTTTTTCTACTTTTTTAACATCATTTTTAGTGCTATCTATTTTATTATCTAATTCTTTTTTAGATGTTTTAACACTACTATTTAATACTGTTAATCCATTATTTAAAGAATTTGCTCCACTATTAATAAGAGATGCTCCTTTATCAAGTTCATTTACGTAAGTTAATAATATATTTAATGATTTTTTAGTAGTTTCTGTAGCATTTTTCTTAACACTACTTGCAGTTGATATTGCTACACTTTTTGATACTTTATTAGCAGTTTCATAAGCAGTAGTTTTTGCTGTTAATTCAATACTATCTATAACACTTTTTAAACTATCTAAACTAGATTTAGAAGTATCTAATGTTTTTTTAGTATTTATAAGTAATAAAACATTAGAATTTGAACATAATGGACTAGAAGTAGAGTCATTAATACATGTAGTAATAATACTTTCATCAACACTATAACCTAGACTATTTAATTGTGTTATTAAATTATTTAATCCTAAATTATATTGATTTAATCCATTATTATAATTATTTAAACCATTTGTATATGTTTCTTTTAAAGTTACATAATTTTGGTTACTTTCTAGACCTTTCATAGCTTCAGTTTCAATATTTTCTTTGCTTAATTCAGGTGATTTAGATAAAGTATTTAATATTTCTTTTTTTTCAGTACTTGTTAATTCTGAATTAAGATTATTTACTGATGATTCTAGATTTGATTTAATTTCTTTTGTACCATTACTTAATGATTCAGTACCACTTTTTAAAGTACTAGAACCATCTTTCAATTTATCAGTACCTGTAGATAATTCACTAAATCCACTACTTATTTTATCTAATTCGTTTGGAACACTAGTAACAGTACTTTCTAAATTAGATACTATAGTAGAATTTATTTCATTATCTAAATTCTTTTCTACTACGTTAACTACATTATTTATTATTTGACTTGCTAAGTAGTTTGATTTTTGATTTGGAGAATAAGTAATAGTAGCATGCTTTTTATTTTCTGTTTTAGCACTTTCCATACTACTAGTAAAATCACTAGGAATATTAATTAATGCATAATAATCTCCATTATTTAAACCATCTGTTGCTTCTTCATCTGATACAACGCTTATTTTTAACTTTTTAGAATCTTTTATACTATCAATTAAAGACTCGCCTTTATCTCCTTCATCATTATTTACTATTGCAACAGGTAGATTATCTATATTACCTTTACCATATGGATTCCAATATGCTTTTAAATAGAAGAAACTATACATAAAAGGTATTAATAGTACTGCACATATTACAACATATTTAAAATATTTGTTTTCTTTTTTCATTTTATACCCTCCTAATTTAATAATCCATTCTTTAATATATTTATGACTTCAGAAGTAACTTTATTCTCATCAATATCATTTTTATATTCGAACATTATAGATATAAATACTTTATATATTACAAATGCTGTTAAGTTAGTATTACATTTTTTTATTTCATTCTTTTCTATACCATATATTAATTTAGATTCTATATATTCTAAAATACTATCATCATATAATTTAATAAATTTTTCTTTTATTTCATCTGTTTCATCTAATAATTTATTAAATATTTTACTTTCTTTACGTAACTTTAACATATAAAGTATATTTAAAGATATTTTATCAATAAATGATTTTTTATTTTTTTCTAGTTTTTCTAACTTTTCTTTTATTTCTTTTAATTCATTATCGATAAAGTATTTAAATAATTCATCTTTATCTTTAAAGTAACTATATATAGTTTTTTTAGTAACATTAGCTTTTTTTGCTATTTCATCCATACTAACTTTTTTATATCCATAGAGTTCGAATAAGTTTTTTGATACTAATAAGATATCTTCCCTTTTATTCATTTATATCACTTCCTAAACTACTATACCAATTTGGTATACGAGTATACTTTAGTACAAAATAAAATATTTGTCAAGTGTTTAGCAAATATTTTTTTGTTTTTATAATGATATCTTACATTCTGTGTCTTCTACATTGGTATAGTATGCATATACTCTTTTATTTTTTTTATATACATAGACACACATTCTTTGTATGTCTTTATTATCTATTGGGTTTTTATATTCGATATTTCCACTATTATTATTTTCACTATCTAAATAGTCTTCTTCAATTAATTCTTTAATTGAAATTTTGTAACAAGGATATTCTTTTTCTACACTACTTTCTAAAACTTTACATGTAGATTTACTTAATCTAGTTCTATTATCTTGGCCCCATAGTGTAGCTGCTTGTTCTATTTGTTCTTTTTTAGTATTAAAACTTCTTTCTTTCATTTTTTTACTTATTCTCATAACTCCTGGTACTCCAATACCTAAAAGTAGACCAATAAGTACTATTACAGATAAAAGTTCTACTAATGTAAATCCTTTTTTATTCATCGTGTCACCCAACAAGTATCTTCTTTTGTTTTATTATATGTAGCATATATTTTTCCATATTTTGTATATACTGTTATTTTACAATCATTCATACTTTTGTTACTAACAGGGTTTTTGATATTTGTACCATCATCTGCTTTTATATAGTTTGGTATTAAATCTTTAACAAATAGTTCTTTTGCTTTTTCACAGTTTGAACTAGTTTTAAATGTTCCTGTACATGAATTGCCATCTAATACATCTGCCTTATTATCTTGGCCCCATAATACAGCAGCACGTTCAATATTTTTAACTTTTGTTGATAAAGTTTTTTCCTTTGCTTTAGTTTGACTTCTTAAAATATTTGGTACTGCTATACCTACTAATAACCCTAAAAGTACTATAACTGCTAATACCTCTACTAATGTGAATCCTTTTTTATTCATAAGTACACTCCTACTCTACAAATATAATAATATAAAAAAACAAACTAATCAACTAGTTTGCTTTCTATTTGTCTGTAAACTTCTTCTCTACCTTTCTTAGTTACACTTGAGAATAATACTAAAGAATCAGTTTCACTAATATTTAAAGTTTCTCTTACAATTTTCTCTTGTTTATCTCTTACACTAGATTTAACTTTATCATACTTAGTTGCTATTATACAAACTGGTAAGTTATAATACTTTAAATAATTATACATTAAAATATCATTTTCACTTGGTTTATGTCTAAAATCAATTAACATGAAGACTAGTTTTAAATTTTTTCTAGTAGTCAAATACTCTTCAATCATAAGACCAAATTTCTTTTGTTGAGATTTAGACACGTTAGCGTATCCATATCCTGGAACGTCTACTAAATAAAAAGTATCATTACATAAGTAAAAATTTAATGTTTGTGTTTTTCCTGGTTTACTACTAGTTCTAGCGAAATTCTTTCTTGATAATATAGTATTTATAAAACTACTTTTACCTACATTACTTTTACCTACAAGTAAAAATTCTTGCTTAGTTTCACTAGGATATTGACTAGTTCTAACTGCAATATGTGTTAACTCTGAAGTATCTATTTTCATATTTTTTCTTCACCCGTTATAATTATATAAAATTATGTAAAATTATGCAAATTATATAGAAAAATATAGAATTTGTAACATTATTATTATATAATGGTGATGGTGAAGAAAATGTTATATCCAGGCTCTATAAAAAAAGAATACAAACGTAATATACCACATAAAAATAGAGGTATGAAATTAGAAAATTTAATTAATCAAACTAATGAATATTATATAGATAATGATATAGCAATAATATATAAAAAACCTACACCTATATTAGTTTGTCAAGTTGATTATAAAAAAAATAAAATATTAGAAGGTTATTATAAGACTCCTTCTACATTAGATTATAATGGTATATATAAAGGAAAATATATAGATTTTGATGCTAAAGAAACATTAAATAAAACTTCTTTTCCTTTAGCTAATTTACATAAACATCAATTAGAACATATGAAAAAAGTTATTAATCATGGAGGAATAAGTTTTTTAATTATTAAGATTAATAATTTATATTATTTATTAGATGGTATAAAGATTATAGATTTTATTAATAGTAATAATAGGAAAAGTATTCCTTATAATTATATAAAAAATAATGGATTAGAAATAAAGGAAGGTATTAATCCAGCATTAGATTATATTAAAGTTATAGATAATTATTATTTTAAGGAGGAAGTATGAAAAAGACTACTTATACTAAGAAAAGTAATACTGATAAAAATAAAAAGATAGAAAAAAGAAAAAAAGATATTGAAAAATTAAAGAATGAAGAATTAGAATTAACTAATATATATAAATATAAGGGTAAAGATAGAACTAAGGCTAAGTTAAAAAATAATGCAAAAGTTGCTAAGTATGAGGCTAATCAATTAAAGTTAAAATATAAATCTGGTGGATTAGGACAAAAAGTATTAATTATATTAATGTTATTTTTAATATTTTGTTTAACTATTGGAATAATATTTACTTTATATGTAATTATTAGTTCTCCTAAATTTGATACTAGTAATTTATATAGTAGAGAATCTAGTGTACTATTAGATAAGAATGGTAATGAATATGCTAGACTTGGTACTGAAAATAGAGAACTTGTTACTTATGATGATTTACCTCAAAATTTAATAGATGCTATAATCGCTACTGAAGATTCGAGATTTTTTCAACATAATGGTGTTGATTTAGCAAGATTTTCTAAAGCAGTTGCTGGTCAATTACTTGGAAGAAGTGATGCAGGTGGTGGTTCTACTTTAACAATGCAAGTTGTTAAAAACACTTATACTTCTACTGAATCTAGTGGTATTGGTGGTATCATAAGAAAGTTTACAGATATTTATATGTCAGTTTTTAAGGTAGAAAAATCTTATACTAAAGAGCAAATTATAGAATTTTATGTAAATATACCTTTTTTAGGTAGTGGTGCTTTTGGTGTAGAACAAGCAAGTCAAATATATTTCGGAAAGAGTGTTGGAGAGTTATCATTATCTGAAGCCGCAGTTATTGCTGGTTTGTTTCAAGCTCCTAGTGCTTATGATCCTTATTCTTATCCAGAAAAAGCTGAACAAAGAAGAAATATAGTTTTAAGTTTAATGAAACGTCATGGATATATAACAGATACTGAATATAATATGGCTAAGAAAATGAAAGTTGAAGATATGTTAGTTGGTAATACTAAAACATTAAATAAATATCAAGGTTTTGTTGATACAGTTGTACAAGAAGTAATTGATAGAACTGGAAATGATCCGGCTACTACATCAATGGTTATATATACTACACTCGATACTGAAAGACAAGATGTTATTGAAAGTATTTATAATGGAGATACTTATACTTGGAAAAATGATATTGTTCAAGCTGCTATGGCAGTAATCGATGTTAATGATGGTTCTATTGCTGCTATTGGTGCTGGTAGAAATAAAAAAACTGAACGTAGTTTAAATTATGCTACATGGATTAATAGGCACCCAGGTAGTACCGCAAAACCAATATTTGATTACGGCCCTGCTATTCAATATTTAAATTGGTCTACAGGTCAAACAATTATTGATGAAAAGTATAGTTATACAGGTGGAGGAAGTATTAAAAACTGGGATAATCGTTTTAAAGGATTAATGACAATACAAGATGCACTTGCACAAAGTAGAAATATTCCTGCAGTTTATACTTTCCAACAATTAAGTCAAGATCAAATAAAAGAATTTGTTACAAATTTAGGAATTACTCCTGAATATGAAAATGGTTATATAAATGAATCTCATGCTATAGGTGGATTTAATGGTGTAAGTCCTTTAAAATTATCAGCAGCTTATGCTACTTTTGCTAGAGGAGGAACATATATTGAACCTTATAGTGTTACAAAGATAGAATATTCAAATTCTGGTGAAACATTTACAGTTACTCCAGAAAAGAGAAAAGCAATGGACGACTCTACTGCTTATATGGTTAATTCAATGTTAAAATATGCAGTTACTAGTGGTAATATTTCAACTGGTACTGTAAGTGGTACAGATGTTGCTAGTAAAACTGGTACATCTACGGTGGATACAGACAAAAAGAAAGCATTAGGTATTAAAGGTGATATGAGTGGAGATGCTTGGCAAGTTACCTACTCTCCAGATTATGCTATTGCATTATGGTATGCTTATGATGAAATTGATAAGAATCATTATTTAACAAGCGCTGAAGGAAATAGCGCAAGAAGATTAATAAGTAAGGTATTAGGATCTAAAATATTAAAACCTAATTCTAAATGGACACAACCTTCAAGTGTTGTTAGTGCTGAAGTTGAAGTTGGTACTGATCCACTTGAATTACCAAGTGAGGGTACTCCTTCAGATTTAAGAAGAACTTATTTATTTAAAAAAGGTACAGTACCTACAGAAACATCAATAAGATTTGCTAAGTTAGATAATGTTACTAATTTAAACTATTCTGCAACCGATTCTAGTGTATTAATTACTTGGAAAGGTATTGGTACACCAAAACAATTAGATGCAAATTGGATTAGTGAATATTTCAATAATAATATATATAAGCCTTGGGCTGATGGATATATTAATAGACGTATAGAATATAATAATTCTGTTTTAGGTGGTATTGGTTATGCTATTTATATTAACGGTTCATTCGTAGGAACTACAACTCAAGAAAATTATACATATAATGGTACTATTGCTTCTTCTTCGGAAGTGACAGTTAAAACAATTTATAATAATTACTCAGCTTGTAATAGTGATGGTGTTTCAATAATGGTTACACCAAATGGTGGTACTTCACCTTCTACTCCAAGTGATAATAATAAACCTAATAATACAACTACTGAAAGTAGAGATTTTACATTTGATGTAGATACATTAGATAGAGCAACTTATGAAACATTAAAAGCAAGTGGTAATTTAAATAGTATTGTTACAGTTTATTCAAATGGAAATCCAGTAACTAATGCAAATATAATAGTTGATGATTCTAATGTTGATTCAGATAATAAATTAATAATAACAGTTACTTATTATGGAAAATCAAAATCTAAAACTATAACATTAAATTAGATTGATATTAATCAATCTTTTTTATATAATACAAATTAGTGAGGTGTTACTATGGATATAATTGGTATAATAGCAGAATATAATCCATTTCATAATGGACATAAGTATCATATAAATAAAATAAAAAGTATGTATCCTAATTCTATTATAATACTAGTTTTAAATGGTTATTTTTTAGAACGTGGTGAAATAAGTATAGAATCATTGAAATCAAAGACAAAACTTGCATTAGATAATAATGTAGATATAGTAGTTAAATTACCATTTATATTTGGTAGTAATTCTGCAGATATATTTAGTGATGCTTCTATAGAAATATTAAATACATTAGGAGTAAATAAAATAATATTTGGTAGTGAATGTAATGATATTAATAAACTTACATTTCTCGCTAAAAAGCAATTAAACGAGTACTATGATAGTGATGTAAAGAAATATTTAGATGAAGGCTATAATTACCCTACTGCATTAAATAAAGCACTAGGAATCAGTATTAATACTCCGAATGATTTATTAGGATTATCATATATTAAATCAATAATAAAAAATAATTATAATATAGATGCAATAACTATAAAAAGAACTAATGATTATCATGATACTAAATCTAATAATGATATTATTAGTGCATCAAATATTAGAGAGAAAATAAAAAATAGTATTCCTATTGATAGTTATTTACCTAGTAAAGAATATATAAATGAAATTAATTATGAACTCTACTTTAATTTATTAAAATATAAAATATTAACTGATAATAATCTAAGTAAATATTTAACAGTAGATGAAGGAATAGAAAATAAATTAAAGAGTGTAATAAATAAATGTAACAATATAGACGATTTAATAAGTAATATAAAAACTAAACGTTATACTTATAATAGAATTAATAGAATGTTTATTCATATATTAATAGGTCTTAAAAAGACGGATAAAGCTAATGTTATACATAATGAGTATATTAGAGTATTAGGTTTTAATAATGTTGGTAAAGAATATTTAAGAAAGATAAAAAAGACCTCAATTTTACCTATAGTAACTGATTTAAAAAAGCAAAATTCCATTATTAAAGATTATGAAATAAAAGAATATACAATTTATAATATGTTAGTTGATGAGGATGTATTAGATTATGAGTTGTCTAATAAACCCATAAAAAAAATATCTTAGTAATTTTAAGATATTTTTAATTTCCAGTATACTGTTCACCTTCTACATAGTTATTTGATGTAATTGTACCTTCATTAACGCCTGTTAATCCATTAAGTCCGCCAGTAAATCCAGTGGCTTGCGTGCTTGAAATATTAACTCCATCAATAGTTCCTTTATTATAACCAGCAACAAATCCTCCATATGAATTTGCTATTGCTATAATTGAACTATCGATTTTATTACTGCCTGTTATAATTCCTATGTTCATTCCTGTTATTCCACCTATATAAGAAGTCCCCTGAGTAGTAACTGACGAATTTGTACAATTAGATATTTCACCATTATTAATTCCTACAATTCCACCACCGTAGGTTCCAAGATTGATTTGGCTATTTTTATATATTATCTTATCCACTTTTCCCATATTGTATCCTATTATTCCAGCTATATTTCCACTTATTGTAGAAGATGCTACTGTTAAATTTTTTATTTCACTATTTGGACCTGTTACTCCAAATAAGCCAGAAAAATTTGTAGAAGATGATATATATGTATCAGAACCTAAGCCATTAATTTTATATTCTTTTCCATCAAATATTCCATCAAAATATTTATTTGGATTATATCCTATGGGTTTTTTTAGTATAAGACCTTGTTCTAAATTAATATCATTTTTTAACGCAAAGTATGTATTTGTATACTTTGTTCCACTATTTACTTTATATGATAAATATTTTAAGTTTTCTATTGAACTTATTAAATATGGTTTATCACTTGTGCCTTCACCTTCTGTCCATATCTTGCCAGATTCTGTTACTGTAGAAGTATCATTTTTAGAAGTATCATATTCCGGTAAAATACTTATCAATTTAATTGTTTCGGTAGTATTATCGCTAGAATCTGATGATATTATGTGTAAATAATAAACTCCTGGTTCTTTCTTACTGATATCAATTGTTTCTGGATTACTAGTAAATGTATTCCATGTATAACCTGTTTTGTCTTTTAATTTTGTACTTTCTTTATTTATTAACCATTTTGAATTGGTTAAATTAATTTCATTATCATCACTTTGAGTTATAGTTGCTTTTAAAGTACTTGTAATTTGAGGAAATTCTTCATTTAGTACAATTTGTGCATCAGTTGGAGGCATTGTATCATCAGCAGATATTTTAGTTACATCTATTGTTACAGTATTACCTGTTATTTTTATATCTGCATCTGCTATATTCTTTTCATCATTATATGTTATGTTTGATCCTGATACTGCTGGTTCTCCTTTTGATACATTTAGTGTTGTTTGTTTTGTTGTTGTAGTCTTTCTATTTTTTATTGTTATCTTATGTGTATCTGGTTCTATTCCAATAAACTTATACTTTCCATCTACTATCTCGCTTGTTTGTTCTTTACTATGAATTACTACATAATCATTCTCGCTAGAATTTGTTACTGTTCCTTGTATAGTAAGTGCCTTTGTATCAAATATATCTATCTTTGCCTCTAGTGTTTTACCCATATCATCACTTTGATCAACATTCATTTCTTTATATTCTACTTCTATTATGTATGTTTGTACTTCATCTTTATTTATTTGATTCTCTATTATATATGAATTTTCATTTGGAAATGTACTTTCACTTACTCCATTACATTTTTTATCTTTTACACTACTAGAACACGTTACTTTGTACTTAATATCATCTAATCTTGTAAATGTATTTATTAGATTTACTAGCCCTACACTATAACTATCTACATTATTATCTCCAGTATTTGTCACTGTAAATGTTTTAGTTCCTAATGTTGTACCCGGTACTATATTTGTTCCAGTTATTACATCACTATTATCACTATAAGTTAGTTCTAGATTAGCAGTTGATATACTTATTGATTTATTATTTGTATTACCTTGTATTCTTGTTAAATAATATCCATATGTTAAACCAATAAGTGCCAAACTTATTATACTTATTCCTACAATACTTACTATTATTTTATTTTTTCTATTCATATGTAACATCACTACTTTCCATTATAATTATTTTATCAATTTATTAATTTAATTTGAACCAACAACTTTATTGTTGTTATTATAAATTACAACTTATGAATAATTTGTCAAATTAAATACTTACAAAAATACAAAAAATTATATAATTATTAACCCCCCCCCGACCAAACTTTTGTTCGAGAGAGAATTAGGCTATATAATTCTGTGCTTTTATAAAATTAATTTTAATTCCGAGTACTTTTCTACTCTATTTATATTTTATCAAATCATTTTATTATTTACAATATTAATTCTTTTAATAATTAATTAAACAGGAATAAATATTAATAATTGAAAAAAGATAACATTTTTAAATATTTATGTTATCTTTTTTGTTTTTTATTGTTTCTTTAACTAAGTCGATGAATTTATCTTTTTCTAATGTAGTTGTTTCTTTTTTACCGTGAGTTCTATAACTAATAGTATTATCTTTTAATTCATTATCACCTAAGATTAAAGTTAGAGGTATTTTATTTGTTTGACTTTCTCTCATTTTATAACTTAGTTTTTCATCTCTATCATCTAATTCTACTCTTATATTATTATCTTTTAGTAGGTTATATATTTCTTTTGCATAATTCAAATGATATTCATTATTTACTGGAATTATATTAACTTGTGTTGGAGATAACCATAATGGTAAATTACCTTTTGTTTCCTCTAAAATGAATGCCATAAATCTATCTAATGAGCCTAATATTGCTCTATGTAGTACTACAGGAGTTTTCTTTTCTCCATCTTTGTCTACATATTTTAAATCAAATTTTGCTGGTAAGCAGAAATCTAATTGACATGTAGATAATGTATATTCTGCACCTACTGCAGGGCGAACATTAACATCTAATTTAGGGCCATAGAAAGCAGCCTCTCCTATTTCTTCAGTATATGCTATTCCTAAATCATTTAAAACATTTCTTAGTTCGCTTTCAGCTTTATTCCACATATCATCATCTGGGTAATATTTTTCTTTGTCTTCTTTATCTCTTAGAGATAAAACGCATCTATAATTAGTTATATTAAAATCTTTATACACATCAAATATTAAATCTACAACACTCTTAAATTCAGATTCTATTTGTTCAGCTGTAACAAATAAATGAGCATCATTTTGACAGAAATGTCTTCCTCTTTCTATTCCTTTTAAAGCTCCGCTTGCTTCAAACCTAAAATCATGTGCTATTTCACCTATTCTTATTGGTAAATCTTTATATGAATGTAGTTTATTTGAATATATCATCATATGATGAGGGCAATTCATTGGACGAAGTACAAATTCTTCATCTTCTACTTTCATCATAGGGAACATATTTTCTTTATAATGATCCCAATGTCCTGAAGTTTTATATAAATCTACTGTTCCTATACATGGTGTCATAACATGCTTGTAACCTAAATTTATTTCTTTATTTCTAATATAATTTTCTAATTCTTGCCAAATAATATATCCATTTGGTAAAAACATTGGCATACCTTTGCCTACTAAGTCATGAGTCATAAATATATCTAAATCTTTACCTATTTTTCTATGATCTCTTTCTTTTGCATCTTCTAATTCTTTTAAATAGTTATTTAAATCTTCTTCAGTTTCAAAACATACTCCATATATTCTTTGAAGCATCTTATTTTTTGCATCACCTTTCCAGTATGCACCTGAATGTTTAATAAGTTTGAAATATTTTATTTGTTTAGTTGATTCAACATGTGGCCCACGACATAAATCTGTAAAATCTCCTTGGCTATAACATGAAATAACTGTATCATTTTCATTCATTCTAGATATTAGATCTATTTTATATGGATCATTTTTAAATTTTTCTAATGCTTCTTCTTTACTAATTTCTTGTCTGTATATTCTTTTATTATCTTTAGAACATTTTTTCATTTCTTTTTCTATTAATACTAAATCTTCATCAGTTAATGTTTTATCTCCTAAATCAATATCATAATAAAAGCCTTCTTCTATTACTGGTCCTACCCAAAATTTTGCATCACTATATAAATGACTTACTGCTTGTGCTAATAAATGTGCACAAGAATGGTTAAGTATATTTAATTTTTCATTTTCTTTAATATTTACCATAAATTCTTCCCTCTTTCTTTTTTTGTTTCAAACATTTTTATTTTTATTAATTCCCTTGTAATTTGATGTTTTGTTTGTTTTATTAATTCATTTATTTCAATTGATTTTTGAGTATCTTTTTTATGCTCGTATTGTGCATAACGTAAATCAAACAATTTTTTTCTTAAAAGTTCTTTATTTTTTAATGCTTCATTGTATTCTTCTTCTGTTACTTCATTACTTATTTCCATTTAATCCCTCCAAAATAAAAAGGACAGTCCAAAGGAGTGCATATGCACAGGTACCATCCTAATATACTTAATTTAAATAACGGTATTAACCGGGATTTATTAAATCCTCTAAAAAGTAGTAATTAATAAGTTTTTTTATTCATTTACACCAACCATGAATTCTCTTTTAAAAAAATTCTTATTAATCATGTCTTTTATCACTGATTTACGTAATTTATATTATCATAAGTTATATATATTTGCAATATACTATTTACAGAATTTAACATTTCCTATAACTTCTAATATATTTAATATACCATTTATTGTAAAAAAGAAACCTAATACCATTACTTGATTAGTAATTCCTTTATATAAATTAGTTATTGTTAAGAAACCTAATAGTATAAATAAACTCATTGAAAATATATTAATAAATACACTATAATTCATTTTGTTACGTAGGTCTTCTATTCTTATTAATTTAATAATTAACATTATTACCATCCATCCAATTAGAGTAACTGTTAGTACAAGGTTTGATGGTTCGTCCATATATTTTAATCCACTTACACTTGCTATCAAACAAGTTAATGATATATATAATGAATTCATTCCAGTTTGATTTCTTGTTAATAAATAATTTGTAAATTCTAAACCAAAATATAGTAACATAACTACATAAAATATTTCACATCCATCTATAAAAGATATACTACGTTCAAAGAAGAATGATACTCCTAATAATAGAGTTAATATTGATGTAAATATTAAAATTATGTTTTTATTTTTTACTTCGTTTTTTGTTAAATTTTTCATATTATCACCTATATTAATATTAAATTAATTTTTTAAAAAAGTCAATTATTGATATTATATTTATATTATTATATTATATAAATGAAAGGAGTATTTTTTATGATATTAGGAATTGTTATTTTATTTTTTATCATTATGGTTTTATTAACATCTATAAGACAAGTTAATGAATATGAAAGAGGTATATTATTTAGATTTGGTAAGTTTAAAAAAATATTAAATCCTGGATGGAATTTAGTTTTACCTATAATTGAATATGCTAAAAAAGTAGATATAAGAACTAAAGTTACTGATGTACCTGAACAAGATGCAATAACAAAAGATAATGTTTCTATAAGAATAAATGCAGTTATCTATTATAAGATATTTGATGCTAGTAAAGCTGTTATTGCAGTAGAAAATTTTCATTATGCAGTTAGTCAACTTGCTCAAACTACTATGCGTAATGCAGTTGGTTCTGTAAGTTTAGATGAACTTTTAAGTGAAAGAGACAAAATATCAAGTGAAATTTGTAAAATAATAGATGAAGCAACTGATCCTTGGGGAATTGAAGTAGAAAATGTTGAATTAAAAGATATTAAGTTACCTCAAGAAATGGAAAGAGTTATTGCAAAAAATGCTGAAGCAGAACGAGAAAAGAAGGCTGTTATTACTAAATCTACCGGTGAAGTTGAAGCTGCCAAAAATTTAAAGGAAGCTGCTCAAATAATGGCTTCTTCTCCAGGAGCATTGCATTTAAGAACTTTATCAACTTTAAATGATATTTCAAGTGATCAATCAAACACAATAGTATTTGCTATTCCACTTGAAGTTTTAAGAGCATTTGAAAGTAATAAAACTGAAGAATTAGTAAAAAAGATTACTAAAAAGGAAAAATAATTCCTTTTTTATTTTGATAAATTTATAATAAAATATATATAAACATATACTTTAAAGAGGAAAAGGTATGAATAATTACTCTTTTGAAGAATTTACTAAACAAGATTTTAGCGGACTTTCTAATTGGATTAATAAATTAAATCCATATGAGTTCGCTTTATCTGGTGTTATTGCTGCCTTTATAATTGCACAACCTTTAAATGCTAATCAGCAAAATTCTATTGGTAATTACTTAGAAGAAGTTGGACAAATTTTACTTGCTATTGCTGCTCAAAAAATAACAGTTAGTCAGGCAAAAAATAATAAAAATAATATTGATGATAACTTTGATGAGATTAATAATGGAAATAATAATAATTATAATTCTGAAATTGAATATTTAAGAAATGAAATTGAAAAAATAAAAAGAGAAATATATAAATAACTAACAAAAATTTCCAAAAATAATTAACGAACGTTTGTTTACATAAATATATTTTTGTTCTATAATATTATTGGTGATGTAAATATGACTTTAAAAGAAAAACTTATAATACTTGCAGATAGCGCTAAATATGATGCTTCATGTTCTTCTAGTGGGTCTAATAGAAAAAATGAAAATGGTATAGGAAATGGTCATATATCTGGCATATGTCACTCTTTTAGTAGTGATGGAAGATGTATATCCTTACTTAAAATATTAATGACTAATTGTTGTATATATGATTGTAAATATTGTATTAATAGAAAAAGTAATAATGTTAAACGTGCAATTTTTACTCCAGAAGAAATATGTTATGTAACAATTAATTTTTATAAACGTAATTATATTGAAGGTTTATTTTTATCTTCTGGTATTATAAAAAATCCAGATTATACAATGGAATTATTAATTGAAACTATAAGTTTACTTAGAAATAAGTATAAGTTTGGGGGATACATTCATGCTAAAGCAATACCTGGTGCTAGTAATTATTTAATAAAGAAATTAGGTTTATTATGTGATAGATTAAGTGCAAATATTGAACTACCTACAGAAAATGGACTAAAACTACTTGCTCCAAATAAAAATTCTAAAAATGTATCTAAAATTATGGATTACGTTAAAAATAATAAGTCTCGTTCATTTGTTCCTGCTGGTCAAAGTACACAAATGATTATAGGTGCAACAAATGAAACTGATTTAGATATTTTAACTAAGAGTGAAAGTATGTATAATAATTATAATTTAAAAAGGGTATTTTATTCAGCATATGTATCAGTAAATAAAGATACACTACTACCCTCTTTACAATTACCACCCCTTAAAAGAGAAAATAGACTTTATCAAGCTGATTGGTTACTCAGATATTATGGATTCAAAGTTAATGACTTATTAAATATAGATAATCCTAATTTTAATATTTTAGTAGATCCTAAAGCAAATTGGGCGTTAAATCATTTAGAAGAATTTCCTAAAGAAATAAATACGTGTTCTTATTATGACTTACTTAAAATACCTGGTATAGGTGTTATTACTGCAAAAAGAATTATAAAATCTAGAAAAATGTTTACTATAACTTTTAATGATTTAAAGAAAATGGGATGTGTATTAAAACGTGCACAATATTTTATAACTTGTAATAATAAATTCTATATTAATTCTAACTTACTTAAAAAAGGTTTTATAGAAGCAAACTTAGTAATAAATGATAAAGATAAAAGTACTACTAATATTAATCAATTGAGTTTATTTAATGAATAATATATATATTTATAATGATACTTTTAATAGTCTTTTATCTTTGATATATGAATTAAGTATAAATAAAATAAAACCTTATAATATAAAGAATACATCATATAATAAATCATTATTTGATAATTTAATATATTTAAATATTGATTATGATGATATATATATTAAATTTATAAATAAAAGTAATATATTATTTAATTATCTATATATTCTATATTTATCTAATGATATCAATAAAGAAATTATAATGTATTATTTTTATATAAATTATTTAAAATATGGTGATAAAGTATTTTATTTAAGAAATTTAAAATGTGTTAATGAAACTTTAAGAATTAATAAGTATGTTAGAGGAGAATGTCATAAATTTAAGGGATTTACTAGATTTAAAGAATTACATAATGGTGTTTTATATGCAACTATTAATCCTACAAATAATATTTTAGATTTACTTAGTAATCATTTTAAAACTAGATTAAAAAATGAGTATTGGATTATAAAAGATGTTAGTAGACATATATTAAGTATTTATAATAAAAAAGATTATATAATAATTGATGAAAGTAATTTAAAAGTTGATTTAAGAGTTAGTAGTAATGAAGAAATGTATCAAGATTTATGGAAAAATTTTTATAATACTATTGGTATAAAATCAAGACGTAATGATAGATGTAGAGTAAATTTTATGCCTAAAAAATATTGGAAATATATATTAGAAGTGAGTGATGAAAATTGAAGAAAATAGTTAGTGGTAATGAATTATATAATTATATGAGTAAAGCGGTTAATATGTTAGCAGATACTGTTAAGACTACATTGGGTCCTCAAGGTAATAATGTAATAATTGATCACTCCACTTTCAGTCCTTTTATTACAAATGATGGCGTTACTATTGCATCAAATATTGAAAGTGAAGATGAAGTTATTAATACTATTCTTACGTTAGCTAAGGAAGCAAGTATTAAAACTGATGAAGTTGTAGGAGATGGTACTACTACTACTCTAGTTTTATTAAGTGGTATTTTTAATGAAGGATTAAAGCTAGTTAAAAATGGAAAAAATCCATTATTATTAAAATATGAATTAGATGATGCATTAAAGTATGTAGTTAATGAAATTAAGAAAAATAGTAAAAAGCCTACTAAAAAAGATTTATATAATATTGCATTTGTTTCTAGTAATAATAGTGTTATAGGAAAAAATATTAGTAATGCATTTTCAAAAGTAAAAATTAAAAACGCTATAGAAATAAAAGAACATGATGAAAATTATACAATATTAAATTATAATAATGGTTATTATATTGATAGTGATTTAGGAAGTGACTATTATTTCAATATAAAAAAAGAATGTATATTAGATAATGCATGTATTTTATTAGTAGATAATGTAATTTATGATATTAAGAGTCTTAGTAGTATACTCAATTATGTAATTGATAATAATAAAAGTTTAGTTATTATTGCTAATGATTATAGTGATGATGTTAAAAATGAATTAGTTAATTTGTATTTAGAAGAAAACGTTAATGTAATTATGCTTAAAAATCCTATGTATGGTGGTAAGAGTAAATTATTATTAGATGATTTAAGTATAATAAGTAATGCTAAAGTAGTTAGAAATGTGTATACAATACAAGATTTAGGAACTGTTAAAAGTGCATTAATTAATAAAGATTTTACTTTATTTAAGTATAATAATAATAAAAATATTACTCAATATAGAAAAACAATATGTAATAATGAAAATGATGATTTTTATAATAAACGTATTGCTGGATTATCAAATGGATACGTAGATATTTTAGTTGGTGCCACAACTCATACTGAAAGACGTGAAAAGAAAATGAGATACATAGATGCATTAGAGGCTGTTAATTCAAGTCATAGTGGAATAGTTCCAGGAGGAGGTACATTATTTATTAAAATTAGCAATAAAATGTATGAGGTAAATGATGGGTATAAGGTAATAAAAAAATCATTACTTTTACCTTTTAAACAAATATTAATAAATTCTTTAAATGATTACGATAGTATATATAAAGTAATAAAAGATAGTAATTTTAGTTTAGTATATAATGTTAAAACAAATGAATTTGATAATATAAAAAATACTAGTGTTGTTGATCCAACACAAGTATTAATTAATTCAATTAGTAATGCATGTAGTATAGCAAGTATGTTACTTTCTACTTCTAGTTTAGTAATTAATGAAGTAAAAAATAATTTAAATATAAATAGAGATTTTAATGAATTATAAAAAGGAAATTAGTATTCACCTTATTTGGTAATTAAATTTCCTTTTTTATATATTCTAAATCAATTAAATCGAATTCATCAAATGTTAATTTAAATGTATCTAAGTAATTCCATTTAGCATTAAATATAGTCTCATTATTATATTTAAAGTATTTTAAAAATTTTATATCACAATATTTCATTAAATAATAAGTAATTGCAACACAGTGAGTATATATACAGATTTTTTTACCTTTATTTTTTTTAATTATTTCATTTATACAAGTATCAAACCTATCATATACTTCGTTTCTTGATTCTCCATTTGTTAATTTATAATTTGCATCTTTTATTTGCATTTCAATTAATGTTTTATCGTTAGGGTTATCATTAATACCATGAATTCTTTCACCTAATCTGGTATCAATATGGATTTTAAGATTATTGTTATCAGCCAAATACTTTGCGGTTGAAACACATCTTGCGTATTCACTTGAATATATTTTATCTATTTTTTTAAATATATTAAGTTTACTATGTTTTTTTGCAATTTTCTCACCATTAACAGATAGTACTAACATTTTATCTTTTTGTATAATTTTTGTATCATCAAAAACATCATATGTTAAGTAATCTTTTATTGGCTCCGAATGTCTTATTAAATAAATTATTGTTTTCACTTACTACCTCATTTTTTTTTCACATTTATTATTTCATCAATTAATTTTTTATTAAAATATATTTTCATTGGTGTATCTTCTAATTTAACTTTAAATCGTTTAGCACGCAATATTTCACCATCTATATTAGCATTTATTTCCACCTTAGATTCTATAATTAATTCTTTAGTCTTATGTTTACGAACATATTTTGTATATTCGTGTTTACCTTCTTTCATACCTATTATCAATTTCAATATATTAATTTTACATAATTTTTTTGCTAAATAAACATCTAATGCATTATCATTAAGTTTACTAAATGGTGCAATTCTAAATCCACCACCATAATACATTCCATTACATATTGCTATTGTAGTATATGTATCTTCTATATCTTGTCCATTTATTAATACTCTAAAGTCTCTACATTCATAATCTATAAATGTATTAATTAAACTTGCTTTATATTTCCATTTTTTAGGTATGATTTTAGATTTCATTACTTTTTTATTGTTTGCTACTTCAGCATCTATACCAAAACATGCAACATTAATAAAATATTTATCATTAATTTTAGCAATGTCACAATCGTTTATACCATCTTTAAATTGTACTAAAGCACTTCTATATAAATCATTACCAGTTCCATATGGAATAAATCCTAATATATTATTAGTTCCAGCAATCATATTCAATGTACGATTTATTATTCCATCTCCACCTATAGCAATTATTATATTTTTACCTTTTTTATATTTTTCTATTATATCTTCTGTACTAATTTCATCGCTATTCTTTTCAATTATGTACTTTAACTTTAATTTTTCACAAGCAGCGATTATTCTACTTTCTATGTCGTCTTTTTTCCCAATTGCAAATTGATTAATTATAAATATATGTTTCATACTTCCACCTCTTTTAATATATATTTTATTTTATCATATTTTTTAAAAATATTATAAGAAGTGCACGAAATGGGGCTTTTTTTGTCTATTATATATCTTCTAGCGTAATTTTATTAATAAAACCGTCTTTGTCATAATCAAAGACTACTTCGTAATCCTTATCTTCTAATTTTTGTTTTAAGTTTTTTATATCATTCGAATCATTTTTTGAATTAGCCCCGCAATTTTAACATTTTATTTTTTTCATAATACTCTTCTATTTTTCTTGTGTATTTATATTTATTGAACCTACTCCACCATCTATTTCTATTAGATTAATTCCACTTCCTATTTTTCCTTCTTTAACATTTTCTTTATTTAGAGTAACTGAACCTAATCCTTTTTCAATTTCAAATGTATAATTTTTCATATTATTTAATAAATTTAGTTCTAGTGCTCCTATTCCACAATCAATATCACTATTCCCAGTAATATTTGATTTTATTATAGTATTACCTATTCCCATATCAAAATTTAAATTATTAATGTTACCACTTAATATTTCTATTTTACCGGCTCCACCATTTATAAATGTTTCTTTATCTACATTAAGTTCTTTTATTGTAACTTTTCCTGCTCCCAAAGAAAAATTAATCTTTGAAGTATTTAAATAGTCTATAGTAATTTTACCTGCACCAGCATTTAAATTTACATTATCTAATTTTATATTTGTTGGTATAGTTATTGTTACTTTATTGTCTTTATAATTAAAGCCTAAATGATTTTTCTCCTTAATATTAACAATTCCATCATTTTTATCTACCTTAATGTATTTATTATTAGAAATAATATTTAATTTATCTCCCTTTTTGATTGTTAAGTTTGATATATTTAAATCTATATTTAAAACTTTGGTATTAGAATTTATTGAAACACTATTATCATATACAATTGTATCATCATATAAGATATTACCTATTATATTAAACATCATAACGAAACCACTTATAATACCAACCATCAAACTAATGGCAAAGGCTATTGCACAATATTTTATAATTTTTTGGGCAGTAGTCATCTTATATCTACTCCTCCAAATAAGCATGTTGCATTTATATAAATAGTTATTTCATTATCTTTTTTATATTTATTTTTACCGTCTACTCCTCCAAATATAGAAGTTGATACAACTTTTACGTTAACGTTTGATGGTACAAGTAATGTTACTCCACCAAAGATTGCTGAAATATTTATTACGCATTCTTTATTTAAATTTGCATTTCTTAAATCACATTTAATTCCACCAAATACACTTGTTAAATCACAACCTTTAAAATCTTCATTTGCAAAATTTAAATTTTGACCAGAAAAAGTTGCACAATATTCTTTACCTTTTCCTTTTTTATTTAATGAATTAATCTTTTCTTTAACTTCTTTTTTTAATGTATCTTTAAATATTAAAGATACTCCAATTATAACTAATATTACTGGTATTATCATTTTCCAAATAATTTCAAAATTAAGAATATCACGACATGCTAACAATAAAAATACTCCAATAATTATTCCTATTATATTGCCTGTTTTATCTTCATTTTTAAATAAATCAATAAAGCATGGAACAATTATAAATAAAGTCCACCATCCATCAAAAAATATATTAATTTTTACTACATTAAAACTATTTAATGCAACAATAACACCTACAGTAATAAAAAGTATCCCCCACATTATATTACTAATTTTATTCATGTTATCAAATCCTTTCATAACTTGATTTTATCATTATAAATATTAAAGTACAAGAAAAAACATCATACTTCTATGATATTTATATTATATCTAATCACTTATAAATTTTAATATGAATTATCTAAATATAATTTTAATGACAATATTTTTTCTTCATTCTTTTTATTAAATAATTTGTTTAAAATACTATTATTTCTATAATACTCAGTTTGGCAATCATATTCTTTTAAAAACGATTCCATAATAATAGTTAAGTATGATAACAATCTTTTGTTATCTATTTTACATAATTCATTAACTGAATAAAATATACTTTCCATTATACTATTTTTTGTAGTTGTAATATCAAAGTCAACATTAAGAATTTTTTGTATTCTTTTATCAATACTATAAACTAAATTTATATATTCATCTTTGTTTATATTATTATCTACAAAATATGAATAATATCCTAATAATAATGAGTATATTTTAATTAATTGTTTTTTTATTTCTTCTTCATTAGATATATGACTAAGTATATCAATATTATTTTTTAAATTCTTATACATACTACTTACCTATATAGTTTATTACCTCTTCTATTGTTTTATCAAAATCTTTAAAGTTTACATTAAACCAATTAATTTTCATTTGGTTATTAAACCATGTATATTGTCTTTTAGCATATTTACGTGAACGTTGTTTTATTAATTCTATTGCTTCTTCTAACGAAATTTTCCCATCAAAGTATTCATATAGTTCTTTATATCCAATACCTGTCATAATTGCTTTACTTCTAATATTTCTATCATATAAGTTTTTTACTTCTTCAATCAAACCTTCTTTAATCATTAAATCTACTCTATCATTTATTCTATTATATAATGTTTCTCTATCAGTAGTTAAACCTATAAACTTAGCATCATATAGTAATGTATCTTTATCTTTAAAAGATTCTTTTTTATTTAGGAATCGTATCATACGTTTTCTATTATTTTTATGTATATCACTATCTTTATCTTTTTTTAAAACCAAATTATATAATTCTTCATTGCTTAAAGATTCATATGAGTTATTGGTATCTTCTTCATCAAAGATATAATTATATAAACCAGCTTTAATATATAAACCAGTCCCACCTACTATTATTATATTTTTTTCTTTATTATTATCTAGTAGTTTTCTTAGATCTTTTTGGTAATCATATACTGTATACATATCAGTTGGTTCTTTTATATCAAATAAGTAATGTTTTATTCCTTCTTTTTCTTCTTCTTTTATTTTAGCAGTACCAATATTAAGTTCTTTATAAATTTGCATAGAATCTGCATTTATAATTATTCCATTATAATATTTAGCAAGTTCTATACTAAGTTTTGTTTTGCCAACTCCAGTTGGTCCCACTATACATACAATCATAACTTCACTTCCTTAAGTTTATTCTATATGAAAATAGTTTTTTTAGCAAGAAAAAAGAATTTATAAAACTATAAATTCAATTTTATATGGTGATAAGTTAGTATTTGCACTTACACTACCATTAAGTTTAACTTTTTTTAGAATATTAGTAGTATCTACTTTTTTAGTTTGTTCTTCATCCAATACATAATATACTTTTGCCCCAGTAGCAAGACTTCCAGTAGAACTAGTATAATCAGTATCTATTTTTTCTCCATTATAACTATCTATAACACCTATTCTTCTAACTACTTCACCATTTTTTATGTCAACATAATCAGCAATGTCGCCTACTTTTCTTAAAGGCTCATTTAAATACAAATTTATTATTTCATTATAATATGGCTCATATTCAGTACTTTTTGTTCCTTCTTCTAATTGTAACTTTCCATCTTTAATGTGATAATATCCTCCACCTATATTATAACCTAATTGTAATCCATTAATAGTTTTACCGTTAGCAGAAGTAGCTGTTTTAAAAATGTATTCATCTGTATAATTTTTTAATTCAGAACCAGTGTTAGAAGCATCAGTACCATCAGTATACATAAAATATAATCTAGGATACGAATTTGTAACTCCAGTATTTTTTATAGTACCTGATAAAGTATATCGAGTATTTGGTTTTACATTAGAAATTATGTAATTTTCACTTTTAGCACTGCATACATAATCGCCATTTTCATCTAAACTTCCGCATAATTCATTGATATTAATTAAATTTTTTCCAGTAATCGATATAGGAATTCTATATCCATATGGTTCATATTCAGTTTTTGTTTCTCCAAGTTCCATTTGCATATTAGATATAATTGAATCGTTACCACCTTGAGCATTAGTTTGCTTATATAAATATACTAAACTATTTAGTATTTCTTGAGTTAACGTTATAGTTGATCCAGAATTTAAATACCAATGATTTTTTGTCTGTGAATTATAAAGATATATTTGAGGATATCCATTAGTTACCATAGAAAATACGATTGTATCTCCTGTTTTTAAATCTGGAGCAAGTTCAAATAATTTTTTACTTGATGCTGGATATTTTTTTACAGTTAATGAGCCATCACCATTATCAAGTATAGTTGATCCATTAATAGTTTTGCTCATGTTAAACAAATTTTTTGTTTTATCACCTACATCATTAAATTCGTTATTAACTAATGTAGTATTGCCATATATTTTGAACGTAGATAAATAACTTTCTTCATTCTTTAAATTTACTTTTGCTAATACATATTTATTCATGTCATTGCTTTGATCTTTGTATGTTTCATTATATTTTACTGTTAATTTATAACTTTGAGTTTCTCCTACTTTTATTGGATTAGATATCAAAACACTATCATTTTTTGGAAACACTCCATTATTACCATTACAAGTACCTTTATCACTACTACAAGTTAAAGTGTATTCTAAATCTTCATAGTATTCTAATTCATTAATTACATCTTCTAAGATAACATCATATGTATCTACATCGTTTCTACCAGTATTAGTTACTGTAAATGTTTTTTCTCCTACTGTTTGATTTGGTTTTAAATGTTCTATAGACAATAAACCGTTGCCATCTCCATAAGTTATTTCTAATTTTCCTCCACGAACTATGGTACTTTCATCTTCTTTATTATGATTGGCACCACTTGTAAAGTAAGCATATGTTAAACCTATAGCACATAAAATTAGTAATATTAATAAAAATAAAGTTATCTTAGAAATTTTTTTGATATCCATAACTCTTCCTACTTTCATAATAATTATAAAATATATTCAAAATTTTATCAATATAAATTGACAAACTATATTTAATATAGTAAAATGTATTTATCGGGCATGGAGTAGTACTCAAGAGGCTGAAGAGGCGCCCCTGCTAAGGGTGTAGGTCGGGCAACTGGCGCGAGAGTTCAAATCTCTCCTACTCCGCCATTATAAAAAAATTAAAAGTCCAAAGGACTTTTTTATTTGTTACAAATACTTTTTATGGTATTTACACCAGCTATACCATCTACAGTAAGTTTATTATCACTTTGATATTTTCTTACTGCTTTTTTTGTATTTTTACCACTTATTCCATCTATTGTTCCAGTATTATAACCGAGATTATTTAAATTTTTTTGTACCCACATTATAATATATTTTTTATTATAATGTTTTTTTATTGCTTTTGTTGTTTTATTCCCTATTATACCGTCAACTACAAGTTTTGAATTATACAAATTTAAACTACTTTGTAATTCTTTTATTTTATTTATATCAAATTCTATTGGTGGATAAATAAAGCCTAAAAATTTATAATTATAAAGTTTTTTATATTTTCCAATCTTTTTTGTATAAAACATTGTACTTCTATAAGCACTATTACTAGTTAAAAATGAACCATCACTATAAATTTCTTCTACAACTGCAACATGGCCTGCTCCATCCCTAGAATTTCCAACTTTACCCATACTCCATACTGCAATTGCTCCCAATTTAGGAGTATTTCCTCTCTTATAACCATCATTATATTTATACCATTCTTCTGCATTCATAGTACATAATTTTGGTTTTGTTTTAGTAATCTCATAAAATCTACCCCATGCATAACAAGTACAGTTTGGCATACCATATCCTGATTTATAAAATACATTATTACTATAATAATATTTATTATTTTTTGATGGTACTGTTAATCTTTTTTTATATTCCATAATTTTATCCTCCTACTGTATTTTATAGAGAATAATTATTTTTGAATAATTAGTTTATCAATGGAATAGTTATTTATATAAAAAAATGCTATTATGCAGCATCTTTTCTAATAGTTCTTCTATAATTTTGATTTTTATAATTAATTATGTTTACTTTCTCACCTAAATAATCTTTTATTGTTGTTTTTTTATAGTGTCCATTATTTAATTCATATATATTTATATATTTTAATAATGGAGCCATTGATGGATCATATAACATGTTGCTAAAATTACTATTACTTATTATGTATCCTTTTTTATGTGATGTATTAAATCCTTCTAATAATTTAATACTATATAATTCATCTTCTTCATTTATACTAACTTTTATAGAATTACTAGTTAATTCTATAAATCTTTTATATGTTTCATTAGTAAAATCATAAACTCTGTCTTGTGATAAACTATCAATAATAACTAATTTATGTTCATCTAATTTATATTTATTTATATCTGTATTTTTTAAAGTAGTTGTACTTTCTTTATATTTATTTAATAAGTCTTCATTTTCAGTATAAAAATATATGTCACATCCTAATCCTGTAGATTGTAATTTGTTTCTATCTCCATATGTAAATTCATCTATTCTATCAGTTATATATAAGCTTCCATCACTATTTTTAGTTACTTTAACTAAATTACCTAATTCAGTATCATATACATTCATATTTACAAACGCACTAAAATTAATTAATGTAATATCATCTACTTCATATCTATAATAAAATTTTTTTAAATAATCGTTTTCAGTTTCTTCAAATTTTTCTATATCTTTTTCTTTTACTTTATCAAGTTCATTACTTATTAATTCTATCATTATCATATTAGTAAATTTATCAATTTTCATTATATCAATTTTATCATCTTTAAAGTTATCTACACTATATACTTTATAATTATCATCATCATATCTTCTAAAAATATATGCTCTATTTTCTATTTTATCTTCACTAAATAATTTTTTATATTTTGTATAATTGATAAAATACTTTATCATTTTTACTACCTCGTCTCTAAATAATCAATTGCCTCATCAAAATTATTTATTGATACTAATTCTATATCATATTTATTTTTCTTTTTACATTCTAATGCTTCTTTATAATTATCTTTGGGCACTAAAAATATATCAACTTTATTCTTTACAGCACCACTAAGTTTATATTTAACTCCACCTATTTCTCCTACATTACCTTCACTATCAATAGTACCAGTACCTGCTATTACCTTACCTTTAGTAATATCATTTTTAGTAATAGAATTATATATTGCTAAAGCAGTCATAAATCCTCCACTACTACCTGATTCACTATTTTTAGATTTTATAGTTATTTTAGGATTACTATCATATTCATTTATTAATGCAGTAGTTATACCTACTTTGGCTTCACCGTTTAAATCAATTAATTTTGCATAACAATTAATTTCTTTACCATTTCTAATAACTAGAAATGTAATTTTATCTCCTACTTTTTTACTAGTAATATATTTCTGCATATTACTAAAAGTAGTAAATTCTATATTATCATATTTTAAAATATTGTCAAATAATTTTAAATTAGTATCAGATTTTTCATATATATAAGTTATATAATTATTGCTTTTAACAATACTATAATCAATATTAGCTTTTTTAAATGCAACCATATATGCATTACTTATACTTTCTTCTAGATAATAGTGATCTATTTTTAATGTTTCATTTATATCTTTATCTTCATCATATGTTATATCTTCATTTTTTACTATATCCCATTCAGGCATTACTTTAGCTAATAAGTATGTGGGAACTGTTCCCTTTACTAAACTAACATATGTCATATTAATACTGCCTTTAGTTTCATATATCTTATCATTACTTTCTATCCTATTATCTAAATTAATTAAACCACCGGGTGTATATATACTTACACCAATCTTGATATTAAATAATAAATATATAATAACTAATATTAATATTCCTTTATAATTTTCTTTAATAGTTTTCTTTATTTTTTCTCTCATAACAATCACTAGTATATTATATCAAAATATAATGAATTTATTAAGAAAAAAAATAATATATTTTATTATGAAATCTTTTATAACTAAATTATCTATTATTATATTATTTATATTAGTTTTTATTAAAAGAGATATTATGTACTATACAATATATAATAGTACTTTATTATGGTTTAAAAATATAGTACCTAATATATTACCAATGTTTATATTATCTTCTTTAATAGTTTCTAGCAATTTAATATATGATATATGTAATATATTTGGTGAACCTTTTAAAAAAATATTTAAAGTATCTATTTATGGATTTTATGTATTTATTTTAAGTTTAGTTACTGGATCTCCTTCTAATGCTAAGTATATTTTAGATTTAAAAGATAATAATTTAATAAGCAAAAGTGAACAAGATAAGTTGTTAATGTTTACGTTAAATTATAACCCACTCTTAATAGTATCTTTATTATCTATTTATTTATCTAGAAGAAAATCTATTATGATATTATTAATTATAATTTTATCAAATATTATTGTAGGTATATTAAATAGAAATATAAAAATAGATGAAATAAACAACATAAATAAATTTAATAAAATAAATTTATCAAGTATTATAAAGAATACAATTGATACGTTATTTATGATACTTGGTACTATAATATTTTTTAATATATTAATAAATGTTATTCCTATACGTAATAATTTAATTAAAAATATATTAAAAGGAATGTTAGAAATTACATCAGGATTAAAGAGTTTAGAATATTTAGATGTATCTGAAAATTTAAAAATATTATTATGTATTATTTATTTATCTTTTGGCGGTTTATCTATTCATACACAAATAAAAAGTATCTTACCAGATACTAATTATAAAATGTTTTTGAAAGGTAGATTGATATGCATAATTTTATCTATAATTCAATATTTACTTTTCCATAATATGAAATTAATATAGTATAATCTTTTTCATCATCACCTATAATTGGTATTGTTATTTTTAGCAAACGTTTATTTGTATTATTAAGATCAGTCTTGCTACCATTCCACTCAACCGGGTTATTATTATTTTCTATATTTATAAACATATTATTCTTAAGATTTCCAGTTGTTTTATTTACATTATTATCAACAAACGATGGTAAAAATCTTGTTGTTTTTGTATTCCCATGAATATATGATATTACATAATTACTTTTATTTTCGTAATAATAAATTGCTAAATGAGCATAATTTGTGTCATCATTGTTATATATAAATTTTAAACACTCTACTGCCTGATTTTCAATGGTTATAGGCAATTTATAATTTGTATAAAAAGATTTTATTGTTTTTTCTTTATCTAAACTAGAACTATAACATTTAGTTATTTTTATAGTATCTGAACTTTTGATATCTTCTTCTATATTTTTTAATATTAAAGATTTATTTATAAGATACGTAGAATTAACTTCACTTTCTGTATTCATATCTTTAACAGAAATTAGTAAAGTAAATAGAAATATTAATACTATAGATACTAAAACTATACTTATAATTATTTCAATTAGTGTTATTCCTTTATTATTTAGTTTCATATTACCACTCCAAGCTAGCAATGTAAGTTTCTTTTAATTTTGATGCATCATCACTTTTACCATAAAAATATTTATCAGCATAATCAATATCTTTAGCACTCTTTTTATATTCTACAACTATTAATGTTGCATTATTATCCACATCTGCTCTTCTTAAATAATCAATTATATATGCATCAAATTTTGTAAGCGTATTATTTGATAAAGTTGCATTATCATCAAATTTTACAACATATATTTTTTTGATATCAAACATTGCTTTAACACTACTAACATTTGGCAAATTTGTACAGTCAATTAGTCCATCGGTATTATTATTTTTTAAATTATTTATTTGAGATGTTGTAATAGAATTATCTTTCACTATCTGTTTAATCCAATATGTCATATAAATATATTCGCTTGTATCATATTTGTTTTCAGATTTTATTTTGGATAATATTTTATAATATGAAGAAAAAATAGTTAAAAGTGCAACTGATACTACTACAATAACTACAATTGTTTCCATTAATACAAAGCCTTTTTTATTCATACTATCAACTCATCTTTTCTAAATATAATATATTCCTGTCAGGAGGTGGAGTTAGTCCGTTACATTTTCTAAAAGGATTTTTTTCTAGATTTCTATCATAAGTAAATACTATATTACTTCTATTATCTATGATACAATCTATTGTTTCATCACTTTCACATGGAGTTTGTATTTCTCCCACTGTAAATTCTTCAGGAATACCAGTTTCACATGTGTTTAAATCATATAAATATACTACACTACCAGGTGAAATATCAGTAATGGCAAGTTCATTATTTAATTCGGTCTTTATTCCTTTTTCAATAGTATTTAATAATACTTTATCTTGTAAATAATCAGCTACAATAGTTAAGAATAATGTAACAAATATTAAGAAAAATGAATATATTAAACTTGTTGCAATAAAACCTTTATTATTCATAACTAACCCTTCTTTACTATATAAAGTATATAATATTTTATATTATTTTACAATAAAAAATACACATCTTAAAAAACGGTTTCATCTTATTAAAATGTGTATAAAATTTAATCTATTATTTATGGATTAGTTTGTGTTCCATATCCTTCAACAATTTTTATATACTATTGAGTACTTTTCTACTCTGCTTATAATTCAATCAAAAAAAGATATTTCATTCAATATCTTTTAAATTACTTCATACTTTTTTTATTGATTTCATACATTATTATACTGCTTGCTATACTAGCATTCAAACTTTCACATTTATTATTCATAGGAATGTATACATATTTATCACATATATTTAAAATATCTTCACTTATACCCTTACCTTCATTACCTATTATAAATGCATATTTGTCTACATCAATATCTTTTATATCAATACCATTATTTACTTTAGTTCCAATAATTTTATATCCTTTAACTTTTAATTCCATTATTGAATCAATTAAATTTTTCTTAACAATATTTATATTAAATATCATTCCTTCACTAGCTCTCAGTACCTTTTCATTATATAAATCTACTGTATTATCTCCTAATATAATAGTATCTATATTAAATGCAACTGCACTTCTTATTATTGTTCCTAAATTACCAGGATCTTGTAAACCATCTAGCATTACTATATTTCCAAATATATTTTTACTTTGTTCTTTTTTTACTACAGCAACTACTCTAGGAATTGTATTTAAATTACTTAGTTTACGCATTACATTTTCTTTAACATAGGTTACATTACCATATATATTTTTTTCGTTTTCTAATAGAAATATTTCTATTATTAAATTTCTTTTTTGTGCTTCTAAAACTAAATGTTCTGTTGATACTAAATACATATTAGTTTCATCCCTATATTTTTTTTGTAATAATTTATTATATTTTTTTATTTTTTCATTATTAATAGACTCAATCATAATCCTTTATAATATTTATATTAATATGTTAATCATATTTTTATATAAACTCTCTTTCTATTATTATTTTAATCTTTTTCTAGCTAATTTATAATATGGGTAGTATTTTTCTACTTCGTCCCAAAAACTTTTACTATGATTCATATATTTAAAATGACATAATTCATGTATAATAACATAATCTATTAGAGTTACATCTTTATGTATTAATTCTGTATTTAAAGTTACTGTCATACTAGATTTATTACATACTCCCCATCTTGTTTTCATAGTTCTTACTCTTAATTTAAATTCTGGTAAATTATCAAATTGTATTTTAATACTATTTAATCTTTGATTAAATATATTTATGCATATCTTTTTTAAATATTCTTCTATTTTATCTATAGATGGTCCATATATAATATCTTCATCTATTAGAATTTTTTTATCATATACATATTTCATTTTATTACCTAAATAATAAATATATCCATCTTCTATTTCTTTAGATAACATATTATTATACATTTTAATAATATCTTTTTTATTTTTTATTATTAATTTTTCTATATAAGAGTTAGTACATAATATATTACAACTTATATATAATTTTAAATCTTCTTTAACTCTAAAATATATATTTTTTATTTTCTTTCTATTTATTATTACTTCCAAAGTAATATCATCAAGTGTTATTTTCATTCTTCTCCATTTTTATTTTTAAATTGTATTATTATTGGTGTACCAACTAAATCGAAAGATTCTCTTATTTTATTTTCTAAATATCTTTCATAACTAAAATGTACTAATCCTTTATTATTTACATTAAAAGTAAATTTAGGAGGTTTATTACCACTTTGATTAACAAAATATATTTTTAATCTTTTTCCTTTATAACTAGGAGGCATATGTAACATATATGCTTCTCTTATACAATCATTTAATGCACTTGTTTTTATTTCTTTTGTATATGATTCATAAGATTTTATTACTTTAGGCATAAGTGTATGTATTCTAGCTTTAGTCTTAGCACTTAAGAATACTATTTCTGCATATGGAATAAATTGAAAATTATTTCTTATATTTTTTATCCATTCTTTCATAGATTTATCTTTATCATTTACTGTATCCCATTTATTTACAACAAGTACAATAGCTTTCCCAGCATCTATTGCATAACTTACTATATGTTTATCATGTTCTATAATTCCTTCTTCGGCATTAATTACAACTACACATACATCACTACGTTCAATAGATTTTAAACTTCTAATTAAACTATATTTTTCAATATTTTCATATACTTTACCTTTTTTTCTCATACCTGCAGTATCTATTATAGTATAATCTCTTTTTTCATAAGAAAATTTAGTATCTAGAGAATCTCTAGTAGTACCAGCAATATCACTTACTAAACATCTTTCTTCATTTAAAATTGCATTAACTAAACTACTTTTACCTACATTTGGTCTACCTATTATAGAGAATTTTAAAGTAGAATCATTTTCTTCTGTAGTATATGGATTAAAGTCTTCTGTTATCATATCCAATAATTTATCTATACCTTTTTTATGAGTACCAGATATCATAACCATATTATCTAATCCTAATTCATAATAAGAATAAATATTATCTTCATGTTTTTTATCATCTATTTTATTTATTGCTACTATAACTTTTTTATCACATTTTAATAAATTATCTCTAATCTTATAATCATTAAGTGTTAAATCTTCTCTACCATCTACAACAAATACTATTACGTCACTTTCTTCAATAGCCATATCTGCTTGTATTTTTATTGATTCATTAAAATCTTTTATTTCTAAATCTATTCCACCTGTATCTATTAAATTAAAACTTTTATCTTTATAATTTACTACTCCATATATTCTATCTCTTGTTACACCAGGCATATCAGCAATTATAGATTTATTTTCATTTATTAATCTATTAAATAAAGTACTTTTGCCTGTGTTAGGTCTTCCTATTAAACAAACTGTTTTACGCATAAAAAGTTCCCCTTTCTTGTCTTAAATATTTTATCATAATATTTAATTATAAACAAATAAAAAGAATTATTGAAAATTCTTTTTAAGTAATTCTAATTTTCTTTTTTCTTCTTTATATTCTTCTGGTTTTATAAATAATCCTAATTTGTATCTTTCAGAAAAGTCGTGTTCTTTCTTTTTATAACTAGTATTATTTTCTAGTGTATCTTTTAAATCTACTGCTTCAAAGTATATTTCTGTAGGAGATGAGGTATCATTTTCTACATAACCTTGCAACAATAAAGTATTTAAATAAAATTTAATATATTCGTAAACACTTGGTATTTTATGTTTTATTTCATCAGTAATTTCTAATATTTTTTTATATGAATTATATTCTGCTAATCTTTCATGTGGTGCATATTCCCACATATTAGAAAATATACTTTCTATTTTTTTTACTTTTTTTATTAATTCTTCATCTGTTAAATCTTGACTTAATAATCTACTATTTATAATTTTTGAGACATTATTAGTTAAATACATAATTTCTTCTGTTAAATTACTTTTATTTTTACTATTTTTAAATTGAATTACATGATCTATTTCATGTAATATAACATGCATAACATAAATATTAGTATAATATATTGCATCAAATCTATTAAACATACTATTATTAAATATGTGTGTTGTAATAGTTTTAACTGTATCAGAATAAATTACAAATTGTTTAGTCTTATTAAAATAATGAACCAAAATATTTTCTCTTTTATCATATTTTATCTCATTTATTAATATAAAATCTATATAATTATTAAGATTGTAATAATTAACTAAATATTCTAATATTACTTTCATATCTTTTGGACTTAGTATTCTACCTTTAAATGAATAATCATATATTATTTTTAGTAATTTATCTTCCATAACCAATCCCCCAATAAGTGGTTTATATATTACCAAAAACACGAACAATTGTCAAATAAAAAACTTATAAAATTTATAAGTCTATTATCTTTTCATTTCATTAATATATTTTTTTAATTTTACTGCATCTGTATCAAATATAATCTTTAGTTGATTATCTATTTCTACTATACCTTTTGCTCCTAATTTTTCAATTCCATTTTTATCTACTTTTGAAACATCTTTTAAGGTTACTTTAAACCTAGACATATTAACTTCTGTATCTAATATATTATCTTTACCACCTAAATATTGAACAAGTTTATTTAGTTCCATATTAAAATTCTTTTTATTTAATTTAACAATAATTAATGAAATTACTACTAAAATAAATGCAATTAACAAATATTGCCACCACATATATATCACCTAATATTATTATACTATATATTTTATAAAAATAAAATCACTAATTTAAAAAAACAACATAAAATATATTGAGTATAAATGAAAGGGTGAATTATACATGTGTAATGAAAAAACTACAAATTGCATCGGTGAAATATTAAAAGTTATACTTGTTCTACAACAAAATGCATGCCCAGATAATTGTTTAGATTCTTGCGATAGACCAATGCTTGGAGGAGGTCCTAATTGCTTAGTATGTAATACTCGTCCAGTTATGCTATATACATGCTGTGGAAATGGAACTCCATGGAGTATGCCTATAGATAAAGATAATACTAGTGTTTGTTCTAATACTCAAGTAAGTGCTTGTTGCAGTGATTGCTCTAATGTATTTAGAGTTGAAAAATTAGATGGAAATTGTTGTACATTTAGAGTACTTGCATTAAATCCTCAAGAAAGCTGTTGCAATTCAATGCCTTACATTGCTACAAATAGTTTCTTCACTATGGACTTATCTTGTTGTTGTGCAATTAAGTGTCTTAGTGATACTTATGTAGAATGTGTTTAAAAGAACAAAATTTTTTGTTCTTTTTTTCAGAAAAATAACAGAATTTTCTGTTATTTTATTGCATTTTTGTATGAAATTTTAATAATTTTTACATTTAAATATTGAAAAATTATATACTAACGGACGAGTTATATCACATGCAAACCCAGGTTATACCTAGCCTAAATCAAAAGTGTCCGTCAATCAACCAACTACGTATGGATTAGTTTGTGTTCCATTCCCTCCTGTGATTACTGTTCCAGATGCTAATGAAACTGCGGGGCGCAGACTGTTGTCACCGAACGCATAGGCGTAGCTAGTGAGGCCGGTGTCGTAAACGTTGATCGCGTTATCGTATCTGTCATCGAAGAAGCACGGAGAGAGTGTCCACCAAATATCACTTGCATTTGCTGTTAAGTAATAATTCGAGTCCCCAGGCCCTGGTTTTCCTCCTGCGAATACCACTTCATCTGCTGTTAATGCTCCTATATATGACTTATGTGTTTTATAATTCTTTCCATCACATCTTAATGTTGCATTTGCTGTTTGTCCATTTCCATATATTCCATATAATCTTACATATGTATCATAATAAAATTTTGTTCCATTATACATTAAATCATTTACTGTACTTGTTAATAATGTTCCACTATTTTTATATGGATCTGTTGTATTTCCTAAACACCAATTATCTTCCTTTAACTTACTTGTATCTATTCCACTACTTGTTAGCCATTCTTCTAATTTATATTTCATACTATTTGTATTATTCGTTTGTCCATTTACATAATCTGCTACAAGTATATCATTTGTTGATAGTTGTCCACTAGAATTTGTTACTTTTCCTTGAGTATATCCATAATTTCCTTTTCCTATAAATGCTGTTCCCGTATCACTATCAGTTATTGAAGAACATGTTTTTGTTGCTGCTAGTGTTATTTTTATAGAGCCATCTCCTTCAATACGCACTATTCTCCAGCAATATCCATTAAATTCTAAATAATTATCTGTTACATTTCCTCTATAATAATAACTTGTTCCATAATCATCACTTGTTACACTCAATACTTTTTCAGTACTATAAGGAATAGGTGATATTTTTTTTGCTTTCATTGTTATTGTTGATGTACTACTTGCTGGGGCTGTTGTTACTTTATATATATTTGATTTATTTGTTGTTGTTTTTGCTGTATCTGTACTACTTGAATTGCTTGATGCCTTTGTACTTACTATATATTTTCCAACAAGAGTTTCATGGCATGTTCCATCATTATATTTACATGTACTTACTCCTGTTAATGTGAATTTACCAGTGCTTTCATTTATAGTATATCCTATACCATATGTCCAATAATAACCTTGATATGTTGTATCTATTGATATACTACTTTCACTTGTAGCTTCAGTACCCTTATCAGTTTCATAAGCCCAACCTGATGTCGCTTTTGCTGGAGTTGTTAATGGTGTTGACATTAATGTTGTACCATTAGCTCCTGTTATTGCATTATTTATTATGTTATATGATAAACTATTTGTATTAGCCGAATATGGGTTTGTCATACTTCTTATATCTGTTATATTTAATCTCGCTTGTAAAGACTTGCCCATATCATTACTTTGGTCTATTCCAGTATCTATGTACCACATCTTAAATGTATATGTATGTACATCTCCCTCTTTTATACTATTTCCAACTAGAACACCACCATTTATTGGAAATACACTTTGTGTACTTACTCCATCACAACTTGTTCCATCACTTTTTATACAAGTTAATGTATATCTAAAATCATTACTTTCAAATACTGTTGTACTTCCGTCACTTGCTTTTGTCACACTAACATTTTCTATAACCACTACATAACTTGTATCATTACCATTATTAGTAACAGTAAATGTCTTTGTTCCAATTTCTGTATCACTTGGTATTAATGTTAAATCCTTTCCTAATATTTCTGCACTATTATCTCCATAAGTTAACTCAAGATTTGCTGTTGTGACACTAATACTTTTATCGTTAGTATTTCCTTGTATTCTTGTTAAGAAATATGCATATGTTAATCCTAACAATGTTAAAAGTACTATTGTTATTCCTACCACACTTACAATTATTTTTTGCTTTTTAGACATTTTTCATTACCTCTTTCTCACAATTAAATACTCTCTACCGTGTTGTATTTTATATCTATAATAATTTTACTATATTTTTTTATCTTCTACAATAGCAATTTTTTAAAAATTTTGTATTAAAAAAATACTTAGCAATTTAATATCACCAAATATTTTAATAGTTATAAGTCATTTATAAGTAATTAATTGTGTATAAAAATATAGTAATTTTTTAATTGATTTTATTAATTATCTTTTTTTAAAAAATTCATTATTAAATCAATTAGTATATCCTTTTCTTTTGGATTGGATTCTGCTATTAATAAAGTGATTGCGACTAATGTATTATTATCAATAATTTGTTTATTATCAACATATAATATGTTATAAAATTCTAAAAAATATATAAATAATGTTGCTGCAATTCTTTTATTACCATCAATAAAAGTATGATTTTTAGTAATTAAATATAAAAAATTGGATGCTTTCTCTTCTACTGTAGGATATAAGTCTTTTCCGTCAAATGATTGGTATATGTTTCCTATTATGGCTTTTAAACCTTGATTTCTTTCTAAAGCAAATAAATCACTATCATTATTAAATCTTAATTTACTTATAACATTCATACAATCTTCATAAGATATTTTTTTATCATCTTTAATTCCATTTGGTTTTGTTAATGTTTTATGGTCATAATCATCTAGCAAATCCAATGCATTTCTATAATTATTTATTACATTAATTATTCCTTGTGCTTCTGTTGCTTTTAATTCTGTCTCTATTCTTCCTGCAATATCTATTAATTTAACTGTTTTTTCAAGATATTCTAATCTTTTTTGATTAATTGCATAACCTTTAATCATATAATCTTTCAAAACACTTGTAGCCCATTTTCTAAATGTAATACCATTTTTACTTTTAACTCTGTAGCCAACACTAATTATCATGTCTAAGTTGTAGTATTCTACTTGATAAGTTTTACCATCTTTAGCAGTTGTCGCAAATTTTGCGACAACTGAATTATCTAGTTCTTCATTCAAAGCATTATTAATATGTTTGCCTATTGTTTTAATATCTCTATCAAATAGCATAGATAATTGTTCACGATTTAACCAAACTGTTTCATCTTTCATATTTACTTCTAATTTTATGTCTTGATTTTCAAATAATATAATTTCATTTTTCATAATTTTTTCTCCTTATCTTCTTATTAGTATTATTTTTTTATTTTAGTTATAGATAATGTATAACCGAATGATTTTAATATTTTTATTAAAGTATTAATTTGTGGATGTTTAGTTCTATTTTCTATTACCGATATCATTTCTCTTACAACCTTTGCTTCTTCAGCCATCTGTTTTTGAGTTAATCCCAGTTCATTTCTTAATTTAATAAAATCACAAATTAAATTATACTCTAATTCTGATACTTCTATTTCTTCTTTTATTTTTTGCATATTTATACCTCATAATTATTTTATAAAATATATTTTGTGTAGTCAATAGGCTACATTTTTTTTAAAAAAAATTACATATAATTTTTTATACTTGAATTTTTCTTTTATTTTTTTGTTAGATTAATTTTTTAATTTAATATCTTTATTAATAGAAATTATTTTTATTTGTCCAATTCCATATTACCATTTACATCTAATAATTCTAATCTAAAATAAGCCTCATATTTTTTACTTAAAAATTGTACTAATTAGACATATAACACGTATTATGTCGTATCTTCTACATATACCCAGTTATGCTATATACATGCTGTGGAAATGGAACTCCATGGAGTATGCCTATAGATAAAGATAATACTAGTGTTTGTTCTAATACTCAAGTAAGTGCTTGTTGCAGTGATTGCTCTAATGTATTTAGAGTTGAAAAATTAGATGGAAATTGTTGTACATTTAGAGTACTTGCATTAAATCCTCAAGAAAGCTGTTGCAATTCAATGCCTTACATTGCTACAAATAGTTTCTTCACTATGGACTTATCTTGTTGTTGTGCAATTAAGTGTCTTAGTGATACTTATGTAGAATGTGTTTAAAAGAACAAAATTTTTTGTTCTTTTTTTCAAAAAAAAATAACAGAATTTTCTGTTATTTTTGTTACGCCATAACTAATGCAAATAATGATAATATTATTATATTTGCTAATGCTATAGTTAATACTATTTTTAATGCAAATTTTACCCAAGTAGAATATTCTACTTTTGCTAATGCTAAGCCTCCCATTATTGCTCCACATGTTGGTGTAATCAAATTAACTAATCCATTTGCAGAAACCATAGTCATAACTGATACTTCAGTACTATATCCTAATTGTGCTGCAAGTGGTGCAATAATTGGTGTAGATAGTGTTGCTAGTCCACTACTTGATGGAACTAATATAGATAAAACTATATGCAATATATAATTTAATGGAACAAATGCTAATTCTGGTAATTTAGAAAGTAAATTTGCTGCATTATAAATTATATAGTTATCTAAGTATGTAGTTTGCATTAATACACTAGCACCGCGAGCTACTGCAATAATTAGTATAACACCAATCATATCATCAGCACCGTCTACAAATGTATCTACAAAAGTTTTTTCTCCGAATTTATTAATTGTAGCAATTATTATTGACATTACTAAGAACCATAATGCTGATTCATAGAACCACCAGTTACCTAAACTTTCTCCTGTTAACCAACCAGTGAATTTATCAAATATAGTTATATTGAATTCTCCCCAAGGAATAAATCCAATAATCATAATTACAAATGTTAATGCAAATAACATTAATGTAACTTTTTGTTTTCCAGTTAATACTGCTTTTTCTTGAGATTTAGTTTCATATTTACCAAATTTCTTTTCAGCGTTATTTTGTTCTCTCAAACTCATAATCGTTGAACCTTTATCACGTTTTACTTTAGCAGCATATTTCATTACGAAGAAGCAACTTATTGCAAGTGATACTAACCATAATATTACTCCAATAAATATTACTATTCCTTGATTTGCTTTTATTCCATCAGGTAAAGCACTTATTGCTGCTCCAGTTGCAAATGGATTAATTGTTGATCCTAATACTCCACTTCCTGCTCCTAAAAGTATAGTTGCAGAACCTACTATTGGATCCATACCTGCAGCCATCATAGTTGCTGCTAAAAGTACATAAAAGCCTACAGTTTCTTCAAGCATTCCGTAAGTTGTTCCTCCTACAGAAAATATAAACATCAAGATTGGAATTAATAATAATTCTCTACCCTTTAGTTTTTGAACAAGGGCTTTAATTCCAGTTTCTAGTGCACCAGTTTTATTTATAACTGCTAGGAAGCCTCCTAGTATCATTATAAATATTGATACATCTACTGCATCTTCGAAACCTAATATTGGTGACATCAAAATTTCTGATAATTTTGCACCAACTGTTCCACTTCCGTTTACTATGCTATCACCTACAAATTTAGCATTTGGAAGTAAATGTGATAATATTCCTAAACCAAATATTAGTATAAGAATTATTGAAAAAGCCGATAACATTGTTTTCTTTTTCTTTTTTGTCATTTTATTTCCTCCTTTTAATTATAGTACCAGCATTACCGTTTATTGCATCATGTGCATTTTCTAAAGAACTAATTATTGCTATCTTGTCATCACTATCTTTAACAAATGACATGCAAGCTTCAATTTTTGGAAGCATACTTCCTTTGGCGAATTCGTTGTTATTAATGTAACTTTTTAATTCATTTATATCTACTTTATCTAATCCTACTTCTTTATCAGTATTATAGTTTATGTAAACTTTATCGATTGAAGTTAATATTAATAATTTATCTGCATCAATCAATTTTGCTAGAAGTGAAGATGTTTTATCTTTATCAATAACTGCATCTACTCCTTCTAATAATTCAATTTTATTAGTTTTAATAACTGGAATACCTCCACCACCACATGCAATAACTATGTTGTCGTTATTAACTAGCTCTTCTATTATATTTTTTTCTATAATATTTATTGGTTCTGGAGATGGTACTACTCTCCTATATCCTCGTCCAGCATCTTCGACAAAAGTATATCCCTTTTCTTGTTCAATTTTTAAAGCTTCTTCCTTTGTATAGAAACTCCCAATTGGTTTTGTAGGTTCAAGAAAAGCCTTATCATTTTTGTCAACTAGGACTTGTGTTATTAAGGTTGCACAATTTTTATTTATACCTTGTCTTTCAAGTTCATCTTGAAGGCATTGTTGTAATTGGTAACCAATATAACCTTGACTCATACTCCCACACTCTGCAAATGGCATTTCAGGGGTTTTTACCTTACCATTTGATGCATATTCCATTGCTAGATTAATCGCACCAACTTGAGGGCCATTTCCATGTGTTAACACTATTTTATTTCCATCACGTACTAAATCTACAAGTATTTTACTTACACTTTCAAGTATTTTTAATTGCTCAGGAGGTGTTCCACCTAATGCGTTTCCTCCTAGAGCAACTACTATCTTACTCATTTTTCATTGTTGCATACATTACTGCTTTTATTGTATGCATCCTATTTTCTGCTTCATCAAATACTTTAGATTGGTTAGATAAGAATACTTCATCTGTAACTTCCATTTCTTTTAGCCCAAATTTTTTATAAATATCTTTTCCAATTGTAGTATTTAAATCATGAAATGATGGTAAGCAATGTAAGAATATTGCATTACTATTCGCATTATTCATAACATTTTTATTTACTTGATAGTCTTTAAGTAATTTTATTCTTTCACTCCAAACATCTTCTGGTTCTCCCATAGAAACCCAAACATCAGTATATATTACATCAGCATTTTTTGTACCAAGTGATACATCACTAGTGAATTCTAATGTTGCACCAGTAGTTTCTGCTATTTCTTTTGCTTTTATAACTAAATCTAAACTTGGCCATAATTCTTTAGGTGCACATGCTACAAAATGCATTCCCATTTTTGCACATACTATCATTAATGAGTTTGCAACATTATTTCTTGCATCTCCCATAAATACTAATTTTATTCCTTTTAAATGTCCAAAATTTTCTTCAACAGTCATTATATCAGCAAGCATTTGTGTTGGATGAAATTCAGTTGTTAATCCATTCCATACTGGAACTCCAGCATTTTTAGCTAATTCTTCTACTATATTTTGGCTAAAACCTCTATATTCTATTCCATCATACATTCTTCCTAATACCTTAGCAGTATCAGCAATGCTTTCTTTTTTACCCATTTGACTACTTCCAGGATCTAGATATGTTACTCCCATACCTAAATCATATCCAGCAACTTCAAATGCACAACGAGTTCTTGTGGATGTTTTTTCAAATAGTAATACTATGTTTTTGCCTTTTAAATATTGATGTGATATTCCATTTTGTTTTTTTAATTTTAGATTTTTTGATAAATCTAATAAATATCTTATTTCTTCTGGAGTATAATCAATTAAGGTCAAAAAATTTCTGCCAGTCAAATTCATTTCCATTTTCCTTTCTACAGGAGGGTACATCACTCACTTTTGGATCTTCTTTTAATTCACTTTTTTTGTTTATATCTTCACGTACAAGTGGCATACTCATACAACGAGGGCCTCCTCTACCACGAGATAATTCAGCACTACTCATTTCAATAACTTTAATACCATTTTCTCTTAGTATATTGTTTGTTATATTATTTCTATTATATACAACGACTACACCAGGTGCTATAGCTAAAGTATTAGTACCATCATTCCATTGTTCTCTTTCACTACTAGTTTTTTCTCCTCCAGCACATGGAATAAGAGTAATTTGTCTATGTAAATATTTTTCTAATATTTCTTCTAATGATCCATTTATTTCTACAACATTTAAATCTTCATCACTTTCTGGAATATCTCCCTCAGTGATTTCAAATACTTGTAAAGTCTCCATTATTCCAGGATGATAAGTAAATTTATCATAATCTATTTGTGTAAATACTGTATCTAAATGCATAAATGCACGACTTTCAGGAATATTAAATGCAAGTATAGTATCAATCATACAATCAGGATCTTTAAACATATTTTTTGCTAATTCATCTATTGCAGCCGCTTCTGTTCTTTGACTTATACCTACTGCTAAAACTGTATCACTCAAATTTAATACGTCTCCACCTTCAATATGATATGCTAAATATCTATCATAGTATTTTTTAACATCAGTTTTATAATCTGGATGATAATTAAATATATATTCAGCATATATAGTTTCACGATTACGTGTTACAGAATACATTTTATTTAATATTATTCCATGACCACTACTTGCAAATGGATCTCTTGTAAAATATAAGTTTGGCATAGGATCTGCAATAAATTCAGATTCTTCACTAACTAAGTCAACTAATGACTTTTCTATTTCACGTTTTTTTCTACTTATATCTCCTATTTTTATACCTTCCATAGTTTTTAAAACTAATTCTTTTTTATTTATAAAACTCTTTAAGTATTCATATACTAAAGTTTTATATTTTGGAGTACGTATTCCTGCTTCATATATAAATTGTCTTATGAATTTATCTTCTATTTCACTACTTAGATTTAATACATCAGTCATTAAATCTTCTAAGAATACTACTTCTACTCCGTTACTTCTTAAAATTGTAACAAATTCTTCGTGTTCTTTTATAGCATCTGGTAAATATGGTATATCATCAAATAGTAATCTACTTAATGTATCAGGGGTTAAATTTAAAAGTTCATTACCAGGTCTATGTAATAGCACTTTTTTAAGTGGTGCTATTTCACTTTTTACATTTATCACACTCATGCTTTTTCTCCTTCTATTATATATAATTAGTATAACATATTTATTTTTTATTTTGTACCAAAATCTATCAATCCTATAAATTTTTTTAAACTTTCATCTTTAGGATTTTCAAATATATCTGATGGTGTACCAGTTTCTATTATTTTTCCTTCATTTAAGAAAATAACTTTATTTGCAACATTTTTTATAAAGTTCATTTCATGAGATACTATTATCATAGTCATTCCATCATTTGCTATAGCTTTTATTACATTTTCTACTTCTAAAACCATTTCTGGATCAAGTGCACTAGTAGGTTCATCAAATAATATTATTTTTGGATTCATTATTAATGTTCTTATAATTGCTACTCTTTGTTTTTGCCCACCAGATAATTCTTTAGGATAGTTATTTATTTTATCAAGTAGATTGAATCTTTTTAATAATTCTTTTGCTTTTTTTGTTGCTTCAGTAATATCCATAATTTTTAATTTAACAGGTGCTAGTGTAATATTATCTAATACTGTAAGATTATCAAATAAATTAAATGATTGAAATACCATACCTATATGACGTCTTATTTCATTTAATTTATTATTATTTATTAAATCTACACCTTCAAATAATATATTTCCACTATCTGGTTTTTCTAGTAAATTAATGCATCTTAGTAATGTACTTTTACCACAACCAGATGGCCCAATTATTGCTAGACGATCACCTTCAATTACGTTTAAATTAATATTTTTTAATACTTTCTTATTATTAAAACTTTTATTTAATTTTTTAATTTCTAGCATTACTAAGTTTCCTTTCTAAAGCATTTACTAATTTTGATAATGATAATGTCATTAATAAATATATTATTGCTACAATAATTAATGGAAAGAAATAATCATATGTACGTGATGCAATAATATCACTAGCCTTAGTAAGTTCTATTATTCCTATATATGCTCCTACACTTGTTTCTTTTAAAAGAGTTATAAATTCATTACCTAATGCAGGTAATATATTTTTTATTGCTTGTGGTAATATAATATTTTTCATAACAGTACCATATTTTAAACCTAAACTAATACCTGCTTCCATTTGTCCTTTATCGATACTATTTATACCACTCCTTATAATTTCTGAAACATATGCTCCACTATTTATACCAAAAGCAAGTATACCAACAATTAATATATTTATATCTACACTTTTAAATATTACATAGTATATTATCATTAGTTGTAAAATTACTGGTGTACCTCTAATAATATTAACGTAACTTTTAGATATAAAATCTAGTATTCCTAATTTACCTGTATTATCATGATAATTTCTAATTAACGAGATAACAATGCCTATAATAATACCAATTATTACAGCGAAAAAAGCAATTACTATTGTATTTAGTAATCCTTCTATTATAAATTTATATCTATTATCATATATTAAACTATAATATAATGTATCTTTAATCCATTCTAACACAAGAAATCACCTACTCAGTATAATTTAAAACGTATTCATCTATTTTTCCGGTACTTTTTAATTCTTCAATAACTTCATTTATTGTATTTAGTAATTCTTTATTTTTCTTATTAACTACCATTCCATAGTTTTCACTAGATAATACTTTATTCATTATTTTTAAATTTGTATTTTTTTCTATTATTTCTTTTGCTGGTAATTCATCCATTACAACACAATCTACTTTATCATTTTTTAGATCTTCTATTGCTGCTAAGTATTTTTTCTGTCTAGTTATTTGTGCTGAATTATATGTTTTTGTCACGAATGTATCAGCTGTACTACCTAATTGAACTGCAATACGTTTGTTATTTAAGTCTGAAAAATTATTTTCATCTTCTGTATTTTTTATAATAACTACTATTTTTGATGTAAAGTAATCATTTGAAAAACTTACTTGTTTACTTCTTTCTTCTGTATAACTTATTCCTGCTGCTCCTATATCTGCTTTACCACTTTTTACTTCGTTTATTATTGAATCAAATGCAACGTCTTTTATTACTAATTTTTTACCTAGTTTATCTGCTATAGCATTAGCAATATCTATATCTACACCAACTATTTCATTATTTTCGTAAAATTCGAATGGTGCAAACCCAGCCTCCGTTACCATAACTAATTCATTATCGTTTTTTGTACAACCACATAATGTAATCATACATATTAAAATTATTATTATTCTTTTCATATATTCACTCCTATTCTATAATTACTATATCATAAAAAAGTTTACATATATTATTTTTTTTTAAAAGTTTACATATAAAAACTCGTTTTTTTTAACGAGTTTTTATTATTCTTTAAATTCGAATATATAATCTTTAATTTTTACTTCATCTCCACGTTTTGCTCCCATTTTTTCTAAATCTTCTTCTATTCCCATTCCTTTTAATTTTCTAGCAAAACGATGAACACTTTCATCTTCTGTAAATCTTGTCATATCAAATAATGTTTCAACTTCTTTACCTTTTATAACCCATAAATCATTTTCTCGTGTTATTGTATAAGGTTTAGAATCATTAAATTTATAAAGTGTATGACTAACATAATCAGTTTCTTTATATAGTTCAACTTTTTCAGTATTTTCAACTATATCAGAAAGTCTCATAATTAATGCATCAAATCCATTTTTCATTATTGCACTAATTTCATATATTTCTTTATCTGGATATTTTTTTCTAAATAATTCTAGGTTTTCTTTGGCGTTTGGCAAATCCATTTTATTTGCTATTATAATACTAGGTTTATTAATTAATCTTTCATCATAGTTTTCAAGTTCTTTATATATTTTTTCATAATCTTCTATTGGACTTCTTCCTTCAAATGAGCCCATGTCTATTACATGTGCTATTACACGTGTTCTCATTGCATGACGTAAAAATTTATCTCCAAGACCTATGCCTTCAGAAGCACCTTCAATTAATCCTGGCAAATCTGCCATAACAAAACTTTTTCCATCTTTTAAATTAACTACTCCTAAATTAGGACTTAACGTTGTAAAGTGATATGCACCTATTTTAGGTTTGCATGAACTTATCATACTTAATATTGTACTTTTACCAACACTTGGCATCCCAACTAATCCTACATCTGCTATCATTTTTAATTCACATTTTATTGTTTTTGTTTCACCAGGTTCACCTAATTCACTCATTCTTGGTGCTGGTACTTCGTGAGTTGCAAATGCTTTATTTCCACGGCCACCCCTACCTCCATGAGCTACTATAACTCTATCACTTACATTAGTTAAATCTGCAATTACAAGTCCAGTATCATAGTCAGTAATAGTTGTCCCTAGTGGAACTTTTATGATAACATCTTCTGCAGCAGCACCGTTTCTATCGCTACCTTTACCATTTACTCCTTTATCGCCTTTAATATGTTTCATCATTTTTAAATCTATTAAAGTTCTTAAACCTTCTTCGGTTTCAAAAATTATATCAGCACCTTTTCCACCGTTTCCTCCGTTAGGTCCACCCATTTCAACAAATTTTTCTCTTCTAAAAGAAGTACATCCATCTCCACCTTTACCGGCTTCAATCTTTATTACTATCTCATCTACAAACATATAAAAAACTCCTTTCGAAAGTGTATTTTATCATATATATTATTTTAATTCAATTACTGTACATCCAGTATTAAAACCATCTAAATAATATTTTTCTACTCTTTTATCTTTTTTTAGAATATGATGTATTTCATCTTTTAATATTCCATTTCCTTTTCCATGGATAATAACTATCTTCTTATTATTTAATTTTAGATTATCATTTATAAAAGTTTCTAATACATAAGGCATCATATCTCTATTATATCCATGTACATCAACCTTAGGTAAAATATCTAAAAAAGGGTTAAACACTTCCATTATTAACCCCATTGTTATTAATTTCTTTATTTATTTCATTATTTGATGGTACATTATTTATATTGTTATTTAAATTAAATTCTTCTATTACATTTTGTTCATTATTATTTACTACTTCAGTATTATTTATATTTGTTTGATTAGGTGTCTCTCCTGTTATAGTATTTAAATCATTTATTGCATTAGTTACAAAGCTATAATCAGGTATATCTTTTAATAAATCTAATTCACTAGGACTATTTAACATAACTTTATTAGTTAGTTTTATTGATGTCTCTACATCATAATTTAGAGTTAAGAAGTAAATTAATACTGAAATATATATATTATCTTTATTTGTTATATTTTTATTAATATTTTTTATTAATCTTACTTCATCATTTACACAATATAATATATCAAAATTATCTAATTTTATAATTAGGTTACTATTATATAAATCTACAAATTTTTGAAATAATGCAACTATATTTTTGCCTTTATTAAGTCCATTAACTACACCTGTAGCAGTAGATGCAAATTCTAAGTTTGATATTACATAATTACATTTGCTTAAATATGTATTAGATTCTCTGTTAAATTTATCTGCTATATAAATAAACTTTGATTTAGGATAGTTATTTAAGGCTGCTAAATTAGCGTCAGTATCTTTATCATCCATTATAATAATATCAGGTATAAATTCATACTTGAATTTAGTTAGACCACTTTTAGATCCAATTTCATTAATACTGGTAAATTTATTTGTTTTAGAATTATAGATTTTATAACTGATACTAGTTTTTTCTTGATAATTTGTCTCTATACATTCAGTTTTTACTTGATAACTTTTAAATATTTCTTTTATTTTGTTAGCAACTTCATCTTCACCTACAATACTTGTAACATTAACATCTACTCCATATTTTCCTAATGTTATTGCAGACATACTTCCAACATTTGTTACTGAATTAATCGCCTCATTAATATAGAAAGTATCACCATCTTTAGGATACTCAACTAATGGCATAATATAATCATATACTGCCTTTGTTATTACTAATGCTTTCATTTAACATCTTCCTATCATAATAATATTATAATTTATAGATTATTAAAAATCAATCTAAAATAAAAAAGAAAGATTAGTTTCTTTCTTTAGTTTTATAATCCTTTTTCATTCCTCTTAAGAATGTTAATTTAGCACGTCTAACTTTACCTTTTTTAACAACTGTAATACTTTCGATTGCAGGACTGTTAACAGGGAAAATTCTTTCTACACCAACAGATCCAGATTTTCTTCTTACAGTAAATGTTTTAGAAACAGATCCACCAGTAATATTAAATACGATACCTTCAAAATATTGAACTCTTTCTTTTTTACCTTCGGTAATTCTAACTCCAACTTTTACAGTATCTCCAACTCTAAATTCAGGAATATCAGTTCTTATTTGCTCTTTGTTAATTTTTTCAATTAAATTATTCATAACACATATCCTTTCTCTATTATTTTTATTTATTCTAATCTTGAAATAATATTTCAGCGGATTACGCTCTTTTTCAAAAGCATTTCAATTGTATCATAAAAATATACTGTATGCAATAAAAATATAAAAAAATATAGCATTTTTGCTATATTATTTCTTTAATGAATTTAATTTATTAAGTAAATCTTCTGGTTTCATGACTTCTTCTTTTTTATTTTCTTGTTTTAATGCATCTAATTTACTTTTTAAATCTTCTTCTTTTTTTTCAGTTTCTTCTCTTTTTTTATTTAATGATGCTTTTAAATCTTCTAGTTTGTTTTCATTAACTTTTTCTTCTTGATGTGATTCATCACCATCATTTTTTATAATTGAAGGCATTTCTATTTCTTCTTTTTTATTTTCTTCGACTTTATTTAAATTTTCTTCTAAATTATCAAGAGAAATGCTTTTTTCTGGTTCTTTTGTTTTTTCTTCTTCTGGAACAATATCTTCTTTTATATTATCATCTACATTCATATTATCTAATACTTTGTCTAATTTTATAGTAGAAGTATTATCACCAACATATACTGAAGAAAATTGTTCGTTTTTCTCATATGTTTTTTTAACAACATTATCTACAAAGTCATCTACATCTGGTATTTCACTACTTAATTCAGTTACTTTATCTACCTTTTTTTCTTCTTCTTTAGTCTCATCTTGTTTTTCTTCTTTAGAACCTTCGTCATTTTTTTCTATTTTTAAAGCAGTATCTAAAGCTTTATTTAATGAACTAATTTCTTCTTTCTCTTCTTCAATTTTTGACTCTGTTTCGTCTTTTACTTCTGATTCTTTTGTAGCAGACTCATTAACTGTTTTTGGTTCTTCTTTTTCTACCTCTCTTTTATTATCTTCATCAATTTTTGGTTCTTCTATAATTTTACTTTTCTTCTTGTCTGGTTTTCTAATACTTACAATTAGTAAGATAATAAATATAAATAGTAATATTGCACCAACTATGTAAACCATTCTCAATGTATCAGTATCACTATATAATTTATCAAAAAAACTCAACATTGTTATCATTTTAGCCACCTCTTTATTATAAGTAAATTATAATATATAAATTTGTCAATATCAAGATAAAATATAAAAAAATGTAAAATAAAAAGTGAATTATCATATTCACTTCTTATAAGATTAATTTAAAGCGTCTTTTAATTTGCTTCCTGCTTTAAATGAAGCAACAACTTTAGCATCAATATGTAAAGGTTCTTTTGTTAATGGATTAATTCCATCTCTAGCAGCTCTTGTTTTAGCACTGAAAGTACCAAAACCAACTAAAGCAACCTTTCCATCTTCTTTTAATCCTTTTTGAATTCCAGCTAAAGTAGCATCTAAAGCTCTTGTAGCATCAGCTTTTGTTAATCCAGCTTCTGCAGCAATGAATTCGACTAATTCAGTTTTTGACATTTAAAATTCCTCCCATTTTCTACTATAATATTTAGGGCTTTACCCTACATATTAAGATTATCAAATAATTTTATCTTTTGCAATACATTTAGGCACTTTTTTTAGTATTTAATACTTTTTTTAAATATTCAGTCATTTTTTTATCTTTACTATGTTCAAAAAAATAATCCACGAATTGTTTTCTATTTATAGTATTAAACAAAAATTCTTGATCTATGCTAGTTAAAATATCTATCATTCTTTTATGAGTTACATTTTTAATATCATTTAATAATTTTCTGTTTTTAGATTCACTAACATATCTTTCTTTTGGATAGCCACTACCAAAACCTTCGCTGAATAGTTTTTCAAAAATATTAACTAAATTTAATTCACTACCCCATCCAAAGTTTTTAGCATATGGAATACTTATAGCATTACCAGCATTTATTCTATTAAATAAATAAGCATCTAAATCATTTTCTGCTAAACCACATGTTACATTAGGATATGAATTTAAACTCATCATAGCACCTATACCAGTACCACATCCTGTAACTATAAAATCTACGCATTTACTATTTAATAATATTGCAGATAAAAGCCCTGCTTGTACATAAGTTAATTCGTTATCATTTTCTAACATTCCAAAATTAATTATTTCATAATCGACAGCATTCTTTAAACTTTCATAAATAATATTATTTTTAGTACATTGACTATTTTCTGTTATTAAACCTATTTTCATTTTATATCACCATCAATATTATACCAGTTTTAAAATAATATTTGAATCATATATTTAAATATGAAAAATAAATTTGTTAAATCAACAATTATACTTATGATAGGTTCTTTATTTACTAAGTTATTAGGTTTTATAATAAAGATTATATTTACTAGAACTGTTTCTCAAAATGAAATCAATTTATATAGTATTATAATGCCAACATATTCACTATTAATTACGTTAGCTAATTTAGGATTACCTCTTGCTATTAGCAACTTGATTGCTCAAAATAAAGTTAATAGTAAAAAAATATTATTTTCTATTGTTCCAGCTTCATTACTTATTAATTTATTTTTAATTATAATTACATTTTTAACTGCACCATATATATCTAATACGTTACTTAATAATCCAGATACTTATTATCCTATTATATCTATTGCATTTATTTTACCCTTCATATCTTTATCTAGTATTATAAGAGGTTATTTTTTTGGTAAACAAAGAATGTTACCTCATACGGTATCAAATATTATAGAACAAATATTTAGGTTAATTATAATAATTATATTTTTACCTAAAATTTTAAAATATGGAACTATAGTTACTGTATCTGTATATATATTATTTAATATTTTGTCTGAAATTATATCTATTATTATATTCTTGTTTTTTGCTCCTAAAGATTTTTCTATAAGATTAAATGATTTAAAACCAGATATAAAAGTTATTAGAGATATTATGTCTATAGCTATCCCTACTACATCTAGTAGAATAATAGGTAATATTGGTTATTTTTTCGAACCAATTGTTTTAACTGCTACTTTAACGTTAGTTGGGTATGATAATAATTATATATTAACTGAATATGGAATTTATAATGCATATGTTTTATCTTTATTAACTATTCCATCATTCTTTGTTCTTGCATTAAATACTTCATTGATTCCTGAAATATCTAAGTATAAAGATAATAAAAAACATGTAAAAAAACGTTTAAAACAATCATTAATAATATCATTTTTAATTGGTTTAATATCTAATACTTTAGTTTATATATTTACTGATGAGTTATTACTTATTGTATTTAAAACTACAAGTGGAAGTGAATATATTAAGTTTTTGTGTCCTTTCTTTGTATTTCTATATTTAGAAGGACCTCTTGCTAGTGCTTTACAAGCATTAAATTATGCTAAGTATACTATGACTGTTACTATAGTAACTACAATAATTAAATTATTAACGTTATTCTTATTTAGTTTATTACATATAGGTTTATATGGTTTATTAATATCTGAAATAATAAATATATATTTAATAATTTATTTGAATGCAAAGAAAATAAAAAAGATATTAATTTAAATTTTTATTAATATCTATAAATTGTAAAATAGAAAGTCATAAATATTTTAAAGTTAAAAAGTCATAAACTTTAGATATTTATGACTACAAACATTATCTATATACTTAGTTCACTCGTATTAATTACTTTCTTGTTTATTCCATCTCGAAAAGTTCGAGTATAAATCAATATGGTGCGAGTAGGAAAGTTATTTCAAACTTTTTTCGCAAAAGTAAGTCGTTGCAATAATCACATCAACTTCTAATAATATAATACCATAAATATTATTAATTTAAAATATAATTTTAATGAATGTTTTAAAAGATAGAAAAAGATTACTATTTCTAGTAACCTAACTGATAAATTGTAATTTGACTAACTATTTTTTATTTTATTACCTATAAAACATCCAATTATTGATAATATAAGATATAT
>CAKOHW010000007.1 GCA_934086185.1 uncultured Bacilli bacterium
TCGGAGCGAAGCCTTATTTAATAAGGGAAACGGTAAAAAATAAACAGTAATTTGATTTGGGGCTTATTTTTCATACCCGGTAGGTCGTGAGTTCGAGTCTCACCGTCGCTACCATTAGAAATACAAAGACTTATTTAAAAAGTCTTTTTTATTTTTTTAAAATTACAACAAAATTCAATCATTAAATTTCTAAACAATAAATAAAATAATCATATTTATGATATACTATTTATATCAAATAAATAAAAGGAGAATATATGAAAGAATTTTTAGAATATCAAAAGGATATTGCTAACTTAGAATATACAATAAATTTATTATCGTGGGAGTTAAAAATAAATGCTCCAATAGGTTCAAATGTTGATTTAATAAATTTAATATCAAGTTATGAAAAGAAATTATTTGAACTTAGTACTAATGAAAAGTATGGAAAACTATTAAACGATACTATAAATAGCAAAGAATACAGTTTATTAGAAGAAACAGAAAAAAGATATATTAACCATATACTGAAACATTATGAGAATTATAAAAAAATACCTCAAGATTTTTACTTAGAATATGCAAAAGCACAAAAAACTACTAATGTAATATGGAAAGAAGCAAAAGAGAAAAAAGATTATAATATATTTAAACCATATTTAGAAAATATGATTGAATTAACTAAAAAATATTATAGATATCTTGAACCAAATAGTACAAACTTATACGATGTAATGTTAAATAAATATGAAATGGGTATAAACACCAAAATAATTGATAGATTATTTAACGAATTAAAAGAAGGTATTAAAAATTTAATACCAGAATCTACATCAAATGTAATGTCAATTACTTATAATTATACTAATGAAGAACTAATTAATGTAGCAAACTATTTGTTAGAATATATTGGTTTTAATTTAAAAAGAGGTACATTAGGTATATATCCTCATGGATTTACTGAAAAAATAGCTACAAATGATATTAGAATAGCATTTAGTCATACGACAGATCCAATAGATTTTGTAATGACAATTATACATGAAGGTGGACACGCTATATTTGAACAGAATATCAAAGAAAACTTATCAAAATATGAAAATTCTACAATAGAAGATTTATATGCTCTACATGAAAGTCAATCAAGATTTTATGAAAATATGTTAGGCAGAAATAAAAATTTTTGGATACCAATATATAATGATATAAAAGAGATGCTACATTTGGATATGGACATTGATGAATTTGTTAAATTATTAAATACACCAAAATGTAATGCGATAAGATGTATTTCAGATGAATTAACATATTGTATGCACATCATATTAAGATATGAAATAGAAAAAGATATATTTAACAATAAAATTAAAGTTTCTGATATTCCAAACGAATGGAACAGAAAAACTAAAGAATATTTACATGTAGACGTTAGAGATGATAGTGAAGGGTTAATGCAAGATGTACATTGGTCAGAAGGCAGTTTTGGCTACTTTCCATCTTATTTAATCGGTTCAATTTATGATGGTATGTTTTTAGAAGCAATAGAAGATGATTTAGGTAATATAGATGAATTATTAAAATCTGGTAATATAAAAAAGATAACAAAATATTTAATAGATAATATTTACGTTAATGGCGGTGCATACTCTTCTAAAGAAATACTTAATAAAATATGCAAAAAAGAATTAACTTCAGAACCATTAATAAAATATTTTAAGGAAAAATATAAATAATTCTACCAATTATATCTCTTTTGCTACCCATTTTATATGGATATTTATATGTTTTCTAATTATAATGAATATGTAAAGTATTAGTTAATCAAATAGAACACAATATTAATATTTGTTGACTTAAGGCTAAATTAATAAGATAATTTATATGTATCCGTGAATAGTATAGGAGTAATTTAAATGATAACATTATATTATATTTTTTTTGCTATAACATTTATATATTCATTATATTTTGTTATAACAGGATTATTTATTTTAAAGAAGAATAAAACAAAAATCAAAAATAGTAAAGAATTAACTAAATTTGCAGTTCTTATCCCTGCAAGAAATGAAGAAAACGTTATTAAAGATTTAATAACAAGTTTAAAATCTCAAACATATAAATCAGACTTATACGATATATATGTTCTTATAAATAATTGTACAGATAATACAAGAAACATTGCAGAAAAAGAAAAAGTAAATATAATTGATGTAAAAAAGAAAACTAAAACAAAAGGTGAAGTGTTAAAATATGCATTTAATGAATTAAAAGATACTAATTATGATGCCTATTTAATATTTGATGCCGATAATGTAGTAGATAAAAAATTCTTATCGATCATGAACAATGTATATCAATCTGGTTATATTGCTGCACAAGGTAGAAAAGATAGCAAAAATGTATCAGATAGTTGGATTAGTACAAGTTATACTTTGTTTTACTATATGCAAAATGTATTCTATAATGCATCAAGAACACACGTTAAAATGTCATCTACAATTAATGGAACAGGATTTATGATTGCTAAATCTTTTATAGATAAAGGTTTTAATCCCAAAACAATAACTGAAGATATTGAAATATCTATTATGTGTATTTTAGATAAAAAACAAATAGTTTATGTAGATAAAGCTATAACATATGATGAACAACCAACTGATTTTAAAACGTCATGGCATCAAAGAATTAGGTGGAGTAAAGGTATAATGCAATGTACTAAACATTATGGTAAAAAATTATTGACTCAATTTTTTAGAGAAGGTAATGCATCTGCTTTAGATAAATTTATATTTATAATTGCACCATTTATACAATTACTTTCTTTTGCATTAACGATTGAATTATTTATATTTAATAAAATAGGAATAGAATTAAATGATGTATTTTCATATATATTCAATTCTGGTATGTTGTGTTTCTTAATATTTTATATTATAGGAGTAATTTTAAATATTTTAATCTTAAAATTATATGATAGAACATTTAAAGATAACATATTAGGTGTATTAACTTTTACAGTTTTTATACTTTCTTGGATACCAATTAATATTGCCTGTTTATTTAAAAAAGATGTTAAATGGAAAGAAATAAAGCACGATAAAAAATTAGAAAAAGCAAATTAAAGAGTATTGATTATAATATACTTTTTTGTTAGAATATAAATAGAGTAGAAAGTACTCTGTATGAGTTTTAAATTTTGGAAGAGTAAAAATTATATAGCCTAATTCTCTCTCGAACAAAAGTTTGGTCGGGGGGGTTAATAATTATATAATTTTTTTGTATATTCGACATACTGTGATATTTTTAACATTTTGTATTTTATACAATTAAATTATAGTTTGTGATAAAAATATGAAAAGAGGTAAAAATATGAAGAAAAAAACAATGATAATTGTAAGTATTGTCGGAATAACAATTGTATTATTAGCACTAATAGGATTAACATATGCATACTTTTTAACAAGAATACAAGGTAATACTAATAATAAAAGTATTAGTTTAACAACGGCAGATGTTAGTGTAGAATATTATGAAGGAAATGATTTAGTAACTTTAGATAAAATGATGCCAGGTGATACATTCACTAAAACATTTAATGTAAAAAATACAGGAACAAGTGAAGGAGAGTATGCAATATCTCTGTTAAATGTTGAAAATGAATTAGAATATTTTAAAGACTTAACATATGTAATAAAAAGAAATGGCACAACAATTAAAGAAGGAATATTTCCTGCAAGTGATAGAAAAATAGTCTATAAAGAAACAATATCATCTTCAGTTAATAATGAATGTACAAAAGATAATGGATGTATAAACGAATATGAACTAATAGTAACATATATAAATAGAGATTATGATCAAAGTATAGATATGAATAAAAAGGTAAGTGCATTAGTTCAAATAGAAAATAAAGAAGATGTTATAGAAATAAGTAACGAAAGTCAAATGAAAGCGTTAAGTAGAATTTTAAGTTATACTCAAGTTCAATCATCAAATTATAAAGCAAGTGATGATGCAAAAATTTTAGGTATTGAAATGACAAATACAAATGAAGAAATTAGAAATATTTTTCAGAACTATTCCTATGAGTTAATAAATGATATTAGTATTACTTACAATCAAACATTCGGAGATAACTACTTCTTTATGATAGGAAACAATCAAAATCCATTTCGAGGTAATTTTTATGGAAATGATTATAAATTAAAAATTAACACACCAAGTACCATTCAATTAAATGGGCTATATAATAGTTTTGGTTTATTTGGTGAAATAAAAAACGCAAAAATATATGACTTAGATTTAGAATTGAATTCATCACTTAATATAGCATATAATGTACAAGCAAAACCAATAGGACTACTATGTGGGAAAAGTTATAATAGTACTTTTGAAAATATAGACATTAATATAACTTCAAATAATTATGAAGTTAATCAAGATAGTAGCCAAACACAAGCATATAGAAATCATGTTTATTTAGGACTTTTAAGTGGAGAACTAACAGAAACAAATAATATAAACAATATAACATTCAATTTGAATAATGCAAAAATAGGAACTAAAACAGAAGAGTTAACTGATAACAAGCAACATTTTTTAGGATTAATCGCTGGCAATATGACAAATACTGTGAATTATAGAAATAAATTCAATAATATCAAAGCAAATTTAATAAATTCTGAACTATATATTAATACTGAAGGAACTCAGGGAAAAATTGGTGGTTTAGTTGGGCACGCAGCGTATGTTGATATCACTAACTCTAAAGTAACATTGAATAATTCTAATATAAAAGCAACCTCAACAAATAATGCAAATACTTCCTACTTAGGTTTAGCCGTCGGAGGCATAGTGGGTTTTGCTGGTGCTGGTAGTGATAATATCAATAAAACAGGCACAGTAGGTGTTAATATTTCTAATACAGAATTTATTTCAATAAATGATAATAATATCGAAATAATTTCTGCTAAAGAGACAACTGGTGGAGGTGTAAATGCTGGAGGTATAATCGGGTTAGCATTTAACAATGCTATTATAGAAAATTGTAATGTAAATATAAATAATGGCACTATTATTGCAGAAAGAACTGAAGAAGGTACTAATGAGGCAGCATATGGTGCACATAGTGGTGGAATAATAGGTAGGATGGAACATACAGGAAGAATTAGTTCATCAAACGTAATTGGAAACAACTTGAATATTATCGCATCTTCAACAGAAAAATATAATTATGCCGGTGGGCTTGCCGGAATAGTCTTAGGACCATTACATAGAGATACAATTCCATTAGAAAATAATAGTATTGAAGGTAATGGTACCACAAATATATATTTAAAATTAAAAAATAATTCATATCAAAATTTAAATAATGCAATTGGAGGTTTAACTGGAGCAACAGATTATATTGTAAAAGATAATACAATAAATGGTTTAAATTTATATTTAAATTCACTTAGTAGTTCAATAAATATTTCAAAAAGTTACATGTCAAACTATATAGGAGATTATTCAGGTAAAACATGTCGTAACGGTACTCCAGATAGTTTTACTCCAAAAACATCTGAAATAATAAATTCAAAAATTATTAATACCAATTATGGTATAGATGATTTATTAAAAAATTCTATAACAATTAAAGATTATTAAAAAAATAAATGGATTTCATTTCCATTTATTTTTTATATTACAAATTTTCCATCTTTCATAATTGTAACATTTCCATCTTTACAAGTTGCAACAATTTCTAAGTCATCAGTACCAATCATAAAATCAACATGAGTTTTGGCATTATTTATATTAGAATTTTCTAAAGTTTCATAATTAGTACATTCTAAAAATCCTTGACCGAGTGCTAAATGGCAACTAGCATTTTCATCAAATAATGTTTCATAAAAAAGTATATTAGATTTACTAATAGGGGAGTCGCTGCTAACCAATGCCACTTCTCCTAGATAATCTCCACCTTTTATTTTAAAAATACTTTTTAACAATTCATCTCCAACTAACGCATTAGAGTTAATTACTTTACCATCTTTAAATTCAATCCAAAAATTTTCTATTATACTATTACTATAAATTAAAGGTTTAGAAGCATAAACAACACCATTGGCAGTATATTTACTAGGGGAGGTAAATACTTCTTCTGTAGGCATATTAACAATTAAATTATTTTCTGCATCTGCACCACACCAAATATTATTTTCAAAACCAACAATAAAATCAGTACCTAATTTATTTTTATAATGTAAACTCTCTATCTCTAAAGAATTTAATTTGTCAACTAACTCCTTATTTTTCTTTAATTTTTTATTCCATTCTAGAATTGGATCATCTTTATCAATTAAACACATTTTAAATATTTCATTCCATAATTTTTCTTTTGGATTTTTTTCATTTGGAAACACTCTTTTAGCCCAAGTATCAGTAGCAACACTAGCAATACACCACGGTACTTCATATTTTAATTGTTTTTCTTTATATATAGGTCTTGTAGTTATATTAATTTTACCAATATATTTCATTTTATCTTTGTCTACATCACTCATAACTAAAGATTCATCATGACATAGCATTAAAAATGCAGCATTCTTTTTAGCATATTCATCATAAATGCTTTTATTAAAAAAACTACTATTAAATAAATCTTCATTATCATAATACATAAGTTCATTATGTTTTAATATTTCATCACTAAATTCATAATGAATATCTCTTACTCCATGTTTTATAGCAATTTTAGATAATATTCTAACAAAATCTATAGATTCAATAGGAGCACTAATAAATAATGGTTGTTTTTCTTTTATAGATAGACACCTATCAATTAATAATTTAGCATATTTTTCATACATTTCTTTCATTATAATCACCTTTTTTATTATCTCACATTTTTAAATATTAATAAAACAATTCATCATATGTATTCAATTTTATACGTTTATTTTTAATATCTATGATGCCTTCTTCTTTTAAATGTTTTAATTCTCTATGCATACTTGCTCTATCAACAGCTAAATAATCAGCAAGTTCTGTAAAACTAAAAGGTAAATATATATATTTAGAATTATTTTTATTAGAAACTATTTTAAAAAAAGCAAGTAATTTATTTCTAATAGTTTTATTTGTTAAAATATAAATACGTTCATTATTTGATATTATTTTATTATTTACAATTTCTAATAAATTTTTTAAAAATTGATTATAATAAGCCCAATTTAATTCTTTATTAATAATTTCGTCAAAATAAAGTATAACAATCTTAGTATCTTCTTTAGTTTTAATTGAATATTCATTATTAGAAATAAATGATATATTAGTACCGAATACATCATTTTCATACAAATCTTCAAGCATTGTTTCATTACCATTATAATCAGTTTTAATTATTTGTAAGTGTCCTTCTACAACAAAACCTATAATGTCATCTTTCTTTACACTCGAAAGAATTATATTATTTTTTTTAAAAAATAATATATTTGCCTCTAAATATTGGAGTATTTTTTCTTTTTGAAATTTTGAAATATTATAAAATAATTCCATTTATTTACACCTCTTAATAAAAGAATAACAAAAAAAGTAAAATGTTGCAATTGCAACATTAATAATTTTTTAGAATGTTGTAAAATTAAATCATAGAGGGAGGACTTAGTAGTATGAAAGTCATAAAAAGAGATGGACACATGGTGGATTATTGTCCAGACAAAATTGAGTTAGCAGTTATGAAGGCTAACAAAGAAGTTAGCGAAGAAGAACAAGCGTCTTCTACACAAATCAGGAATATTGAAAAATATATTGAGGGTTTAGGTAAAAAAAGAATTTTAGTTGAAGATATACAAGATATCATTGAAATGAAATTGATGTCTATAGGTAAATATGCTTTGGCTAAAAAGTATATTACATATAGATATACAAGAGAATTAGTTAGACGTAGTAATACAACGGATTTAGCAATCAAAGAATTAATTGATGGTGAAAATGAATATTGGAACACAGAAAATTCAAATAAAAATGCTAAAGTAGTAACTACTCAAAGAGATTATCTAGCTGGTATTACATCAACAGATATTACAAGAAGATTTTTATTGCCAGAAGATATTGTTAGCGCACATGATGATGGAATTATTCATTTCCACGATGCTGATTATTTTGCACAAAATGCATTGCATAATTGTGATTTAATAAACCTAGAAGACATGCTTCAAAATGGTACAAATATAAATGGAGTAATGATTGAAAAACCTCATAGATTCTTAACAGCAATGACAATTGCTACACAACTTATTACAGCAGTTTCATCAAGTCAATATGGTGGGTGCACTATTACATTAACTCATTTAGCACCTTTTGTAAGAGAATCATATAAACGTTACTTATCAAAATATAAAAAACGTAAATTTAATGAAAAAGATTGTGAAAAATATGCAAAAGAAGATTTAAAAAAAGAAATTACTGATGGAGTACAAACATTCCAATATCAAATAAATTCTATGACCACAACTAATGGGCAAGCACCATTCTTAAGTGTATGCTTATATTTAGGTGAAACAAAAGAATACAAAGAAGAACTTGCTATGTTAATAGAAGAAGTTTTAAAACAAAGAATTGAAGGAATGAAAAATGAAAAAGGGGTATATATAACACCAGCATTTCCAAAATTATTATACGTTTTAGAAGAAGACAATATAAATCCAAAAGGAAAATACTACTATTTAACTAAATTAGCAGCAAAATGTACTGCAAAACGTATGGTACCTGATTACATATCAGAAAAAGTAATGAAAGAAACAAAAATAGATAAAAATGGCAATGGAAATTGTTATCCTTGTATGGGTTGTCGTTCGTTCTTAACTCCATATGTAGATGAATCTGGCAAACCTAAATATTATGGAAGATTTAATCAAGGAGTAGTAACAATTAACTTAGTAGATGTTGCATTATCAAGTGATAAAGATATGGAAAACTTCTGGGAGATCTTTGAAGAAAGACTAGAAATGTGTCATAGAGCATTACAAATTAGGCATAAAAGACTTTCAAAAGCTACAAGTGATGTTGCTCCAATATTATGGCAACACGGTGCATTAGCAAGATTAAAAAAAGGTGAATCAATCCATGATTTACTACATAATGGATATTCTACTATTTCATTAGGGTATGCAGGGCTTTACGAATGCGTAAAATATATGACAGGTCACAGTCATACCGATAACGGAAAAGGAAAAGAATTTGCACTAAAAGTTATGCAAAAAATGAATGATAAATGTAATGAATGGAAAGAAGTAGAAAAAATTGATTATAGTGTATATGGTACACCAATAGAATCTACAACATACAAATTTGCTAAATGTTTAAGAGAAAGATTTGGAGTAATCAAAGGAATTACTGATAGAAATTACATTACAAATTCTTATCATGTACCTGTTTTTGAAAACATCGATGCATTTACAAAACTTAAATTAGAAAGTGAATTTCAAAAATTATCTCCAGGTGGTGCAATATCATATATTGAAACACCAAATTTAACAAATAATATTCCAGCAGTATTAGAAGTAATAAGATTCATTTATGATAATATAATGTATGCAGAATTAAATACTAAATCTGATTATTGTCAAGAATGTGGTTATGACGGAGAAATATTAATCGATGACAAATTAGAGTGGTATTGCCCAAACTGTGGCAACAGAAATCACGATACACTTAACGTTGCTAGAAGAACTTGTGGTTATATTGGAACAAACTTTTGGAATAAAGGTAGAACTGAAGAAATAAAAGAAAGAGTTATGCATATAGATAATAAAGATGCTGAGGCATAATTATGAGATATAATAAAATTAGACAAATGGATATATCAAACGGTCCAGGGGTTAGAGTATCAATCTTTATGCAAGGTTGCACATTCAATTGTAAAAATTGTTTTAATCCAGAAACTCATGACTTTAAAGGTGGTAAAGAATTGGATGACAAATCTATAAATAAACTTATAGATTTATCTAACCACGAATACATTTCTGGTTTATCAATTTTAGGAGGAGAACCATTACATCCAAAAAATATTGATGGTACAACGAAACTTGCAAAAATATATAAAGAAACATATCCAGATAAAAATATATGGGTATGGACTGGATATAAATTTGATGATGAAATATTAAAAGATAAAGAAATATTTAAATATATTGATGTTTTAGTTGATGGACAATTTGAAGAAGAATTATATAGCCCAATTTTAAAATGGAAAGGTTCTTCTAACCAACGTGTAATAGACGTAAAAAAATCATTAAAACAAAATAAAATTATAACAATAGAATAGGAGTGTTTATGAAAAAAAGAGGATTTGAAATTGCAAAAGGTTGGGAAGATAAAGGCATTAACTTACCAATTAGAAAAACAAAATTTTCAGCAGCATATGATATAGAGGCAGCATCTGACATGGACTTAGAACCATTTAAATTAGGGGATAAGCCATATTTAATTCCAACTGGTTTAAAATCATATATGGAAGGCGACGAAGTACTAATTATAGTACCTAGAAGTTCTAGTCCAAAAAAACAAGGAATAATGTTTCCACATAGTATGGGAGTAATAGATGCAGATTATTATGGAAACATAGATAATGATGGTCATATATTTATTCAATGTATAAATATTAAAAATGAAACAGTTCACATAAAAAAAGGTGAGCCAATTGCTCAAGCTATGTTTTATAAATATTTAACTACAGATAATGATGAAGCAACCGGAACTCGTGTAGGTGGTTTTGGTTCAACAAGCAAATAAGCGAATTTCTTCGCTTTTTACTTTGTAAAAAAATCTTTAATATCTGTTTCTAAAACATCTGCTATTCTACCTAACGTTACAATACTAAAACTTTTATTTTTAGTAAGACTCTCAATCTCACATACATAATCTACTGATAAATCTGCTTTATCAGCTAGTTGTTGTTGTGTAAGGTGCTTTGCTTTACGATATTTTTTAATATTTCTTCTAATAATGTCATAATAATAGCCATTATCATTATAAAGAGCCATATATATCACACCCATTTCTTATTATATTTTCTCAAAAAGTCCATAATTAGTGAACGGGCTTATAGTACGAGACATAATTATAATGTGTATATTTTTATAATTTTATTCAATATTCTTTCTTTTCTTTTAAAAATTTTTTATAAATTTTAAGTAAAGCTCTTTTTTCTATTCTCGAAACATAACTTCTAGAAATATCCATCTTCTCACTTATTTCTTTTTGTGTTAATTCATTATTCCCAAAAAGTCCATATCTTTTTATAATAATTTCTTTTTCTCTATCATTAAGAATATTTAAATATCTTAATAAAGTATTAACTGAATCTTTATTATGTAATTGCACTAATATATCTTCATCATTACTTTTTATAACATCTATTAAATTAATTTCATTACCATCTTTATCATAACCAATTGAATCATTTAAACTAACATCATTAACATGTTTTTTATTATTTCTAAAATGCATCAATATTTCATTTTGAATACATTTAGCACAATAAGTAGTTAACCTTGTATTTTTATCATTTTTAAATGAATCTACTCCTTTTATAAGACCAATAGTACCAATACTTATTAAATCATCATTATTTTCCTTAGTATCATATTTTTTAACTATATGTGCAACCAATCTTAAATTATGTTCAATAAGCTTAGCTCTAGCAAACTCATCTCCATTTCTCATATCATTTATATACTTAAGTTCTTCTTCTGTACTTAAAGGTTCAGGAAAAACATTAATAGAATAAGAACCAGTAAAAAAATATAAACTTTTAAATATATTAATTAATCCTAAAAACATATATTCCTCCACTAAATTATATACTTTTTTTAAACATAAAGAACAAAATTTGACAAATTATAACATTAGTAGTATTATACAATGTCCTAAAGAGAGGGGAAAACATATGAAAGATAAAGTACAAAGAGAAAAAGCTGATTTAAAATTAAAAGCAATATATGAAATTATAGAAGGATTAATAGATTATAATGGTATCGCAAATTACGATAATATAAAACCATATACTATTGATATTGATTATTATTATGATTATGAAAATAAATGTTATAAATATAAATTTACTATTTTAAGAGGTATAGACGAAAATGTATGTGAATTTAATTTATCTTATAGAAACCAAATAAATAAATCACTAATTAAATTCATAAACAATCTTGCTAAAAAACCTGATTTACTATACACATCTTTTACGAATAATGACAAAAATACTTATAACTTAAATTTTAATAATAATGTTTCTGTAAAATTTAATATAAAAAGCGAAAGTGATGAATTATTATATACAGAAATAAATGAAGAAATAAGTAAAAAAACATTTATTACTAATGCTAAAAAAGAAAGTTTAAAAACAAAAGAAAGTAAAGATAAAGTCCAAACTGAAAAAGCATTAAAAATAATAGGTATATTTAGAAAGATGTTTAGAAATATTTATAATTATAATAATTTAGAAGATTATGAAAATACAAAACATTTTAATTTTAAGTTAGAAAATCATTTTGATTCAATTGATAATTGTTATAAATATACTCTTAGTATTATAAGAGGTACTAATAAACCTAAAACTATTTTAAAATTAAGATTTAGTATAAAAGATAATAAAGCAATTTATAGTGAATTATATGATCTAATAATTAATTACTTATCAAAAGAAGAATTACAATATAAATACAATACTAAAAACTATAATTCAGAAACATTTGGTATAAGATTAAATAATAATATAGAATTAAGTTTTAATTATAATTGTGAAAAAGATAAAGCCTTTTATGAAAATTTTAAATCAAATGATACCAAATTTGAAAGTAAAAAACATTTAAAGAAAGAATACAATTAATTATTGTATTTTTTTTAATAATTAATTATAATAAATAACCAAGGAAGTATAATTATATATTTTGGTAAAGTGGAAGGATGGCTATTTTTATGGATAAATTAATTTTAGATAATAGTTTTTTATCATCAATAAACTTTTTTGATAGTATACTATTTATAGAATCATTTACAGAAAGTAAAAAAGTTTATAATATGGTAGTAGATTATTTTAAGAAAGAAAATGGATATTTATTAAAATTAAATATATTAGAAGATAATAATGAAATTGTTAATACAGAATGTAAATTAACATCAAAAATAAATGGCAGTATAGTAATTAAAGATATAATTAATCTAGTTACACATAAATATAATAATGATTTAGTAATTGATGTTAAAGAGATTGATAAAAATAATAATTGTATTAAATTTGGAAGAAGAAAATATTGTAGTAAAAACTAATGTCTTATAAGTATCATTTTTGATACTTTTTTTCTTGAATTATGCATAAATATTTGATAAAATACTAATGGTTTTATAAAAACCAAATATACACGTTTACTGATTGCTAAACCTAGTGGCTATTGTTGGAGAGGCAAGAAGAGGTGAACGGATGAAAAACGAAAGGAAAGTGAAATTATGGCTGTTGTTTCTATGAATTATTTATTAGAAGCAGGTGTTCATTTTGGACATCAAACAAAAAGATGGAATCCTAAAATGAAGGAATACATCTTTACTTCAAGAGATGATATATATATAATCGATCTTGAAAAAACTGTAGAATGTATTGAAAAAGCATATGCAGAAATTAAAAAAATTGCTGACAATGGAGGAAAATTCTTATTTGTTGGTACTAAAAAACAAGCTAGTGAAGCTAGTCAAGAAGAAGCTTTACGTAGTGAAAGTTTCTATGTAACTGAAAGATGGTTAGGTGGAACTCTAACAAATTTCCGTACTATTAGAAGACGTGTTAAACGTTTAGAAGAAATAGAAAATATGGAAAAAAATGGTTCTTTCGAATTACTACCTAAAAAAGAAGTAATTGGATTAAAGAAAGAATATGATAAATTAAATAAAGTTTTAGCTGGTATTAGAGATATGGATAGATTACCAAATGCTTTAATTATAGTTGATCCAAAAAAAGAAATTAATGCAATAAGAGAAGCTAGAAAATTAAATATCCCAGTATTTGGTATTGTTGATACTAACTGTGACCCAGATGATGTTGACTTCGTTATTCCAGGAAATGATGATGCAGTTAGAGCTGTTAAAGTTGTATTAGGAGTATTAAATAACGCTATTTGTGAATCTAAAGGTTTAGAAATCGTTGATTATATAACAGAAGAAGAACCTAAAAAAGCTTCAAAAAAAGAAGAAATAAAAGAAGAAGTTAAAAAAGAAGTTAAAAAGGTTCAAAAAAAAGTTAAAGAAGTAAAAGAAGCTGTAGTAGAAAAAGTAGAAGAAATTAAAACCGATTTATCTAAATTAACTGTTGCTGAATTAAAAGCAATGGCTAAAGAAAAAGGTTTAACTGGATATACTACAATGAAAAAAGATGAATTAATACAAAAATTAAAATAATTAAGAAGGAGAATATTTATGATTACAGCAAAACAAGTAAGTGAATTGAGAAACATAACTGGTGCTGGTATGATGGATTGCAAAAAAGCATTATCAGAAACTAACGGAAACGTTGAAGCAGCAGTTGATTGGTTAAGAGAAAAAGGAATTTCAAAAAGTGCTAAAAAAGCAAGCCGTATTGCTGCTGAAGGATTAGCAAATATATACGAAGAAGGAAATAAAGCAGTTATAGTTGAAGTTAATAGTGAAACTGATTTCGTTAGTAAAAATGAAGAATTTACTACTATGATTGATACTATAGGAAAAACTATATTAAATAGTAATGCAAAAACTGTTGAAGAAGCATTAGAATTAGCTTGTGATGAAGGCACATTAAATGATTTAATAGTAGCAAAAACTGCTAAAATTGGTGAAAAATTATCATTAAGAAGATTTGAATTAATAGAAAAAAAAGATAATGAAGTTTTTGGATCATACTTACATATGGGAGGAAAAATTGCAGTTTTAACTGTTCTTGAAGGAGCAAATAGTGAAGTTGCTAGAGACGTTGCTATGCAAGCTGCTGCAATGAAACCTCAATATTTAAGTGAAGCTGATGTTCCAAGTGATATTATTGCTCACGAAAGTGAAGTATTAAAAACTAATGCAATTGAACAAGGAAAACCAGCAGAAATAGCAGAAAAAATGGTTACTGGAGGATTAAAGAAATATTATAAAGAAGTTTGTTTACTTAACCAAGCATTCATAAAAGATAGTAGCTTAGATGTTCAAACTTATGTTAAAAATAATGGTGGAAAAGTACTTAATATGATTCGTTTCGAAGTAGGCGAAGGAATGCAAAAAAGAGAAGAAAATTTTGCAGAAGAAGTAATGAGCCAAATAAAATAGTCTTAATTTCAAGACTATTTTTTAATTCAATAATTTATCTAAAGAAATATTATACATTTTGCATATCTGAAATATAAACGACGTTTGAATTAATGTTTTCCCATTTTCAAAGTCAGAAACAACTGATTGAACAGTATTTAAAATAATTGCAAACTCAAGTTGTGTCAAATTTACACTTAATCTTATATTTCTTAATCTATTGCTAAGTTTCTTTCTATCTATTTTGATATCAAAATTTAGAATTTTTAAATCATCACTTAATCCAGTTATATAATCAAGATTATACTTAGTAATATTTGCGAAACCTATAAGATGATTTAATGGAATAATTTTTTCTCCTGTTTCCCATCTAGCATAAGTAGATTTAGAAACATTTAACAACTTTGCAATATTTCTTTGTGATAAATCCAATTTTTCTCTAATTTCAGGCATTCTTATGAACATACATTACTTCACCTATGATTAATTTTCTCAAATAAAATAATTTTCATTATATTTTGCCCCACAATACCAATAAATATGGTATAATTAAGAAATAAAAGAGGAATATAATGAAATACGAAGAAAAAAAATTAAAATTAATAAATTTTATAAACAATGAAATTCATATTGAAAATTTATTTTATGTACTTGAAAATAAATTTAGATCATATTGTATAATTATAGAAAAAGACAAAATAATTTATGCAAGTGATAAATTTAATAATGTTGAGAACAAACATTTAGATACAACTTTACCAACTACAATTACAAAAAGAAAATATATTAAGTTAAACAATTCATTAGATTTAGAAGGCAATATATTTATTAATAATTTTAAGGTAGATTTAAAAAAATATTTTGTTATTTTTAAATATAATAAAAGATACATAGATTATGAAATAATGCTAGCATTTTTCAATAAAATTAAACATTATATATCAAATGAATTGTAATATAAACCAATAAAAATAAAAGAATTAAAAATTAAAGATGAATCCTAACATAGTTTTTAGTTAGAAAATGCTTTAATTTTTTTAAATTTTTGATATAATTATAAGAGAATAGAGGGTATTTATGAATATTATTGACATTATTAACAAAAAAAGACTAGGAAAAGAATTAAATTATAAAGAATTAGACTATGCATTTACTGGGTTTTTAAATAAAAAAATAGAAGATTATCAAATGAGTAGTTTATTAATGGCTATCGTAATTAATGGAATGAGTTTAGAAGAAACAATAAATCTAACTGATATTTTTATTAGAAGTGGAGAAATATATGATTTAAGTAGTTTAAATACTAAAATAGTAGATAAACATTCAACGGGTGGAATAGGAGATTCAACTACATTAGTTGTAGGACCAATTGTTGCTTCATGTGGCGTAAAAATGGCAAAAATAAGTGGTAGAGGTTTAGGAATTACCGGTGGAACAATTGATAAATTAGAAAGTATTCCAAAATTTAACGTAAATCTAAACAAAAGACAATTTATAGATGCATTAAAAAAAGTAGGTTTTGTAGATTCATCACAAACAAAAGAATTAGTTCCATTAGACAAACTAGTATATAATTTAAGAAATAATTCAGGAACTACCGAATCACTTCCACTTATTATTTCAAGTATTATGAGTAAAAAAATAGCAAGTGGAGCCGATATAATATTAATTGATATTAAAGTTGGAAGCGGTGCATTAATTAAAACAAAAAAAGATGCAATAATAGCAAGTTCATGGATGAAAGCAATAGGAAAAAAATATAATAAAAAAATAGTTACTCTAATAACTGATATGAATACACCTTTATCTAATAGCGTTGGTAATAGATTAGAAGTTGAAGAAGCAACAAGAGTTTTAAAAGGTGAAGAATGTAGATTAGCAGAAACATCAAAAGAAATTGCAACTATTCTAATTTCACTAGCAAAAAATATAACTATGGAAGAAGCAGGTGATGAGGTAGAAAATTCAATTAAAAATAAAAATGCTTATAAAAAGTTTAAAGAATTTGTAAAAAATCAAAATGGTGATTTAAATAAATTAAAAATTTCAGCAAAAATAAAAGTTGTAAGAAGTGAAAATAATGGAACATTAAAAAAAATAAAAGCAGATAAAATAGGTAATTTATCATTAAAGTTAGGAGCAGGAAAAATAAATGACCATGAACACATTGATTATTCTGCTGGTATTAAATTATTTAAAAATGTTGGAGATAAAATTAAAAAAGGTGATATTTTAGCAACACTATATACTAATAAAAATATTGAATTAACTAGTGATGATATAAATTGTTTTGTCATAAATTAAAGGAGTGAAAATATGTTTGGAAAAATTTTAAATATTACTGATAGTACAGTTGAAGTTGAATTAATTAAAACTGGTGAAATTATACCTAATTTAATGAATTTACACGTTGTGTTCTTCGATGATAATTCAAAATTATTAGGAGAAGTTCATTCTATTAAAGACAATTCTATTTGCATAGATTTAAAAGGAGAATTTGTAGGAGAAAAATTTATTGCAGGAACTATAAAAAAACCTACATTATCTAGTAAAATAAGAGTTATTAATGAAGAAGAATTAAATGTTATTTTAGGTACAAATAATGAAGAAAATATATATATCGGAAAAAGTCCAATATACCCAGGTAAAAATATATATTCAAATATAAATGATTTGTTTTCAAATCACTTAGCAATATTTGGTAACTCTGGAAGTGGGAAAAGTTGTAGTGTTTCAAGAATAATACAAAATGTTTTCTTAAATAAAAACTTTTTAACTTATAATGCAAATTTATTTTTCTTTGATGCATATGGTGAATATAAAAATGCATTCAAGAGTTTATCTAGTATAAACCCAAATTATCAATATAAATTTTTAACAACAAGTCCACAAGATCCAACTGATGCAAAATTAACTATACCAATTTATCTTTTATCTATAGATGATTTAGCACTTTTACTACAAGCTACAGATCATCAACAAATTACTATTATTGAAAGAATGTATAAACTTGTTAGAATATTTTCAAGAAATGATGATACTACTAAAAAATTGAAAAATCATCTTGTTGCAAAAGCAATTATGAATATATTATTCTCAAATCAAAGTTCAACAGCAAAGAAAAGTGATATATTTGCTATAGTTAATGCATGTAGTACTGATGAATTTAATTTAAAAGCAGAATTACAAGGTATAGGATATACAAGAGTATTTAGTGAGTGTTTTGGTATTGATAGAAATGGTGAATTTGGGGAATCAGTATTATTAAATGAATATCTTAATAAATTTATAGATGATAATTTTGAAAGAAGTATACAAATACCTAATCAATCATTTTATACTTTAGTAGATTTAGCAAATGCATTGAATTTTACACTTATTGGTGAAGGATTCCAAGAAAATAAACTTATTCAAGATGCAGCAATAATTTTAAAAGTTAGATTAAATTCAATTATAAATAGTAGTAATAAAGAATTCTTTAACGTAACTGAATATACAAACTTAGATACATATATTTCAAATTTAATTATGAATAATAATAAACGTAGTCAAATAATAAATATAAATTTAGAGGGAATAGATGATAATTTAGCTAAAGTTATCGTTAAAATACTATCTAAAATGTTATTTGATTTTGCAAAATCTAGAACAGATAGAGCAAGTATACCATTCCATTTATTTATAGAAGAAGCACATAGATATGTAGTTAAAGATAATGATGTTTTCCTATTAGGATATAATATATTTGAACGTATAGCTAAAGAAGGAAGAAAATATGGTGTAATATTAGATTTAGTCAGTCAAAGACCTGTAGAAATAAGTGATACAGTAGTTTCACAAATGTCTAACTTCTTAATTTTAAAAATGACACATCCAAAAGATTTAGAATATATTGAAAAAATGTTACCAAATATTAGTGGCGATGTTATAGATAAACTTAATTCATTACAAGCAGGAACACTAGTGGCATTTGGTAATGCATTTAAAATTCCATTACTTATAAAAATGGATATGCCAGATCCAACTCCATATTCATCTAACTGCGATATTATAAATCGTTGGAGAGGTTAATATGAAAAAAAGAGGTTTTACGTTAATAGAAATAATAATTGCAATTGTTTTAATTACTTTATTATCTACAACAACAATTATAACCATTGTACATATGCAAAAGAAAAAAGCAAATGAAAAATATAATACTGTGTTAGCCAAAGCAGATTTGGCTCTAGATGTGTATTTATCTAATCATCCAGAAGTCTACGAAAATTTAATTACTAATGCAGAAGGTGCAATCGTTACATTAGAAGTATTAAAAAATGAAGGACTTATAAGCGATAAAATTAAAGATCCAAACACTAATAAAGTTATTGATTATGTTAATAATTATTATGTATTATCAGATGCAGTACTACTTTCAGACGAGAATTCTAGTTCTACTCAAGGTAATAAAGAGTGTAATGGGCAAGTCGGAATAACTGTAATAAAAAATTGGGAAGTATTAAATGGAACAATAGCAGAAGATAACGTAATTTATGTCTGTCCAAAAAATAATGAAAATTCGCTTAATAACGGTAATAGCGGAATAGATGAATTAGAAAAAAGAATTTCTGCTTTAGAAAAAAATACTGGTAACGAAAAGAAAATTTTTTCCGGCGAAAATGTAAATAATTATGTTTACTTCAATGTTGATGATGTAAGAAAAAACTCATCATCAGCATTTTGGCCAACAAGCAATAAAAATTTATGGAGAATATATAGTTACTATGGAATTGATGGTTCCACAAACAATATAAAACTTATTTATTCTGAACCTGTAGAAATAAATAAATCTTATATAACGGTTACAAAAACACAAAAAACAGGATATACATATTACATTAAAGATACAAATGATCAAGTGACATTTAATAATGTATATGAAACAAATTGTAGATATAATGGAAGAACAGTATATATAATGGATAATGAATATTATAATTATGACGGTTGTTATGGAAGATGTAAATACAAAAGACAATATGTATTAAAAATAAATACCAGCGTGAGCGATTATTTACCAGATACATTCGAATGTACATCAGATGAAATGAAATATGATAAATCACAATTTGACGTTTCTCTAGATAGTACTGGTGTATATCCAGAAAACTCTATAAAAAATCATTTATATCAAAATATAATACATAAAGATTGGGTAGAATCATTTCCATATTATATATATTATAATGGAACTAATAGAATTGATGCTAAATTAAATTATTCTACTGTAGTTTATGATAAAATAGGTGTTCTAACGCAAAATGAGTTTGTTGATAGTATAACTGCAGCAAAAACATGGTTATCATATTATACTAATAGTTTCATAGGTAAATTAGATTATTCTTTCGATACATATATGGTATTCCCAGAAATAAGTGGAAAAGTTGATACAAAATCTACAAAAGACACTACAGCAGATTTAATACCTGTTGTTACACTTAAATCAGGAATCAAAATAATTACAGATGATAGTTGCTCAAATCCAGGTACTAAAACATGTCCATATAAATTATCATATAATGGCGAAACAACCAGCAAATAATACATGGTTGTTTTTTCTTTATCACTAATAAAATTAATGATATACTTATATAGGTGATATTATGAATTCAGTATATATGCATATTCCTTTTTGCAGTAATATTTGTACTTACTGTGATTTTTGTAAACAATTATATAACAAAACAAATGTAAATAAATATTTAACAGCTTTAGAAAATGAAATAAAAGACAGATATAATGATGAAGTATTAGATACATTATATATTGGAGGAGGCACTCCAAGTTCCCTAAACATTAGTGAATTAACAAAATTATTTGAAATAGTAAAATTACTTAACTTATCTAAAATAAAAGAATTTACTTTTGAATGTAATGTAAATGATATAACTGAAGAATTAATAGATATACTCGTAAAAAATAAAGTTAATAGATTAAGTATTGGTATAGAATCCTTCAATAAAGATAAATTAAAATTTATGGAAAGATATTCAGATTTTGATGATGTATCAAAAAAAATAGATATGATACGTAATAAAGGTATAAATAACATAAATTTAGATTTAATGTATGCTATACCTAATGAAACTTTAAAAGTATTAAAAAATGATTTGAATTTAATATTAAAATTAAAACCAACTCACATTAGTACATATTCATTAATATATGAAGATTATACTAAGTTAAGTTTAATGAATACAACTCCAATAGATGAAGAATTAGAATTAGAAATGTATAATTATATAAGAAAAAAACTATCTAAAAAGAAATATAATCATTACGAAATATCAAACTTTGCACTAGACGGTTATGAATCATTACATAATTTAAATTATTGGAATAATGACGAATATTATGGTTTTGGTTTAGGTGCACACGGTTACATAGATGGTATTCGTTATGAAAACACAAAAAATTTGAATAAATATATTGAAGAAAATTTTGTTGCTAAAGAAGAAATAGTAGGCACAAAAGAAAAAATGGAAAATGAACTTATGCTTGGTTTTAGAAAAATAAAAGGTATAAATCTTACAGACTTTTTTAATAAATATGAAGTAAATATGCAAGATGTTTTTCCAATAAAACCATTAATAAAAAACAAAGATTTAATATATAAAAACGGATATGTATATATAAATCCAGACAAACTATATATAATGAATGAATTATTACTTAAATTAATTTAACAAGATAATCTTGTTTTTTTTCTATTATGTGATAAAATTAATATATATAAAATAGAAGGACGTGTAAAAAATGAAAAATAAATTAAAAATATTATCATTAAGCGCTATAGCAATGTTTACTATACCAACTATAGTAAATGCTACAAATTTGACATTTGAGGAAGCATCTAGCACTGAAAATACAAAAACATATAATATAGTTAATTCAGATGCTGAAAGTGCTAATAATACAATACAATTAAAATTATATAAAACAAATGATAACTTGAAATACTCAATAAAAAGTCAATATGGAGATTGTACTGCATCTGCCTTATCATGTACATTGCTATTTTTAAATGATTTACCAGCAAATAGTACTATTGCAGAAGTAACTATAACTAACGATACAGAAGCACCTATTGAAACAATGTTATCATTTACATCACCTGCAGGAATGAGTGCAACAAAATCATTTTCTGTAAATGGAAAACCTACAACTACAACTACTTCAAAAATAAGAAGTAATGATTCTACATTAAAAAATATAATATTATCTGTAGGAACATTTGATCAAACTTTTTCTCCAACAATAAATACTTATAACATTACAGGAATTAAAGATACAATTAATTCAGTTAAGATAACTCCAGAATGTGATAATTGTTCTTGGGAAATCACTTGTCCTCAAGGAGATTGTACAGTATCAAATTCTAATAAAGTAAATTTAAAAACTGGTGCGAATCAAGTAGGAATAAATGTAACAAGCGAAGATGGAAGTTCAAAAAGATCTTATGTATTAAATATTTATAGAGGAGAAATTACTACATCTTCCGCATACCTATCAAGTTTAAAAATTAATGATGCAAAACTTAGTCCAAATTTTGATTCACTAGTAAATGATTACAGTGTTAAAGTAGGACTAGATGTAGATAAATTAGATATAGTTACAGTTACTGAAGATCCAAATGCAGACGTAATAATTAAGGGAAATGAAAATTTAAAAGAAGGTAAAAATACTATCACAATTACTGTTACTAGTAGTGATGGAGCAAACAAACAAGTTTATACTTTAAACGTTACTAAAGAAAAGATTAATGATAACAAAGATGATAAAGAAAAGGAAAAGAAATCTACAACATCAATTAAAAAGAAAAAAAATAATACATGGCTAATTATACTTATTTCATTTATTGGTCTAGGATTAATTATACTAGCATATTTCCTAATATTTAAACGTAAAAAAAATAAAAAAGATAAGAACAATAAAAACGATAAAAATAACAAAGGTACTAAAGAAGAACTAAAAGAAAATTCAACTGAAACTACAAAAGAACAAAGTGAAGAAGAAAAAGAAAGCACTCTTTCAGATACAGGATTAGATTTGCCATTAGAATCTATGCAAGACGAACTAGAAAACTTAAGAAAATTAGAAAGTGAAAACGAACCAAAGCAAGATGTTGATGAAGCCTTAGATGATTTAATGAAAACTAAAAAATTAGAACTTGGAGATTTAGACTTTTAAATTAATATCACCTGAATATAATTATTTAGGTGATTTTTTATGGAATTAATTGCACATCGTGGATTACATAATGAAAAAATTAAAGAAAATACCATATTAGCATTTGATAATGCAATTAAAAATAATTATAGTGGATTAGAATTAGATATAAGAAAAACTAGTGATAATGAAATAGTAGTTATACATGACTCTACAATTGATAGAACATCAAATGGTAAAGGATTTATTAATAAAATTACATATAAAGAATTAAAAAAATATAATTTTGGAACAAAAGATAAAAGACAAAAAATACCAACATTAAATGAAGTAATAAAAAAATATAATAATACAATAATTTTCATAGAATTAAAAGTTGAAATTACAAAAAAAGAATTAAATAACATACTATCTAAAAATATAACAAACACTTATTATATTATGAGTTTTAATAAGAAATATATAGATAATCTAATAGGAATAAAATATAAAATTGGATTAATAAATTATGTATTTAATAGCAACATTAATTACAAAAATTATAACTTCATACTAATACTTGAAGATTTATTTAATGAAAAAATATATAAAAAATGTACTGATAATAATATAGAACCGGTTATATATGGTACATTAAATAAAATAAATTTAAAAAATAAAGAATTACTAAATAAAGTAAAATATATTGTATAATAAACTTAAAAAATTTATTATACAATATATACTATACTTTATATTAAACAATATAAATAAAGTTAACAAATTAATAAAAAAAGTAAGAGTATATAAAAGAATTTAAAAAATTGTAAAATTTTAAAACAAATTGTTGAAACAACTTATAAAACTTGTTATAATAATTGAGGAAATGAAGGGAGGGAGATTATGACTAAAGTAGAAGTAAGAAATGGTAATGTAGACGGTGCTTTAAAAAGATTCAAAATTAAAGTTGCTAAAAGCGGAGTCCCTTCTGAATTAAAAAAACATAAAGAATATAAAAAACCAGGCGTTAAAAGACGTGAAGCAAAAAAAGAAATGATTAAAAATTCTCGTAAAAGAAATAAAAGAGGTTAGTGTTTATAGAAATATAAACACTTTTTAAAAAAGGAAGATGATTATAATATGTTTGAACAAATAAAAAAAGATCTAATAAATTCTATGAAAGAACAAGATAAATTCAAATTATCAGTTCTACGTATGTTAAAAAGTGCTTTAACTGAAGCAGAAATAAATAAAAAAAGTACATTGACAGATGATGAAGTACTAAACATTATTAAAAAACAAGTAAAAGTAAGAACTGCCTCATTAGAAGAATATAAAAAATATAATAGATTAGATTTAGCAAATGAATTAGAAAAAGAAATAGAAATATTAAAAGCTTATTTACCAGAAGAATTATCTCATGAAGAATTAAACAAAATAATTGATGAAGTATTTGATAATTTAAAACCAGCAAGTATAAAAGACATGGGTAAAGTAATTAAAGAAGTATCTAATATTGTTGGTGCTCGTGCTGATATGAGTGAAGTTAGTAAAATTGTAAAAGAAAAATTAATATAAATTATTTTAAATATCAAACAAAAAGATGTTAGATTTAAACTAACATTTTTTATTTTTAAAATATAATAAATATTATTATCTTATAAAATATATTGCTAAACTTGCTATCATACTACCAACCATAGCAATTAACATAATCCAAACTAATATTTTTGATATCAAACTAGTACTACTTTTTTTCTTTTTAGCCATAATATTTCACCTCAACATAATAATTATACTAAATTATGAATAATAAATAAAGTATTAAATATTATTAAATAGGTGATAGCATGAATTATATTAAAGGTCAATTTAGTAAACATAGTAAATTATATTTAATTATATTATCTATAATATCGATAAGTATTACATTAGGTTTAATATTATCATTAGGTGTAGATAATGATTTATCTAACAATATATACAAATATTTTATAGAATTAGTAAACAATTACAATAACAACATGCTAAGTAACTTTTTATATCCTATAATAAGTTATATTATAATAATAATCTCTTCATTAACTATAATAGGTATTTTTATACCATTTTTAGCTCTTTTTATAGAAAATATGAGTATTGGTTTATTATTAGGTATAATTATTAAAAATCATGGCTTTAAAGGCTTTTTATTTAGTAGTATATATTTTACTTTAACTAAACTATTATACTTAATTATATTAATATATATAATAATAAATATATATAACTTTTATAAGATATTTATCCTATATATAAAAAATAAACAAGACATAAACATATATAAAATATATTCTAAATTCTTTATAAGAATACTATTTAGTATAATGACTATAACTTTATATAATATATTAGGTATATTTATAATACCAAAAATAATTAAACTATTTATTTTTCTTCTTTAACTTGGTATAATTCTTTTAGGTGATTTATTATGTCAAAAGTAGTAATTGGAATGTCAGGTGGAGTAGATTCAAGCGTAGCAGCATATCTATTAAAAGAGCAAGGATATGAAGTAATAGGTTTATTTATGAGAAATTGGGATAGTATGATTAATAATGATATTAATGGTAACCCTAACTTAGATAATAATATATGTCCACAAGAACAAGATTATAATGATGCATTAAGTGTATGTAAAAAATTGAATATTGAATTACACAGAGTAGATTTTATTAAAGAATATTGGGATAATGTATTTACTTACTTTTTAAATGAATTAAAATTAGGTAGAACTCCCAACCCTGATTTAATGTGCAATAAATATATAAAATTTGATTTATTTATAAAGGAAGCACGTAGATTAGGAGCAGACTATATAGCAACCGGACACTATGCCAAAATAGAAGGAAATAGATTATTAAGGGCAAAAGATTTAAATAAAGATCAAACATATTTTTTAGCACAAGTAAGTTATGACCAATTAAAAGATGTTATATTTCCATTAGGTGAAGTAACAAAACCAGAAGTAAGAGAAATAGCAGAAAAATTAGATTTAATAACTGCACATAAAAAAGATTCTACAGGTATATGTTTTATAGGAGAAAGAAATTATCAAAAATTTATTCAAAATTATTTAAAACCAAATCCAGGGGATATAATTGATATAGATACTATGGAAGTAATTGGCAAGCATTCTGGTTTAATGAACTATACAATTGGCCAAAGACGTAATGTAGGAATTAGTGGTAATCCAGAAAAACATTTTGTAGTAGGAAAAAATGTAGAAAAAAACATTCTTTATGTTGCTTTTGGTGATGATCCTGATACACTTTATAGTGATTCATGCATAATTGACAACATTAACTTCATTGCAGCAAAACACCCAGCCTTTTGTACAGCAAAATTTAGATATAGAGGTCCTGATTATGATGTACAATTAGAATATTTAAATAATGGTGAAATATTAGTTAAATATCCTGAGAAAGTTTCTGCTGTTACTCCAGGGCAAGCATGTGTATTATATTTAGGAAGAGAATGTTTAGGTAGTGGAATAATAAAAGAAGTAAGACGTAACGATAAAAAATTATGGTATTTATAAAGTAGGGGAGTATACCCTATTTTTTTATATAAATTACTTTACTTATTCTTGACAAATTAATGTATAGTAAGATACAATTAATATGTAAACAATTATGATTAGAAAAGAGTAGATAACAAATGAACGAATTAAAAAGAATATTAAATGAATTAGGAATATCAAAAGTTAAATTAGCTAAATACTTAGGTGTTTCAAGACAAATGGTATATAACTATTTAGAGTTTGATAATATAAATAAATGGCCAAAAGAAAAAAAGATACTATTATTTAAATTATTAAATGTAGAAGACGGTGAAGAAGAAACTTTAAAAGATATAAAAATAAATACTGAATACTTAGAAGCAGTTGAAGAAAGATTAAACTGTACTAACAAAATGAATAGTTATGATTTAATAGATATTAAAGGATTAAAAAAAGAAGAACAATTATTATTATCTGATTTTACATTCTTATTAAAAGAAAAACTAACAGAAGATAATACAAATGAAAATTATTATGTAATAGAATATTTATATCATTTACTACAATCAGTAGATAATGTACCTGAATTAAAATATTTATTAGGTTATGTAAGTAAAGCAACAGGATTTACTAAGCCAAACGATTTTGTATTTAATGAAGACAAGCAATTTATGTTTGAAGGTATAATACACTCTGCATTCACATTATACAATAATGGGGGAGCATCAAAGAGTAAAGTAATAGTTTCAAGAGATAGATTTGTTGCAGAAATCGAAGCTAGAAACGAAGAAAAATTATCTAGAACACAACAATTAAATACAGTTAAAATTCAAGCATTAAGAGAATTAGGATACAATGAAATAAATGCATCCAATGCTGCTGAAGTATTTGAAAAAATAGCTGAAATACAATCAAGAGGAGTTTAAAAACAAATTGAACTCCCCTCTTTCTTTTTATTGAAGAGTAGGGAACAAAGTGTATGTAATGAGTAATATATAATTTATTATTATTTTAAAAATTACTAATCTAATATATAATAACTAAAATTATATAATACTAATATTTTATTTTAAAAGTAGATAAGTGATAATAAAATAACTAAAATAAATTTTAAATTATATTACAAAAATAAAACACTAAATATATAAATTATATTGAATAATTAATAATTATATAAAAACAGATAATAAATAATATAATTATCTTTCTATTTTTCATATAATACACATCTTCATATAATATATATTATGTTAACTTCTATATTTTAATAAAAAAGATGATTAGTTGATAATCTAACTAATTTAATAAATAAGTACTCTATTATAAATAACCTAATAGTTTACTTATTTTTTATTTACTACTAAATTTCTTTATCTTATATACTTCATTAAATTATATATAATCTTTCTTTCTAAATTATTTCTTCCAACTTATATATATTAATAAATTTAATTTTTTCATTGATATATAATTATTTACCATTCATACATACTTAAATCTTATCTTTATCCCTCCCTACTTTTAAATAAATAATTGATAGGGGGCTTAATTCTTTTTTTACATTTAAAATATATTTTATTATTTAATACTTTTTTATAATTCAATTATACATACAAAATATTTTATTTATTTATTTCTTTAATTTATTTTTCTAAATCAAAACAATAATTTTTAATATCAATTCAAAATACACATATATCTATTTAAAATACATATCACCCCTACTCTATTTAGAAATAGGGGACATATCTTATATAAAAATCATACTAATTAGAAAAAATATAATTCCAATAGCAAATCCTACATAAATATATTTATTATTTTTATTACTATATTTAATAGATTCCTTTAATATTTCATTTATAGCAAGACTTACCATTATCCCTGCTACTATTATAAATATTATATCTAACATACTAGTAGTAATATATTTAGCCAAAAACAAATATGCAATTATTGCTCCAAAAGGTTCTGAAAGTCCACTTATTAATGTCATCTTAATTGCCTTTTTATATGATTTAGTTGAATAATATAATGGCACAGCAATACATATACCTTCTGGTATATTATGTAACGTTATTGCTAATGCAATTTTTATACCTAATCTTAAATCATTACCACTAGTTAAAAAAGTAATAATTCCCTCTGGTATATTATGTAACATTAATACAATAGCACTTATTATACCAAGTTTATATAAACTACTCCCCTTACTCTCTAACCTATCTATAATCTTATTAGAAATATTAATTAAAAATATACCACATAAAAAACTTATTAAACTAATAATAAAACCTATAAATTTATATCTATTTAATAAACTAAAGAAAGAACTAGGTATTAAATCAAATATACTAATCATCATCATTACCATTGCACTAAAACTTAAACTTATACTTAAAAATTTATTAACATTTTTACTTTTAATAAATATAAATAAACATCCAAGTAAAGTAGATAATCCAGCAAGAGTACTAATTATAAATGCATACATAAAATTATTCATAAATATCACATTAAAATATATGAAAGAAACTAAAAAATATAGCCATAAATTACCATTATATATTATTTATATTTTTCCATAATAATAGTGGGAGGTAAGTTATGGACAATAAAAATAATGCTAGAACAAATTCTAGAGCTAGAAAAGCTAATAGTTCTAAAAGTAATGCTAGAACTAAAAACTCTGAAAAGGCTCAAGCTAGATGTTCAAAAAATAGTGCACGTTAGTTAAATGCAAATATAAAAGAAACTATTGATAATTTTATAATAGTTTCTTTTAATTTCTAGGAAAATATTCCATATAATCATTTTTTAATTTTTCATTTGTTAAATGAGTATATATTTGAGTAGTTCCAATATTTTCATGGCCTAAGAATTCTTGAATAATTCTTAAATCAGCACCGTTTTCTAGCATATGTGTTGCAATACTATGTCTTAACGTATGTGGAGATACATCTTTATTTATACCTTTTTCACTAGTTAATTTTTTAATCATTTTAAATACACCTTGTCTTGTCATTTTTTTACCATGATTATTTAAATAAATATAATTATTTGTTTCTTTTTTTACTAAATCAGCTCTATAATCTTTAACATAAATTTTTAAATACTTTATAGCTAAGTCACTTATTGGTACAATCCTTTCTTTGCTCCCCTTACCCATTACTCTAATTATAGAATCATTTAGATCAATATTTTTAAATTCTAAATTTATTAACTCACTTATTCTTAAACCACTTGAATACATAACTTCAAGTATAGATTTATTCCTAGCACTAAAAGCATCTTTAATTTCTATATCAAGTAATTTATCTACTTCATCAACTGTTAAATAAACAGGTAAATGTTTTGCCAATTTAGGACTACTAATACTATCAATAGGGTTATTATTTAATTTACCTATCTTAATATAATAATTATAAAATGTTTTATATGCACTTAAATAATTAGCAATACTTCTAGAATCTATTTCTAACTTTGATATAAATTTTTCTATATCGTTACTAGTTAATTTTAATAAATCCTTATTAGTATTATCTTTTAAATGATTTAAACTATTTAAATATGTATTTATAGTATTTTTAGAATAATTTAAATCAAGTTCTAAATATAATAAAAAATCATTTATATATATATCATTCATAATATCACTTTTCTATTTTTATGTTCAAGTTAACATAATATTATACTCTATCTAAATAAAATTATAACAAATTTAAAAACTCAAAACAACTATCATAAAATTTCTATATATGTTAAAATTATATATAGAAAGTGTGATTATATGGAATTACTTGCAAACATATTAAGACCAACTAAATTAAATGATGTTATTGGTCAAAAACACCTTATAGGTGATAATAAAGTATTAACTAACTTAGTAAATAACAAACATCTTTTTTCTATGATTTTATATGGTAAACCAGGCATAGGTAAAACTTCTATTGCTAATGCAATTGTTAATGAAATAGATAAACCATATAAGTTTTTAAATGCAACAATAAATAAAGTTATTGATTTTAATATTGCAATTGAAGAAGCAAAAATGCAAGGTGAAATGATACTTATCATAGATGAAATACATAGAATGAATAAAGATAAACAAGATTTATTATTACCATATATTGAATCAGGTTTAATTATATTAATTGGTCTAACAACATCAAATCCATATCATAAAATTAATCCAGCAATTAGAAGTAGATGTCAAATATTTGAACTTCAAGAATTAACTACTGATGATATAGTTGAAGGATTAAAGAAAGCTTTAAATAAATTAGAAGATATAAAAATTGATGACAAAACTCTCCTATTAATTGCAAGACTATCTAGTGGAGATTTTAGAAGTGCATTAAACTTATTAGAAGTATCATACTACTCTACTAATGATAAAATAGTAACTGAAGAAGTAGTAAAAAGAATTAATTCAAAACCAGTAATATTTGCTGATAAAAATGAAGATGGACATTACGATTTATTAAGTGCTTTTCAAAAAAGCATTAGAGGTAGTGATCCAGATGCAGCAATATATTACTTAGGTAGATTAATCGAAATTGGTGATTTAGATAGTATTTATAGAAGAATGAGTGTTATTGCATATGAAGATATAGGACTTGCTAATCCAGGAATGGGTCCAAAAGTTAGAGCCGCTATCGAATCGAGTGAACTATTAGGACTTCCAGAAGCAAGAATACCACTTGCTGTCGTAGTAGAAGAATTAGCATTATCTCCAAAAAGTAATAGTGCTATAACAGCAATAGATAACGCATTGAGTGATATAAGAAAGGGAAATACAGGTAATGTACCAAACCATATAAAAACTAATAGTAAAGATTATAAATATCCACATAATTATCCAAAATATTATGTAGAACAACAATACTTACCAGATAATATAAAAAATAAACGCTATTACATTCCAAAAATTAATACATACGAAAACAATTTAAACAAAGGAAATAAAGAAATGAGGAACATAAAATGAAAACAATATCAATTATAGGTACAGGGGCTTATGGTTTATCAATTGCAGTGACATTACTAAAAAAATGTGACAATATAAAAATGTGGGTAGAAAGTGAAGAAAGAGCAAAATTTTTAAATGAAAATAGAAGTAACAATGGAATATTTAATGATTTTACAATTCCAGATAATATTGAATTTTCAAATGATTACGAATATGTATTAAAAAATACAAGTATTGTATTTATTGCAGTTGCTGCTAAATTTATTGATCCAGTAAGCAAAGAACTTAAAAAATGTAACATAAAAAATAAACATTTTTGCATACTTAGTAAAGGAATTGAACAAAATACATGTGACTTTGTAGATGTTGTATTTAAAAGACACATTAAAACTAAAAATTTATCTGTTATATCTGGAGCCTCATTTGCAATTGATATAATTCATAATGAACCAATAGGACTAACGATTGCTAGTAAAAATAAACAAACCATAAAGAAAATTAAATCCGTTTTAGCAAACGACAGAGTTAAATTAAGACCATCTACAGACGTAATTGGAGTTGAATTATGCGGTTCAATAAAAAATGTTATAGCAATAGCAAGTGGAATATTAGAAGGTTTAGGTTATAGTGAATCTACAAGAAGTTTCTTAATTACAGAATCTATGCATGATATCAAATCTCTTATATATGGTTTAGGAGGAAAGAAAAAAACCATACTTTCATATGCTGGTGTAAGTGATTTAATATTAACTGCTACAAGTAAAAAATCAAGAAATTACTCTTACGGAATACTTATAGGAAGTGAAAAATTTGAAGAAGCAAAAGAATATGTAGAAACAAATACAGTAGAAGGATACTATACATTAAAATCTATATATACACTAATAAAAAGAAAAAAAATTAGTATGCCAATCATAGATTTAATATATAAAATTATCATTAAAAATGAAAATCCACATGAATTAGTAGAATTTCTAATAAAAAAAGATTAAATAATAAACTATATATCAAAACATAACTAGTTTATATAATTAATCTTTTTTCTTTATATTACTTATTCTCTTCTAAAAAATTACATACTTTTATAAAACAAGATATTTGATCTTCATTTAATTCTTTAGTACGAACCATATTTTTTAATTCATCCATTGAAAACCATCTAACTTCTGTTAATTCTTGTTTTTGTATTTTTATATCTTTAATATCTATATCTTTATTTACAAAATACATTTTATAACAATCTTTTCCATCACATCCAGAATCGTATAAAATAAATTCTTTTTTTAAAAAATCTAATCCTAATTCTTCTTTAACTTCAGTAACAATTTCCTCTAAAGGAGTTTCATTAGCTTTAGGATGTCCTCCAGTAACACCCCAATCGCCTCCTTTAGATTTAACTCTTCTTTGCATTAAAAATTCACCTTTAGAATTTCTTATTACAGCCATAACAACCATTGGATAATATCCATCTGGTATAACCTCACCTTTATGATAAGTTTTATCAGTTTTTATACTATTTTTATCATATAAATCTCTTAATTCAGCCATATTTACCTCATCTTTTTAAATATATTTAAAATCTTTTATTTCAATCTTCTAATATACCAATACTATATTCAGTAAAATCTAAAGAATTAATATAATTAATAAATTCATTAAAATTCAATTTTTCATATTCACTTATACTATCTAATTTATCATAATTATAAGTTATAACATTTTCTACAAATGGTTCAGTAATATCATATATACTATCATTTCTAATAATTAAATCTACTATATAATTTCTTTTATATAAATTAAATAAATCTTCATCAAATATATATTCTTTATCATTTATAAATTTTAATATTCTTTCTATAAAATCATTATATTTATTAGTATTACCCTCAATATTTATTATATGGTATCCTTCTAATAATAAATTAGAATATCCAATACCAGAATTAACTATATTACTATCTATTAATTCTTTATTTAAATTACTAATAATACCAAAATTCATTCTTAAAAATGAATAAATATATAAATCTAATTTTAATTTATCTAATCCACTATAATTAATAGTATTAAGTTTAAACGTAATAAGTACTCTACCTACTCCAGTATTTGTTTTAACTTTATATTTTTTCTTATTAACCTTAATATTATGAGGATACTTATACTTAGTTACAACACTAGTATCAAAAGATAATTTAGAATATACCTCTTCTAACTTATTTAAAACCTCATTTTTATCAAATTTACCACTTATTACTACTATTTCATTATCTGGTCTATAAAACGCTTTAAAAGCATCTTTAATTTGATTTATAGTAATACTACTAATTTCTTTTATATTACCTAATACACTAGTATACTTTTTATTATCTTGAATACTTTCAATACTCTTATTATATAAAATACTATACTTATTATCTAAACTTCTTCTTTTTTCTTCAATAATAGGCATCTTAACATTATTTAATATATTATCTTCTATTATAGGATTATGTATACCATATATTAACTTATCTATACATTCTAATGTATTTACTACAGTATCAACATAATAAACAGTTTTATCTATACTAGTAATACCATTACTTCTAGCTCCAATATTACCAAAATAACTCATTAAATCTCCATTAACATTATTTTCTAAAACTAAATGTTCTATTAAATGAGCCATCCCATTTTTATTAACTATCTTTTTATTATTAATATAATAAGTATTATCCATACCCCCATATTTAACTATTAAATTAATATATGTAGTATGTTTACTATTATCATTTAATAAATATACATTTAATCCATTATCTAATCTAACATGTTCTAAATTAACCACAACTACCCTCCAAAGTATACATACTACATAATTCTAATCTATTAATTAAATCTAATAATTCTTCATTACTTATATTTTTAATTACTTCTAATTCTTCTTCACTAGATATATCACATTCATAATATTCATTAATTATATTAGCAGTACTAATATAAAAATTATCTTTTTCACGTTCTATATCTAAACTTAATCTTCTTATAATATTATTAATATTATCTTTATATTTATCTATATCACTTAATTCTTTAATAATACTTTCTATTAACATAGACACCAATTTTATACTATTTTTATTAGTAAGTGCTTTAACAAGTAACAAACCATTCCTAATAAGCACCGAAGACCCACAAGTATATACTAAATTATTCTCTTTTCTTAATTTATTAAGTAATATTTCACTAGCACTACTACTTAAAAGTAAATTAACTAAATATAATTTATAAAAATCATCTTCTTTATAATTATTAACTTTATAACTCATATAAACTATACTCTGATAATATTTAGATTCATCATTTTTAACCAAACATTCTTTATTATCATAAAAATGATTATATTCTTTAATAACTCTATTATTCTTTAAATCTAATTTACTTAAATAATCACTAAATACTTTTTCACATAATTCAATATCTACATCACCATTAATAAATATATTAGGCTTAATATTCTTAATATATTTATTATAAAAACTAACTACATCTTCATTATTTAATCTATCAACATATTCTAAATCTTTATATTTAATTTTATTAAATATTCCATCACTATCTAATAAATCTAAAGCATTTTTTTCAGCAATAAAATTAATATTTTTATAACCATTCAATAAATTTTCTACATATATTCTTTTTTCTGTTTCAAATATACTTTCTTTAAATTTACCATTCTCTATATTAGGTCTATATATAGTATCTAATAAAAATATAATAGCACCCTCTAAAAAATCATCTTTAATTATATCTTTACTAGGCACTAACATTGAAAAATTCATAAAATAAACATCATTTATAGATTGTGCTAAAGAACTATACTTAATTATATATCTATTTAATTTTTCTTTAGCAAAAGATGCATCATCACTATAATCCTTATTACTAAAAGACATTAATTTAGATAATATTGTATGTGCTAAAATCTCTTCTTTATTTAATTTAAATTGAAATATAACATTAATAAGTGTAGTATTAAAATCTCTATTTTCTATATATTTTGTTATATATTTCACTTATATCACCTAACATAATTATATATTATTTTACTAGATAAAAAAAGTACTAATTTAATAGTACTTAATTCTCCAAAATTTTATAAGGATTTGAAATAGTTCCATCCCCACTTGAAAGTTTAACACCAGAGGTTAAAGTAACTACAGGACGGACACTAAGATCTTTAGTGACACCATAAGGATCAGTTGTTAATTTTCCATCACTATCTGCATAGAATGCTCGGTCATAAGATGATTTTTTAGAAAGAGACAAAGACCAATAATATGATTGTGCATTGTCATATAAATAATAGAACTTATTGGAATAACCAGCCTGTCCACCTGCATATGATACTTCATCGGCTGTTATTGTTCCTATATAATCACTTATACTATCTTCTTCATTTGAACATTTAAATGTAGCGTGTATATCTACGCCTTTGCCTTCTAATCTTTTTCCTGCAGCATAATAATAGTTTGTGCTTGAAGTATCTGTTAACAATGCTCCAGTTGATGAATCATATCTATAATTATCATTTCCACCTAAACACCATTTTTCATTTTTTAATAAAGTTTTTTTATTTTCTAGTCCGCTTGATGTATACCATGTTTTTAATGTTGTATATAATCCACCATTATAATTTTCATAATCTGCTTTATAATTACTATCATAACCATATACAACAGAATTACCATTATTTATTAATGCTGAAGATGTATCCGATGATGTTATTGTACTACATAATCCTTCTTTTGCTAATATTATTTTTATTGAGCCATCACCCTCAATACGTACTATCCTCCAACACATATTGTTAAATTCTATATAATTATCTTTTGTTGAACCTCTATAATAATAACTTGTTCCATAATCATCGTCTGCTATTGATAATGTCGATTCTATTCCGTAAGCTGTAGCACGTAATTGTTTCGATTTCATTGTTATTGAACTTGCACTACTTGCTGGAGCTTCTATCACTTTTAATATTGTTGATAAATTTGCTGTTGTTTTTTTAGTATCTGTACTTGATGAGTTTCTGCTTGCACTATTAGATACTATATATTTTCCTACCAATGTTTCATTGCATGCTCCATCATTATATTTACATGTTGCAACTCCTGTTAAAGTAAACTTACCTGTGCTTTCATCAATTGTATAACCTGTTCCATATGTCCAATAATATCCTTGGTACGTTGTTGATATATCCATTGAACGTTCACTTGTCAACTCATCTATATAATATTTATAACCCGTTACTGCCTGAGCAGGAGTCGTTAAGGGAATTGCACTAAATGTTGTTCCATTCTTTCCAAGTTTTGCATTGTTTATTATTGCATATGATAATGATGTTTCTTCATATGGCATAAACTCTCCATTACTATTCTTACCAAATATTTGTATCTTGGCTTGTAATTGTTTATTCATATCTACACTTTGATCTGTATTTGTATCTTTATATGTAAATTTGAATGTGTATGTATGTGTTTTACCTGGTTCTATTTCATTTGTTATTAATTGTTTTATTCCACTTGGAAATGTCGTTTCTGTTGTTACTTCATTACATGTTATTGTTCCATCTGTTGTACAATTTAATGTATACTTAATATCATCTACTCTTTCAAATGTATTTATTACATCTATTAAATATACTCCATATTCTACATTTGCATTTCCTTCATTCTTTACTGTGAATGTCTTAGTATATACTGTATCACTTGGAAGTATATTTTCTCCTCCTATTACTCCATCACTTCCATCTCCATATACTAATTTTAAATCTGCTGTTGTTACACTGATGCTCTTATCGTTAGTGTTCCCTTGTATTCTTGTTAAAAAGTATGCATATGTTAATCCTAGAAGTGCCAAAAGTACAATTGTTATTCCTACTACACTAACAATTATTTTTTGTTTTTTATTCATATTTTACCTCTTTCCTTCTAATTTTATATTACACATATAATTTATTTGTATAAAATTAAGATGAGGATGAAATACAAAAAAATTATATAATTATTAACCCCCCCCGACCAAACTTTTGTTCGAGAGAGAATTAGGCTATATAATTTTGTGCTTTTATAAAATATTTTTTTAATTGTGAATTATTTTGTACAAAATATTTATTTTGTACAAAATATTTCTTATCTTGAGTAGTCTTTCTACTCTATTTACATCATATCAAATAATTTTATCATTTACAATAAAAAAATTAATTAAATTATATATATTTTTTAAATTACTCTTACCTAATATATAAAAATATATCAAAAGAAAAAACAGAAAATAAATTCTGTTTTAACTAATAAGAGGTTAAAAGTTTACATATCTCGCGTGTACTCAAAACTTTTCCTTCGGAAACTTTTTTCCCGTCTATAATAATTGCAGGAGTATTTTTCACGTTATACTTATTTTTATATGCGTTATCGTTTAATTCTTTTACGTTAATATCTATATCACAATTAATTTTTCTAATGTTTTTAATTAATTTAATTCCGTTATGTGTATTACTACCAACAACCTTTATCTCTATACTATCACTCCTTTCATGATTTAATAGTATTATATTTATTAGAAATAATAATGAATTTTATATGAAAATTATATGAAATTATTTTTTTATTATCTTTACTTTGTATTTTAACCAACAATTAATAAACAAATGTATTATTTATCAAACAAAGTGTTTATTATTTCTAAATAGAATTATATAAATAAGATTATATAATTATGTTAGGTGATTAATAATGAATACAGATTTAAGAGTATTAAAAGACTATAAAAAATATTTTGTATATGCAAATCATATTATTTCCTAAAAAGCCAAAAATAATTGTCGGTAGTGCAAACTTAGGAATAAAAGTAATCGGTATGTTTAAATCTATTTTATAATTATACAATATCTTTAAAAGAATATAAGACTTATTAAAATAAAAACAACACAATGTTTAGTTATGTTGCTTTATTTAATATTGGGCATATCTTTATCAAAAGATACATCTTTATATATTTCTTTACTTTGTTCTCTACACAATTCTTCATATTTATCATCCCATGATAATCTATATTTATTATTTTTATCTAAATTTAATACTGAAGTATATTTATTTATAATTTTATCAGCATCCTCATTATATTCTTTATTACATTCAATTTCTAATGCTAAACCAAATGGATATAAGTCTAATGAAATTGTAACATATTGATTATCAAATACAATTCTATATCTCTCATAAGATTCAACTAATTTCATATGTAATACTTTTTCTATAATATATATTAAATTATCATATTCTATAGGTTTAATAGTTAATTCAACTTCTTCTTCACAATTAACATCACTACTAAATGTATTATTTAATCTTTTTTTAAAACTGATCATAACTGTTTCAAAATTTTTATCTTTTGTTTTTCTAATTCTAAATCTTCCATCTACTTTATCACTATAAAAATCATACTCTTTACTAGGATGATTATATTGTATTGTTTTTTCATATCTTTTATCATGCTTCTTTAAGTCTTTAATTGAACTTAATAAATTAACAAAATTATCATATTCTTTACTTGAATAATAATATCTAACTTCATATTCCATATTTATTTTACCTCATTAAAATGTACATTTATAGTTACTACCTCAGCCTTAGTACCTATTCTCATATTTGGCCCATATAATCCAACACCACTAGTAACTACACTATTCATATTATTATATTTTTTATAACCATTCCCATTTTTCCACATAAGTTTCATAATTATATTAAGTGGAAATAATTGTCCACCATGTGTATGACCAGACAAATCTAAATCAATTCCATTATTACTAATCTTTTTTATTTCTCTAGGCTGATGATCTATTAAAAATATAGGTTTTTCTTTATCAATATTTTCTATTAATTCTTCTATACTTTTTCTAGATTTTACATCTCCAGGTTTACTAGCATCTCTTCTACCAATAAGATATAAAGAATCATTAATTAAAACAGTTTCATCTCTTAATAATTTAATATTAGATTTTTCTAATAAATTATCCATCTCAGGTAAACTAATTTTCTTTTCATTATAATTAAAAGTAAATCCTGCTAAAGTTTTTTCATTTACATCATGATTTCCATAAACAGCATAAACACCATTTTTTGATTTTATACTCTTAAGAATACGTATCATTTCATCTGGATTTTGAATACCATCAAAGCTATTATCATATATATCACCTGCTATAATAACTAAATCAGCATTCTCTTTATTTATTAAATTAACCATATTACTAATATCTTTTATACCAATACTATACCCAATATGTAAATCACTTACCAATACTACCTTCATATCACTTTTATAATTACTTTTATTAATATTAATATCATAAAAAGTACTATGTATCTTATGAGCATTAATAATACCATATATACATAAAGAAGATATAATAATCAAACATATAATTCCATTAATAAAATAACCACGTTTACTAAATAACTTACTCTTACTTAATTTACCATGCCTTTTTAATATTAATCTTATTATATCTGCAATCATAATAGTTAAAAATAAATATAATAAAAAACCTAACCAATAATTACCAATATTAATAAATAGTCTACGCATACTACCACTAGGTAATAAAAAACCAACTATTGCAGATACAGCAAAAAATATATATATACCTAATAATATATATTTAAAATATTTTTTCTTAAAAAAATCATGACATATATAAAACCATTTTAATATACGTCTATATAAATAATAATTAATTATTATATAAATCGGTAATAAATACATTGCTATCATATATTAATCAAACTCTTTTCTTTATTATTATTCATACTTTTATAATCAGTTATACCTACACCAGTATTTGGTTTATAATATGATATTACTAAATCTATTAAATAAATAGAACATAATATTATACAAAAATATATAACATACTCTGTTTTAATCTTTTTTATATAATTATCAAGTATTGGTGCAACAAAATATACAACAAACATACTACCTATTCCAAATACTAAAAGTCCTTCTGCACATACTCTACCATTAATATTTAAAAAATACCCAGTATAATCCCACCACTTCATACCATTAGTAACTTCCAAATAATATGATGTACTATATTCAACAACTCCACATAAAATAACCGACATAAAAAATAATAAATACGGTTTATTTCTAAATCTATATAATAACGTTAATATCAATATAGAACCAAAACCATAAATAGGTAACCAAGGTCCATGTAATACTCCACGATTTACAAATATACCGTCACTAACTAAATGCAATAAAACTTCCCATAACCAACCTACAAAAGATAATATAAAGAATATAAGTATTAAAGAAGATATAGAATAATGTCTTAAATAATTAATAGTCTCTATATGATTATTTCTTTGTTTTATTTTAATCGGATATAATAATTCAGGGTAAACTTTTTGATCCATTATATCTTGATACAAACTAATAACCGCTATTCTATTCTGTTCTCTATCAAATAATTCATTATCTTTTTTACTATAAGTAGTAATACCAAAATATTTATCTATAAATCCACGTAAATGAGTTCTATCATTAACTTTATTTTTTTCTTTCATTTTATTTTTAATATCAGAATACGTATTATTTAAAATCATTTTATTAGCTTTTTTATATAAATATTTATCATTCAAATATTCTATACCATTTATATTATTTTTAATAGCAATTAAACGTAAATTAGCATAATACTCACTCTTAACTGACAAATAATACGCATTAGAATAAAATATTTTAGACATATTTAAAGTTAAAATACCTAGTACTTCCCATCCAATAAATGACAAATCTAATAAAAACGCTTCCCATTTATGTCCCTTCATCATATCAGACGATAATTTTATTGCATCACTACTTTTAATATCAGGATTTTCACTAACAATAAATGGTACTAACATATATGAATATTTCTTTATAAAACCTCCTATTATAGTTAAATACCATAACATAAGTTTAATTGAATATAAAAACATAGTAAATGATGCTTTAGTCCATTTTTTAACACGTTTTAAAAATAAAAATTTTTCTAACTTTACTTTTTCATATATTCTAGCCTCTAAAAATATACGCCTTATTATAACAGAAAATACATTTATAAAATAAAACCACACTAAAAAATAAAATATAAAACTTAATATAGTTAATATAATAGATGTTATATCTTTTGATTTTGTAATACTATCAATTGTACCAACAATTGTTAAATATATTTTATTACTATCAAATGTATTAGCAATCAAAGAAAATACTCCACGTTTCTTACTAAAAACTCTAGAATTGGATACTTTAGTTTTAGTAATTTCAATTCTTTCTTTAACTTCCTCTACAGTTTTTTCTATATGTATTGGTACTCCCTTAATTTGTGAAACAACCTTAACTGTTTCATTAAGAGTAATAGATGAAGAAAACTCATTACCTATTATTGCAGCCATTAAACAAGCCATAACTAATATTATATAATGACTTTTTACTATTTTTTTACTATGTTTTTTCATTAATTTAATATTCTTCATAATAATCATCCTACAATATTTTAACATTAATAAAATACATAAACAATAAAATCTCCAATATTTATGGAGATTTATATATAAAACTATATATCTTTATAATAATAATTAACTAAATATTTTTCACCATTTGGATATTTTTCCATATAAGAATTAATATAGTTAACAAACCCATATTTAAAATAAATCATCAAAATATAATGTATTATCATTCTTTGAAATAAAAAAATTGGTTTCAAATATTTCTTCTATCTCATCTTCGCTTAAATGGCTTCCTTCAATTTTATTAGAATTATAAGCAAAATTAACTTGGGAATAATGATAAATATTTCCCTTAAATTTAGAATTTTTTTAATGTATTAAACTTAAATATCTAAATACATTGTATCATATAATACTAAATAATAACTACAAAAAAACACTTAGAAATCATCTAAGTATTTTATACATTACCACTTATTATATATTTAAAGTTCTTTTTATAATAATCTAAAATATTTGCTTTCTTTATACTTTCTTTAACAGTAATATCAAATGTATCAATTTTCTTACCGTCTTTAAATAAAGTTAATTTACCAACTACATCACCAACGTTTACTGGAGCTTCTATTTCATCTATATTCATCTTATAATCATATTTTGATTCTTCTAAAATAGTAGTTAAATCTATAACATCACTCACTAATTTTAAATCAACATAATCTTTTTTACCATTTAACACTTTTACTTTACCTAATTTAATATTTTTATTATAAATAGTATTAAGTTTATAATTATTAAAACCATAATCCATTAATTCAACTGTACTCTTGCTCCTATTTTCACTTGTATTGCTTCCCATAACAACGCTAATAAGTCTCATTCCATTTCTTTTTGCAGTTGCTGTTAAACAATAACCAGCTGTATCTGTAAAACCTGTTTTTAAACCATCTAATCCTTTGTAGTGTCTTATGAGTTTATTAGTATTCACCATCCATACACTACTACCATCATTTTTCTTAAAATATTCTTCATAAGTACTTGTATATTTTAAAATATTTTCATGTTTAATAAGTTCACGAGCCATAATTGCCATATCATAAGGACATGAATAATGTGAGTCATCATCAAGACCATGTACATTAACAAAGTTAGTATTTTTTAAATCTAATTCTTTTGCTTTTTTATTCATCATATCAACAAACTTCTCTACACTTCCACCTACATATTCCGCCATAGCAACTGCCGAATCATTAGCACTAGAAATACATATACTTTTGATTAAATCTTCTACCTTTATAACTTCTCCAGGTTGTAGAAATACTTGACTTCCACCCATATTACTTGCATTTTCACTTATAGTAACTTCATCAGTTAATTTAATTTTACCTTGATCAATTTTTTCCATAATTATTAATAGAATCATGATTTTTGTCATACTTGCTGGAGCACGTTTTTCTAAACTATTCTCATCCATTAAAATTTTACCAGTAGAATATTCCATTAAAATACTATATTTCTTTTCTTCTGCAAAAACATTTAAACTAAATATAAACATTAATAAAATAAAAACTACAAATTTCTTCATAATTCACCTCTAATAAACTATATAAAAAAATAAAGAAAATATGTAACAAAAAAGATTGTTATATTCTAACAATCTTTAATAAATTAGTACCCTTATTTTCTAACATATGACTACCACCAGTAATTACAACAATATCGTTATCTTCTAAATTCATAAATTCTTTCGCTTTAATTAATGATTCATTAAGTACTTCATCAGTTGTATTAAATACTGGAATAACTCTAGTATATACTCCATAATATAATGATAAACTACGTGCTATACTATGATTAGTACAAAGTGCTAATATAGGAGCATCACTTCTAATATTACTTATTTTACGTGCAGTATATCCACCTAATGTAGATACTACAATTAATTTAGCATCTAAATTATTAGCACTTGCTGCTGCATTTATAGAAATCATTTCAACTATATTATTTTTTCTACTAAATTCTGGTAATTCATCAAAATGAATATGTTTTTCAGTTTCTTCACAAATTTTAGCCATATATTCCACAGTTTCTACCGGATACTTTCCAACAGTAGATTCTCCACTTAGCATTACTGCATCAGTACCATCCATAACAGCATTAGCAACATCACTTACCTCTGCTCTTGTAGGTCTAGAAGATTTTTTCATTGATTCTAACATCTCAGTAGCAACAATACAAATTTTACTATATTCACGTGCTTTCTTAATCATCATTTTTTGTAAATATGGTAATTCTTCCATAGGAGCTTCAACTCCTAAATCACCTCTAGCTACCATAATTCCATCACTAACACTTAAAATATCTTCAATATTCTTAACACCTGTAGTACTTTCAATTTTACAGATTACCTTCATATCTTCTCTATTATTATCTCTTAAAATCTTTTTAGCCTCTAATACATCATCCTTAGTTGATACAAAAGATAATGCTAAATAATCACCATCATGTTTACAAGCATAAACTATATCATTATAATCATTCTCACTAATAAATGGTATATCTAAATGTACACCTGGAACACTTAGACTTTTTCTATCTCCAAGTACTCCACCATTTATTATTTTACAAAGAATATAATCATCATACTTTTCTATAACATCCATACTCATTAAACCATTTTCTAATAAAACAGTATCACCAATATTTATAGAATCTATTGCTTCAGGATGATTAACAGAAAAAGCTTCACTAGTACCGATAATATCTTCTTTTACTATTTTTATAGTATTACCAGCCACAAGATTAATTTCTCCATTTTCTAAAACACCATTTCTAAATTCAGGCCCTTTAGTATCATATAATATAGCAATATTTTCATTTGTTAATTCTCTAACTTTTTTAACACTACTAACTACATTTTCTTTTTCTTCATCAGTTGCATGAGAAAAATTTATTCTTGCAACATTCATACCGGCTAAAACCATTCTTTTCATAACATCAACATCAGTACTAGCAGGTCCTATACTACATATTATTTTAGTTTTTTTCATAATTTCACTCCTTGTGCGAACAGAAATAATTATATTATAAATAACAAATTATATCAAGTAAAAAATGAGTATTTCACTCATTCCTAAGTCTATAGTTTACATCTTTTTTTATTAATGCATATACTATACTTGCTAACGGTAATCCAACAAGCATTCCAACAACACCAAACAATTTTCCACCCACAGTTACTGCAAGTAATGTCCATATTGGAGATAACCCAACAGATTTTCCTACTACTTTTGGATATATTAAATTACCTTCAATTTGTTGAATTACAACAAATACAATAATAAATATTAATGCTTGCAATGGACTAGTAGTAGCAATTAATATTGCACCAACTGCCGCTGCAATCAAAGAACCAAATATTGGTATCAAAGCAGTAACACAAGTAAGAACTGATATTAATAAAGCATATGGAAATCTAAATATAGTCATTACAACAAATAATATAACTCCTAATATAACTGCTTCTAAACATTGTCCAGAAACAAACTTAGAAAACGTTACATTTATAATATTACCCATATTAATTATCTTATCAGCAATATTCTTCTTAAAATAAGCCTTAATTACTTTCTTAGTACCCTTAATTAAATATTCTTTTTGACTTAACATATATATAGCAAATATTAAAGAAGTAAATAAAGTAATTAAACTAGTAACTATACTTGTTATAAAACTAATAGAACTATTTACTAAATAATTTAATACACTAGTTATTATTTCATCTATTTGTTGATTACTAGTAAAAAAATTATTTATCTTATCTTGGATAGTAGGATACCCTTTTGTTAAATTCACTAAATAATCTTGAGTATCTTTAAATATATTAGGTAAACTCTTTATCAAACTTTCAATATTACTTATCAAATCAGGCATCAATTGAAAAGCTATAAAAAGAAAAAATAATATAAAAATAATTAAAGATATAGTAATTGAAATAACTCTATAAGGCATTTTTCTATTTTTAAATATATTTTTTAATAATTTTTCTATTTTAACCATAGGTATATTAAGTATAAATGCTAAAACTATACCCAATATAAAAGGAAATAAGGAATCAAATATTTTACCAATAACATTAATAACAAAACTAAAATTACTTACTAACAAATAACTAACTACTCCAATAGCAATAAGTATTATTATTCTTTTTAAATCATTCTTATTTGACATTATTTTTCTCCTTTAAATATTTTGCTAAATTTAAGTAAGCATCCATATTCCAATATTTATATCTTTCATCATCATTGTGTGTACCTAATGTATGTTCTTCTCCATCAGGTATGAATATAAAATCCCAACTCCAACCATATTTTCCTTCTTTTTTATATGCTATTCTTCCCTCAGTTATAGAAGTAAAAACTACAGGTTCAGAATTATATTCAGTGTAAGATAAAACTTCCACAAATCTAGCCTTTCTATTATCTATATTCTCCATTAATTTTAATATTCCATCTTCACCTAAAGTATCATCAACATAATGAGTATATGGCCCAGGAAATCCATTTAAAGCATCTATAATTAATCCTGAATCATTTTTTAAAACAGAACATTTTAATTTATCACTTGCCCATTTACTAGAAAATTTACTAACGTTCTCTATTTTATCATCTTGAATTTCAGGAACATCCATAACAACCTGTTCTACTTCTATTCCTAATGGTTCTAAAATTTGTCTAGCCGACATAATTTTAGCCCAATTCCCAGTTACATAAGTTATCTTCATAAAATACCTCCTAGAAAAATTATATCATAAATAAAAATAAGTAGATACAAATCCACTTATTTATTATCATTTTTCTTTATAAAATTATATGCACTTTTTACCATATCATCTAAACTTTTTTCTGCTTCCCAATTAAGAAGTTCTTTTGCTTTACTTGGATCAGCATAACATTCTGCTATATCTCCACTTCTTCTAGGTGCAATTTTATATGGTACACTAACATTATTACATTTTTCATATGAAGAAACTATATCTAATACACTATATCCAGTCCCAGTACCTAAATTAATAGCAACTGAACCATTATTTTTATTAGCATATTCTATCGCTTTTAAATGTCCTTTAGCTAAATCGACAACATGAATATAATCTCTTACTCCAGTACCATCTTTAGTATCATAATCATTACCAAATACATTTAAGAAAGGTAATTCTTTATTGGCAACCTTACTAACATATGGCAATAAATTATTTGGAATACCATTAGGATCTTCCCCTATCAAACCAGATTCATGAGCACCTACAGGATTAAAATATCTTAACTTAACAATACTCCAATTATTATCACTCTTATATATATCATCTAAAATATATTCTATAAATAACTTAGTAGATCCATAAGGATTTGTAGTAAATAAACTAGCATCCTCTTTAATAGGTAAAATATCTTGTTTACCATACACGGTAGCAGAAGATGAAAAAACTAATTTTTTAACATTAAATTCATTCATTATATCACATAAATTTAATGTACTTTCTAAATTATTTTTATAATATAATATTGGTTTTTCTACACTTTCACCTACAGCCTTTAAACCAGCAAAATGTATAACACTATTAATATCATTTTCACTAAATATTTTTCTTAAAACATCTTCATCTTGTACATCACTTATTATAACTTCAAATTTCTTACCAGTAATACTTTCTATTTTATCCTTAACTTCTATTTTAGAATTAGATAGATTATCAATTACTATAACTTCATAATTATTATTTAATAATTCAACCGCAGTATGACTTCCTATATATCCTAAACCACCAGTAACAAGTATTTTCATAATATTCCTCCTAACATTCAAAACTTGCCTTTAATTTATAATCTTTCTTTATATTAGTACTTAAATCAAATAAATAATTATTATCAAGCCATCCTACAAACCTACATCCATTTTTATAAGGATTCTTAATATTAACTAAATTACTATTTTCAAGTACTCTTATAACATCATTTTTATATGTATAATCTAATGTAATAGTATAATAATTATTATATACTTTTTCTACATAATCTTTCCATAAACCGCTCTTTGTATTTTTAGCATTTTTCTCACTTTTATAAAGATTAGTTAAATAATCGTAATTAGCATATATATATTTAATTTTAGCATATCCTAAATCTAACAATTTATTTTCTAATAATTCATTATCTACATATATCCACACTAATTCTCTATTATATTTATCAATTTTTTTACCTACTTTATCATATTCAATTTCTATATTTTTAGCATTTTTTAATGCATCACAAGTATAATCACTAGCAATAGTTCCATACTCTTCATCTACTTCTGGAGCATCTATACCTAAAAATCTATATTTTTTTATTCCATCCTTAGTTTTAAACCAAGCAGTATCTCCATCAACACATTTATGTAAAGACACTTGTATTATATCTTCTTCTTTTTTTTCTATCTTAGCACTATATAGTATTATAAATACAGCTAAAAAACCGCATAAAACTATAATACTACCAGCTATAACTACATCTTTCTTCATTATAATCTATCTAACTCTCTTTTTAATTTTCTTTCATTAGTTAAAATATTAACTTTTTCACACATAAACAATAATATTATTAAATTAAATGCAAAACTACCACCATTAGACAAGAATGGAACTGGAACACCAGTAAGAGGTATTATTGCAAGTATACCCAAGAAATTAATCAATAAATGACTAACTATAAGTGCAAAAGTTCCATATGATATCATTGCCCCAGTTAACGTATCTGCACTTTTAGCAATACGTAACAATCTATATAATATTATTAAATAACCTATTATTATTAAAATACCTACTATAGCACCTAATTCTTCTACTACAACTGGAAATATAAAATCAGTATATGCTTCAGGCAAATATAAATATTTCTGAGTACTATTACCTAACCCAACACCAAATAAACCACCATTATTTATAGCAATATACCCATTACATACTTGATAACCAGTTTTCTCACTATATCTAGTACAAGGATTATTATATGTCAAACGACTTAGTTGTTCTTTATTTAAAAAACTTGCATTTTTAAGTATATCTCCACCAAATACAAATAAACACACACCAATTATTGCAACAACACTACAAACTACTTTAATTTTCTTAAAATTATTATCTTTTAAAGGAATTGCTAAAAACATACAAAAACATGTCATAGCAAGTATCATAGCAGTACCTAAATCAGGTTGTTTAGCAATCAAAAAGAAACATATCATTGCATATACAAAATATCTAAGAAACTTATAATTTTTAAATATTTTTTTAGGATTAGAAAAACTAAATGCAATAAATAATATCGTCATAGTTTTAACAAACTCACTAGGTTGTATCTGTATTGGTCCAAAAATTTTAAGCCAACTAGTAACACCATTAATATTTTCTCCAAAAAGAAGCGTTAATATTAGCAAACCAATTGCAGCATATGCAATTATATTAGGTATTTTCTTAAGTGGACGTATAAATTTATAAGACATAAAAATGATAAAAAAACCAACTATATAAGCAATTACTACAAAAAATAATTGACGTACAAAAAAGTAAGATTCGCTTTTGCCAATTTGTAAAACAGCAGTCATACTTGATGCACTAAATACCATTACTAAACCAAGTATTGTATAAATAAGCATTAAAAAAAATAAAGGTTTATCTATATTTTTAAATTTACTTTTCATACGTTCACCCTATAAAAATAATAACATAGTTTTAAATAATTTAAAATATTAACTAAATAATTTCTAATCTTTAATACATTATATTTACAAAAATATAAATAATAAAATAAAAATGCAATAAACTTTAAAAATTAAAATTTTATTGCATTTTTTATATGAAATTTTAATAATTTTTACGTTTAAATATTGAAAAATCATATACTAACGGACGAGTTTTATTGCCTACAAACCTAGGTTATACCTAGTCAAAATCAAAAGTGTCCGTCAATCAGTCAACAGTATACGGATTACTTTTTGTTCCATTCCCTGTTTTTATAATTGTGGAAGACAAGAGAGTTACTGCGGGGCGAGAGTGGCCGATCCAGGAGTTGTCCACATAGGTGTAGTAGAACGAACCTAAGCCGCTAAGTTCAAACGCGAGATCGTAACCACCTTCATCTTCAGCGTCATAGTAGTAAGGAGAAAGCCCCCACCAAGAATAATTATTACTCCTTGCATAATTATTCATTAAATAATGAGAATAATTAGTTGAACCAGCTGCACCTGCGAATGACATTTCATCTGCTGTTAATGTTCCTACATACATGTCTGTATTATCTTTATATTTATTTAATTTTGTTCCTGTACATTTTAAAGATGGATTTTTATCTGTATATATTCTCTTATAGGCACCATAATATTGATATCTATCACTATCAGTAGAAACAGCATTATAATCATAACACCAATCATCTACTTTTAAATAATCATTTAATGATTTACCAGTTGTTAATTCAGTACTTAATGTCGTTTGGAAACTCTTTAATGAGCCAGCAAGACCACCAGAATAATTTAAAAAGTCTGCTTTATGACTTGAGTCATAACCAAATGCAATAGTATTTCCATCACTCCAATTACCCGTATATGAAGAACTATTACATTCAGCGCTTCTATCTTCTAATATTAATTTAATACTTCCATCTCCTTGTATTCTAACTATTTTCCAACACATTCCTGCAAAATTTACATAATTATCTTCTACTCCACCTCTATAGTAATAACTTGTTCCATAATCATCTTGTGTTGAACTAAGTTCCTTTTCTGTAGATTTTTGATCTGCTTCTATGTCAGCTTCTTTTATAGTTGATGTTATATCAGATACATTAGTTGATATTTTACGTATATAACTTTGATTTTGTGTGTTTGTCACTGTTGGTGTACTTGTGCTAAATACTGCATATTTTCCTACTAAACTACTTGCCATTGATGTTGTATATTTACTAGTTGCAACTGTTGGATTTACTAAAGTAATTTTACCAGTAGTTTCGTTTACAGTATAATCATCGGCATATGATATATAATAATTTGTTGCACTATCCCACGTATTAGGAAATGTTGTTGGGTCTTCTCCTTTTAAATATATAAATGAACTTGTTGCTTGTGCTGGTAAAGTTTTTGGAGTATTTAAAAATTCTGTTCCATTTGCTTTTGTTTTTGCACTTGTGTATATTGCACTTGCAAGTGTTCCTTCATCAAATGGCATATAATCTTTTGTTTCACCAATATCTATTGTTAATGTTGAAGCAATTGATTTTATATCAACATTAACTGTCTGTGAATCATTCGTTACTGTTATATTTGTTCCACTTACACTAGCAGTATTACCTTTTTTTATTGTTATTTCTTTACTTCCTTTTACAGTTCCCTGTTTATCTTTTACATATAGTGTATGTGTTCCTGGTTCTACTGCTGCTATTAAATATTTATTATTAACTATTTGACTTTTCTTAGGTTCACTATGTAATTCAACATAATCTCCTTCATTTGCATTTGTTACTGTTCCAGTTACATCTACAATATCTTGTAAATTATAAATCTGTACTCGTGCTGATATTTTCTTATTCATATCATCACTTTGGTCTACGTTCATTTCTTTATATGTTACTGTTAATTTATATGTTTGTGTTTCTCCTACTTCTATTGAATTAGTTACAATTATTCCAGCTAATTTTGGAAATATTGTTTCATTAACTCCCTTACATGTTTTATTTTCTTTACTACTTGTACAAGTTAGTGTATATACCATATCATCAGACCTTGTTAATTCATTTACTAACTCTTCTAAATATACAGCATAATTATCTACTGTTGCATTTCCTTCATTTTTTACTGTGAATTCTTTAGTTGTTAAAGTAGTCCCTGGCATAATACTATCTGCTTCTATTAAACCATTTCCATCTCCATACACTAATTTCAAATCTGCTGTTGTTACACTTATTGATTTCTCGTTAGTGTTTCCTTGTATCCTTGTTAAAAAATATGCATATGTTAGTCCTAATAATGCTAATAATACTATTGTTATTCCTACTACACTAACAATTATTTTTTGTTTTTTGTTCATATTTTACCTCTTTTCTTCCAATTTTATATTACCATATAATTATTAACCCCAACCAAACTTTTATTTAAGAGAGAATTAGGCTATATAATTCTGTGCTTTTATAAAATATTTTTTAATTCCGAGTACTTTTCTACTCTATTTATATTTTATCAAATCATTTTATTATTTACAATATTAAAATTTTGTTTTATACTTAATTTAGTAGAACATCTATTGATGGCTACCTATTGTGGAAGATGTGCTAATTATTTAATTAGCACATTTTTTAAACCAAAACCCACTATAATCTTCGTAAGAGGATATATAGAAAGATGATTAACATTATGATAAGTGTTAATGAAAAATAATTTTGTTAATCTCATCTTTACTTTAAAAATTGGTAAACAATCTATTCCTATTTGGTTTAGATGTGACAAAACAAAATCCAACAGACATCACGAAATTGATGAGCTTACTAAGAAATGGTTATTTAGTGAAAAAGTTATTTTTAATGCTATAGATGAAGTAATTGAATTACTCTCTCCTATTAATACTAAAATAACATTTCTTGGAGATAGATGGTTCTGTAATTTAAAAATGATGAAACCCATTAATGACAAAGGTCGTTACTTTTGTATTAGAGCCAAAGTCAATTCTAACATTAAAGTATTCATGTATGATAAAAAAGAAAAGCATAAAATATATAAGAAATTTACTGATTTTAAAGTATG
>CAKOHW010000008.1 GCA_934086185.1 uncultured Bacilli bacterium
CTTGTTAAAAAGTATGCATATGTTAATCCCAATAATGCTAATAATACTATTGTTATTCCTACTACACTAACAATTATCTTTTGTTTTTTATTCATATTTTTTACCTACTTCCTATCTTTATATTTAAAGTCTATCAAATTACTTTTTTAATTTGAACCAACAACTTTGTTGTTTTTATTATAATTTATTAAATTTAAATATCTTGTCAGAAAATCACACTCCAAACATTACAAAAAAATTTAATCATTATATTGATTAAATTTTTTAAATGCTTCTTCATTATTTAATGTGGTTTCGTTTAATTCTTTAATTAGACTCTTTTGAGTTCTATCTAACTTAGTAGGAATTATAACATTGTATATTATATAAGTATCACCTTTCTTACCAAGTTTTTCATCATCTATTCCTTTTCCACGTAATTTAACTTTATCTCCATTTTGAGTTCCAGATGGAACATCTACTTTTACTTTTCCTTGAATAGTATTTATTTCCTTTTTACATCCCATTATAGCTTCAGTTATAGTTAATGGAACTCTTACATAAATATCACTCTTATCTCTTTGATATATAGGATGATCTTTTATAGTAAATTCTATATAAACATCGCCTTTTGGTCCACCATTAAGTCCACTTGATGCTTTACCACTCATACGTAATTGATCACCATTATCAACACCACGTGGAACTCTTAATTTTAATGTTTTCTTTTTATTAACTAAACCTTTTCCACGACATTGAGTACACGTATTTTCAAAAATTGTACCAGTTCCACCACAATTTGAACAAGTAGACTCAGATTGAAATGTTCCTAAAATTGTTCTTTGTTGTGATATAACTCTACCTTTACCATTACAAGTTGGACAAGTTTTAGGATTATGTCCACCCATTCCATCACAAGATTCACACTTATCTTTTACATTAATTGTAAATTCTTTTTCACAACCATAAACTGCTTCTTCAAAAGATAATTCCATATGAACTAAAGCGTCTTCACCTTTTGTTTGGCGTTTACCTCCTCTAGAGGAATGTCTGCCTCCAAAAGCACCGCCACCCATAAATTGTTCGAATATATCTCCTAAATCAATGTCATCAAAACCAAATCCAGAAAAACCGCCACCATTAAATCCGCCAAATCCAGCACCTGCACTTCCATCAAATGCTGCAGAACCAAATTGATCATATTGTTTACGTTTATTAGGGTCACTTAAAACAGCATATGCTTCACCTATTTCTTTAAACTTTTCTTGTGCACCGGCTTCTTTATTAACATCAGGATGGTATTGTTTAGCAAGTTTACGAAAAGCACGTTTTATCTCTTCATCACTAGCATTTTTATCTACACCCAAAGTTTTATAATAATCTTTTGACATATCTACACTTCCTCATCATATATTTTTTCAAATTTTTCAATTAATGAATCAAAATATTTTATAGCATCAACATATGTATCTTTAGATTCAATATCAATTCCTAATATAAGAAATGCATCTTTGGGTATAACATCTCCACCTGTACTTAAGAATTTTAAATAATTATCTAACATAGTTTTATCTCCACTTAATATTTTACTTGCAACCACTGTTGCTACACTAATACAAATAGCATAACTAAATAAATAAAATTTCATATAATAGTGAGATCTATTTACCCAATCATTTTTTATACTTTTATCTAATACAACTTCATTATTATAATATTTCTTTAATGAATTATATGATAATGAATCCATAAAATCTTTAGTTATAGTACCATCTTTTTCTACTAATTCATACATATCTAATTCCATTTTGCCTTCTCTTATGGCACCATAAAAATTAGCAGCAAATACTCTTAAAATATTTTCTAATCCATTTAACTTTTCTTCTTTTGTTTTACCATGTTCTAGAAAATAATGTGATAACAAACACTCATTAGTTAATGATGCAACCTCTGCAACACGAACACTAATTTCTCTATATTGCATAGGATTATTTTCTTTTATATATTGATAATTTACATTATGTCCACCTTCATGAATAATTGTAGAAATAGAATCAATATCTTCATTAAAACTCATAACAATTCTACTATCACGGCTTAAAGTACTCGCACTATATGCTCCGTTTATTTTACCTTTATAACCACAATAATCTATATAATTATTATCAAATATTTTTTTGAATTTACTTAAATAATCTTCTCCTAAAGGTTTTAAAGCATCTAATATTATTTTTTGTGCTTCTTCTATTTCATATTTTTTTGAAGAATGAATAAGATCTAAATTCATATCATATTTATGAATTTTATTCATGCCCAATACTTTTTTCTTTAACTTATAATATTTACTTAAAACATCAATATTTTCTTCACTAGCACTAATTAAACTTTCAAATACTTTATTAGATAATCTTATACCAAATAAACTACTATCCCATGCACTATCAAAATGTCTTAACTTAGCCAAAGTAACATTTATTTTAACATAATTATTTAAAAGCATTGCATTTGTAATACTATATTCATCTAATTTTTTATTAAATTTATCATATAGTTTCTTTCTAATACGTTCATCTTTATCTTTACTTAATCTTCTATAATTATTTGTAGTAATAGTATCTACTTCACCATTACTTAATTTAATTTTTCCATAATTATGTTCACTATTTAACATAGTAGAAGATATATCATCAAAATTATTCATAGAATTAACTAAACTTGTAATAATTTTTTCTTCCTCTTCACTTAATGTATGTTCTTTATTTCTAAATATATCATCTAAATAATATTTAAATTCATTCAATTTAGGGCAAACATCATATAATTTATTATATTCTTCTTTCTCTAATTTAAGAATTTCTGGAACAAAGAAAGCAGTATTAAGTTCAAATTCATTCATCAACACTAATGTTTTATTCTTTCTTTCAATATTTTCACTAATTCCTAATTCTAAATCATCTTTTATAAAAGAATAAACATATGAATTTTCCCATTCATTTAAAGTATTTATATATAAATTAAGAAATTCATATAATTTATTTGCATCACTTAATTTATTTTTATAATTTTTTAATTTGTCTATATTATCTTTTAATTTTATAAGATGACTTTCAAAATCTTTTTCATCTTTATAGTAATCATCCATTTTAACTTTATACTTATCAGGTACATCTTTTCTACAATTGTATTTTTTCACAATTTCCTCCAAAACTTAAATTAAGAGATTAGATTAGTCTAATCTCTTTAATTTTCTTATTTATTTACAAATTCTGCTTCGCTAGCGCCATCATTATCTTCGGCATTATTAGCATTACCATTTTCTTTTGCAGCTTCTTGATATACACGAGTAGCATATTCCATTGCTTTTTCGTTTAACTTAGTTGTTTTTTCTTTAATATCGTCTACATCATTTCCTTCAAGAGATTTCTTTAATTCTTCAATTAATTTTTCAGTTTCTTCTTTTTCACTACTAGTTAATTTATCTCCTAAATCTTTAATAGATTTTTCTGTAGCAAATATTGTTTGTTCTGCTTCATTTCTAGCATCAGCTTCTTGTTTACGTTTTTCATCAGCTTCTTTATTAGCTTCTGCTTCTTTCATCATTTTATCAATTTCTTCATCTGTTAAATTTGTATTTGAAGTAATTGTAATTTTTTGTTCTTTATTAGTTCCTAAATCTTTTGCAGTAACATTAACGATACCATTTGCATCAATATCAAACTTAACTTCAATTTGAGGAACACCTCTTGGAGCACTAGGAATACCAGTTAATTGGAATCTTCCTAAAGTTTTATTATCTGCAGCCATTGGTCTTTCACCTTGTAATACATGAATATCAACTGCAGGTTGATTATCTACTGCTGTAGAGAATACTTGAGATTTACTTGTAGGAATTGTAGTATTTCTAGGAATTAACACAGTCATAACATCACCTAATGTTTCAATACCTAATGATAATGGCGTAACATCCAATAATACTAAATCATCTACTTCACCAGTTAAAACTCCACCTTGTATAGCAGCACCCATAGCAACTACTTCATCAGGGTTAACACTCTTATTAGGTTCCTTTCCTAATTCATCTTTAATTAAATTTTGAATATAAGGAATTCTACTAGAACCACCAACTAATACAACTTGATCAATATCATTCTTAGTTAATTTAGCATCTTTTAATGCTTTTCTAACTGCATCTAATGTTGAATCAAATAAATCTTTACATAAATTTTCAAATTTAGCACGAGTTATACTCATATCCATATGTACTGGACCATCTGCATTTTGTGTTAAGAATGGTAAATTTATATTTGTTGTAGTCATACTACTTAAATCTTTTTTAGCTTTTTCTGCAGCATCTTTTATACGTTGCATAGCCATTTTATCCTTAGATAAATCTATACCATTTTCTTTCTTAAATTCATCAACCATATAATCCATTAAACGTTTATCAAAGTCATCTCCACCAAGTCTATTATTACCACTTGTAGATTTAACTTCAAATACTCCATCACCTAATTCAAGTATTGATACATCAAATGTACCTCCACCTAAATCATAAACTAATATAGTTTGTAATTTATCTTGTTTATCTAAACCATATGCTAAAGCTGCAGCAGTTGGTTCGTTAACAATTCTTTCTACTTCTAATCCTGCAATTTTACCTGCATTTTTAGTTGCTTGTCTTTCAGCATCATTGAAATATGCTGGAACTGTAATAACTGCTTTTGTTACAGTTTCCCCTAAATAACTTTCTGCATCTTTCTTTAATTTCATTAAGATTTTTGCACTTATTTCTTCAGGTGTATATTTCTTTCCATCTATATCAACTTTTTCATTAGTTCCCATTTTTCTTTTAATAGATGAAATTGTTTTATTAGGATTTGTAACTGCTTGATGTTTTGCAGTAATACCTACTATTTCTTCATCATTTTTAAATGCAACAACACTTGGAGTTGTTCTATCTCCTTCTGCATTTGTAATAACCTTAGGTTCTCCACCTTCTAGTACAGCAACACAAGAGTTTGTTGTACCTAAATCTATACCAATAATTTTTGCCATATCTTTCACTCTCCTTATTCATTTACTTTGACCATGGCAGGTCTAATTACTTTATCTTTATACATATAACCTTTTTGAAGTACTTCTAATACTACTCCATGAGGTTTTTCTTCATCATGATCCATCAATACTGCTTGATGAACTTTAGGATCAAACTCAATACCTTCAGCTTCTATTTCCTTAACTTCATTCTTATTCATTATACCTATAATATCAGTATAAATCATTTTAAATCCACTTAAGAACTTAGATACCTCATCAGATAAATCATTATCATCCATCATTAATCCTCTTTCAAAATTATCAATTATAGGAAGTAAAGACTTTAAAATATCTTCATTACAATACTTCATCATATAAGATACTTCTTCTTCTTTTCTTCTCTTAAAATTAACTAATTCTGCTTGATTTCTAAGCATTTTCTCATTAACATTAGTTAAATCTAACTTCAATTTTTCAATCTCAGTTTCATATTTCTTAACTATTTTCTCATGATTTTTATTTTCATGTTTCTCATGATTCTTATTATCATGTTTTTCTTGCTTTTCATTTTTTTCTAAACTTTTTTGTATATTTTCTAAATCTTTATCTTTCATAATCTACCTTTCTATGTAGTTCTTCAAGAACTCTAATAAAGTTACTACTTTATCATATTCCATTCTCTTAGGACCTATAATAGCAAGCGTACCCTCTTCACCATCAACATTATAACTAGTTTTTATTACTGTAGTATCAGGATCAAAATTATTCTCACTTCCAATATATACTTTAATTTCTTTATCATCAGTAATTATATTTTTTACTAAATCAACATTTTCTAATTTACTAATAATTTCTTTAATTTTTTCAGGTTCATTATATTCAGGTTGTTTTAATATATTAGTCTTACCCCCAAAAAATACATCATCTTCACTTTGTTCTTTAAAATCAGAAAATGCATCATAAAAGAAATTACATAATTCTTCATACTTCTCAATAGTTTTTGCAATCTTAGGTTTAATTTCAAATTCTAATTTTTCTAATACATTATTTAAAGGAGTACCAACTAAAGATTTATTTATTAATTCACAAGTCTTAACTATTTCTTTAACACTTATACCATCAGGTATATTAACTTGTTTATTTTCAACATGTCCAGTATTAGTAACAAGTAAAGCAACTACTTTTTTATCATCAATAGGTATTATACTAACTTGTTGTAATACATTATTATCATTATTTTTACCTAACACTATACTTGTATAATTTGTTATATCACTTATAATTTCCATACACTTAGTTATGGCATCAGATAAAACTAAATCTTTATTATTTAATATAGTTTGTAACTTTAATAAATCCTCTCCAGTTATTTCTTTAGGTTTCATCAAATTTTCTACATAATAGTGATACCCACTCTCACTAGGAATACGTCCACTACTTGTATGAGTTTTCTCTAAAAAACCTAACTCTTCCAAATAACTCATATCATTTCTAATAGTTGCACTAGAACAATTAAACTTTTTACATAAAGACTTAGAACCAACTGGTTTAATATTCTTTATATAAGACTCAACTATTGCTTTTAAAAGTTTACTTTGTCGTTCTCCCACAAAATCACTTCCTTTAGCACATCTTTTTCCTTAGTGCTAACTACATTATAATATTATGTTTAGCACTTGTCAATATATGAGTGCTAATTTTTATTTTTTTTGTAAAATAAAAAAGTTTATAAAAATTAAACTTCATTATAAACCTCAATTTACTTTACGTTTACCATTATTTTTACTTAATTTATATATTTTATATATATTATTAGTAACATTAGCAATCAAAACATTCTCACTATATTCACTTTTAAAGCCACACATATTAAATAAAATATTTAAATGATTAAAATCTATAATGTTTTTATCATACTCTACTTTAGGATATTCCATCAAATAATCAAAATTAATAGTAGGAATATACTTTTCAACTATTAATGAAGTTATAACGCCATCATTCTCTCTAATTACTATTCTGAAATCACATCCATCACTATTTTCTTTCATTAATATTTTAATTAACTTACAAAATAACTTTTCAGTATTTCTATCTATACTTTCTATTGATTTCATAAATACCACTCCCACTAAATAGTTTATAATATAAATAGACTTAAGTAAACAAATTTGATAAAATAATTAATGGTGATATATATGATAATAAATAAATTAATAGAAAAAGCTAAACAAAATAAAAAAACAATATGTTTAGTAGAAACAGACGACTTAAGAACATTAAAAGCAGCAAGTATTGTAAAAGAAAAAGATTTTGCAAACATAATATTAGTAGGAAAAGAAGATACAATATATAAATTATCAAAGTCTAATAATATTAATTTAGATGGAATAAAAATAATCAACCCATTAACTAGTAACATCACAAATGAATTAATTGATAAATTCTATGAATTAAGAAAATCTAAAGGTTTAACTTATGAAGAAGCAAAAGACATAATAACAAATGATTATTTATATTTTGGTGATATGTTAGTATACATGGACTATGCTGATGGATTAGTTGCAGGAGCAACCCATTCATCAAGTGACGTATTAAGAGCTGCTTTAAAAACAGTAAAAACTGCTACAGATTCTAAAATAGTATCAGCATTTTTCTTAATGGAATTAGACAATAAAAAATTAGGAAGTAATGGAATATTCATCTATTCTGATTGTGGTATGATACAAAATCCAACAAGTATAGAACTTGCAAATATTGCATATTCTTCTTCAAAAACATTTAGTGATTTAATTGGAGATACTCCAAAAATAGCATTCCTATCACATTCTACAAACGGAAGTAGTAAATGCCCAGATGTAGACAAAGTTAAAGAGGCAGTTAATATATTTAAAGAAGAATACCCAAATATAATAGCAGATGGTGAACTACAATTAGATGCTGCAATAATACCAGAAATTGCTGCATCCAAATATCCAACGTCAAAAATTAAAGGAGATGCAAATATATTAATATTTCCAGATCTAGATGCTGGTAACATTGCATATAAAATAACTGAAAGAATGGCAAACGCAAAAGCATATGGTCCAATAACACAAGGTATAAGAAAACCAATAAATGATTTATCTAGAGGATGTAATGAACTAGATATAGTTGGTGTTATAGCAATAACTTGTGTACAAGCACAAAAAAATTGATATCAAATCAATTTTTTTTATGTTTATCTTTTCTAAAAATAAATAACCCTATTATAGCAATAACAACTATTACTAAAACACTTTCATACTTAAACTTACTTCTAACTATATTATTTTTACTAAATAACACATCTTCACTAACTATTTTTTTATCATTATAATAGACATCAATACTCCCTAACTTTTCCCCTTCTTTAATACTTTTGCTATCTATATTTACTAACCCATTATAATATACTTTCAAATAATTAATATCAAAATCATTACTTAAATAATAATAATGATTATCTTTAGATAAAACTTTATACTGATAAGACTTATCTCTTTTATTATAATTTATATTATCTATTAACTTATCTTTTTCTAAAACTAATCTATTACTATAATTATCTTTAACATAATCAAGTAAACTAACATTATCTTTTAAATGTTGATAATTTTTATATTCACCACTAGCACCCAGAGTAACACATATTATCTCATTATTATTTATATTAGATAAACCACTTAAAGACAACCCACTCATAGTAGTAAATCCAGTCTTAGTTCCTAAATACTTAATACCATTATTTATAATATTTTCTTTTTCAATAACTTTATTTATATTATTACTTATCTCTTTATCTAAATTTACTATTTTATAATTCTTAGTAGTATAAACTTGACGAAATAACGGATTATCTAATGCATAATCTAATATAACTAATAAATCATAACTACTAGAATAATTATCTTCATCTTTTCCAATTGGATTAGAAAAATGACTATTATTTAGTTTTAATTTACTAACTAATTCATTCATTTTATTTATAAATTTATCATAATCATCAAAAACATTATTTGCTAATGCTAAAGAACTATCTGCAGCACTCTTCATTATAGTACCATATAACAAATCTCTATAACTAATAACATCTCCAACTTTTAATTCAAGATTTGTATAGTCTCTAGAAAAATTCAAATCATCACTATCTATCATAACAGTATCATCTAAATTATCTATATTCTCTATAGCAACTATTGTAGTAATTATCTTAGTTAAACTTGCTATCGGTAATCTATCATTAATATTCTTCTCAAATAATATCTCATCATTATTACGATTATATACTATACCACTCTTACTATCTATATCTATAGCAAAAACATTAATAGGTATAAAAAGAAAACAAATAAACAAAATAAACTTTCTCATAACATCACTCTCATATCAATTATAATATAATTATAGAAAAAAGACTAATAATTATTAGCCTTAAATTCCAAAATCACTATCATCTATCGTATTATCTTTAATAGTTGAAGATTGACAATTCATTCCAGGGGAACAATTATCATATTCATAATCACTATCTAAATCAGCATCTGTACTATAATCATCATCGTAGCTATAATCAGAATCTCCCAAACCACTAAACATACTAAAGTATAGTGATAACATAGGAACTTCACCTAATTTAGTATAAATATTTTGTATTTCTTCATTAGTTATATCAGAAATATCTGTAGCATTACTAATATCTACCTTTGGTATAGTATTATCTTTTGTAATTCCAAGTTCTAAATCAGCATTAACTAATAATTCATCTTCTTCAGATTTAGTTTTAATAACTAGATTATAATTAGCAGCAGCATTATCTTTAGTTATATTATTATTAAATGTTAAACTAAAATCAAAATTAATATCATTATCACTAACATTTAAATTTAATTTATTTTTATCATAACTTCCAGTAAGTATCACAGTATCATCACTTAAAAGAGTAATATTACCACTAGTCTCACCTTCAATAACTAATTTAATATCATCAACAATAATTTCTTGTTTTACTAAAGTACTACCCTTAGAATAAACGTTATAAGTATAAATTTTTTCATCACTTTGATATTCAAGATTTTCTTTAATAGAATTAATTTCATCATCAAGTTCTTTACGTATATCCTCTAAACTCATATCTTCATTAACAAATAAACTTAAAGCATCATCATTTTTTAAATTTTCTAATATTAATATTAATAAATCATTTAAATCTTTATCACTTAAAGAAACTGATATCTTACTATAACCTTCTTCTTTACTTAAAATAAACTTATCATTAGTAAAATAACTATCTAAAGATTTACTAACGTTATCTTTTAACTTCTTAACATTTTCATCATATATTTTTATATATTCTAATCCAGTAAAATAATACTTATCAAATATATCTTTCATAGTAAAATATACTTTATTATCATTCAAATAACTTTCAAAATTAAGAACACTATCCTTATTATCATCAAACTTAATATTTATATATCTATTACTACTACTAGGATTATCAACAAAATTAATATTAATTTTACCACTTAATAACTCTTCATCATTACTTTTTACACTTAAATTACCATCTACATTTAACGTAGCCCCATCTTTAAATAATTCATAAATATCTATAACATTACTATCTATATTATTGCTTTCTAAATACTTATTCATAGTTTTAAGAAATCTAGTTTTAGGGGTATTTAATTCTTTAAACACAATAAAACCAACTACACCACCAATTATAAGTACTATAAGAACTATAATACCAATTATCAATCCCTTATTACTTTTAGTATTAAAACTATCATTATTATCACTACTAACAGTCGAATTCATATTTGGACTAGTAAAATTATTCATATCATTAGATAAATTACTATTCATAGTATTTATACCACTATTCATATTCATTGTATTATTTGTAAAATTAGTATTACTTACTTCACTAACATTTTGATTATTCATTTGATTATTATTAGGAACAGTATTCATTCCATTATTCATATTCATCATATTAGAATTCATACTATTCGTATTACTAACATAACTATTATTAACTATATTTTCTATACCACTAGCACTTCCTGTATTCATCGAAGTACTATTATATACATTATTTCCATCTACACTATTATTTTGATTATTAGGCATATCAAACGTTTCTAAATCTTGATTACCATTAGGCATATTATTACCTAAATTATTAGTGTTATTATCTACACCATTTAAATTACTATCATTCATAAAAAAACTCCTTTATTCTAATAATATTTTATCTTACTTCTATAAATAATTCAAGAAAAAAAGCATTAAATGCTTATTGGATTATTATCTATCTCTATATATACATTCTTTTCACTAACATACATATTATCAATAAACTTTAATGCTTCAAATAATTTATTATCAAATCTATATTTTACTATTATTTGAAATCTATAAATATTATTTAATTTAAACATATTTGCAGTACTAGGTCCCAATAATATAGATGTATCATCTATATTATTTTTCAAATAGTTAGCAATTTTTGTAGCATTACTACTAGCAATTTCATACTCTTTACTACATATTTTAATTCCAACTATATAATAATATGGAGGATATTTTAATTTTCTACGTAATATCATTTCATTATTATACATTCCTAAATAATCATTATTTTTAACATATTCAAATAATATATTATCTGGATTAAAAGTTTGTATAATAACATTACTTTTTATACCACTTCTTCCTGCTCTACCACTAACTTGATTTAATAAAGAAAATGTCTTTTCATTACTTCTAAAATCTGGAATATTAAGAGATTCATCAGCATTAATAATTCCTACTAAACTAATTTTAGGAAAATCTAACCCTTTACTAATCATTTGAGTACCAACAATAATATCGACTTCTAGATTTGATATCATATTAATATATTTTTCATGACTACCTTTTTTACTAGTAGTATCTGCATCCATTCTAAGTATTCTAGCACTAGGAAATTCTTTTTTTATTTCACTTTCCAATTTCTCAGTACCAGTACCAAAACTTCTTATTGCATCTTCACCACAATTTGGACATTTATCTTTTAAAAACTCAGTATACCCACAATAATGACATCTCAAACTATTACTACTCTTATGATACGTCAATGTTATTTCACAATGAGGACACTTAAAAGTATGACCACAATTTTGACAACTAACAATAGTAGAAAAACCCCTTCTATTTAAAAACAACATAACTTGTTCTTTTTTTTCTAAAGTCTTAACTATATTATATTTTAATTCATCACTAAATATCATATTACGTTTTTTAACTTCTTTACCCATATCTACAATATGTATATTAGGTAAAGAATAATTACCAACTCTATTTTTTAAAGTTAATAATTTATAATTTCCCTTACTTGCTCTTGCAAAAGATTCTAAACTAGGTGTAGCACTCCCCAATATTAACGGACACTTATTATAATCACACCTCCATTTAGCAATATCAATAGTATTATATCTAGGATTATTTTCTTGTTTATATGTACTACTATGTTCTTCATCTATAATAATAATACCCAAATTATTTAACGGTGCAAATATAGCACTACGAGTACCAACTACCAAATGTACTAACCCATTATATATTTTAGTATATTCATCATACTTTTCTCCATCAGATAAACCACTATGTAATATTGCAACATCATCACCAAATGAATCATACAATCTATTAACCATCTGAGTAGTCAAACTAATCTCAGGTACTAACATAATCGCACATTTACCACTTTTAATAACTTTCTTAATCAAATCTATATATACAACCGTCTTCCCACTTCCAGTAACACCATATAAAAGATAATTAATATTTTTATCTAAATTAATTTCATTAACAACATTCAATTGTTCACAAGTTAACTCATAATCTCTTTTTTTATTATTATCAGTATTTAACCTATATACTCTTTCTTTCTCTATCCTAATTAAATCTTTCTCTAATAACTTCTTATAACTAGTACTAACTTCTTTTTTATTAACTCTACCTATTTTTTTAATACTTTCTAATATTTCTATCTGAGCTTTATATCTCTTATTATTATTTATATATTCATTAATTTCATCAAGATTTCTATTTATTACCAAATATTCATCATATTTATCTAAACTATTAGTTTTATTAACTTTCAAACTAGTTGGCAACATAGTTTGATAACATTTTATCAATGTAGAAAAAGTAATATCTTTCATATATTTACCTAACTCTATTAATTCTTTATTTAAACTAATTTCAGGATTTACTACACTAATTATTTCTTTAGCATCTTGATAATAATCATTTGTTATATTTATTACTATACCCTGTATTATTTTATTAGCAAAAGGTATTCTAACTTTATTACCAATAGAAACAATCATACCATCTGGTATTTTATATGTAAACGTCTTATCTAAAACTTTAACTCCATATTGTACTAAAACACTAGCAAACATATATTCACCTTCTTCATAAAATATGATATCAAAAAAAGTACTAAATTAATAGTACTTAACTCGCAATTTCGTAAGGTTTTTCAATAGTTCCATCTCCACTAGTAATTTTTATACCACCTTTAATTGACAATACTGGTCGAATTCCTCCATTATCTGTAGAAGCATCATTTGCTACACCACCGCTTGTAATAAATATTGGAAAAGGATTTGAATAATATCCCACTGGTGTTTCAATTATATTTAGAGCGTAGGGAGTTAATGTTAAATTGCAATCTCCTACTGTATAATCTGATTGACCGTTATCTAGTATATAACTATTATTATTATCACTTTCACCTTCATTAGCACTTCCAAAAGTCCCACCTGCATACATTACTTCATCCAATGTAATTAAACCAATTTTATTTATGTCAGTTTCACCAGTTGTACCTGTTATATCACATTTATAAGATGGTGTATTAGTACTTAGTTTTTTTGCAGCAACATAATAGAAATCAGTATTTGAATTAATTAAATCATCTATTGTACCAATTATATTTCCACTTGTATTGTACCAATATTCATATCCATTTTTTTGATCTCCAATACACCATGTTTCATTTTTTAATAATAATTTATCATTTTCATTTGTGATTTTTCTATTCAACCATAGATTTAAATCATATCTTGCTTGACCTTCTTTATTTCCATTAATATAGTCTAATAAATAAAAACCATCTTTTATGCTTTTCTTTCCATATTCAGTTTTAATTTTAGTACCTTGTGTTCCAGCAGCTCCATCTGTAGCAAGTCCACTATCATCTGTTAAATTTGTTGTACTACACGTTTTTTCAGAAGCAAGTAATAATTTAACACTTCCATCTCCTTGAATACGAATTATTCGCCAACACATACTTGCATAATTTAAATAGTTATCTGTCGGATTTCCTCTAAAATAATAACTTGTTCCATAATCATCTTCTGCTGTTGCAAGCATTTTTTCATCATAAGTAGTCCATTTACTTGAAAGGTTTGTTGAAGATAAATTATCTACAAATGTAGTTCCATTTATACTTGTTTTTGCATTATTTATTATTGCACTAGCTAAACTTCCATCTTCAAATGGGAAAAATTCTCCATTTGGTTGTTTTCCAAATATTTGTATCTTTGCACTTAATTCTTTACCCATATCTATACTTTGATCTGTATTTGTATCTTTATATGTAAAAGTAAATGTATATGTATGTGTTTTTCCAGGTTCTATTTCATTTGTTACTAATTGCTTTATTCCACTTGGAAATGTTGTTTCTGTTGTTACCTTATTACATGTTATTGTTCCATCTGTTGTACAATTAAGTGTATATTTAACATCATCTTTTCTAACTAATGTATTAATTACATCTATTAAATATACTCCATATTCTACATTTGCATTTCCTTCATTTTTTACTGTGAATGTCTTGGTATATATTGTATCACTTGGAATTAAATTTTCTCCTCCTATTACTCCATCACTTCCATCGCCATATACTAATTTTAAATCTGCTGTTGTTACACTAATACTTTTGTCGTTAGTATTACCTTGTATTCTTGTTAAAAAGTATGCATATGTTAATCCTAATAATGTTAAAAGTACTATTGTAATTCCTACTACACTAACAATTATTTTTTGTTTTTTGTTCATATTCTACCTCTTTCCTTCCAATTTTATATTACACTTATAATTTATTTTGTATAAAATAACATACAATAAAGTACATTTTAATTTGCAAATATTGTAAAATATTTGTACAAAATAAACTGCAAATCAACACCTTGAGTACTTTTCTACTCTATTTAAATTATACAAAAATAATTTATCATTTACAACAAAAACTAATTAAACTCTGTATATTTTTTCAATTGTTTAGCATAAAATACTTTGAGGAGTGATATAATGGCTTATTTTAAAGAAATAGTTACTAAAGCAATTATTGGAAAAGGTAAAAAAACTTCTAACTTAACACATACTGTAGAAACAGAAGACAATATAAATACAGTATTAGGTTGTTGGGTAATAAATCATACTTTTAATGGAATAAATAATAAAGGTAAAGTATTAGTTAACGGAACATATGATATAAATATTTGGTATTCATATGATAATAATACTAAAACTAATGTATTGGTAAAAAGATTTAATTACCAAGATACTATGAACGTTAAAATAAAAGAAAACGGTGAATTAACTAATACAAGTGAAATAATAGTACGTTCTCTAAATCAACCTTCAGTTACTGATGTATCTGTAGAAAACAATACTATAAAATTATCAGTTCATAAAGAATTAGGAGTTGAAATAGTTGGAGATACAAAAGTAAGAGTAAGTGTAGAAGATGATTTTGAAGACTATGAAGAAATAGAAGATGAAGAAGAAATAACTAATGAAACTAATGATATAGATAACATAAAAGAAGACTATCTTAACTAATATAGGAATAAAATCCTATATTTTTTTGTAAATAAATGTACATTTTAAATTAAAAAGTTTTAATAATTAAATAATTTGTGTATAATTTAATAAGAGGTGGAACATGTGTTAATTTTGGCAAAAACAGTACTTGCAATAATGTTAGGTTTTGTATTATCTTTAATTACTGGATTAATTACAATACCATATCTAAGAAAACATAAAATTGGTCAAAGTACATCAAAACTTATTAATGAAAGACATATAAAAAAAGAAGGTACCCCAACATTAGGAGGAATAATATTTATACTACCTACTATATTAAGTTTAATATTCTTATATCTTAGAGGTAGTATAAATATAAATCATAATTTAATTATTATAGTATTTGTATTCCTAGCCTATGCATTATTAGGTTTTATAGATGATTATTTAAAAATTAAATATCATAATAATAAAGGTTTATCTACTACAATAAAATTTATATTACAACTTATTATAGCAATTATATTTTATATTATATATAAATATAATGGAGGCTTAACAGATTTAACTATAAGTTTATTTGGATTTAAACTCCAATTAGGTTTCTTCTTTGGAATATTTATATTATTCTTACTAGTTGGTACTACAAATGCTGTTAATATAACCGATGGATTAGATGGTTTATGTGGAGGTTTATCTACAATGGCATTCTTATCTTATGGAGTTATATGTTTCGGTTCATATTGGATAGTAGGATATCAAGAACTAGCAATATTCTGTTTTGTATTAGTTGGTTCTATATTAGGTTTCTTAGTATTTAATACTCATCCAGCAAAAGTATTTATGGGTGATACTGGTTCTCTTGCACTAGGTGGTGCATTAGCAACAGTCGCAATACTTTCAAGACATGAAGTTAGTTTAGCAATTATTGGTGGCGTATTTGTTATCGAAACTTTATCAAGTTTAATACAAATAATAGCAATAAGAAAATTCAAAAAAAGAGTATTCAAAAGAGCTCCACTTCATCATCATTTTGAACAATTAGGTTGGAGTGAAACAGACATAGTAAAACTATTTTGGATAGCAGGATTTATGCTAGGTATGTTAGGTATAATATATGGAGTATGGTTATAATACTTCTTTTTTTATGCATTTTTGTTATATTAATACATAATTATTTATAAAATTATATAGGTGATTCTTTTTATGAGAATTGATTATAAATTATTAATATCAGTAATTATACTTAGTATATTTGGTTGTATTATGATATATACTTCTAGCAATGTATGGGCTCTTTATAAATTTAATGACGCATTTAAATACTTAAAAAATCAAAGTATATTTTTAATACTTGGTATATTTTTAATGTATTTCCTATCTAAATTAGATTATAATTTTTATAAAAAGAAAGCAAATTTAATTATTGGAATATGTTTTATATTATTAGTATTAGTACTAATTCCAGGTATAGGAGTAATTAGAAATGGTAGTAGAAGTTGGTTTGGAGTATTCGGATTTGGTATACAACCAAGCGAAGCCACTAAAATAGGATTAGTAATATTTATCAGTAAATATTTATCTAATAACTATTCTATAATGTACAATATAAAAAAAGGTGTTTTACCTATTCTATCTATTATACTAATATTTTTTATCCTAATAATGTTAGAACCAGATTTTGGTACTGCCTGTGTTATAACATTATCACTAATTGCAATGATATTCATATCTAAAGTTAAATTATCTTTCTTTATTAAAATAGGTTTAACAGGCTTATTAGGTGTAGTAATATTAATAATCATTGCTCCATATAGAATGGCAAGAATAGTATCATTCTTAAATCCATGGAGTGATCCATTAGGTAGTGGATTCCAAATAATTCAATCTCTATATGCTATAGGACCAGGAGGATTATTTGGTTTAGGTTTAGGTAATTCTATACAAAAACATTTTTACTTACCAGAACCACAAACTGATTTCATATTTTCAATTATTAGTGAAGAACTAGGTTTTATTGGTATATTAATAGTTAGTATGTTATTTATGTTTATATTTTATAGATGTATAAAAATAAGTTTAAATACCAAAGATTTATTTGGAAAATACTTATGTTTTGGTCTATCATTTACAATAATATTTCAAACTATACTAAATTTATGCGTTGTAATAGGCTTAGTACCCGTTACTGGAGTAACACTACCCTTTCTTTCATACGGAGGATCTAGTCTTTTAGTAAGTTTAACAAGTATAGGAATTATATTAAATATTAGTAAAAATTGTTAATTTTTGATATACTATTATTGGTGATTAAAATGAAAGATTGTTTATTTTGTAAAATTAATAATGGTGATATACCAAGTAAAAAATTATATGAAAATGATTATGTATTTGTTATCATGGACTTACACCCAGTATCTAACGGACACCTACTAATAATTCCTAAAAAACACTTCACTGACTTTACTGAATTAGATAATGAAACTCTAAGTCATATAAACGAAACTTCTAAATTAATGAAAGACTTAATATATAAAAAATTAAATGCAGTAGGTTTAAAAATATGTGTAAATTATGGAATAGCCCAAGAAATAAAACATTATCATATGCATTTAATTCCAGTATATAAAAACAAAGAAACTATAAAAGATTTAGATGAAATATATAATAAGTTAACAAAATAAAAAGGCCTAGGCCTTTTTTATTATACATAATTTCTAGGTTCTATTCCAATATTACTTATTATAATTGCATATATAAATATTAATACTATAATCAATATATAAATACAAAAATAACTCCTAGCAAAATTCTTTCTATTAATATTACTATTATCAAAAGAATATAATATTAACAATATAAAACCTATAACAGGTATAGAAAACAATATACTATATAAGAAATATTCCCATGGACTTAATGGTCTATAATTTGATGGAATATTATTCATATATACCCTTAATTTTATTTATATTTTCTTGATAATTATCACTCATACATACATATGATCCACTTATAACTATATCTGCATTATTAACTTTTAACACAGTATCATTATTAATACCACCATCAATACTAATTAAATAATCATAATCTTTTTTTAATGAACATAATAAATCTACTTTTTCTTTACTAGATTCTATAAATTTTTGTCCACCTTTACCTGGTTCAACACTCATAACTAATACATTATCAATATCATCTAAAATATCTTCTATTTCCATAACACTTGTATTAGGTTTAATACTTATACCCACTTTAATTCCATAACTATGTATTAAATCTATTAATTCTTTAATATCTTTATCTATTTCATAATGAATAGTTATCATATATGGATTTAAATTTTTATATTTTAAAATATATTCTTCTGGATCACTAACCATCAAATGTACATCTAATAATTTATTAGACATTTTTAATTTATCTGATACTTCTTCATATACACAAGAAATATTAGGTACAAACTTTCCATCCATAACATCAACATGTAAAAAATCTGCATTAGTTTCATTTATTTTTTTTATAGTTGTTTCTAAATCATATTTACTTTTTAAAAAAGAAACAGATATTTTCATCTTTTATTCTCCTTTACAAACTTTATATAATTATCATATCTACTTTTCATAATTTTACCATCTTTAACTAAAGATTTTATCATACATTCACTTTCATTAGTATGACTACAATCTTTATAAGGACACTCTATATTTTTAAATTCTATAAATGTATTTTTTATTTCATCATTACTCATATTTTTTAAATCTAATGATGAAAATCCAGGAGTATCTGCTATAAATGATGATTTATAATTAAATAGTTCCACATGTCTAGTAGTATGTTTACCTCTACCTAGTGCTTCACTAATTTCATTAGTAGCCAAATTAAGTTTCTTATTTAATTTATTAAGTAAAGTACTTTTACCAGCCCCAGTTTGTCCTGTTAAAACTAAAGTTTTATTTTTTATATATCTTTTTAATCTAAATAAACCATTATTTGTACAAACTTTAATCCCTATTTTTCTATAATAATTCATTATAGATTTAATATATTTCATTTCTTGTTTCTTTAACAAGTCTAATTTAGTAAATACAATTATAGGTTCAATATTATTTGATAATGTCACTACCAACTCTTTATCTAATAAATTTAAAGATAAATCAGGCTTCTTAACACTAGTAATAATAAGTGCACTATCAACGTTTGATATCATTGGTCTATCTAAACTATTTTTACGTGGTAATATTTCTAAAATATATTTATCTTTTTCATCAAAAATAACTTTATCACCAACTAAAGGAGTAAGTTTATCAAATCTAATCTTACCCCTTGCTCTACATTCATACAGTTTATTATCACTACTAACTGTATATAAATTACTTATTATTTTTACAATTTTTCCTTCCATAAACCCTCTTACTAATCTGTTATATCAGTTGTTTCTTCACTTGGTTCACTAGCAATATATATTATAAGTTCATCGCCTTCTTTTAACATAGCACCAGCTTTTTTATTTTGTTCATATATTGTACCTACTGAATAATCAGCAGTTTCTACATACTCAGTAGTTAAAGTTATATTATATTTCTTTGCAAAATCTTCAATTTGTTTTAATGAATATTCTCCTTTAGTAAAATCAGGATATAAAATACTTGTATTAGGAATATGTATTTTAATAGTATCTCCTTCTTTTAATAAAGTACCTGCCTCTGGCTCTGTTTTTATAATAGTATCTTTTTCATATTTATTTATATCAACATCATCTTCTATTACTTCAACATATAATTTATACATTTTTTCTAATAATACTTTTTGTTCTACATAATTTTTGCCAGTTAAATCCTCTAATGTATACCCACCTTCACCAGAAGATACATAAAGAGTTATATTAGAACCTTTTTTAACAGTTTTACCACTTTGAGGACTAGTTTTTACAACATTACCTTCTTCAATATCTTTACTAGTAATATTTTTTGTATCATCTAATACTTTAAATCCTTTACTCTCTAATATTTCTTCTGCATCTACTATGCTTTTTCCAGATACATCAGGTATTTTAACATCTGGTGCAGCAGTCAACTTTGGAAGTAAAAATACTAATGTAGTCACTATTACAATTAAACTTGTAAATACTATTCCTAAAATTACCAATAATTTATTTTCATTTTTTTCTTTCATATCTTCCTCTGTAATTTGTTTACTTTGTACTTTTTCTTCTTTCTCTTCTGGTACTTTAGTATTTTCTAATTCATTTACTGCTTTTTTAGATTTTTTATCACTTTCTTCAATTTCAGGATAAGTAAATTCATATTCATCTTCATCTATTCTTGATTCATCTAAACAAGTTTTTAAATCTTCATGCATTTCTCTAGCATCTTGATATCTATTTTTTAAATTTTTTGCAGTAGCTCGTTTAACAATATTAGCAACACTCATAGGTATTTCATCATTAATTTCTCTTACATTAGGAATTGTCTCTTTAATATGTTTTAAAGCAATCTCAACTGCATTATCACCTTTAAATGGAACGCTTCCAGTTAATAACTCATACATTAAAACTCCCATAGAATAAACATCACTTTGTATTGTAGCACCCTTCCCACAAGCTTGTTCAGGAGGTAAATAATGAACGCTTCCCATTACTGAATTAGTTTGAGTTAACTGCGTAGCATTTAAAGCCATAGCTATACCAAAATCAGTTATTTTAATTAAACCATTTTCTAAAATCATTATATTTTGAGGTTTAATATCTCTATGTATTATATAAGAATCATGAGCAGCACTCATACCATCAGTTAATTGAAGCATTATATCAACAACTTCTCTTACAGTTAAACTACCACGTTTTTTTAACAATTGTTTTAAATGTTTGCCTTCAATATATTCCATAACTATATAATATAAGCCATTATCTTCACCTACATCATATACTTCAACAATATTTGGATGACTCAAACTACTAGCAGATAAAGCTTCTCTTTGAAAACGTCTAACAAACTTTTCATCAGTAGCTAAATCTCCTCTTAATACTTTAACTGCAACATTTCTATCTAATATAGTATCATACGCTAAATAAACATTAGCCATACCACCTTCACCAATGGTTTTAATGATTTGATAACGATCATTAATTTTTTGCCCCTTCATTATCATTTATTACTCACCTTCCTTAAGAAGATATGCAATTGATATATTATCAGTTCCACCTCTTGCATTACACTTCTTAATTATTTTTATTAATTTATCTTCAATTTTCAAATCACTTTCATTAAGTACTTTTTCAATTTGTTCTACCGTTAACATATTAGTTAATCCATCACTACATAGCATTATTGCATCTATATTCATATCTACATCAAATATATCCAATACTTGTTTTGCTTCTGTTCCAAGTGCTTTCATTAAAACATTTTTTTTAGGATGATTAGCTGCCTCTTCTGGTTTTATTTCTCCAGCTTCAACAAGCAAATTAACTAAAGTATGATCCTTTGTAATTTTATGTAATTTTCCATTCTTTAAAACAAAACCACTCGAATCTCCTATATTACCAAAAATCAAAAAATCTTTAGTCAATAATGCTAATACTATTGTAGTACCCATACCAGTTAACTCAGGATTTTCTTCAGTATATTTAATAATATTAGTATTTATTGTATTAATATTTTCATTAAGCCAATTTACTGCATCAAATTTTGTCCCAATTGTTGAAAGATTAGAAAACCTACTACCTAAATGAGTAACAACCATAGAACTAGCAACTTCTCCTGCTCTATGTCCACCCATTCCATCAGCAACCATCATTAAATGTTCTCCAGATTGATTTTTAACTATCGTAACAGAATCTTCATTGTGGCTTCTAACTCTTCCAGAATCAGTTAAATAAAATGATTTCATTTTTCCACCTCTTTAGCACGAAGTTGTCCACAAGCAGCATCAATACCACTTCCAAACTCTCGTCTAATAGTTACATTTATACCATTTTTCTTTAATGTATCATAAAACTTCATTATAACGTCTTTACTACTTTTCTTAAATTCAATATGACTTGTTTCATTATATGGAATTAGATTAACATAAACATTCATACCTCTTAAAAGATTAGCAAGATTAATAGCATCTTCATAACTATCATTTACACTATTAAGCATAACATATTCTATAGTCACTCGTCTATTAGTTTTTTTAATATATTCCTTTAATGTATCAATTAATTCACTAATACTATACGCTTTGTTTACAGGCATAATTTTATTTCTTATTTCATCACTCGGAGCATGTAAACTTATCGCTAAATTAACTTGTAAATCTTCATTCATAAATTTTTTTATCTTAGGTACTAAACCACTAGTAGATACTGTAATATGTCTAGCACCAATATTTATACCAAATGGATTATTTATAATTCTAATAAATTTCATGATATTATCATAATTATCAAACGGTTCTCCAATACCCATTATTACAACAGAATCTATTCTTTCTTTTATATCATTTTGTATTAATATAATTTGTTCGACAATCTCATAAGCTTCTAAATCTCTAACTTTTTTAAGCCTACCACTTTCACAAAACTTACACCCCATATTACAACCTACTTGACTAGAAACACACACTGATATCCCATAATCATGTCTCATTAATACAGCCTCAATATAATTACCATCCAACAAAAGAAACAAATACTTACTAGTTAATTCATTTTCTTGTTTTTTTATTATCTTAATAAATTCTAACGAAAATGTATTACTTAACTTCTCTTGTAAAGATTTATTAATATTAGTCATCTTATAAAAATCATTAACATTCTTAATATATAACCAATCATATATTTGTCTAGCCTTAAATTTTTTTTCACCAATACTTAAAAAGTAATCTTCTAATTCATCTAATTTATAATTATAAATATTATTCATACTTTCACCTTAATAAAATTCTATCAAAAATATCTCATAAAGTCTATAATAGCACATAAAAAAACGCATAAAGCGTTTAAAAATATTATAGGTCTATTTCACTTGAATTTCTATTTCCACTTAACATTCCATTTGCAAAATAATTATTATATTTTTCTGTAAACAATGTACAATGTTCTATTTCTTCATCTATATGTTGATGTTCTATTAATTTTATTTTTTCTCCATTTATATTATATCCACATTCTCCTATATTCCATTCATCCATATAAACAAATTTTTGTCTTTCTATATTATAAAACCTATGTCTATGTACTGTAGTTATTACTGTTCCATCATTAAATATCCAATTATCATAACAATTATGTTTCTTTATTTGATTACTATCACATTCTACTACAGTATCAACATCTAATTCATGTGTATATGGATTAATACATACTACTCTATCTCCTACTTTTATATCTCTTATCTTCTTTTTCTTGCGTTTCTTCTTACCTTTTTCATCCTCTTCTTCTACTTCGATTAAGGTGTCTGGTGGAAGACATGTAGTACAAAAATGTGTATTTCTTATAGCTAAACCTATAACATTTGATTCAAAAAAATCATTCATCTTATTAATATTATTCGGATACGGTAAACTCTTAACTCCTAAAGAATAATTCCCATCTCCACTATAAACCGCCACAAAATCAATATATCCAAATTCATATTCACTATATGAATAAAAACTATTTGGATCAGCATTATTCATTTCATCAGCACAATATCCACCATGTATAGATTGTCCTTTTAAACCATCTGCTGTTTTAATATACTTTAAAGTTTTTAGTTCTTTTGAATAATCACTATTAAGCCAATCATTTAATGTCATTCCATCTTCTACTTCAATTTTAAATGGTCCAGAACAACTACTATCATTTAAACATTCTTTTGATATAAAAACTAAATATTCTCTTTTTGATATACCATTATTAACATTTCTCACTTTTTTTGTTATTGAATTATCTGATATAGTTATATCCATTTCTGCTTTTTTACTTGTATTATCTATTGTTATACTATCATTTGTAAACGATTGTTCATTACCTTTTGTAATTGTTAAATTATCACTTAAATTCTTTGTTGTTGCTCTATTTTTTATACTTATTTTATGATTATCTGGTTCTATCCCTATAAATTTATATTTCCCATCTACTATTTCACTAGTTTGTTCTTTACTATTAATTACTACATAGTCATTATTACTTGAATTTATAACATTACCTGTTAACTCTATTGTATTTTTATTTGAAAAGATATCTACTTTAAATGATAATTCTTTTCCCATATCATCACTTTGATCAACACCAGTTTCTTTATATTCAACTGTTAATTTATATGTTTGTATTTCTTTTTCTTTAATACTATTCTCTATTATATATGAATTTGTATTAGGAACTTCTTTTGAATCTATGCCATTACATGTATTACCACTAATACTACTTTCACATGTTAATGTATAAACTAAATCAGCATTATTTGTTAATGTATTTATCATATTAACAAAGCCTATATAATAGCCATCAATATCACTATTACCTGTATTCTCTACAGTAAATATTTTACTAGTTAGTGTAGTTCCCGGCATAATGTTAGTTGCTTCTATTAAACCATTTTCATCTCCATATACTAATTTTAAATCTGCTGTTGTTACACTTATTGATTTTGTATTAGTATTTCCTTGTATTTTCGTTAAAAAGTATGCATATGTTAATCCTAATAATGTTAATAATACTATTGTTATTCCTACTACACTAACTATAATCTTTTGTTTTTTATTCATGTTCTTACATACCTTCAATCTTTGATGTAAAGTTTATCAATTTTTTTCATTTGAATACACTTCTAAATAATCAATTTTCCAAAATTTTGTACGGATTTGAAATTGTTCCATCTCCACTCGCTATTTGTGTACCAGTGGCTAAAGTAACTGTGGGGCGCACGCCGCCAACGCCCATGTCGACGTCGCCGTTGTCCAAGCAGCCAACAGAATCCACGATGAACGCACGATCGCCGTTGCCAAAGTCGTAGTTGGATTCGGAGCGAGACAAAGACCAATAATAATATTGTGCATTGTCATATAAATAATTTCCTTTGTATGTTTCTCCACTTGTATAAGTTTTACTTCCTGCATATGCTACTTCATCGGCTGTTATTGTTCCTATATAATCACTTATACTATTTTCCTCGCTTGTACATTTTAATGTTGCACTTTTATTAGTACCAATTCCATATAATCTTTTTCCGGTTGCATAATTATATGTACCACTATTATTTTCAATTTCAGTTACCTCTGCATCTGTTAACAATGCTCCAGTATCTTTATTATACCTATAATTTTCGTTTCCACCTAAACACCATTTTTCATTTTTTAATAGTGATTTTTTATTTTCTAATCCACTTGATGTATACCATGCTTTTAATGTTGTATATAATCCTCCACTATAATTTTCATAATCATATCTATATTTTCCATTAACTCTTTTATAACCGTATACAACTGTATCATCGACATTATTTATTAAAGCTGATTTGGTATCTGATGATGTTATTGTACTACAAAGTCCTTCTTTTGCTAATATTATTTTTATTGAACCATCACCCTCAATACGTACTATTCTAAAGCACATATTGTTAAATTCTATATAATTATCTTTGGCTACTCCTCTATAATAATAACTTGTTCCATAATCGTCTTCTGTTATAGATAATGTTGCTTCTGTTCCATAACCTGTACTTGTTTGTTGTTTTGATTTTAATGTTATTGAGCTTGTACTACTTGCTGGTGCTGTAGTCACTTTATATATACTTGATAAATTCGTTGTTGTTTTTTGAGTATCTGTACTTGATGAATTCGAATATACATCATATGATACTAAATATTTTCCTACTAATGTTGTATTACATGTTCCATCATTGTATTTACAAGTTGCAACTCCTGTTAATGTAAACTTTCCAGTTTTTTCATCTATTGTATAACCTGTACCATATGTCCAGTAATATCCTTGGTATGTTGTTGATATACTTGTTGATGTTTCTGTTGTTGCTTCATCTACTCTGTCCGTATAATATTTATAACCTGCTGTCTCTTGAGCTGGTGTTGTTAATGGAGTAGCACTAAATGTTGTTCCATTTTTTGCTAATTTTGCATTATTTATTATTGCATATGATAATGATGTTTGTTCATATGGCATGAATTCTCCATTACTATTTTTTCCAAATATTTGTAATTTTGCTTGTAATACTTTTCCCATGTCTACACTTTGATCTGTATTTGTATCTTTATATGTAAATTTAAATGTGTATGTATGAGTTTTTTTAGGTTCTATTTCATTTGTTATTAATTGTTTTATTCCATTTGGAAATGTTGTTTCTGTTGTTACTTCATTACATGCTATTGTTCCATCTGTTGTGCAATTTAATGTATATTTAACATCATCTACTCTTTCAAATGTATTTATTACATCTATTAAATATACTCCATATTCTACATTTGCATTTCCTTCGTTTTTTACTGTGAATGTTTTAGTATATACTGTATCACTTGGTAATAAGTTTTCTCCTCCAATTACTCCATCACTTCCATCGCCATATACTAATTTTAAATCTGCTGTTGTTACACTGATGCTCTTATCGTTAGTGTTTCCTTGTATTCTTGTTAAAAAGTATGCATATGTTAATCCCAATAATGCTAATAATACTATTGTTATTCCTACTACACTAACAATTATTCTTTGTTTTCTATTCATATATAACACCATACTCTCTACTAATAATTAGTTTATCAAACTACTTTTTTTATTTGAACCAACAACTTTGTTGTTTTTATTATAAATTATAATTCATGAATTATTTGTCAAATTAAATACTTATAAAAATACAAAAAAATTATATAATTATTAGCCCTTCCCCGACCAAACTTTTGTTTGAAAGAGAATTAGACTATATAATTCTGTGCTTTTATAAAATTAATTTTTACTCTTGAGTACTTTCTACTCTATATAAAATATATCAAACTTTTTAATTTTTGAAAATAATTTAATTAATACTTTTTTTATTTTTAAGTATTTTTTTCAATATAAAAACTCATATTCTTATAAAATGAGTCTTATATACACTTAATTATTTTTAACTTTTATTAATCCTTTTTCAATTTCTTCTAAAGCTCTACCTAGTTCTCTTTTATTATGATAATCGCATTCTTTCATTTGATAATGATCATAATCATGCATTTGTTTAGCTCTCTGACTAATTATATGAACTAGTTTATATTTAGAATCAACTATATTTAATAATTTATCTATTGATGGATATATCATTTAGCCACCCTCCTATGTTAATAATATACAACATTTTTTTATCATAACATATTATTTGCTAATTTTTTTACATTTATTTTACGTTTTCATTATAAATATTCATAAAATCTTTAAATAAAATATCACAAAGATTTTTATCCATCTCATTAATATTTTCACAAGGATAAGGTATTCCTAACTTTTTATATTTTTCCTCACCCAATTTATGATAAGGTAAAAATTCAATTCTTTCTACATTAGAAATATTATTTTTTATAAAATTGTTTAATGAAACTAAATATTCATTATTATCCATAACTCCTGGAACAATAACTTGTCTTACCCAAAATTTTTTATTTAAATTATTACATACTTTCAAAAATTTAAATGACTCATCACTAACTGACTGAGTAATTTTTTTATAACCATCTTTAGTTGTATGTTTAACATCAAAAATTATTAAATCTATATATTTTAATAACTCTTCATAATTACCCATTCCAACTCCTGCTGTATCAAGTGCAATATTTATATCATATTCTTTTAATTTTTTACAAACATTGATTAAAAAATCAGTTTGGAGTAACGGTTCTCCTCCAGAAAACGTTACTCCACCACCATCTCCAAAATATTCTTTATTATGTAATATTTTTTCTACTAATTCATCTACACTGGTGTTCATATCTCCCCTACACCACATTTCAGGATTATGACAATAAATACATCTTAAATGACATTCATTTAAAAATACTACTGTTCTTATACCAGGACCATCTACAGTACCGAATGTTTCGATACTTGCAACACTTCCCATCATAATTTGGTATGGAAAGTTCTTGAAATAACTTCCTCTTGTTGCTTTCTAGTAAGTCTATTAAATCTTACACTATATCCAGAAACTCTTATAGTTAAAAGTGGATATTTTTCTGGATTATTCATAGCGTCTATTAAAGTTTCTCTTGTCAAAACATTAACATTTAAATGATGAGCTCCTTTTTTAAAGTATCCAGTTAAAAGATTTACCAAATTATTTATTCTAGTTTCTTCATCTTTACCTAATGAATCAGGAACAATAGAGAAAGTATTTGATATACCATCTTTACAACAATTTACATAATCTAATTTAGCTACTGAATTTAATGATGCAACAGCTCCATTTAAATCTCTACCATGCATTGGATTTGCTCCAGGTGCAAAAGGTATTCCTGCTTTTCTACCATCTGGTGTTGAACCAGTTTTTGAACCATATACAACATTAGATGTAATTGTCAAAACTGACATAGTAGGTTCTGCATTACGATAACATTTATGTTTCTTTAATTCATTAAAGAAATATTCAGTTAATTCTTTTGCAATACTATCTACTCTATCATCATCATTTCCATATTTAGGATAATCACCATCAATTATAAAGTCAGTAGTTATACCATCTTCATTTCTTACAGGTTTAACCTTTGCATATTTTATAGCAGATAATGAATCAACTGCAACTGATAATCCAGCAATTCCATAAGCCATATATCTATGTACATCAGTATCATGTAAAGCCATTAATCCTGCTTCATAAGCATATTTATCATGCATATAATGAATAATATTCATAGCATTACTATAAATTGTTGCAACTTTACTTAATACTCTATAATAATTTTCTTTAACACTTTCATATTCTAAAACTTCATCTTTATTTAATTCTATACCATCAAGTACTTTATCGCCTTTAACTTCATCTACTCCACCATTTAATGAATATAGAAGTGATTTAGCTAAATTACAACGAGCACCAAAAAATTGCATATCACGACCTAATCTCATAGCAGAAACACAACATGCGATAGCATAATCATGCCCATAAACATTTCTCATTAAATCATCATTTTCATATTGAATAGCATCGGTCTTAATACTAACATTTGCACAATATTTCTTAAATGATTCTGGTAAATGTTCACTCCACAAAATAGTCATATTAGGTTCAGGTGCAGTACCTAAATTTTCTAAAGTATGTACAATTCTATATGAAGTTTTATTTACTAATGTTTTATTCTCATCTAACATACCACCAACAGAACAAGTTACCCAAGTAGGATCTCCAGAAAATAATTCATCATATTCAGGAGTTCTTAAATGTCTAACTAATCTCAATTTAATAACAAATTGATCTATTAATTCTTGTATTTTACTTTCAGTAATTAATCCTAAACTTAAATCTCTTTCAAAATAAATATCAAAGAAAGCATCTACTCTACCTAAACTCATAGCAGCACCATTATTTTCTTTAACCCCTGCTAAATACGCTAAATAAGTCCATTGAACAGCTTCAAATGAATTTTTAGCAGGTTTAGAAATATCAAAACCATAACTTTTAGCCATTTTTTTCATTTCTTCTAATGCTCTATATTGCATAGATATTTCTTCACGTGTACGGATTAAATCGTCTGTCATATCACCTAAATATTTATTATTCCATTCATCTAATTTTTGTTGTTGTAAATAATCTATACCATAAAGTGCAACGCGTCTAAAATCACCAATTATTCTTCCCCTACCATATGCATCTGGTAATCCAGTTAATAATCCAACGTGTCTAGCAGTTCTTATATCTTTTGTATAAGCATCAAATACACCTTGATTATGAGTTTTTCTAAATTCATTAAAATACTTATCTACAGCACTATTTAATTTATAACCATAAGCATCTAATTCAGAATATACCATACGTATTCCACCATAAGGATTAACCATACGTTTTAAAGGTGCATCTGTTTGTAAACCGAATATTACTTCATTTTCCTTATCTATAAAACCGGGTTTAAAAGAATTAATACCAGACATATTATCAACATCTATGTCTAATACACCTTTTTTTAATTCATCTTTTAATAAATCTAAACATTTATTCCAAACTTTATCAGTTTTTTTACTTATACCCTCTAAAAAACTTTCATCGCCAGTATAAGACTTATAGTTCTTTACTATAAAATCTTCTACATTAACTGTTTTTGTCCAAATTCCTTCTTTAAAATTATTCCATTCCTTCATTATATACCTCCCATAATACCTTTCAATTATAATATAAATATATATATTAAAACTGTTGCATATGCAACAGTTTACATTATTTTATTTATTCAATTTTTCAAACACATTTACTGCAACATTTACAGTTGCTCCAACCATAGGATTATTCCCCATTCCAATAAATCCCATCATTTCTACATGAGCAGGAACACTACTACTTCCCGCAAATTGTGCATCTCCATGCATTCTGCCCATTGTGTCAGTTAAACCATAACTTGCAGGACCAGCAGCCATGTTATCCGGATGAAGTGTTCTACCAGTTCCACCACCACTCGCTACACTAAAATACGGTTTCCCTTCTTCTATTCTTTCTTTCTTATAAATACCTGCTACAGGATGTTGAAAACGTGTTGGGTTTGTCGAATTTCCAGTAATTGAAACATCAACATTCTCCTTATGCATTATAGCAACACCTTCTCTAGGATCAAATGCACCATAACATTTTATCTTGCTTCTCTCTCCATCACTAAATTTAGTTTCCTTTATTACATTTAATTTTCCAATATCATAGTCATAACTAGTTTCTACATATGTAAAACCATTAATTCTACTTATTATTAATGCTGCATCTTTACCTAGTCCATTAAGTATTACTCTTAATGGTTTCTTTCTTACAATATTAGCACTTTTTGCAATTCCAATTGCACCCTCGGCAGCAGCAAATGATTCATGACCAGCTAAAAATGCAAAACAATCTGTTTCTTCATCTAATAATCTTGCTGCTAAATTACCATGTCCTATTCCAATCTTTCTAGCATCTGCAACACTACCATTTACACAAAATGATTGTAATGCTTCACCAATATACGTTGCAGCTTCACTAGCACTATTAACTTTTTCTTTTAAAGCAATAGCTGCACCAATAGTATAAGCATAACAAGCATCTTCAAAACATATTGTTTGTATATCTTTTACCATTTTATAAATATCTAAATCATATGATTTAGTAATACTAATAGCTTCATCGATATCTTTTATTCCATATTTATCTAATAATTTTTGTATATTGTTAATTCTTAATTCATAATTCTCAAACATATTTATTCCTCCCTCGGATCAATCTTTTTAACTGCTTCATTAAATCTTCCATAAATTCCACTAGCTTTTTCGATTGATTCCATTGGATCCATGCCACTCTTAATATTTTTCATCATTTTTCCTAAATTAACATATTTATATCCAATTATATTATCATTACTATCTAAACCGATTTCAACTACATAACCTTCTGCTAACTCCAAATAACGAGGCCCTTTTGAACGAGTAGAATAAATTGTACCAACTTGACTACGACGAGTAGCACCTAAATCTTCTAATCCTGTACCAACGGCTAATCCACCTTTAGAAAATGCTGATTGACTTCTACCATAAACTATTTGTAAAAACAATTCTCTCATAGCAGTATTAATTGCATCACAAACTAAATCAGTATTTAATGCTTCCAATATGGTTTTTCCAACTAATATTTCACCAGCCATTGCAGCACTATGAGTCATACCACTACAACCAATAGTTTCTACTAAAGCCTCTTCAATTATTCCTTCTTTAATATTTAAAGTTAATTTACAAGCCCCTTGTTGTGGAGCACACCAACCAACTCCATGAGTAAGTCCTGAAATATCTTTAATTTCACGTGCTTGAATCCATTTACCTTCTTCTGGTATTGGAGAAGGTCCACTTTTAGCTTGATTATTTACATAACACATATTTTCTATTTCTTTCATATTCCATCCTCCATTTAAATTATAACACAAAAAAATTAGAAAAATAATCTAATCTTTTACTTTACTAAATAATGTAAATATAAATGAAAATATAATAGCACTACTAATTCCTAAACTTACATTACATAACATCTTATCAAATATACCTAATAAACCATATGCTTTAAAACCTTTATATGCTCCATTAAATAATGTATTTCCAAATGAAGTAATAGGTATATTAGCTCCTATTCCAACAACATCAACTATTTTATCATATATACCAATCATACCTAAAAAAGCTCCAACTACAACTAAAATACTAGTTACATGTCCAGGTGTTAACTTAGTATTATCTAAAATAACTTGTCCAATAACACATATAAGTCCACAAAACAAAAATGAATATAATATTGACATTACTCTACCTCCAAACTTATTAAATGACTTGTACTAGGTATAGATTTCTTTTGATTAACTAACGTAGGACAATGTAAAGATCCAGTACCAATAACAATTATTTTTTTATATCTCTTATTATTTAATATATTATTAAATAGTACTAATGGTAAACAAACCGGTCCACTACCTCCACTATATTTTTCTTGTTCTTTATTATAAATAATACTACCAGAATCTATATAATTTCTTATATTAATTCCATAATCTTTCTTTAATATCATTTTAAATAAATCAGCACCATATAATCCTAAATCTCCAGTTAATATTAAATCATAATCATTAACTTTAGTATTTGTATATTCCAAATGTTTTATTAAGGTATCCACTGCACTAGGAGCCATAACTGCACCCATATTATTAGCATCTTTAATTCCATAATCAACAACACTTCCTATAGTACTAGAAATAACTTTTATTCTAGATGGATACTTAGATACATTACATCCAACACTTCCAGTACAAGTAAATGTCGAATATATAGGTTTTAAAGCCCCATATTCAACAGGAAATCTAAATTGTTTCTCACTACATAAATTATGACTACTAGTAAATGCTAAACCTTCTTTAATTAATCTACCATTAATACTATTAGCTAATATAATAATACTAGATACAAAAGTAGCACAAGCACTATATATACCCAAAAAAGATATATTTAAATCTTTAACACTATAACTAGATAAAGATAACTGATTAGATAAATCACCACCACATATTAATTCAGTTTTTTTATTTATTAAATTACTTAATACTTCTCTTTGTATTTTAATTTCACAATCTTCAATAGTTGCCTCATTATCATAAAAATCTTCTAAATATCTATTTACACCCTTTAAATTACCATTATTTTCATACTTACCAGCAACTGAATAATAATTATTAATATATACATTCTTATAAATAAAACTAGCCATAAAATACCACCCTTAAAACAGTAAATATAAAAGCACTAACAATTCCATATAAAATAACCGAACCTGCTAACTTAAAAAAATTAGAACCCAAACCAGTTATAGCACCATCTTTTTTATAATCTAACGTACAACTTTGTATAGAATGAGCAAAACCAGTAATAGGTACAATTAAACCTGCTTTAAACTTAACCACTAATTTATCAAAATCAAAAAAAGCAGTTAAAAAACAAGCACTAAGTATAAGTATTAAAATTATACTTGATACAGCAACATCATTATTAATCTTATAATAATTATTTAATAATACTCTTAATACTTCTGAAAAAGCACCTAATAACCCTCCACATAAAAAAGCAAGTATAGTATGAGGTAACTTTCTAACTTTAGGAACTGTCTTATTTACTAAATCAACATACTCTCGTTTTTCCATAAAAAAACCTCCATTTATATTATGAAAGTTTTTTTATACTTTATGCACAAAGATATTCTTTTATCTTCTTTTTAGATTTTGTCTCTATACGAGATACCTTAACCTGCTTAATTCCTAACATTCTAGCTATTTCTTGTTGTGTATAATCACGATAATATCTATAAACAATTATTTGTTTTTCTAAATCACTTAAATTCTCTAAAGCATCATTCATCATAATCTTAGTATCATAATCATATGATTTACCTATTACATTATATAAACTAAAATCATCTAAATTATCATTTTCTTGATCTAAAGAAGTAGAATTTAATGTATAAGAACATTTAATACATATCTCATTTATTACTTCTTCGGGTGTTTCTAAATATATACTAAGTTCTTTATTAGTTGGTATTCTACACAATTGTTGAGATAATTTATTTCTCGCTATTTCTATTTGTTTATATAATTTTAAGTACTCTTTACTAACTTTAATAGTCCTACTTTTATTAATAAGTTCACACATTTCCCCACGTATATAATTATAAGCATAAGTAGAAAAACTAGTATTCATAGATTGTGAATAATTTTTTACTGCTTTTAAAGCCCCGGTATAACCTGCTTGTAGTAAATCATCTTTATCTACATTACTAAAACATTTATTTTTAGCAATAGATAATATAAGATACTTCAAATCATCACTATTTATTATTTCTTGCATTACTTATCCCACCTTAAATATTTAATAATTTTAGGGCAGCTAATTCGTTCTTAACACTTACAAAATAATCTAGATTAAATTGATTTTCAACTACATAAACTTTACCACTATTGTTTACTACAGCATCATACCCACTTAATAGTGATTTATATCCATTCTTATCTATAGATAATAAATTACTAAAATTATAAACTAAATATTTAATTCCATAATATTTAATCATAGATATTAAATTATTTAATTTACTAAAAGTATTTTTATTTATAACCCCATCAAATCTAACAAATAAAATACCATTTCTTATTTCCATATCAATATCTAACATAAATCACCATCCATTATAATATAGTATATTAATTAAAAAACTTAAACTAATTCGACAAAACATCTACTTCTTTTTATATATACAAAATAAAACTTCAATACTTAACAAAAACATAAAAATACCACACTTAATAAAATAAATTCTCTTACTTTTTTTAAATAAATTATTTTTCTTCTTTTTTACATCTTTTTTATTATCCAAATACTTATTTTCATAACTATCATTAAATATTAATTCATCATTTACTTTATTAACAATTATTTTTTTATTATCTTGACTTTTTTTATTATATATACCAATTTCATTATTTATAACTTTATTATCTATATTTTCACTAATAATACTTTTATCATTTTTATTTACAATAACATCTTTTTCTATACTAATATTATTTAACTTATAAATACATTTATAAATTCCATCTTCTTCTATATTCCTATCACACGAAATAATAACTTCTCCACTACTATCAATTATAAAATCTTTTAATGATTGATTACTATCAACAACAATATTATCCACTAACTCTAATTTATCTCTCTTATAATATTCTTCAAATACTTTATAATTACTATCATTTACTTTATTCTCATCATATTCTAAATAATCATAATTAACTTTTTCCTCTACTTTATAATATTTATATTTTTTTATATATTTTTTATAACCAACATTAGTATTATTATTAAAACAAAATATTGTAATATAACTATCAAAAAAATGTTTATTAACTAAAGAACTTCCATTAACTTTCAAACTACCATAAGTATTTTCAAATAACTTCCTAGAATACATAACAATATTTAATTTATTTAAATCATATTTTTTATCAAGCTTAATAGTAACAGAATTATTCTTCATTAAAACTTCCCCATATTTATCATTTATATTATTATCAAAAATATATTTATTATCTTTTATTAAATTCACATCATACAAAAAATCAATTTTATTACCATCATAATAAACCTCTATCTCATATATTTTTAAATACATACCTATTTCATAAAAAGTAATTTCATTAGCTTCATTTACATCATAATTAAAATTTACAAAAGAAATAGTATCTTCATCTTTATTACTATCATTAAATTCATATATAAAATCATTCTCATCTTTTATATATTTATCATTTTCTTCTAAATAACCCATATCTATCCTATTAATTATTTTATTTTCATATATCATATATTTTCTTATTTCAAATATATCACTTATACTATCTTTAATATCAGTTTTATAATATTCGCCATAGTATACTTTTGCATTAACTAAATTTACAAAAGATAAAAAACTTACTACACCTACTAAAATCTTTTTCATATTATCACCCTCTACTATATATATTATCTTTTTTTTTGCATTTCCTTTTTTTATATGTAAATTTTTTAATATTTTTTTGATCAAGTAGACAAATCACAAATTTTATATTATAATTACTTATATCTTTTAGCTTTGTAATTATTTTTTAAGGAGATGAAAAAATGAAAAAAGAAGATACGACTACGTCCGTATTCGCTTTAGGTGGTTTAGGCGAAATCGGTAAAAATATGTATGTAATAGAAACAAATCAAGATTTAATAATTATCGATGCTGGTGTAATGTTTCCAGAAGATGATTTATTAGGTATAGATTATGTTATACAAGATATTACATATTTAAAACAAAAAGAAAAGAAGATAAGAGGATTATTTATAACACATGGACATGAAGATCATATAGGAGGTATAACATTTTTATTACAAAGCATAAATATACCTAAAATATATGCTCCTAGAATTGCTAAAGATTTAATTGAAAAAAAATTAGAAGATAAATGTATTAGATATGATAATTTAGTAACAATAGATTCTAAATCATTCGTTAAATTTAAAAGTATGAATGTAGAATTTATTACTACAACACATTCAATACCAGATTCTTTTGCAATTGTAGTTCATACTCCAGTTGGTATTATAATGACTACAGGAGACTTTAAATTTGATTTAACACCAATTGGTCCTATGGCTGATATACATAAAATGGCAGAATTAGGAAAAAAAGGAGTAAAACTTTTAATGTCAGATAGTACAAATGCTCTATCTGAAGGTTTTTCAAAAAGTGAAAGTTCTGTTGATGAAGCATTAAGTGATATATTTAGAAAAGTAAAATCAAGAATAATAATTGCTACTTTTGCTTCTAATATATATAGAATTAAACATATAGTTGAAACATGTAAAAAAAACAATAGAAAAATAATAACTTTTGGAAGAAGTATGGAAAACGCTAAAGAAATAGCATTAAAAAACAACTTAATAACAGATAGTACAATTTTTATAGATGCTAATGCAGCAAAAAGTTTAAAAAAAGATGAAATATGTATACTATGTACTGGTTCACAAGGTGAACCACTTGCAGCATTATCAAGAATAGCAAATGGTACTCATAAACAAATTCAATTACTTCCAGACGATATAGTAGTATTCTCATCCAGCCCTATTCCAGGTAATAGTGCTAGTATAAATAGGATAATAAATAAATTATATTTAAAAGGTGTCAAAGTATACACAAATACTGAATTAAAAGACATACATACATCAGGACATGCTAAACAAGAAGAATTAAAATGGATGTTAAGAATAATAAAACCAGAATATTTTATGCCAGTACATGGTGAATATAGAATGTTAAAAAAACATAGAGATTTAGCAATATCATGTGATGTAAATCCTAATAATATATTTACTATGCGTAATGGAGACGTTCTTGAATTTACAAAAGATAAGGTTACAACAAATAAAAAAGTGCAAGCCGGAGACATATATGTTGATGGTTCTCGTATAGGAGACATCGGATCAGTAGTTATAAAAGATAGAAAATTAATGAGTAATGATGGAATATTAGTAACAATAATTAATATTGATCCTATAAAAAAAGAACTACTTATTAAACCAAATATAACTACAAGAGGATTTATATTAGTAAATGAAAACGGAGAATTAATTCATGAAATAGAATTAAAAGTTACAGAAATAGTAAAAAACTCTTTAACAAATGGTTATAGTTATATAAATTTAAAAAATCAAATAATATTAGAATTAAACCCATTTATAAATAATCTAACAGGAAGAAGACCAATAATCTTACCAGTTATTATGGAAGTTAAAAAAAATACAAATAATAATTAACAAAAATTTAACTTTAATCATCTAATACATTAGGTGATTAAATGTTAAATTTTTTTTATGAATTAAATCCTATATTACAATCTTTAATAGCAGGTATATTCACATTCTTAATAACTTCTTTTGGTGCAGCAAGTGTATTTCTATTCAAAAAATTTAATAAAACATTATTAGATAGTTTTTTAAGTATTTCAGCAGGAGTAATGATTGCTGCTAGTTTCTTTTCACTTATAAATCCTGCTATAGATATGTCAAAAAATTTAGGATCAAATCCAGTAATAGTATTAACAATAGGAATATTAGGAGGAACACTTCTACTATTTATAGGAGATAAAATTTTTGAACAAAAAATAAATAAAAATAAAAAAAGAATTAGTTTACTAATATTTTCTATAATTTTACATAACATTCCAGAAGGAATGGCTATAGGTGTTGCATTTGGTTCAATAATTTACGGTCTAAATGGTGCAACAATAGCATCAGCAATAACACTAGCAATAGGAATAGGAATACAAAATTTTCCAGAAGGAAGTGCAATAAGTTTACCACTTCTTAGTAATGGAATTTCAAAAACAAAATCATTCATAATAGGTTCTATATCAGGAATAGTAGAACCAATATCCGCAATGATTGGTGCAGCATTAGTATTAAAAATAAATAATATATTGCCATATTTATTAGCATTTGCAGCAGGAGCAATGTTATATGTGGTAGTTGAAGAAATAATACCAGAAAGTCAAAATACAGAAAAAAAAGATCTAATGGCTTTTATAACAATAATAGGTTTTAGTATAATGATGATACTTGATATAGCACTAGGATAAATTAAGATTATATCTTAATTTTTTTATAAAAAAATAATGAGTTTAATACTCATTATCTAAATACATTTCAATATATGCTGCAAAAGTTTTACCTTGATCATAATCCTGATTTCCACCTACTCCTTGTAATTTAAAATCAATTGCATATTCTTGAGTAGTATATGGTGGAATAATAATCTTAGTAGCCATAGGTGAAGTCTCTTTAGGAGTAGTTATCCAATCAGTAGTAAATCCACTATTATTACTTGCCACTTTATATTTAAAATTATCTGATTCATAATCATTCAAATTAACAACCCATCTCAAATTATACATTATATATAAACCAGATTTATTAGTAATTTTAAATTTCTTAGTTGGTATATAATTTTCAAAGAATGGTTGATCATCTGGATAAACATCAGTTATCAACACTTGATTATTATCTTCATATTCAAGAGTTAATTCACCAGTTTTCAAAGTCTGCAATTTATTACCAATATTAGTACTTGTACCACTATTTATTGCATTAACTTTATCTAAATCTTCAGTACTTAAACAAAACTTATCACATTTATTATCATTATTTGTATCACAATGTAAATCACATACACCATCACCATTCATATCAAAGTTTAAATCAGGTCTTCTATCATTATCTGTATCGATTTCCATATCAGCAATACCATCACCATCTAAATCTAAGTTTATATCAGGCCACCCATCATCATTCAAATCACAATTTAAATCACACACGCCATCGCCATCTATATCTTGATTTATCAAATTAAAATCAGGTATTCCATCATTATCAGTATCAATATTAAATGTTGGAGTTCTATTACCTTTATAATCTATATTAACATCAGGTTTATTATCTCCATTAGTATCAATATTAACTTCTGCTACTCTATCATTATTCAAATCTAAATTAATATCTGCAATACCATCGCCATCTATATCTTTATTTAAATTCTTAACTATAGAATAAGTAACAGCAGAATAACTAGAACCTAATATAGCCAAAAATAACAATGTAATTAATAATAAGAACAAAAATAAATTTCTATTATTAGATAATTTAATTATTAATTTATTATCTTTCTTTTGAACTAATACTCCATAAGGTAAATGAATTTTATTATTTTTAGGATCACAAGTTAATTTAATACATCTTAAAGAATATTTTCTTAATGATTCAATATCTTTACCAGAATATATTTTATCAAAAATATTATCAAAATATTTTGCTTGTTCTTCTACTTTTAACTTTTCTAATTCTTCTAAGTATACTATCTGTTTTTGAAATTGACTTTTAGAAAGTTTTTCTATTTTTTTATGTTCATCTCTTTTATATCTTTTAACTTTTTTCATTTCAGATAGAACATCATCTTTTTTATTCTTAACATTCTTTTCCATAAGCATACTCTCCTTATTATTAATTATACAAAAACACTTAAAAAAACTCAATAACTTTTTTGTCATAATTTAACGACAATTACTAGTTTTATATATTTTTTTAATAAATATTATATATTAGGTGATAAATATGTTTGTTAACGATATACATAAAAGAATAAAATTTATATTTATTTCAGTTATAATAATGTTTATTTTAATAATTCTAAAAGTATTTTATATTCAAGTAATTAAATATAAAGATTTAAATAAGTTAGCAGATAATTTATGGAGTAGAAACTTACCTATCACGTCAGATAGAGGTCTTATATTAGACAGAAATGGAAAAACATTAGCAGAAAATATAACTACAGTAAGTTTAGTACTAATACCAAACCAAATAAAAAACAAAGAACAAGTAACAAAAGATTTAGCAAATATTCTAAATGTAGATTATGACGCTATGTATAAACATGTTAATAAAAAAACATCAATTGAAAGAGTTCATCCAGAAGGAAGACAATTAAGTTATGAAACAGCAGAAAAAATCAATGAATTAAATTATGACGGAGTATATTTAGTAAAAGAAAGTAAAAGATATTACCCATATAATAATTTATTAAGTCACGTATTAGGATATGTAGGCATAGATAATCAAGGACTATCTGGAATAGAATTAGAATATGATAAATATTTAACTGGTAAAGATGGTGCAATTAAATATTATAGTGATGGTAAAGGAAATAGATTAGATAAACCAGAAGTATATGTTGAACCGCAAAATGGAATAAATGTTACACTTACAATAGATTTAGATATTGAACTAGCTATTGAACGTGAATTAGATAATGTTATGACAAAATACAATCCAGAACAAGCATTAATAGTTGTTGCAGATCCAAATACTGGTGAAATACTAGGTATGTCTTCTCGTCCAAATTTTGATTCAAACAATTATCAAAATTATGATATTAATACAATAAATAGAAATTTACCAATATGGGCTACATATGAACCAGGTTCTACTTTTAAAATAATTACACTTGCTGCATCACTTGAAGAAAAAACAATAAACATATTTGATGATCAATTTCATGATAGTGGTTCTATTTCAGTAGAAAACGCTAGAATAAAATGTTGGAAAAAAGGTGGACACGGTAGTCAAACATTTTTACAAGTCGTAGAAAATTCTTGTAACCCAGGTTTTGTTGTAATGGGACAAAAACTAGGAACTGAAAAATTATACAATTATATTACAAACTTTGGTTTCGGAACAAAAACTGGAATAGATTTAAATGGAGAAAGTAACGGAATACTTTTCAAATACGACAAAATCGGACCAGTAGAACAAGCAACAATGTCATTTGGACAAGGTATAAGTGTAACACCTATACAACAAATTGCAGGAGTATCAGCTGCAATTAATGGTGGATATTTAAATAAACCATACATAGTTAAATATCTAAGTGAACCAGAAACAAATACAATAATATTAGAAAATAAAAAAGAAACCATAAGACAAGTAATAAGTAAAGAGACTTCAAAACTAGTTAGATATGCATTAGAAAGTGTAGTAGCAAACGGAACAGGAAAAAATGCATACATAGAAAATTATAGAGTTGGTGGTAAAACAGGTACAGCACAAAAAGTTAATAATGGAATTTATTTAGTAGGAAACTATATAGTTTCATTCATGGGATTCATCCCAGCAGACAAACCACAATATCTAGTATATGTAGCAATAGATAATCCAAAAGGTGTAACCCAATATGGAGGAACAGTATCAGCCCCTATTGCTAAAAATGTTATGGAAAGTATTATAAACATAAAAAAATTACCCCAAGATAATTCTGGTATGATACGTCAAGAATATACATGGTTAGACACAAAATACATTAAATTACCAAATGTTATAGGAATGGAATTAAAAGAAGCACAAAAAAACTTAAAAGGTTTCAAAATAGAATATTCAGGTAACGGTAACAAAGTAACTTACCAAGAACCCCTTCCAGATCAATACGTAAAAGAAACAAACACAATAAAATTATTTTTAGAATAAAAAAATGCAATAAACTTTAAAAATTAAAATTTTATTGCATTTTTTATATGAAATTTTAATAATTTTCGAATTTATATATTGAAGAATAATATACTAACAGACGAGGTTTAACAACTGCAAACACAGGTTATACCTAGCCCAAATTAAAAGTGCCCGTCAATCAGCTATTGTGTACTTATTACCGGACACTTTTTCAAATATATTAAAAGAGTACTTTTTATCATTTGTACTCTTTTCTCTCTCTAAATTGATAAAACAACTTCTTTTTGTTATTATAAAATTAGAAACAAAATAGCAAAGGAAGTTGTTTTATGAATAAATTATATAATACTGAAAATGATATTGTAAAGGGGTTAATTGATTTTTTTAACAAAATCGACTTTAATTTTTCTAAACCTCAACTTAAAATTATTCCCCACATCATTTCTTCTATCATTAATTCTGAAAATATTACTACTTTAGATATCTCTAAATCTTTTATTGATGATTCACTTCTTTCTAATCAATCTTCTATTGAAAAGAAACTTTGGAGATTTTTTAACAATTCTAAATTTAATGGTATCTCTTTCTTTAACAATTCCATTAAACATATTATCAATAATTTTAAAGCACTTAAACACGATAAATTAATTGTTGTAATGGACCATATGTTTATGAAAAATAATTTTGTTAATCTCGTCTTTACTTTAAAAATTGGTAAACAATCTATTCCAATTTGGTTTAGATGTGACAAAACAAAATCCAATAGACATCATGAAATTGATGAGCTTACTAAGAAATGGTTATTTAGTGAAAAAGTTATTTTTAATGCTATTGATGAAGTTATTAAACTACTTTCTCCTATTAATACTAAAATAACTTTTCTTGGAGATAGATGGTTTTGTAATTTAAAAATGATGAAACACATC
>CAKOHW010000009.1 GCA_934086185.1 uncultured Bacilli bacterium
AGCACAGAATTATATAGCCTAATTCTCTCTCGAACAAAAGTTTGGTCGGGGGGGGGTTAATAATTATATAATTTTTTTGTATTTTTGTAAGTATTTAATTTAACAAATTATTCATAAATTATAATTTATAATAAAAACAATAAAGTTGTTGGTTCAAATTAAAAAATTAATTTGATAGACTTTAAATATAAAGATAGGAAGTAGGTAGAAAATATGAATAAGAAACAAAAAATCATAGTTAGTGTAGTAGGAATAACAATTGTCCTTTTAACACTTTTAGGATTAACATATGCATACTTTTTAACAAGAATACAAGGAAATACTAATGAAAAATCAATAAGTGTAACGACAGCAAATCTTGAGTTAACTTATGGAGACAATAGTGCAGAGATACTTGGTAAAGATTTAACCCTAATACCAAGTAATACCGAAATTGGAACAAAAACATTTACAGTAACAAATAATGGTAATGATACAAGTTATGTAGTTATTATAGAAAATGTTAGTGTGACAAAAGCAAGTGATGGATCTATAGCAACATTTGAAAGTAATGATTTTAGATATACATTAATATGTACAAAGAGCGATGGAACAAGTTGTGATAGTGTAAGTACACAAAGCGTTTTTCCAATAAATGGTGGAATATTAGTTGGAAATAATATAACTGAAGGAGATGTACATACATATACATTTAAAATGTGGTATATAGATACTGGAATAGACCAAAGTAATGATATGGGGAAACATTTACAGGCAAGAATAAATATCACAAATATAGAAAGTATGGCAAATCCATATTCGAGTGATAAAAAAAGTTTAGCATACAATATAATAGAAAATGTTAAGAATAAAACAAATGGAACTGAGTTATTATCAAGAACTAAAACACAGATTGCAGACGAAACAAGTTATATATCAACTCAGGGAATACATATTGCAGGTAATGCAGAAGGTTTCTACGATTGGAATGGTTTAACATATGGTGACACCCAAGCTGAAGCAGATGGTGGTTTAAATATTGTTAGTGGTTCTGATGATGTTGGAAAATGCAATAGTGTTAAAGGAAAACATATATCGGATGTATCATCTTGTAATCATAAATGTTCATATATAGGAATAGTAAAAGATTGTACATCAGATGGAATTCCAATATTAACTGGTTCTTCAGAAAGTACAATGTCCATTACATCAGATGATTATGGTATAAGTTACTATTATAGAGGACATATTGAGGATAATTATGTAAATTTTGCAGGAATGTGTTGGAGAATAGTACGTATTAATGGAGATGGAAGTATTAAATTAATATTGGAAGACCAAGATAGTACTTGTGCTACAAGTGATGGCAATTGGAATATTCCAACTGAAACAAATGGAACAACTGTAAAAGGTAATTTTGGCTATACAGTATATGCGGCAAATACATTAACTGCATCTGATGGTACACAAAATTCCTCTTCATTATATATGATGAATTACTTAAATGGTGGAACAAATAATAATGAGTCAATGGTATATGCCTTTAAGAACTTTCAAACGGGTCCTTTAGCAGATTATTTGTCTTATTTAAAAGCAGGAGATTGGTGTTTAGATGATAAAGCATATGTTAAGGCTAATTATTCAATAGAATTAAATAATCAAGAAATATTAGATAAAAAAATTAAAGGAGCAGTTTTCTATTATGCTTCTTATGTTCGCTTAGGTGAAAAAACACCGAAAGAGCCTACATTAAAATGTAATGGAACAAATATGAGCAAGTTTGCAGATAGTAATAGTACAGATATGTATGTGGGAACATTAACCGCAGACGAAATAATATATTCTGGTGGTAAAATAGGAAAAAGTAATCCAGATTATTATTTAATAAATAATTATCAACAAAAAAATTCACTTCGGTTTTGGTTTTTGTCGCCGTACTACTACAGCTCACTCAAAAAAGATTTAGCATTTTTAATATACAGTGGTGGATATGTTAGTAATCGTGATGTGTATGACAATGCTTCATTCCGTCCGGCAGTGCAACTTAAATCAAATATTCAAATTTCAGGTGGCGATGGAACAATTTCAAATCCTTACGAAATTGCAAGTTAAGTACTATTAATTTAGTACTTTTTTTAGTATAATAATAATTAGTTTGGTGGTGTAATAATGGGAAAAGTAATTGCAATTGATGGTCCAGCTGGAAGTGGTAAAGGTACTATTGCTAATATTTTGGCTAAAAAATACGGGTATACATATATAGATACTGGTGCTACATATAGATGTGTTGCATTAAGTGTACTAAGAAATAATATAGATATAACTGATGAAGAAAGTATAATAAATCTTGTAAAAACTTTAAACATAGATTTTGATGAATCAGGTAAAACTTATTTAAATAATGAAGATGTTAGTAATTTAATTAGAACAAAAGAAGTAAGTAGTATAGTTTCGCCTATTTCAAGTATCGTTAAAGTAAGGGAGATACTTGTTGATTTACAAAGAAAAATGGCTAATAACAAAGATGTTGTAATGGAAGGTAGAGATATTACAACAGTAGTTTTTCCAAATGCAGATTATAAATTTTATTTAGATGCATCAGTTGATGAACGAGCGAATAGAAGATATATTCAAAATCAAAAAAGTGGCATTAATATGTCTTTTGATGAAATACTAGAAAATATAAAAAAAAGAGATTATAATGACATGAATAAACCAGTAGGAGCTTTAAAACGAACTGAAGAACAAATCTATATAGACGCTACTAACTTAACAATTGATGAAGTAGTAGATAAAATAATGGAATATATAAAATAGGAGAATAATTATGAAATACGAATATTTTATTGCAGGAAGAACAAGAAATAAAGATAATATATTAAGTATTTGTGAAATATTTGATGAACTTAATATTTCTTATTATTGTTTCTTGAAAAATGATGAAACTACAAATAGTTTTGGACAAAATGCAACTAATCAAGAAGAAAAAATGAAAGAATTTGAACAATTAGATTTAAAAAGTGATATAGTAAAGAATATTTTTAAAATTGATATGGGAGCAGAAAAAAATTCAGAAAAATTTTTATTAGTTTTACCAAGCGGAACAAGTGGACATATAGAAGCAGGTGTTGCATACGGATTAGGTAAAAAATGCTATGCAATTGGTGAATATGATGCTACTGATTCACTATACAATATATTTGATGAAATATATAAAAATAAAGATGAATTAAAAAATGCTTTAAAACGTGAAAAAGAGGAAGTGTAAAAATGAATTTAAAAGATTTATATATAGATTTTTTTGTTAAGAAAGGACATAAACAAATACCAAGTGCTCCAGTAGTACCAGAAAATGACCCAAGTGTATTATTTAATACTGCTGGTATGCAACCATTAATACCATATTTAATGGGTCAATCACATCCATATGGAACTAGATTGGTTGACTATCAAAAATGTATTAGAACTAATGACCTAGATGAAATAGGAGATACATATCATCATACATTCTTTGAAATGTTAGGAAATTGGAGTTTAGGTGATTACTTTAAAAAAGAAGCAATTACATGGAGTTTTGAATTTTTGACAACAGTCCTAAAAATACCAAAAGAAAGATTAGCAGTTACAGTATTTGCTGGAAATGACATACTTTCTGAAGATAAAGAAGCAATAGAAATTTGGAAAAGCTTAGGAATAGATGAAAAACACATTGCAAAAACTAGTGAAGATAACTTTTGGATAGCAGGACTTACTGGTCCTTGTGGAACTGATTCTGAGATGTTTTATTTTAGAAGTGATGATGAAATACCTGAAACATTTGATCCAGAAGATACACGTTGGGTCGAAATATGGAATGACGTATTTATGGAATTCAACAAAGATGAAAATGGTAAAATCACTGAATTACCTAAAAAGAATGTTGATACAGGTATGGGATATGAAAGAGTTGTTGCAGTACTAGAAGGAGTAAATGACAACTATAAATCAAGTGTATGGAAAGATGTTATTGAACTTATAGAACGAATAAGTATGAAACCATACTTAGGTAATGAAAAAAGTATGAGAATAATTGCCGACCATATACGTACTTCTGTATTTATAGCTGGAGATAATGCTATGATTAAACCTAGTAACACAGACCAAGGATATATCTTAAGAAGATTAATAAGAAGATCTATTAGACATGCTAAAAAATTAGGTATCGATATTAATAGTGATTGGGATACTGAAATAGCAAAATTAATTATTGAAAAGTATAAAAAATATTATGAAGAACTAAGTGATAATTATGATATTATTTTAAGCGTTTTAACTAACGAAAAAATTAAATTTAATAGAACATTAGAAAAAGGCTTAAAAGAATTTGAAAAAATAACAAGCAATATAACTGACGGAGTAATAAACAAAGATTTAGCCTTTAAATTATATGATACTTATGGTTTTCCAATCGAATTAACTTGTGAACTTTCTAGTGAATTAGGTATAAAAGTTGACACTGACGGTTTTAAAGAAAAATTTAAAGCGCATCAAGAATTATCAAGACAAGGTTCTAGTGGTAAATTTAAAGGTGGACTAGCAAGTACAGGAGAAATGGAAATTAAATACCATACCGCTACTCACTTATTAAATGCTGCATTAAAAATAGTTGTTGGTGATTACGTACACCAAAAAGGTTCTAATATAACTAGTGAAAGAATGCGTTTTGATTTCTCATGTGATCATAAACTAACAGATGAAGAAAAAACAAAAACAGAAGAACTAGTTAATAAATGGATAAATGAAGGATTAGATGTAACAGTTAAAGAAATGTCTAAAAGTGATGCAATAGCATCTGGAGCAGAATGTATGTTTATAGAAAAATATCCAGACATTGTTACTGTTTATAGTATTGGTGATGTTTCACATGAATTATGTGGCGGACCTCACGTAAAAAATACAAAAGAATTAGGACATTTTAAAATAAAAAAAGAAGAAGCAAGTAGTGCTGGAGTTAGAAGAATAAAGGCAATTTTAGAATAATTGTCTTTTTTATTTATTAAAGAAAAAATTAGAAAACATATTTAAATAAATAATTATGGTTAAATTAATAGCGTTGTGATAAAATATGTAGTGGGTGGATGTTATGTTAGAAATAAAAAATTTAACAGTAAGTGTTTTAGATAAAATAATATTAAAAGATTTTAATTTATCAATAAATAAAAATGAAATTCATACATTAATGGGATTAAATGGTAGTGGTAAATCTACAATATGTAAAGTTTTAATGGGTGATAATAATTATAAAGTAGAAAGTGGAAGTATTTTTTATAAAGATATAGACTTATTAAAATTAGATACAGTAGAAAGAGCAAGATTAGGTATATTTTTAGTTAATCAAAATCCTATGGAAATAGAAGGTGTAAAAAACTCAGAAATGCTTAAAGTAGCATTAGAAGCCAAAACTGGACGTCATTATAATATTTTTGAATTTTCTAAAATAATGAATAATGTTTGTGAAAAATTAAATATAGATAAAAGTTTTATACATAGAAATATAAATGAAGGTATGTCTGGTGGAGAAAAGAAAAAAAATGAACTTATGCATTTATGGGTACTAGAACCAGATTTTATAATATTAGATGAAATAGATTCTGGTGTTGATATAGATAATCTAAACATTATTAGTGAAAGCTTACTAGAATACTTTAATACTCATTCATGTTCAATTTTAATTGTTACTCACCATACAAATATACTAGAAAAATTAAGACCAAACTATGTTCATATTTTATCTGATGGTAAAATTACTGAAAATGGTGATTATAGTCTAGCAGAAAAAATAGAAAAAAACGGTTTTAATAAGGCAAATAAAGTAAGTGAGAACAAATAATATGAATAATATAATATTAGATAACAATAATATAGTTATCGACAAAGATAGTGTATGTGAAATAGAAAATGAAATTAGTGAATTAAATATTGTATTAAATGATAATGTAAGTTTTATTCTTAATGATAAAAGAAATATATTATCGTCTACTTTAAATTTAAATATTACACAAAAAAATAATACTAACTTTACTTATAATGCATTTATAAAAGTAAATAAAAAATATGATTTAAAAATTTATATAGATATGATAGGAAATAATTCTAAAAATTTAATTAACATACATAACCTTAATGATAGCGGAAGAAGTAACATAATTATTGATGGTAAAGTTAATGAATTGACAAATGATAATGAACTAGATGAAAAAATTAAAGTGTTAAATATTAATAATGGGACATCTACAGTTTTACCTAATATGTATATAAATACTAAAAATGTAATTGCAAATCATTCAGCAAGTATATCTACTATAGATTCTAAATATTTATTTTATTTAAATAGTAAAGGTATAAATAATGATTTAGCAACAAAATTAATTATAGATGGTTTTTTAAATAATAATTAATACGTTTAGGAGGTGAAATATGAATAAATATAGATATGATTTTCCTATGTTAGATAAAAATATAATATATTTTGATAATGGTGCTACAACTTTTAAACCAAATTGTGTAATTAATGCTATAACTGATTATTATAAAAATTATTCCGCTAATGCACATAGAGGTGATTATCAAATAAGTTACAAAGTTGATGTTGCATATGAAACTGCTCGTAAAAAAGTAGCAGAATTTATAAATGCAGAGTTTGATGAAGTAGTTTTCACAAGTGGAACTACTGAGTCGCTAAATATGATAGCCGAGGGTTTTTTTAAAGAATTATTAGAACCAGGTGATGAAATATTACTAACAAAAAGTGAACATGCTTCAAATGTTCTTCCATGGTTTAGATTAGCCAATACAAATAATGTTTTAATAAATTACATTGATCTAGATGAAAATTTACATGTAACAATGGAAAATGTAATAAAATCAATAACACCTAAAACAAAATTAATAAGTATAGCAGGGATTACTAATGTAGTAGGCGATGAAAGACCAATAGAAGAAATATGTAAATACGCTCACGCAAATGATATTTTTGTTGTCGTAGATGGAGCACAATTAGTACCTCATAAAAAAGTAGATGTCAAAAAAAGTGATATAGATTTCTTAGCATTTTCAGGACATAAAATGTGTGGACCAACAGGAATTGGTGTTTTATATGGAAAAAAAGAATTTCTAGATAAATTAAAACCAATTAATTTAGGTGGTGGAATGAATGAATCATTTGATAATGAAAATGAAGTATATTTAAAAGAATTACCAACTAGATTAGAAGCAGGAACTCCTAATATTGCGGGGGCTATAGGTTTAGCAAGTGCGATAGATTACTTAAATAATATTGGAATGGACAATATTAATGAATATGAAAAAAAATTAAAAAGTTATATGATAGATAAATTAATTAAAATTCCATACATAGATATAATAAATTTAGAAAGTGATTCAGGAATTATTTCATTTAATATTGAGGGAATATTTAGTCAAGATGTAGCATTTTATTTAAATAAGTATAATATATGTGTAAGAGCCGGTAATCATTGTGCTAAAATATTAAAAAGTCAAACAGGAGTAAAAAATTCATTAAGAGTAAGTTTATATTTCTATAACACTTATGAAGAAATAGATAAATTCATTGAATTAATAAGTGATAAAAATAAAATAATGAAAGAAATGATATAATATGGATCAAGAGACAAAAAGAGAAATAATATTAGATAATTATCAAAATCCATTTAATAAAGATGGTAAAGATGAATTAAATTATGAAAAAATAAATTCTAATAATGAATCTTGTATAGATAATATTGATATATACTGTAAAATAGAAGATGGCATAATTAAAGACATTCATTTTAATGGTGAAGCATGTGCTATATCAACTGCAAGTACATCTATTATGCTAAAAAATATTATTGGAAAAAGTATAGATGAAGCAACAAAATATATAGAAAATTTTCTTAATATGGTTAACGAAAATGAATATAACGAAGAAGAATTAAATGAAGGAATAGCATTTTCAGAAATATATAAGCAACAAAATAGAAAAACTTGTGTAACATTACCATATAGTGGCATTAAAAAAATATTAAATAAATATCAAAATAAACAAAAATAAATAAAGTCCACAACAAAATTTGTGGATTTTATCATTTTTAAAATATTAAATTATATGATATTATTAGGTTGGTGATTATTATGATAAATATAAAAACAGATTCAAGAAAAGTTTGTGAAGGAGATACATTCGTTGCAATAAAAGGTCATACAGTAGATGGACATGATTATATAGAAAAAGCAATAGAAAATGGAGCAAAAAAAATAATATGTGAACATGGTAATTATGATGTAGAAACTGTTGTAGTAGAAAATTCTGAAAAATATTTAAGTGACTATTTGATAGAAAATTATAGCAAATATTTTGAAGATATTAAATTTATAGGCATAACTGGTACAAATGGTAAAACTACTACTGCATATTTAACTAGTCAAATGTTAACTTTACTAAATATTAAAAATGCCTATATAGGAACAATAGGTTATTATGTAAATAACAAATTTATTTTTGAATTACCAAATACAACTCCAGATATTTTACTTTTATATAATTTAATATTGGATGCTAAAGAAAAAGGCGTTAAAGTAATTGTCATGGAAGTAAGTTCTCATGCATTAAGTTTAGGAAGAATTGCTGGAATTAAATTAGACATAGCAGGATTTACTAACTTAACTGAAGATCATTTAGATTATCATAAAACTATGGAAAATTATTTGAATAGTAAATTATTAATATTAAATCATATGAAAGAAAATGGAGTAATGATATCTAATATAGATGATGAATACGGAATTAAATTTAAATACAAAAATTTTAAAACATTAGGTTTTATGAATAGTGATTATCATATATTAGACTATAATTATACTAATTTGACAACTAAAATAACTTTTTCTTATAATGGTTCAAATTACATAGTTGAAACAAATTTATTAAATAAATTTAATATATATAACTATATAACAGCACTTGCTTTTGTAAATAATTTAGGAATAAATATTGAAGATATTATAAAAATAACTAAAGATGTTTTCCCACCAAATGGAAGAAACGAAATTATCAAAGTAGGTAACAGTATTGCTATCATTGATTATGCTCATACTCCAGATGCTGTAGAAAAAATAATTACTTCAACTTTAGAAAAGAAAACAGGTAAAGTTATAACTATAGTTGGATGTGGTGGAGATAGAGATCCTAAAAAAAGACCAATTATGGGTAATATTGCAACAGAATTATCTGACTATGTAATTTTAACAAATGACAATCCCCGTACAGAAGATGAAAAAAATATAATGAATGATATTGTAAAAGGTATAAACAAAAATAACTATGAAATAATATTTGATAGAAAAGAAGCGATAAAAAAAGGATTAGATATATTAAATGACAATGATACTTTGTTAATTTTAGGTAAAGGCCACGAAGACTATCAAATAATCGGACATGAAAAAATTCATTTAAGTGATAAAGAAGAAGTTTTAAAATATGTTGATACTATGAAGAAGTAATATACTTCTTTTTATTTTACACAAAAATGTAAAATAAAAATATTTTTGTTGATTTTTCATATTTGATGTTGTATTTTAAAACAACTTATTGTATTATTTATATAGACAGTGGTACATTGTGGAAGAAAGTGGGGGATAATATGTTGATGGGTGAGTATCATCATAACATTGATGAAAAAAGCAGACTTATTATTCCTAGTAAGTTCAGAAATGAACTTGGGGAAAAGTTTGTAATTACTCGTGGACTTGAAAAATGTTTATTTGTTTACTCATACAAAGAATGGGAAAATATAATAAATAAATTAAGTACATTACCATTTACAAAAAAAGCCTCACGTGACTTCACAAGATTTTTCTTATCTGGTGCTACTGAGTGCGTACTCGACAAATCTGGAAGAGTATGCATAACCTCCCCACTAGTTCATTACGCCGGTTTGACAAAAGAATGTGTTATAATCGGCGCTAATGATCGTTTAGAAATATGGGATGAGGAATCTTGGAATAATTTCTTTACAACTAATGAAGAAAATTTTGCTAGTATAGCAGAAAACTTGTTTGGGGGAGAATAATTTGCATTATAGTGTACTAAAGACAGAATGTATTGAAAATTTAAATATTAAAGATGATGGAATATATGTTGATGGAACTATTGGACTTGCAGGACATAGTAGTGAAATTCTAAAACGTATACCAAATGGTTATCTTTATGGATTTGATCAAGATGATTATGCAACGACATATTCGACTGAATTACTAAATAAAATTGGCAATAATTTTAAAATAATTAGAGACAATTTTGTGAATATGAAAAAAAATCTAAATGATTTAGGTATCGAAAAAGTCGATGGAATACTTTTAGATTTAGGAGTATCAAGTCCACAAATAGATAATGGTGAAAGAGGATTTTCATTTATGAAAGATGCTCCATTAGATATGAGAATGGATACTAGAAATAAACTTACTGCAAAAAAAATAGTTAATGAATACAGTTATGATGAACTAGTGAATATATTTTATTCTTTTGGAGAAGAAAAATTTTCAAAAAATATAGCGAAAAAAATAATAGAGGCAAGAAAAAATAAACCTATCGAAACTACGCTTGAGTTAGTTGATATTATATCGTCTTCAGTACCTACTAAGTATTTTGTTACTAAACATCCAGAAAGACAAATATTTCAAGCAATAAGAATAGAAGTAAATAGTGAATTAAATGTATTAAATGAGGTCTTACCAGATGCAATAAATTTATTAAATAAAGGTGGTAGACTTTGTATTATAACATTCCATTCACTTGAAGATAGAATAGTAAAAAAAACATTTAAAAAATATAGTGAAATAAATGAAGTGGTTAAAGGCTTACCAGTTATACCTGATGAATATAAACCATTAATAAAAATTATAAATAATAAACCAATTTTAGCAAAAGAAAAAGAACTTAATGAAAACACTAGAAGTAAAAGTGCTAAATTAAGAGTTATAGAAAGGATATAAAACATGAAAAAGAATGAAAAGAGTGTTAGATTTTTAAAAGGAGAAAAAATATTTATATTTTTAATATGTGTATTTGGTGTTTTAGCTCCTATATTAACTGTTTCTTCAAAATCAATCCTTTCTAGAAGCAATATAGATTTAGAAAGATTAAAGAAAAAAGTGGAGAAACAAAAAAACATAAACGAAAGTTTAGAAATGCAAGTAAATGAACTTGCTAGTTTGTCAAGTATCCAAGATATTGCTAAATCATATGGTTTATCTTATAATAATGATAATATAATCGTTATTAAATAGGAGGAGAGTTTTTATGAACAATGGTATAAAAATAAATAAGTTTTTAATAATAGCCATTGTTCTTTTGTTTGGTCTAATTATTGCAAAACTTATTTATATTGCAACTAGCACTAAAATAGATGGTATTAATTTGAGAAAATTTGCTTTGTCACGTACTACTGAAACTAAAACTCTTTATGCTTCACGTGGAAGTATATATGATTGTTCAGGAGAAATATTAGCAGAAAATGTTAACTCATATACAGTAATAGCATATTTATCTTCTAGTCGTACAACTGATGAAAAGAACCCACAACATGTAGTAGATATAGAAGGCACAGTTAAAGCATTGTCTCCGATACTTAATATGGATGAAAATAGATTAAGAAATTTACTGAGTAGTAAATCATATCAAGTAGAATTAGGACCTGAGGGAAGAGGTATTAGTGAACTTGTAAAAGAAAAAATAGATAATTTAAAATTACCAGGTATAGATTTTATAAAAACAAGTAAAAGATACTATCCATATGGAACTTTTGCATCATATATTATAGGGTATGCTAAGAAAAATGATACTGGAGATATAGTAGGAGAAATGGGAATTGAATCTTATTTTAATGATGATTTAAGTGGTGAAAATGGTTACCTTGAATATCAAAAAGATGCATATGGTTATCAAATTGCAAATACTCCGTATAGAGAAACAAAAGCCAAAAATGGTTATAATATAAATTTAACAATTGATTCAAATGTACAAATGTATTTAGAAAATGCAATAAATGATTTAACTAATAATTATGAAAATGATTGGGTAACAGTAACTATAGCAGATGCAAAAACAGGCGCAATAGTTGCATCAGCATCTAATCCAACATTTGATGCAAATAAATTAAATATAGTTAATTATAATAATCCATTAGTTAGTTATACATATGAACCAGGGAGTACTATGAAAATATTTAGTTTCATGTCAAGCATGGAAGAAGGAAAATATAATGGTAGTGAAGAATATGCATCCGGTACTATAAATGTAGATGATTACGAAATTAGAGATTGGAATAAAGTAGGTTGGGGAAAAATCACATATGATAGAGGATTTACATATTCTTCTAATGTTGCTGCTACTTTACTAGCACAACAAGTAGGAAAAGAAAAATTATTAGATTATTATACTAAACTAGGCTTTGGATCCAAAACTGGCATAGAATTGTATGGAGAAATGACTGGAAAAATAAATTTTATGTATAATTCAGAATTAGCAGCAGCATCTTATGGACAAGGTATTACAATAACTCCAATACAAATGATACAAGCACTTACAACAATAACAAATAATGGAACAGTATTAAAACCATATATAGTTAAATCTATAACGGATTCTTCTGGTAAAGTAATAAAAGAAAATAAAAAGACAGAAGGTGAAAAGGTATTTAGTAAAGAAACAGTAGAAAAAATAAAAGAACTTATGGATTTAACAGTTAATGGAGAAGATAATGCAGCAACTGGAGTTGTATATAAAACTGATAAAGTTAGATTAATTGGTAAAACGGGTACAGCTCAATATACTAATGAATACGGTACATATACAACAGAAGGTATATATAAAATAAGATCTTTTGCTGGAATTTTTCCTAAAGATAATCCAGAATATATAATATATGTAGCTATAAAAGACTTAAATGGTGGATCTAGTGCAATGGCTAAAATGGTAAAAAGTGTCGTAGAATCAATATCTAAATATAGAAACTTAAGTGATAGAGATACTAATAAAGATGAAACAAAATATGTTGATTTAAAATCATATTTAAATAAATCTATAGATGAATCAGTAAGTGAATTAAAAAATCTTAATTTGACACCTGTAGTAGTGGGTGATGGAAATATAATTGTAGATCAATATCCTAAAAAAAATGAAAATATAGTAATAGGTTCAAAAGTATATTTAAAAACAAATACAACAAAAAAAATAATGATAGATATTAGAGGATTTAATATATCAGAAGTAATTAATTTAATGAATATAATGAATGTAGACTATGAAATAAATGGGTCGGGTAAAGTAGTTAGTACAAACATTGAACCTAATAATGAAATAACTGAAAAAGTTATAATAAATTTAGAATGAGGTGAAATATGAAAAGAAAAAAGAAACAGCAAACTATAAAGGAAAAATTAAAAAATATAATAAATTCATATAAGACAATTATATATATTTCTTTAGTATTGAATATTATATTAGTTATTTTGTGTTATAACATAATGTCATCAAATAAAATATATACATTTAGTGGAAATGATGATTATTTAACTGTGAGTGATGGTTTAATAATTTTAAATAATGATCTAAATATTTTAAAAGGAAATAATATTAAATATACATACAATACAGATTATGATATAAAATCATATAAAATAGGCTATTATGTTATGAAAAATGATAAACTAACCTCAATAATAGAATCTAAGATGGAATTAGATACAGACATTAAATTAAGTGATATTATTGCAAATTTTACATCATTTAATATTACAGAAAAAAATAAAAGTGCCAAGTACTTTACAAAACAAAATAAAAAGTTATTGAATCATGATTTATATCTAGTTTTAGAGGCGAAAACAACTAAAAATGAAACAATATTAAGCAAAGTAAAATTAAATGTTTCAAAGATTTCAAAATTTTAAAAAATTCTTCTTGACTTGTTTGATAATAATATAATATAATTTTATTGTAGGAGGATGAAAGAAAAATGAACACAAGACAAAAATTAACATTAGGGATAGCAGCTATATTTATGGTAACATTAACAATAGTAGGAGTAACTTATGCATACTTCGTAACTAGAGTTAAAACTGCAGGTACTGAAACAAAGGCAGTAATTAAAACTGCAGACATCAGTGTAACTTACAAAGATGGTAATGGAGTTGTTAAAATGCAAGACGTTGAACCTGGTGCTGTAGCATATAAGACTTTTACAGTGTCAAACAGTAGTAAAAGTGATTCCGCTACAACTTACGACGTAGTTTTAACTTCTTTCTATCAAGCAGATGCTCCAAAATTTGTACACACTTTCGCAGAGGAAAGAACTTCTGTACTAGATACTACTACTGATGCTACATTAATTACTAATTGTTATACATCAGCAGCACTAGCAGCTGATGGAACAGTTTCAGCAGACACAACAACAAATTGCTTCGGTGGAACAAAATATTATGACAATATGAGAGTTACTTTACACAGAGTAGATGAAAATGTAGCGACTGCTAATAGTACATTATTTAATACTACTGGAGAAGCAACAACAGAAATTACTGCAGAGAATTATGCTACATTAACTGCTACTGACGCTACTGCATTAGTAGATGACAAATTAGCACCATATTATGCTCAAACATCTCAACCTGAAAACACTAAAACAAATTATACAATTTTAGCAGCAGGACAACAAATTGCAGCTAAGAAAGTTAATTACTATGTTTTAAAGGTTGAATATGCTAATAATGGAGTTAACCAAAATATCGAAAACGATGCTGTTGTTAGTTTTAGAGTAGATATTGACGCATAGTGATTAAATATTAAAAATTAAAAGAGATATAAATAATCTCTTTTTTTGTTTTTTATTAATTCTAAAAAAGATTGACTTAATACCAATTTTTTCCTTTGAATTAATTATTTATATAGTTTTTATTTGAGATTTAGTAATACCAGTAATCTCCATAATATCTTTATCAGTGAAATTCTTCTTTCTTAAAATTTTTGCAATTGATATTTTTTCATTTGCAGAACCTTTTTCAATACCATCTTCTTCACATTTTCTTTCTATATCACTTAACATGCCATAAGCATATTGTTTCTTCTTTAAATAATCAAGATTTATTCTAACAACTCGTATGTTGGGATATAAACTATAAATGTATTATCTTATATTAATCTTGATTGATAAATAAATTCATGTTTCATATCTTTTTTTATGTAACTTATCAAGTATATCAAAATTATCTATATCTATTAAATAAGTTTCTATGTTGCTATTATATGAATTCTTATTTTCAAGATCAAATATATGATGATAAAATAAATAGAAATGATTTTTATAAACTATTTAAGAAGTATAAGAATTATTCATTTCAATAATAAAACTTTTATTCTTATAGATATAAATAACATAACTAAAACTAGATTTAATAGACTTACTTCTAACATTTTCAGTGATAGCAACTACAATATTATTAAAAATATATTTAAAATAAGAATCATACAAAATTTTAAATTGTTATTCAAACGAACAACTCCTATCACTATAAATTATTATTAATTTTTTTGTATTTACTTTTTTTATTTTCAAAAAATATAATTTAAATACATGTAATTAGTATGATTAATTTCAATATTTTTTCATTTATCTCTTTACAAAAATATACTAAACGATTATAATAAAAACCATTGGTGAGGAGGCAATATAATGAGAGAAAATTTACCAATTTTACTTTTAAAAAAGTTAATATTATTGCCTAATCAAGAAATACGTTTAGAAATAAATAATGATGTATCAAAATACGCAATTGATGATGCAATAAAACATAATAATTCCAATATTTTAGTAATAAGTCCTATAAATTTACTGGAAGAAAAACCTAGTGCAAGTGATTTGCCTAAAATGGGTGTAATTGGTAAAATTAAAACGAAAATTAAATTGCCTAACAGTAACTACAGAATAATAATTACTGGCCTTAATAGAGTACAAGTAATAGAATACTTTCAAGATAAGAAAGGTATTTTAAAAAGTACAGTAAAAAGATTATATGTAAAAAACAACAATGAAGTAAGAGAAACAGCCTTAGTAAGAAAAATAAAAGATTTAATTAATGAATACATACTTATTAATCCAGAATCATCTAATACTATTAATTCAACTTTAGAAGATATAAATGACTTGGATTTATTAACTGATATAGTAGTAAATTTTTTACCTATGAATCAAAATAAAAAATTAGAATATATGAATGAATTTAACTATATAAAAAGAGGAGAAAATTTAGTTAAAGACATTAATATAGAACTAGAAGTAATAAATTTAGATACTAAAATAGATGATGAAATAAGAGAAAAATTTGAAAAAGAACAAAGAGACTTTATATTAAAAGAAAAAATTAATAAATTAAATAATGAACTTGGAATACTGACTGATAAACAAAAAGAAATAAATCATTATAATGCAATGTTAGATAAACTTGAATTATCAGATAAAACTAGAAAAAAACTTAGAGAAGAAATTAAAAGATATGAATACACTACTGAAAATAACCCAGATTGTTCAGTTATTAGAAATTATTTAGAATGGACTTTAAACTTACCTTGGAACAAATACTCTAAAGAAAATACCAATGTTCTAGAAATTAAAAAGAATTTAGATAAAACACACTATGGATTAGATGAAATAAAACAAAGAATAATAGAATTTGTAAGTGTTAAAAATATTAATAAAGATATATCTAGTCCAATACTTTGTTTAGTTGGGCCACCAGGAGTAGGTAAAACTACACTTGGAATAAGTATTAGTCATGCACTTAATAGAGAATTTTATAAAATTAGCGTAGGTGGCTTAAGTGAATCTAGTGAATTAGTAGGACATAGAAGAACATTCTTAGGAGCTAATCCTGGTAGAATTATTCAAGGTATAAATAAATGCGGTGTTATGAATCCATTAATATTAATAGATGAAGTAGATAAAATGGTTAGTGATTTTAAAGGAGATCCTTCTAGTATTCTTTTAGATATACTTGATGAATCACAAAATTCTATGTTTATAGATAATTATATAGAAGAGCCGTTTGATTTATCAAAAGTTATGTTTATTTTAACTGCTAATAATATAAATGATATACCAACTGCTTTAAAAGATAGATTAGAAATTATTGAAATCAGTTCATATACTGAATATGAGAAAATAGATATAGCAAAAAAATATTTAATTCCAGAAATACTTGATAAATACGGAATGAAAAAAATAGAAATAAGTGATGAAATCTTATTAAATATTATAAATGATTATACTAAAGAAGCAGGTGTACGTGAATTAGGTAGAATTTTAAGAAAAGTAATAAGAAACTATTGTATTGATAAGACTAAAAACAAAAAACTAGATATAAATTATATTAAAAATATACTAGGAGATATTAAGTATCCAAAAGAAGAAATAGATAACCACAAAGGTGTTGTAAACTCACTTGCATGGACTCCATATGGTGGTAATATTCAAAAAATAGAATGTATTTCACTACCGGGGATAGGTTTAATAAAAATGACAGGAAATGTAGAAAAAATATTAAAAGAAAGTATAGAAGTAGCAATAAGTTTTATTAAATTAAAAAAATATACTACAAAAGATTTTAATAAATTAGACTTACATATAAATGCACTAAATGCTGGAATAAAAAAAGAAGGAGCAAGCGGTGGACTAGCAATAACAACTGCTATATTAAGTTTCTTAAAAAATAAAACAATTGATACATCAATCGCAATGACTGGAGAAATAACTTTAAATGGAGATGTACTTGCAGTAGGAGGTATAAAAGAAAAAATAATAGGTGCATATAATAATAATATAAAAACTATATTTATACCGTTTAATAATACGAAAGATTTAAATAATATACCAAACAATATAAAAAATAATATAAATATAGTCCCAGTAAAAAACTATGAAGAAATATATGATATCTTATTTAAGTAAAGCTTATGCTTTACTTTTAATTTACTATAATTATTTACTAAAAAATATATAAAATGTATAATCAATAATGGAAGTAGGATAAATATGCGAGAAGATAAAAATAATAAAAAAAGTATATATTTTGTAATATTAATATTATTATTTATTGCATTAGGTTTAGTTATAACTGTACATTATAATAATAAAACACTAGTAAATATAAATGACGATAAAAAAGAAAAAAAAGATAATGATATAGGAAACATTGATGAAGTAAAAGAAGAAATAAAAAACATAGATACCAATAAAACCATAAATATAACTAAAATAAATAGAGTAAAAACTAAAAAGAATAATTTTAATAAATATGATATGAAAAAAACTATTAAAGACGATAATAATATATTTTATACATATAATTTATCTAATGAAATAAATAATAAAGATATAATTATATCTACAGAGATTAATATAAATAAAACATTAGAAAATATGAATATTATAAAATTATATGATATTAATTTATTTAACGATAAATTATCTTTAAAAACAGTAAAAAATACAAGTATCACTATAAAAATTCCTGCTAAAAATATATTAAATGACTATGAAAATATTAAAGTAGTATATATAAAAGATAATGAAATTATAGAAGAATATAATACATCTATTTATGACGATTATATAGAATTTACAACAAACCATTTATCTACGTATGGAATAGTAGGTACTAAAAAAATTGATATTGAAGATATAAATATAGAAGTATATAAAAATGGTAAATTAATTAATAATGATAATAATTATGTTTCTAAAAATGATTCATTTGATATAAAACTTAATAAAACTATAAAAGATTATAAATTATACTATGCTTTAACAAATGATTTAGAATTTATAGATTATCAAGAATTAAGAAATAATTTATTTAATAATTTAGATGCTCCTAAAAAATATAATTTACTAATTAAATTAGTAATAAATAATGAGTATAAAATATACGATATGGGTACTTATAATATTTATGATATTATATATAGTAACTCTATTAATGAAGATAACATAGGAAAATTATACGATGATAATGGAGAAGATTTAAAAAATGAAGATGGTAATGATTATATATATAATGATAAAAATATTAATAATGATATAGTAGTAAAAAAAGATAGTGATTATTTAGATGATAAAGCAATAGTAAAAATATTTGGTAATGTCTATTTAGTAGAAAAAACAGATATTAGTAATTTATTTATTACTGGAAATTTAATAATAGATACTAATGAAGATATAGTTACTAAAAATGAAATTAATGAATTAGACTATAATAATATTTACTCTATAACAATAAAAAATAAAGAATTTATGCTAAATGGAATTATATATACTTATGAATTAATAAATGGTGAGATAATAATAAAAAGAGAAGATAATACTACTAGTGATGAAATATTTAATGATTATGATAAAAGAATAAATGAAGACGGTTTAATGTTTACAAAGAAAAATTAAAAAGATGAGGTTCGCTCATCTTTTAGTTTGCAGGAGAATTCCAAGTCCATCCTGCTCCAATTATAATAACTAGTAAAATGAATAATACTATCCATAATGCAGCACCCCAACCATATCCGTTTGTAGTACCAGCATATGTAGAATTGCAACAAGGATTATAGTTATAACCAGTGTTATAACCACCATTGTATCCATAGTAATACATAACATTACCTCCTAATCTATCTAATATAGTTTATTAATGAAGTTCAAAAATTGTTATTATAAATTTACTAAATAATCAAATAAATCATTGAATAGCAAACGATTGTATGATAAAATTGTTTTAGGTGATAAAATGTATAGTTATATAATAGGTACTGTTACAGGATATGATAAAAACTGTATTATACTGGAAAATAATAAAATTGGATATTTAATAAATGTAGCAAATCCATATAGTTTTAAAATGAATGAAGAAATAAAAGTATATTTATATAATCATATAAAAGAAGATGAGAATAGTTTATATGGATTTAAAAAAATGGAAGAAAAAGATTTGTTTTTAAAACTTATAAATGTAAAGGGAATAGGTCCTAAAATGGCTATGCCTTTGTTTGCTAGTGATAATATAAAAAGTATATATGATGCAATAAATAGTGATAACGTTACTTATTTAACTAGATTTCCTAAAATAGGAGAAAAAGTTGCTAAACAAATTATATTAGATTTAAAAGGAAAATTAACTAGTGAACCTAACTTATTTCAATATGATTTTAAAGAGCTTATTGAAGTACTAGAAAGTTTAGGATATAAAAGTAATGATGTTAAAAAAGTTATTGAAAAAATTGATAGTAGTATGAGTTTAGAAATGCAAATTAAAGAGGCATTAAAATTATTAGGTAAATAATATTATGAAAATGTAGGTTTTAAATAAAATGAATGTGAGGATTATATGAGTAAATTTTATTTTAGATATGGAGCAATGGGATGTGGTAAAACTGCTGTTTTATTACAAGTTATATTTAACTATGAACAAAAAGGTATGCAAGCTTTATTATTAAAACCAAAGACAGATACTAAAGGTAATAATAAAGTAAAAAGTAGAATAGGTTTATCTAGAAAAGTGGATTATTTAATTAGTGAAAATGATAATTTAAATGAATTAAAATTAGATAATATATCTGCAATAATTGTAGATGAAGCACAATTTTTAACTCCAAAACAAGTAGAAGAATTATATGAAATTACTAAGTTTAAAGATATTCCAGTAATCTGCTATGGATTAAGATGTGATTTCAGAATGCAACCATTTATAGGAACATCTAGATTATTAGAATTAGCCGATAAAATAGAAGAAATAAAAACAATATGTAAATGTGGTAAAAAAGCTACTCAAAATTTACGCTTAAAAAATAATGAACCAATTTTTGATGGAGAACAATTATTAATTGATGAAAGTACTGAAGAATATACTTATCTAAGTGTATGTGGGAAATGTTATCTTGAATTGAAGAAAGCGAAGGAATTTAATGGAAGAGAGAATAATAACTAGAGAGGAATTACCAAGTGATTCATTTGAATCTACTATAAGACCTCAAGCAATAGATGAATATATAGGACAAAATGAAGTAAAGGAAAATATAAAAATATTTATAGAAGCAGCAAAAATGCGTAATGAATCTTTAGATCATGTACTGTTATATGGCCCTCCTGGATTAGGAAAAACTACGCTTGCTCATATAATAGCAAATGAACTTGGAACAAATATAAAGACAACCACCGGACCTAGTATAGAAAAAAGTGGAGATTTAGCGGCTATATTGTCTGGTTTAGAACCAGGAGATGTATTATTTATAGATGAAATACATAGAATACCAAAGTTTATTGAAGAAATTTTATATCCAGCTATGGAAGATTTTGAATTAGATATAGTTGTAGGAACTGAAGGAAATACTAGAAATATAAAAATTGATTTACCACCATTTACACTAGTAGGTGCTACAACTCGTGCAGGAGATCTATCAAGTCCATTAAGAGATAGATTTGGAATAGTTTCAAAATTAAACTATTATTCAGAAGAAGAATTAACTAGTATTATTAAAAGAACAAGTAGAGTATTAGATATGGAAATAACAGATGGTGCTGCAAAAGAATTAGCAAAAAGAAGTAGAAAAACACCTAGAATTGCAAATCGATTATTTAAACGTGTTAGGGATTTTGCAAGTGTAATTGGAGATGGAATAATTGATGAAAAAATAACAAATAGTGCTTTAAAAAGACTTAAAGTAGATGATTATGGACTAGATCAAGTAGACTTAGAATATTTGACAAGTTTAGTTAATAAATTTAATGGCGGTCCTGTTGGAGTTGAAACAATTGCAGCAAGTATTGGAGAAGAAGTGACTACTATTGAAGACGTTGTTGAACCATATTTATTACAAGAAGGATTTATTAAAAGAACTCCTAGAGGTAGAATAGTTACCGAAAAAGCAATCAGTCATTTAAAACAAGCAAATTTATTAATTGACATTAATGAATAATTATCTTATACTTAATTTATAAAGTAGGTGGTATACTTATGAAAAATAATAAAGGACAAGCATTAGTTGAATATGTATTGATTATTGCACTAATAAGTGTAATTGCAATAAGCTTAGTAAATTATTTAGGTGGTTACTTGAAAGATTCAATTACAAAAAGTAGTTGTTCTATGGTTGGCCAAGTATATCAAAAAGGGGAGAAGCCTGGAGAAGGCATATGTGTCGATAAAATAGAGAACCAATAGGTTCTTTTTTATATAAAAATACGTATTTTTGCCTAAAATATGCCAAAAATAATACAAAATACGAACAAAAATTTGACAAAGTTCGCAGAAAGTGCTACAATGTGTACACATAGGAAATAAGGGGGTTATTTTATGAAAGGGTATATTTTAGATTATATTAATGAAAATGAGTTTAAAAAATTAGAAAGAGCATTAAAAAAATATAATATGCTTGCATATAAAAAATTAAACTTTGAATATTATCCAAAATTAAGAAACGGTAATTTTATAGGAGAATTATTAAGTACAAATAAAAAAGATAAAACTGAAACTTATGAATTAAAATTACCAAGTGATCATATGTTTCAACAAGTACATGGTGATGTAACATTAAAATATATAGTTTATAAAGAACAAAATATAGTAATGTTAGATACTATTACACCAACTGAAATTTTATTAGAAGGTCATATGGCTGAATTAACAACTTATAAGGGTGTTATGATTAGTAAAGCAAATGCTTCAAAAGATATGTTTAAAATAGATTTATTAAATATGTTACAAGACAAACGTTAATTTACTTAACGTTTTTTTGTAAAGTAAAAATAACAATATGGCAATATAAATCATTGTTTTTAGTGCAAATTTAAAATGTCTAACGAAAAAAATAAAAAACTATCAAATTTAAATTGACAAACATTAATAATATTTGATATCATTTTATTGTAGGAGGATGAAAGATGGAAAACAAAAGCAATGGAAAAATCGTTATAGCAATTTTAGTAATGTTTGTTGTAGCTTTATCAATAGTAGGTGTTACATATGCATACTTTACAACACAAATTGTTCAAAATACTAAAGAAGAAAGTGTAGAAGTTGATGCTGGAAAACTAATTGCTACTTATACTGGAAGTAAAAATATTGAAGTTGAAAATATTTACCCTGGATGGAAAAGTGATGGTAATACATATTACGATATAAACAATATTCGAGAAAATAAGTTAGTAGCAACTACAGCAACTACAGACGAAGAAAGAGCAGCAACTACTGCTGACATAGCAGAAAATGGTTTACGTGCTCCAGTTCAATTTAGCGTTAAAAATGATAGTGATAATGCAAATTCATCAATTAGTTTTATAGCAAAATTAACAGTTGCAGTAAATGATTTTTCTGATGATGACTTAACTGCTGGCAATGTTGTTGCAACTTTATACAAAGGTAACTATACTGATGGTACTGATACAACACTAGCTAAATTAGAAGGTACTGAAGTTGCAAAGGTAGTATTAAATAAAACTGATACTGTATATAATTTTGCCACAACTGCAGCCGATGTCCAAACTTTAGCTGCAAAAAACGATACTGCTAATTACTATGTTGTATTTGAGTATAAAAATGAAGCAGATAAAGCACAAGCAAGTCAAGGAAAAACTTTAAATGCGACAGTAAGTATTGTTGGTGTTCAACAAAATGGCGGACATTGGTATGATGCTGACAATAATCAAATATTCTAAAAAAGACTAATGTCTTTTTTTTTGCCATTTTTTGAGAAAAAGGTAAAAGTACTTTGTTAAAACGACAAATTATGTTATACTTTTTATAGTAAGGTGGAGTAATATGGAATTTATCGAGGTAAAAGATTGTTATAAAGTTTATAAAAATGGTGTTACTGCACTTGCAAATGGAAATTTAAAAATAAAAAAAGGAGAATTTGTATTTTTAATCGGACCTACAGCAAGTGGTAAATCATCATTATTAAAACTATTTTATAGAGAAGAAAAACCAAATAAAGGTAGTGTTTATGTTGGCGGCATAAATGTATGTAAATTAAGAAATAGTAAAGTATATAAATTAAGAAGAAAAATTGGAATTGTATTTCAAGACTTTAAATTATTGCCAAAACTAACAGTTTATGAAAATGTTGCATATCCATTAGAAACATATGGATGGAGTCATAAAGAAATAAAAAGAAAAGTAATAAAATCTTTAGAAAGAGTAGGATTAAAAGACAAATATAGATGCTATCCACATGAATTATCTGGAGGAGAACAACAAAGAGTTTGTTTAGCAAGAGCAATAGTTAATAATCCTAAACTAATAATATGTGATGAACCAACAGGAAATTTAGATCCGGATACTTCAAAAGAGATTATGAAAGTTATAGAAAGCATTAACAAAGATTTAGGCTCTACAATAATTATGGCAACGCATGATAAAGATATTGTAAATAAAATGAAAAAAAGGGTTATTACAATTAAAGATGGAATAATCATAAGTGATGTAGAGAAAGGAAGTTATAAAGTTGATGAGGCACATTAGAATATTAAAAAACAGTTTATCAAATGCATTTAAAAGTTTATTTAGAAATTTCAGTTTAGGCTTAGCAAGTGTATCATGTATTTTTATAACACTTATGTTAGTAGCGATAGCACTTATATTATCAAAAAATGTAAATAACTTTACAAGGGATATAGAAAATGATTTAACAATTGTTGTTTTTGCAAACAAAGATATAACTGAAGAAGGAATTACAAAATTAGAAAATGAAATAAAAACTATACCAAACTTAGAAAGTATTGAATATCAAAGTAAAGAAAGTATAAAAAATAGAATGATGCAAGAAAATGATACTTATAATACTATAATGAGTGATTGGACCGAAGAAGAAAATCCATTACAACCATGTTTTATAATAAAAGTAAAAGATCCTAAATATATGGGAGAAAATGCAACAACAATAAAAAATTTAGAAAATGTTGAAACAGTAAAATATGGCGAAGGAATGGTAGAAGATTTACTTTCAATATTTGATTTAATAAGTAAAATTATGTTAGCAACAGTAATTGCATTAATATTTGTAACAGCGTTCTTAATAAGTAATACAATAAAAATAACTATATATAGTAGAAAAACAGAAATAAATATTATGAGACTAGTAGGTACAAGTAACTTCGTAATAAAATTACCATTTTTATTTGAAGGATTATTTTTAGGTATAATTGGAAGTATAATTCCTATATTATCTACAATATTTGGATATAATTTCTTATATAATAAAATGAATGGTATAGTATTTACTGATATATTTACACTAATAAAACCTAATAATATAGTATTTAAAGTGAGTTTAGTATTATTAATAATAGGTGGTTTAGTAGGTATGCTAGGTAGTGTAAAGGCAGTTAGAAAGTATTTAAAAATATGAAAAAACTAAACGTTATATCTATATTAATTATTTTGTTATTATTAGTGCCAACATTTACTGTAAATGCAGAAACATTAGGAAATTTAAAATCAAAACTAGCAAGTGAAAAAGCAGCAAAAGATGCAGCAAATCAAAAAAAATATAATACGCAAAAGCAAATTGATAGTTCTAACGCATCTGTAAATAATAAACAAACAGAAATAACAAATAATAATAAAAAAATAGAAGATTCAAAAAAACAAATTGATAACTTAAATAACGAAATTGCTGAAACAAAAGATAAAATAAAAAAAGTTCTTGTAGATGAAGAGATTTCATCATCTGATAATGCTTACTTAGAATACATTTTTGGAGCAACTAGCATATCAGATTTTATAATAAGAGTAAGTATTGGAAAACAAGTTACTGATTATAGTCATACATTAATAGGTGAATATGAAGGTAAAATAAAAGAAAATGAAAAACTACAAGATGATTTAGCAAAAAGAGAAGTTGAATTAAATAACCAAATTGCAGATTTAGAAAAACAAATAAGTTCACTAGGAGAAGATTTAAGTAAATATAACGAAGAATCTGTTTCACATGATGAAGAAATAAAAGCATTAGAAGAACGTATAAAGTATTATACTTCATTAGGATGTAAAGACAATCAACAATTATCATCATGTGTAAATTATAGTAATGTTATGAATGCAAGTGGTTTTATAAGACCCATTACAAAAGCAGTAGTAACTAGTGAATATGGTTGGAGATTACACCCAACATTAGGTTATTCAAGACTTCATGGTGGAATTGATTTAGGAACTGCCGAAGGTCAAGCAGTATATCCAGCAGCAGCTGGAAAAGTTACCGTTATTATTAATAAAGGTTCGTGTGGCGGAAATCAAGTTTATATAACTCATAATATAAATGGAAAAAAATATACAACTGTGTATATGCATTTACTATCATATACGGTAAGTGCTTCACAAGATGTTACAACAAACACAATAATAGGATATTCAGGCGGAGCATCAACTTATTGGGATAGGTGTTCAACTGGGGGACATTTACATTTTGGCATAGCAAGCGGATGGTACTGTGATGATAAAAGTATTTGTTACACAACATATAGTGGATGGGCTAACCGTTCATTTAATCCAAGACAAATTCTTAATTTTCCATCATCATTCTCAACAAGATCATAAAAAAAATAGAAATAAAATTAAATTTCTATTCTTTTTATATTTCTCTCATTTTATCTGCATCTTTGTATGGATCATTCTTATCAATTTTATCTACAAATAAAATTCCATCTAAATGGTCAAGTTCATGTTGGAAAGCAATAGCAATATCTTCCCTAACACGAATTTTAAATTTATTACCATCAACATCATATGCTTCAACAGTTATTCTAGCATTTCTAGGTACAATACCTTCAACATATCTGTTGATGCTTAAACATCCTTCACCTTCGCCAACATATATTAATTCCTCACTACGAGATATAACTTTAGGATTAATTAAAGTATAGCGTTTAAAAGTTCCATCATCCAATTCTTCTGATATAACAAATATTCTTTTTAATATTCCTATCTGTACAAAAGATAATCCCATACCAGCTCTTAAATTATATTTTTCAATATATTCATCCTTTTGACTCATCTCTAAATAAGTTAAAGAATCATCAATTAATTTTTTTAATTTATCATCTAGTGGAAAAGTCACATCTTTACTTTTTTGTCTTAAGATTTTATTTGATTCGTCTAATATTTTAATATTTGGTAATTCCATAATACTTCACCTGCCAACGATATTTTAACAAAAAAAAATAATTATTGCAAAAAAATATGAAAATTTGTTGTTAAAATATAATTTATAATTTATAATTATTCTAGGTGGTTTTATGAAAGGTAGTTTTATAGACAAAATTTTAAAAGTTTTACTTATTAGTATATTCACTATAGAGGTGGGAATATTAACTAGTTTTTATTTACTAACAAATATGAAACCAGATAGATTTAATAATAATATAAAGACAAATGTAATAAAATAATGGAGTGTGTTGTATGAAAAAAAATATTATAATAGCAATAAGTCTAATAATTGTAGTAGCGGTGATGTCTCTAGTAATTATAAATATGAAAACTGATGAGCCTAAACCTGCATTAACAGCAGATGAAATAAAATTTAAAAACGAATATGAATCTTTAAATGGAACTGAGTACAAAGAGAATTATGTTTTAAAAAACATAGAAATAGTTAATGATAATAATGTAGAATATGTAAATGATGATGAATTGTTAGAATTACTTACAAAAGGAACTAATGTTATATATATGGGATGGCCAGAATGTAATTGGTGTAGAACTGTAGTACCAGTTTTAATAAATACATTAAAAAGTAATGATATAAAAACATTATATTATTATAATTTAAAATCACTTAGAAATGCTTACGAAGAGGATAATGATATAAAAAAAGTTGAATTATATGAAAAAATAGTTGAAATATTAGGTGATGATATAGAAGCAACATATGATGAAGGTACTTTAAAAGAGGGTAAGAAAAAGTTATTGGCACCAACAGTAATATTTATTAAAGACAATAATTATATTGGTAGTCATGTTAGTACAGTACCAACTCATACTAATGCTAGTGACAATTTAACAGAAACAGAAGAAAAAGAACTTAAAGGAATATATCAAGGTTTCATAGATCAAATAAATCCAAATATTTGTGTCGATGATGAAGGATGTTAATTCCTTTTTTTGTGTTAATTTTATTTTTTACAACATATAATATAGTATAGCAAATTTGACAATATCCACTTTTTTTGCTATAATTCTATTCGTGTGGTGCATTATGCTAGTCATAAACACTATTTGAAGATGGGGCTAAAAATCCATCAATTGCATGATTGACACTTTGTATATCTGCTTTTTCTGCCCAAGTTAGGGTGGATATATAATTTAAAATTTAAGGAAAATTGTAATGGCATACAATCAACCTCCTTTTATTACGTCGGTATTAAAAATAAATGCATGTCGTGAGTGATTATATGGGATTTATAAAATGAAAATATAATTGCAAAAGCGAATAAGAATAGGTTAGTTGTGTCAAGGAAAACTTCTAGCGTGTCAAGTTATAAGTTTTGAAGTGCGGACTAAGTGGTAATCGAGTAATTAAATAGGTGACTTTTAATTATTTCCCGTAAAGAGAAATCGCCCTAGGGTAACCGAAGGAGTGGAACTAGAGAAATTCAACTCGACCAAAGCCGTAAAATTAATTTATAATCTACCACGCAAAAATCCCAACTTTATATAGGAGAATCGGTATGAAGAAAGATAACTGGATATATAAAGTTTTTTTAATGACTTTTTTTCTTTCAGTAATTTTTAGTTTTACATCAAATGTAATAACATCAAATGCTAATATTTTTGTAATGATACTAATAACATTATTAGTAATAGTTATAGGTATAATTTTTGATATGATAGGTACTGCAACATTATCTAGTAATGAGGCAGCATTTCATGCGAAATCATCTAGAAAAATAAAAGGCGCAAAAGAAGCAATAAGTTTATTAAAAAACTCAGTAAAAGTAGCCAGTATATGTAATGATGTAATTGGTGATATATGTGGTATTATAAGTGGTGGTATGGGCGCTATGGTAGCATTATCACTATCAAATATAATTGGAAATACGACAATTTCGTCTATATTGGTATCTGCAATTGTTTCATCTCTTACTGTAGGAGGTAAAGCAATTTTTAAAACAGTTGCAATAAAAAAATGTGATGAAATAGTATTTTTAGTAGGTAAAATTAAAAGCACAATAAAACTAAAGTAATTAGTTTTTTTCTTTGCTAGAAAGGTAAGAACATGAACAAATTAAATATAAGTAATTTAAGTTTTAAAATAGAAGTAGATAATTCTTTATATATAATTTTATCAAAAGATGAATTTAGTGCCATAAAAAGAATTACAAATACTATAGACATAAAAACAGTAGAAATAATATATCTTGATAAAAACGGAATAACTACATCAAAAATATCTTATAAAGACAATAAAAAACAAACACATACATTAACTACTCATGAAAAAGATGAACTAGTAGAAGATATATTTGAAAATATAAGTAAATTTAGAACAGTAAACGAAGCATTAGATATAAATAATTTAAAAAATGTTATAAAATCAAGTTATATAAATATCGTTATTGCAAATGATGATATAGGATTAAGTAAGGTAAATACTTTAACATTAAAAGATAATGGTTATGTATTTGATATAGTTTCATTAGATACTAAAAAAATTATAGGTAGAATAACTATAAAAGGTAAAAATTGTATTATAGATGCTCCAAGTGATATAGAAGAATCAGCATATTTATTGTTTAAAAAATACTTATGTATGTTTAAAAATGAAGAATTAACAGCTACTAGTATAATCAAAAAACTAAAAAGTAATTCTAAGTAAAATAGAATTACTTTTTATCTTATTATATAAAAGTTCATGATATAATATAATTATTATAGGAGTTATATATGAAAAAAAGAACAATCGGAATAATATCTATAATAGTATTTTTTATAATATTATTATTAGTTAAATTCAATAATACACTTATTATTGATAACATAATTCATAATATGGTTTATAATTTGAAAACAAATACATTAACTAATATAATGAAAATAATAACTTTTTTTGCTAGTGTAAAATTTACTGTAATAGTATCAATTATAATTTTACTAATAGGTATATTTAAAAGAAAAATATTAATAATAGACTTAATTCTTTTAGGAGAAGAACTAATTAAAGTTATAATAAAAAATATAATGAAAAGACCAAGACCTCCTTACATGAAAGAAGTAATAGAAAAGTCATATTCTTTCCCAAGTGGCCATTCAATGACAGCAACGTTATTATATGGATTTATAATATATTTAATATTAAAATCAAATATAAATAAAAAAGTAAAATATATATTAACTAGTTTATTATCTGTATTAATACTCTTAATAATTTTTAGTAGAATATATTTAGGAGTACATTACTTTAGTGATTGTATAAGTGGTTTATTATTATCTTTAGGATATTTATTAATTGTAATAGATTATATTGAAAGGAAAAAAATTATATGAAAGCATTAATAACAGGTGGAAACAGTGGTATAGGACGAGATATGGCAAAATATCTAAGTGCTAAAGGTTATGATTTAATATTAGTAGGAAGAAATTTAAAATCTTTAAAAGAAATGAAAGAAAAATGTAATACAAATGTTGAAATAATAGAATTAGATCTAAGTGTAAAAGAAAATGTTTTTTATTTATATGAAAGAACAAAAAATGAAGATATAGATATTTTAATAAATAACGCTGGTTTTGGTTTATTTGGTAATTTTTATGAAACAGACTTAAATAAAGAACTAAATATGATAAACGTTAATATAGTAGCAGTCCATATATTAACCAAATTATTTTTACAAGATTTTATAAAAAAAGATAAAGGTTATATATTAAATGTTGCATCGTCAGCAGGTTTTATGGCAGGCCCAAAATTATCAACTTATTATGCAACAAAAAATTATTGCTTAAAAAGTACACTAGCAATATATGAAGAATTAAGACATATGAAATCTAATGTAAAAATATCTGTATTATGTCCAGGTCCAGTAGAAACAAATTTTAATAATGTAGCAGGAGGAAGTTTTAATACTAAAAGTGCAAGTAGTGAATATGTAGCAAAATATGCTATAGATAAAATGTTTAAAAACAAATTAATTATTATTCCAACATTAAAAATAAAACTAGCGATATTTTTTACAAGATTTATCCCTACAAAATTATTATTAAGAATTAACTATCATATACAAAATACTAAAGTTATAAAATACAAAAATATGCATAAATAATTTGCATATTTTTCTTTATTGTGTTACTATATACCTCGCCAAAAGGGGAATGTTTATGAAAAAAATACTAGAAAAGTTTATGGATGAACGTGGCTATATAAGAGATTTAGATAAATTAGCAGTCGAATTAATAAAAGTATATGATGCAAAAATTATTGTTGAAACTATAAAAGAAGTAAAAGAAAATAATAAAACTATAATCGCTGAATTAAAGAAAGAAAACCATAAATTATCAGAATATAAAAAAGAAGACAATTGTAATTATCTTGAAACAAATTATAGCTCTATTCCTAAAACATCAAAGAAAAAAGTTATAAAATGCGAAAAAGAAAAAATTGATATAAGTTTCTATACTAATTTCATAAATGATAATAAAGATGATGAATTATATTTAGAAATATTACCTAGTACAAATACAAAAGAAAATATAAAGATTATAGATAGAATATTAAGTCATTACTTAAAAGAAAAGGCATTACTAGAATACATTATTGCAAGTGATGGTAATGAACAATCTTGTATAGAAGAATTAATTACAATAGATAACATATTTAATGGTATAAAAAAATATAAAGAAAGTTTGCTGCTATCAAAAGATAAAAAAGAAAGCCAAGATAACATTGTATATTATTGTGATGAAAATAATGTTCCATATGTTTATAAGGATATAGAAGGTGAAGAAGGAGCTTATGACTCAATTAATGAATTAATAGATTCATTAAAGGATAATACTTTTAAAAATTTAAAATCATTTACATATAATGAAAAAACAAGAGGTTTATTTGAAGTGAGAAATTTATATAGTAATTCTAATGATAGAATTTTGTTTACTTTTTCAGGTAATCATAAAATATGCATTATTGGTGCTATAGTACATAAAAAAGAAAGTAACAAATTATATAAAACTAGATTACAATTAAGGTATCAAAATTATAGAAATAATATGACAAGTATAATTAATGAAGAAGAAGATGTCTACGTAAAAAAATTACTTAAAGGTGATAAAAATGTTTGAAATAATAAATAGATTAAATGTTCTAATTAAAAGGGTAGAAGAAAGTGAATTTGAATTTAAAGATAAAATAGAATATTTATGTAAATTTAATCTTGATTGTTTAAATCTATCCCAAGAAAAAACATTAGATATTTTTAAAACAATGTATATTTTTACAAATACATATTCTTATGAAGAAGCTACAAATATATTTAATAAATTAGAATTTTATATAAATAGAATAAATTGTGAATTAGAAGTTGAATTAGGAATTTTATTAGAATATTTTTTTAAAAACGAAGATACTATCGATATAAATGATTTAAAAGTATCGGAAAGTGATTATAAAAGGCAATTAAAAGAATTCAAAAGTAATAAACTTCCAAAAGACTTAAAAAAAATATTTAAAGAATTATTTAACAAAGATAATAAAATAGATTTTGAAGCTTATAATTTATTTTTAGAACTTGCTAAAGATCCACTTAGTATACATGCTTTAGATTTATCTATAGTATTAGTAAGAATAAATGTTTTAAAAGAAGAATTTGATTTTTATAAAAAAAATAAATTAAATAGAGATTATAAAGAATTAAAAGCTAAATTAAAAGTTTTACAAAATGTTTTAGATGAATTCAAAAATGAAAGAAATTCTATGCTAGAACGTAAACGTAAATTTGAAAAAAATAAAACCAAAAAAATTAATATTATAAAAAAACTTAAAGAAGATTTAGAAAAAGAAAAACAAATAGATACATCTAAATTAGAAAGTATAATAGATGATATAGAATTATTTTGTAATTTAATAATTTATGAAAATGAATTTTATAATGATACATACGATACTGAATCAAAAAGAAATAAATATTTAAAAGATAACTTAATAAATAGTAAAGAAAAATTATTAAAACAATATAAGTTCAATATTAACCCTAATAAAATATTAATAAGTGATGAAGAATTAAGTAATATTTTACCAAAAATAAATGATATAATTCCTAAAATAAAAGATTATACAAATATAACTATTTGTATAATAAATAATATATATTATTTAGACTTAGATAAAATACTAGGTTTATTATTGAATAATCATATAACATTAGAATTTATATTAGATAATATAGATAAACTATCTAACAAATCTACACTCGATAATTTTATTAATAACATAAATTTATTATTACAATATAATATAAATATAAAAAATATAATAAAATATGATGAAAGTATATTATTTTATCAAAATGATAGCTTAAACAAATTATTAACTATTTATTCAAAATACTTTATAGATTTTAGTGGAGATTACACTAACTTTGAATTTTTAAAATATGATTTATCTTATATCATAGATAAATTTATAGAAATAAAAGAGTACGATTTAATTAAAAATAATCCATCTTTAATAAATAAAGAATCTATAAATATTATAAATAGAATAATTATATATAAAAATTTAGGTAATAAAATAGTTAATGAACAAAATAAATTAAGAGGTAGTCTTAGAAAAGAAGAAAACTTTATTTTAACCGATAAAGAAATTAATGAAATAGTTATTCCAAATTATGAAGAATTAATGGATAAAGATATATTGTCTATGTTATCTAATTCTATAGATAATAATGATTTATCAATGAGTGATAAAAATTCTATTTCAAATATATCAAATACTTTTGCTAATTTCTTAATATCTAACATATACTATGATTTTGATGGAATAATAGTATCCAAAAATAAAATAGAAAGAAATATGAAAAAACTACTAAGTAGTAATTTAGTTGATAACCATTCATATAATGAATTATTATATTGTTCAATTCTATATAATTATCCTAAATTACTTACAGAAGAAAAAATTAATAAAATAAAAAGAATAGTCTTTTCTAACAAAATACTTATGAAATAGACTTATTCTTTTTATTTATTCCTATCATAGAACCAAAGCATCCAGAAAATATAATAATAACATAATATAATAAAGAATTGATATTAATACTAACTTTAAATATAAAAGATAAAAGTAACATAAATAAAACTGATATAGTAGATATTAAAATACCATTTAAATATCCCTTAGAATTACTATTAATTCCAGTTATAAAACCTATGACTAGCATAACTATAGAACTTATAATTATAATAATTACTCGATTTATATGTATATTAAATAAATTAAATATAGTAAGAATACCTGGTATTATAAGTAAAAATATAAAAAATATTATAAATGATTTTAAATATTTAAAAAGAATAGCCATTATTATCACCTAATAAATACTATTCTTTTTATTTTATTTTATAACCATATTTGCTACTTTACTATAACTTCTAAGTAAAGGGCCACTTCCTAACTTAGTTCCTCCAAAATATCTGATAACAACTATTAAATGATTATTTAAATTATTTCTTTCAAGTACATTTAAAAGTGGAGTACCACATGTTCCACTAGGTTCTTTATCATCTGTTTTTTTAGCTATATTATTAAATTTATATGCATATGGAAAATGTTTAGCTTTCTTATGTTCTACCTTTAAATTATTTAGTATAACTTTTACTTCCTCTATATTATCTATTTCATATAATAAACTAATAAATTTACTTTTTTTAATTTCTAAGTCACCACTACTAATAAGCTTCATAATATCACCTATAAAATAATATATCATAAATGCTTGTCAAAATAAAAAAAATATAATAAAATATTAATATATTAAGTGATGACGAATGTGGAAAATTCTGAGCTATATAAAAAAAGAGACCAAAGTAGGGTGGAACAGCGACTATTTGCCCCTATGATTAAGTCTCTTTTTTTGAATTAATTAGGAGGATGAAAAAGATGAAAGTTTTTATAGCAAGTTCAGCTAATGAAATGATAGATGAAAAATATATAACTTTGGCTAGTAATATATCATTAATATTTGCAAAAAGAAATTTTGATTTAATGTTTGGTGCTGCTAATTATTCTATGATGGGAGCATGCTATAGGACATTTATTAAATATAATAGAACTGTTTATGCTTGTACAGTACCTAAATATATAAAGGATTTTAAAAAATTAAAAAAAGCAAGATGTATAAAAGCATCTGATACTCTAAGTAGATTTAGAAAACTATATAGTAAAAGTGATTTTATAGTAATTTTACCAGGAGGTATAGGATCTTTAGCAGAATTTAGTAGTGCTGTTGAAGAATATAGAGCAAGTGGTGGAGATAAAAGAATAATATTATTTAACTATGATGGATATTATAATGGTTTAATTACATGGATGAAAGAAAATATTGAAACAGGTTTCTTTGTTGATGATTTATCAGATTGTTATGATATAGTAAGTGATATTAATGAATTAGAAAATATTGTAGATAATTATAGAAGAAATCATAATTTGAAAAAAAGGATTGAAAGAAAAGGTGATATTTAAAATGAAAATGGAAGACATAGTTAATTATTCAAAACAATATGGATTTATATTTCAAGGAAGTGAAATATATGGAGGATTATCAAATACTTGGGATTACGGTCCTTTAGGAAAAGAATTAAAAGAAAATCTAAGACGTGCTTGGTGGAAAAAGTTTATACAAGAAAATCCATATAATTACGGATTAGATGCTGCTATTTTAATGAATCCAAATGTATGGGTTGCAAGTGGACATGTAACTAGCTTTGCAGATCCATTAATGGATTGTAAAAAATGTAAATCTAGATATAGAGCAGATAAATTAGTTGAAGATTTTACTAATGGTAAAGAAACTGGAGATGGATGGGATAATAAAAAATTAGAAAGTTTTATTAAAGATAATAATATTGTTTGTCCTAAATGTGGTAGTAATGACTTTACTGATATTAGAAAATTTAATTTATTATTTGAAACACATATCGGTGTTACAGACGATTCAAAAAGTATATGTTATTTAAGAGGAGAAACAGCACAAGGTATTTTTACAAATTTCTTAAATGTACAAAGAAGTATGAGATTAAAATTACCATTTGGAATTGGACAAACTGGTAAAAGTTTTAGAAATGAAATAACTCCAGGAAACTTTATATTTAGAACTAGAGAATTCGAACAAATGGAATTAGAATTTTTCTGTAAACCAGGAACAGACTTAGAATGGTTTGGATATTATAAAAATTATTGTATGGACTTTTTAAAAAGTTTAGGAATAAAAAAAGATAATTTAAGATTTAGAGATCATAAAAAAGAAGAATTATCATTTTATAGTAAAGCAACTACTGATATAGAATATTTATTCCCAATGGGATGGGGAGAATTATGGGGTATAGCAGATAGAACAGATTATGATTTATCAGTTCATATGGAACACTCAAAACAAGATTTAAGATATTTAGATCCAGAAACTAATGAAAAATATATTCCATATGTTGTAGAACCAAGTTTAGGATTAGATAGATTATTCTTAACTGTATTATGTGATGCAATGGATAAAGAAAAATTAGATAATAATGATACTAGAGAAATATTAAGACTAAAACCATTCTTATCTCCAATTAAAGCAACTATATTACCACTTATGAAAAAATATCATTCAGAAAAAGCAATGGAAGTTTATTCTAAATTATGTAGTGAATTCTATGTAACTTATGATGATGCAGGTAGTATAGGTAAAAGATATAGAAGATGCGATGCAGTTGGTACTCCATTTGCAATAACAATAGATGATGAAACATTAGAAACTAACCTAGTAACAGTACGTGATAGAGATACTATGGAACAAGTAAAAATAAATATAAATGATTTAAAAAATTATATTAATGAAAGAATTAAATTTTAATTCTTTTATTGCCCAGTAGCCAAGTGGTAAGGCAGTGGACTCTGACTCCATGATTTCGTTGGTTCGAACCCAACCTGGGCAGCCATATGCTAAATTAGCTCAATTGGTAGAGCAACTGAATCGTAATCAGTAGGTTGCGGGTTCAATTCCTGCATTTAGCACCATGCCCTTTTAGTTAAGTGGTATAACATAACCATGGTAAGGTTAAATGGTAAGTTCGATTCTTACAAAGGGCACCAGTAGGCAATCTGTCCGAACTTTTATAGTTTAGACTTAAATAAATGTATCAACTTCTAATGAAGTTGGTATTTTTTTAGTTTAAGTAAAGGAGATGGATTGTTAAAATGGTAAATATCACAAAGAAAGAGTTAATAATTGAGAGTGAATTAAAAAACAAAATAGAATTTATATGTAGTTTTTGTAATACTATTCCTATTATCATTAATGGTAATATTAGAAAGATTAATAAAACAAATTTGAACTATATCGAGCCACATAGAATAATTATTAAAGGTATTACATTTCTTGCATTCAATTATTCTAATGAAATATTTGTTGAAAATTTATCTCATAAAATAAAAATATCGGATTTAGAAACCTTTATAAAACCAATAAAGTAAAATAATAAATTATACCAACTTCTTTAAATATAAGCCCTATTTGGCTTAAAATAGGCAAATAATAGCAAAAATGTTGTGAATAATAGCAAATATGTCTTGACTTTAAATAAAAAATATTTATAATAAATGGTAATTAATTTGTTTCGTGTATTGGGGGTTGATATATATGAAACAAATAAAATTTAAGTATAACATAAACAAGATTATTATAAGAGGTGTCAAAGGCATAATTTGATTAAGTGTCTTTGTCACCTCTTTTTTGATGAAGAATAAGAAGAAAGGAAATGATTTATTAATGAGTGAAGAAAAGAAAATTGCAGGTATTTATATAAGAGTAAGTACCGAAGATCAAGCACGAGAAGGATTTAGTTTACCAGAACAAGAGAAAAGACTTCGTGCTATGTGTGAGTTTAAAGGTTATGAAATTTATAAAATATATAAAGATGCTGGAATAAGTGCTAAAACCGGAAATCATAGACCTGCTTTTGAAGAATTAAAAGAAGATATTAGAAAGAAAAAATGTAATACTATTGTAGTATTAAAATTAGATAGACTAACAAGAAGTGTTTATGATATGGAAGATATAATGAAATTTTTAGATGAAAAGAATGCCTACCTAGATTGTGCAAATGATGATATAAATACAACAAATGCAAATGGAAGAATGGTTGCAAGACTTTTAACTACGGTATCACAAAATGAAATAGAAAGAACAAGTGAAAGAACTAAAATCGGTTTAGCTGGAGCAATTAAAGTTGGAAATATTCCAAATAAAGCCCCTTTTGGTTATAAAAGAAATAATAAAAAACTTGTCCCAGATCCACTTACAAAAGACCAAGTAATAAGAATATTTAATTTATATTACGAGGGAAATTCCTACCAAACTATTGCTAACATTTATAATGATGAAAAAGTATTTGGAAAAACAAATTGGTGTGATAGTACAATTTTAAAAATATTAACAAATGAAATTTATAAGGGAGATTTTGTACACGGAAGAAAAACAAATAATCCAACATATTATTCAAATGTAGTCGAGCCACTTGTATCGAAAGAATTATGGGAGGAATGCCAAGTGCAAAAAAGAAAAAATTCAAGAAATTATAAACGAGATAAAGAATATTTATTTTTACAAAAATTAAGGTGTCCTAAATGTAATAGAATATTAGGTGGTAATGCAACAAGAAAGAAAAATGGAAAAGTTTATTACTATTATCAATGTAATAATTGTAAAATAACAATTAAAGAACCTAAAATAGAAGAAACAATTAAAACAATACTAGGAGATATTTTAGAATATGATAATGTTGTAAATGAATTTTTTTTACCAGTATTAAAATCAAAAGTAGAAGATCCAAAAGAAGAATTAGGTAAAGAATTAAAAAGTTTAAATACTAAAAAAGAAAGAATTAAAAAAGCATATATAGATTCATTATTTACAGAAAAAGAATTTAAAGAAGAAACAAAAATAATTGAAGAACAAATTGAACTTATTAACTCAAAATTATTAGAAAATGAACAAACAGAACAATTAAACTTTACTGTCAGTGATATTTTACTTAAAAGAGATATGGACTTTATCAATAAAGTAAAATTACCAATTAGTTATTATGCTTTTAATGATAACTGGGATTTATTAGATAGAGATATAAAAGCAGATATAATTATGCGATATGTAGATGATATTGAACTTGAAATGATAAATAATACATACGAAATAAAACAAGTTAATTTTAGATCAACATTTTATAGTGATTTTGAAGAATTATATAAGCAAGGTTATATTGATAGAAAACGACCATTTACTTATGATTTTAATGGAATATGCGTTGATAGTGAAGTTAGGTATAGTGAGTATTTACCCATTAAAGAAGTTATGCAACATTTTTATAGATTAAATGAATGTTATGAAGTTAATTTTTATAAAGGGACTTTATACAAAGAAACTAGAAAACTAGATATTGGACCACTTCTTAAAAATGAAGTTCCAATAAGAGTATTCCCATTACAAGCAAATGATAATGGAAATAAAGACTGGGTATCAATGGGAATGTTTGCTACTAAAAATAATCCTAATGATATAAAAGTAAATATTAGAGATTTATTTGAAGTAATACCAGATAATGTTACGGAAGAAGATTTTTTAAATAATGATGAAAATTCTAGTCAAGAATAAATTTATTTACTTGCGAAGTTCTTGACTAGAAATAGTAAAAATAATAATGGAAAAAGTTTAAAACAAAAAGTTATCTTTCTTGTTTTAGACTTATCTACTGAAAATTTTTTTGTTAACTTTTTTTCTAAAAAAAGTTATAACAAACGAACACGTTTTGTTGAAACGTAGTTTCAATGAAAGTGGGAAAAGTTTGTTTAATAAAATTATGAAATAATTGCTTACTTTAGTTTGCAATTAATGAATAATTTTTAAAGATAAAATAAAATGCAGTGCATTATATTTTATCATAAGTCTTATGTAGTTTTAATGATTTACGAAGTTTATCATTATTACGAAATAAGACAGGTGGATTCTAAGGTTGCCTAAACCTTAGCCCCCATATTTTGATACTTGTGTCAAAATATATAGGGGGTTAGAGATTTTGACAAAGCAAAATCACCCTACTATATATATAGTAGGACTCTATTCTAGCAAAGGAGGTTTTAAATATATGGAAGAATTATCTTATTCACTACATTTAAGTAATGATAAAAATAAATCTAAAAAAGCAAGAAGAAGTATCAAAAATACTGAAACTGGTACTACTTCTCTATCTAATAATGCAATTCAAAATCATCAGCAGTTATCTAAAGTTGATAAACATAATTTAAGAAAATATGATGAAGAACAAGAATTAATTTCTACAATTAAAGGAACTTCTTCTATTGTAGAAGATACAAAAAATTTATATTTAGATTTATTTGAAGATGCAAGAATTAAATACAATGAAAAGCAAACTAGAAATGATAGAAAGATAGACAATTATTTTAATCATATTTCAAATGACAATAAAAGAGATTTAGCTTGTGAAATAATTATTGAACTTGGAGATATGGACTTTTGGTCTGATAAAGATAATAAATATAAACATAAAATGACAGAACTTTTTAAAGAACAAATAAGAGATTTAGAAGAAGTTGTACCTAACTTTAAAATAGCAAATGCAACAATACATTATGATGAATCTAGTCCCCATTTACATATAGTTGGTGTTCCATTTAAAGAAGGTATGAAAAATGGTATGGAAAGACAAGTTGGTAAATCTGATGTTTTTACAAAAGAAAGTTTAAAAATTATTCAAGATAAAATGCGAGAATATTGTATTAATTCATTTAATCGTATTTATCATTTAAACTACACTTTAAAATTAAAAGAAGAAGGAAGAAATGTAGATATAAATGTTGCTAATATGAACGAATATAAAAAGTTTAAAAGAGAACAAGAAAAATATAAAAAACAACTTAAAGAATTAAATAGTAAAACTGATGAATTACAAAATAAGTCTAATGAAATAAATGATATTATTGATAATTTAAAACCTTCTCTTATAAATAAAAATAACTATTCTATTTCTAATACTGATATAGATAAAATTAAAAACTATATAGAACAAACTAATGAAACTGCTTCTAATTTAAGAAATGCAAACGACATAAATATAATACTAAATAAATACGAAGATGATTTAAGAGAACATTCTAATGAAGTTAGAAATTTACAAAGAAAAATTAAAACTCGTGATGAAAAAATTGAAGATCTAGAATATAAATTAGACAATGCTAATGATACTATTGATGAACTAGAAGATAAAGTATCTAAACTAGAAGAAATGCTAGATTACTTTAAAGATTTATGGAAAAAGTTTATAGAATTTTTGCAAAATAAATTCTTTTCTAATAACAAATATGATGAAGTTATTAATGAACTTTATGAAGAAGATATACTTGATGATAATGATATTAATATCATAGAAAATAATATTAAAGATAAAGATGATTTTGAAAGATAAATTATCTTTTTAAATTTTCGTTGATAATAAAGTGCTAATTCTATGACATTCTAAGATTTGTCAACAATAACTTTTTGTGTTATATTAATGCATACTGAAAAGACACGAAATTTCT
>CAKOHW010000010.1 GCA_934086185.1 uncultured Bacilli bacterium
TGTATACTAACGGGCGAGTTTTATTGCCTACAAACCCAGGTTATACCTAGCCAAAATCAAAAGTGTCCGTCAATCAGGCTATTGTGTAGGCATTTGCCTTTGTTCCATTTCCTCCAGTTATTTGAACACTAGATAAGAGAGTTACTGCGGGACGGAACGAGACGACGTCGTTGCTGTGCACAACGCCGGCGTCGAAGTCGCCACTGAAGTTCACGTAGAATACGCCATCGTTGTTGCTGCCGAAGCTGTAAGGCGACAAAGACCAAAAGTATAATGAATTTGAATTTTGATAATCATTTATTAAATAATAATCTGGATTATTAGTACCTATCTTTCCACCTGCATATACTATTTCATCTACTGTTAATGTTCCTACATACATATCAGTATTATCTGCAAACTTATTCATATTTGTTCCAGTACATTTTAATGTTGGCTCTTTTGTTGTTTTTCCATTTAAACGAACATTTGAGTCATAATAGAATGTTGTACCCTTAATTTGTTTATCCAACATTTCTTGACTAGTTAATGCTGTTGTATTATCACTACTAGTAGCATATGCTTTATCTGCTAAACACCAATCTCCTGTTTTTAATTTATCTAAATAATTTGCTAAAGGTCCAGTTTGGAAATTTTTAAATGCTGTTGCCATTGATTTATCATTATTTGTTCCACCATTTAAATAATTCATTAAATTTTTCGAATATTTATTTTGTGTTCCATCAGAGGCGGTTAGTGTATTTGCTGCATACTCAGTATACCCAAAATTACCAGTTTTTGTTGTACCACCAGTTGTAGTTGGAATATTCCAATTACCGTCACTTGTTGCACAAGTACTATCTTGGTCTTCTAATATTAATTTAATACTTCCGTCTCCTACAATACGAACTGTTCTCCAACACATTCCAGCAAAATTTACATAATTATCTATTACATTTCCTCTATAATAATAACTTGTCCCGTAATCATCCAATGTTGCACTCATTGACACTTCTTTTTGCATTACTTCACTTTTAAATTTCAATGTTGATGCCGAAGCGTCATAAGACTCTAAATATTTAGTCCAACCAGAACATTGGTCGTATACATATTTTCCTACTGCATCATCATATGAACTTACTGTACTTCCAGATTGAGCGGTTGCTTCAGTATCTCCTACTAACCATGAATAATATTCAGCGCATAAATTTCCAATTGTCACAGTTTCATATCCTAATTTACCTGTTCCATATTGGCTTATTGCTTCTGCAACTTTACTCCTAGGACTTGACAACAATTCTGTTCCATTTGCCTTTGTTTTTGCACTTGTGTATATTGCACTTGCAAGTGTTCCTTCATCAAATGGACTATAATCTTTTGTTTCACCAATATCTATTGTTAATGTTGTAGCAATTGATTTTATATCAACATTAACTGTTTGTGAATCGTTTGTTACTGTTATATTTGTTCCACTTACACTAGCAGTATTACCTTTTTTGATTGTTATCTCTTTACTTCCTTTTACAGTTCCTTCCTTATCTTTTACATATAGTGTATGAGTTCCTGGTTCTACTGCTGCTATTAAATACTTATTATCAGTCGTTATCATACTTTTTCTTGGATCGCTATGCATTTCTACATAATCTCCTTCACTTGCATTTGTTACTGTTCCTGTTACATCTACAATATCTTGTAAATTATATATCTGTACTCGTGCTGATACTTTCTTACCCATATCATCACTTTGGTCTACTCCCATTTCTTTATATGTTACTGTTAATTTATATGTTTGGGTTTCTCCTACTTCTATTGAATTAGTTACAATTATTCCTGCTAATTTTGGAAATGTTGTCTCACTTTTACCTGCACATGATCCATTTTCTTTACTACTTGTACAAGTTAGTGTATAAACCATATCATCAGGCCTTGTTAGTTCATTTACTAATTCTTCTAAATATACAGCATAATTATCTACTGTTGCATTACCATTATTTGTTACTGTAAATTCTTTGTCAGTTAATGTAGTACCTGGCATGATATTATCACTTGTTATAGTACCGTTACCATCTGCATAAGTTAACTCTAAATTTGCTGTTGTTACACTGATGCTCTTATCGTTAGTGTTTCCTTGTATTCTTGTTAAAAAGTATGCATATGTTAATCCTAATAATGCTAATAATACTATTGTTATTCCTACTACACTAACTATAATCTTTTGTTTTCTGTTCATTTTCTTACCTCTTTCTTATTTTTTTCTCACATTATAATTTAATTGTACAAAAAATAAAATGTTAAAAATATCATAATATGTCAAATACACAAAAAAAATTATATAACAAATCATTTCAAACATTTACATTCAAAACAAAATTAAATTATATAATTTTTACTTTTCCTAAATATAAAACTCATATTGAGTACTTTCTACTCTACCTACATTATACATTAACAATTTATCATTTACAATATGCAAATTTTGTTTTATACTTAATTTAGTAGAACATCTAATTGATGGCTACCGTTTTTTGGGTATGTGCTAATTAAATAATTAGCACATTTTTTAAACCAAAACTCCCTATTATCTATATAGAAGGATGAATAGGAACACAATTATCATTATGATAATCAAACGGTCTAAAAACCTTATAATGAAAGTTTTTACCTTCAAACTAAGTATCTCCTTTTCTACTTTAAAAATAGAAGGTTGCCATCAAATTAAATGTTCGAGATACTATAATACTCATATCATTAATTATTTCAACCGTTTCGACAAAACATTACAAAAAAATTAGATCAAACACAAATCTAATTTTTTTATTAAACTAATGGATTGCCATAAGCATCAACATTCATATTATTTGTAAGTATCATTATTCCTTCAATAATACCCCATATTTCACTAACTATTCCAAGCATACCACAACTAAGTAAAGTCATTAAAAGTTGTGCTATTCCTTTATTAGTATATCCTAAATAAAAATTATGAACTCCAAAAGCTCCTAAAAATATTCCTAATAAACCAGCCATAACTCTATTTTTTGAATTAACATTACCATTAGTATTAGAATTACCAGTACTATTAGAATTGTCATTATTACTACCATTTATTCTTGTTCCACAATTAGGACAAATAACAGTATCGTCATTTATACTTAAACCACATTCTTTACAAAATTTTGCCATAAAACACTCCTATCTAGATATAAAGTTAATTAATACAGGTCCTAACATAATTAATAATATGATAGGAATAATAAATAATACAGAAATAACACTTATTTTAATAGGCATTTTATTTATAGTAGCTCTAATATTTAATATTTTCTTATCTCTTAAATAATCTATCTGATTATTTAAAGAATCTATAATATTATTACCAAATTTACTAGACTCCTTAATATTTAATATAACAGTATTTATTTCTTCACTAGGTATTCTATCTTTCATACTTATTAATGCTTCTGTTAAACTTTTACCCATATCCATTTCTTTAACACACTTAGTAAATTCACGACTTATCTCACTATCTATATTTTTACTAGTTAATTTAATTGCACCTTTTAAATCTTTACCACTTTCAAGAGTAAGAGCCAATACTTGAAAATAAAATATTGCTTCATAATTCAATTTATTACTACGTTTCTTTATTTTATAATCCAAATAATATTCAAATAAATAATATATCAAAATAGATAAAAATGGAGCAACTATATAACCTCTATCACTAAATATTAAGAAAAATATAAATGTTACAAAACATACTATAATTCTTATATTCATAAATGTAATAGGATTATAACTACCACCTAATAATTTACACTTCTTAGTAATTCTATTAATAGTTTTTTTTCTATAAAGAGTTTTAAACATACTATCCATAATCATCCACCTTCATTACATTTTTAACTACTATAATATATAAAGTAAATAATATTATAATAAGTATCAATATAATTCTTCCTAAAAATGTAGTAAATAATGGCATAAAATAATTTGGATTTAACATATATACTACAACAACTAATATTATAGGTAATATTATTAATAATCTAAACATAAATTTACTACTACTAGTTAATGAATTCATTTCATCTTTAATTTTCTTTTTATCATAGAAATTCTTCTCTATAGCATTAAAAACTTTAACTATATTACCACCAGTTTTATTTATTAATGATAAACTAGTAGTAATATATTTAGCATCTTCTATTCCAACTCTTTTATAGAATCTATCAAATACTATTTCTAAACTTAAACCATATGTAATATCCATACTAATTTTTTTAAATTCATCTTGTATAGGTCCACTTAATTCACTTTTTACTATATCAACTGCTTGCATTACATTCATACCACTTTTAAATGCATTATTCATAATAATAATAGCACTAAGTAAATCATTTTCTATTTGTTTCATACGTTTTTTATAATAAATAGCTAAATAAATATCTATTACAAAAAAACCAATTAACATTACTAAAAGTAATATAGGAAATATAAATTTAAATCTTATTAAAGAACTAATACAATATAAAATTCCTAAAAATATACTTATAATAAATTTTATACTAATATAATCAATACACTCAATTTTATCTTTATTATCATATTCAATGTATTTATTATACTTTAATGCATATTTCTTTAATATTTCACTTCTATTTAAATACAAACTAAATTTCTTTATAATCTTATTAAATAATTTATATATTCTTTCAAATAGAGGTTCAGTTTCATCTACTAAACTAGTTAATGAATAATCACTTACTCTTTTTTCTATACATAATAAATTATATTCTTTAATAATTGTATAAACAAACATACCAAGAATTATTAATAATATAATATTTAATACAATAAATATCATTAAACTAGTATTCATAGAATTACTCCCTTCTATTTAAAATCTTGAAATATATCATCTACATCTTTTATACCACGCTTTGTAATTTTATTATAAACTTTTGGTTTTTTCTTAATTAAATTAAACACACCATCTACTTCACCATTTTTAGTAATACCTTTTTGATTAAATTCAAATATACGTGATAATTTAATTTCACCTTTTTCTATACCAATTACTTCACTTATATCAGTAATTTTTCTTTTACCATCAGCCATTCTTTCAATATTAACAACTAAATCAATAGCATTATCTATATATTCTCTTATTGCATTAATAGGTATTTCTAAACCACTCATTAAAACTAATGTTTCTAATCTATTTAACGCATCTATAACACCATTAGCATGTAACGTAGTTAATGAACCATCATGCCCTGTATTCATTGCTTGTAACATATCGAATGCTTCTTTACCACGACATTCACCAACTATTATTCTATCGGGTCTCATACGTAAAGCATTAATAACTAAATCTCTTATTGTAACTTCATTACCAGTTCCATAATTAACAGTTTTTGTTTCTAATGAAATCACATGATCCTGATGTAATCTTAATTCTGCAGCATCTTCAATAGTAATTATTCTTTCACTATTATCAATAAAACCACTTAAAATATTTAAAAGCGTTGTTTTTCCACTACCAGTTCCTCCACAAACTATAATATTTAATTTTGCTTTAACACAAGCACTTAAAAATCTAGCCATATAAGGAGTTAACGTACCAATACGTAAAAGTTCATCTATTGATGACATTTCATCTTTAAATTTACGTATTGTAATAACTGGCCCTTTAACACTTAAAGGAGGTATAACAGCATTTATTCTAGACCCATCTTCCAATCTAGAATCAACCATAGGATTACTACTATCTATAGTTCTACCTAAAGGTTGTATTAAACGTTGTATAGTTCTAATAATATGTTCATCATTTATAAAAGAAACACTTTCATCTTTAATAATTCTACCATCTATTTCTATATAAACATCTTTAGGTCCATTTACCATTATTTCAGTAATATCTTTATCCCCAATTAACTCACTAATTGGACCTTTACCATTTATTTCATCTTCAATCATATTAAATATATGATTTCTCTCTAAATTACTTAAATCATACCCTTCAATACATTTATCTATCTCAGTATTAATAAAATCATTTATATCACTACCAGTAGGTACTTCTTTATCAATAATATTTTCTATTATCTTACTTCTTAACTTTTCAAGTAAATCTTTATCTTTAAATATTTCATAATCTTTAACATATTCATTAACTTTCTTTTGTCTTTCTATTTCAAAAGCACTTAATAAACTTTTACTCATTATTATCACCTAATATATCATTAACAATAGTATTAAATACTTTAACATAATTAGAATTACTATATTTCTTATCTATAGTAACTATATTACCATCCATTATATACTTATCTATATTCTTTATATATAACTTATTACTAATTTCATAATCTATATTATTATTTATAGCACTCTTTATATCATATAAATTAAAATATGTTTTATCATTTCTAAAACTATTATTAAGTATTACTTTATATCTATCTATATCTAAATCTTTAAATATACTAATTAAACTTCTCATATTCTTCATATCTAACATATCATTAGTAGTAACTAATAATATATTATCACACTTATCTAAAATAGTTAAATTCATTTCATTCAATATATGATTAGTATCTATAAGTATTAAATCATAATTAAATTTAGCTTTATCTAATAATATTTCAATATAACTACTATCTATTTTACTAGCCTTTCTAGGATCTTTAGGACAAGCTAAATAATCTATATTATCATTATACTTAGTAATATAATCATTAAAATTATCATATCTATTATTATTAAAATCATCTACAAAATTATATATAGACTTATTAACTTTTTTATTTAAAATAATACTTATTGAACCACCATATAAATCCATATCAACTATTAATACATGTTTATTCATATTAGATAAAACACCTGCTAAATTTAAAGTTAATATGCTTTTTCCTATTCCACCTTTAACTCCAAACACACACACTATATTACCTTTATTAATAGCCATATTATCACCTACTCACTATATTCAAATACTCTTTTTCCATTCAAATCATTTTTTACATCTACTTTTAACATAAATCTGCTATTTTTCTTAAGTTTAAACGTTAAATAATCTATATTAAATATTTTTACTTCAAATTCTTCACCAGTTTTTGATAATGAAGTAAACAAGCCAAAAAATACATCTTCATTTTCTACATGAATATTATATTGGTCAGCCTCAACTACAAGCATATCAGTTTTATATTTTTTTCTTTCATATAATTTTTTTATCTCTTTATAATAATCTTTATAATCTATTTCTTCGTTATCCATTACTTCATTTATAATATCTTCAGTGTCACTTTTAAATCTTTTTTCTTCACAAAATCTAAGAACAGTATCAGAAATAACCAAAGCCAAAAATATAAAAAGTGGAATTAATAATATAAATAGTGCATTACCTTTACCCTTATTGTTCATTATAAATAGTCCTCTCTACTTTTATAGTAAAATTATTCATTAATTTAGACATACCCGGAGTAATAAAATCATATTTTTTACTAACTATTATTTCACTATATTTATCATTTTCTTTATATTCAAATTTTAAATTATTATCATTTTTATTTAAATATGATTGTATCTCTTCTACACTCTCATTATTCTTATACATACTTTCTACATCATTCATTATATTTTCAATTTTATTTTTGTTATAACCAATATTACCATAATCAATTACCATAAATGTAATAAATATAAATATAGGAAGTATTATAATAAATTCAACTAATGCTTGTCCCTTTTTATTAAGTCTCATACTATCAACCCCTATGATAAATAAATTATATCATAATTTTTATTACTATAAAAGAAAAATTACACCAAATAGTGTAATTATAAATTATTATATTATTAAACTTTTAACATAACAATTACTTTATATGTATCAAATTCTCCACTTAGCAACGAAGATGCAAGATTAATTTCACTACCTTCACTAATCAAATTATGATTTTCATCATAAACCATAACATATAAATATCTATTTAATTTATTTGTATCTGAAGAAGTTATTTTCATTTCAGTTTGATACTTTAATGCTAAATTACCTTTATTAACTATCTTTAAATTAAAACTAAAATTATTATTCCAAAAAACTTCTCCTTCATATACTTTATCTTTAACAATAGCCTCACCATCAAATTCCATATCAACATCCAATTTTCCAGCATTAATACTAGTCAAAGATTGTTTAACTGAATTATTACTATTTGTTCCATCATATTTGATTTTTAATGTAGTAGAAGCAGTATCAGTAAACCATCCAATTTTATCATTTAAACTATTACTTAATAATTTAAAACTATCATTTGCAAGCGAAACAGAATCACTTTCTACAGGAGCTTGAGTAGCATTAGTAATTAATGAATATGTAGCATAGACAACATCATCACTAATATTCGAATAATATTTTTCTCCATCATAATTTATAAAATCTGTATTTTCTACTGATAACTTACTATCAGTTTCATTAATATCCATCACTAATAAACGTGTATCATTTGTAACTTTATAAATATTATCAGCAATCTGTTCATTGTTTGATTGTTCTATTACAAAATTATTTTGATACTCTTTATATGTATCATTTTCTTTCTTAAATAATGTAATTTCATGATTTTCAGCTTTAACACCAACTACTTTATATTCTCCATATTTATTAATTTGACTTATTTTAGGATCACTACTTGATACTTTAACATAATCTCCAGCATTATATCCTGTAACTTTTCCTTTAATATCTACAGTATTATTTAAATCATATATTTGTATTTTACCAGAAAATTCTTTATTCATATCATTACTTTGATCTAAACCATTATCAACATAAAATAATGTTAATTCATATGTTTGTACTTCTTCTGGCTTTATATTATTACTAACCAATAAATCATTAGTTAATGGAAAACTTGTATCATCACTTATACCATTACACGTTGTTCCATCACTATTAGTACAAGTTAAAGTATATGTTATTGTAGGATATTCAAAATTGTAGACTAAATCTTCTATAAAAACACCATATAATACATCTACATTACTTTTACTTGTTACAGAAAAACTCTTTGTACCAATCTTAGTTCCAGGCATCAAAGCATCAACTTCAATATTAGGACTTTCATCTTTATATATTAACTCTAGATTAGCAGTAGTAACACTGATACTCTTATCGTTAGTGTTTCCTTGTATTCTTGTTAAAAAGTATGCATATGTTAAACCTAATAATGTTAAAAGTACTATTGTTATTCCTACTACACTTACAATAATCTTTTGTTTTCTATTCATACAATTTCCTACTTTCTATCTTCATATTTACAAGTCTATCAAATTGCTGTTTAAATTTTAACCAACAACTTTATCGTTTCAATTATAATTTATTAATTTTAAACACTTTTTAAAAAATCATAATTCAAATAAATAAAAAACTATATAATTATTTCTATCGATTAAATTTTAATACAAAAATCAAATTATATAATTTTTTACTTATTTACAATATAAAATTCAAACTCACACGAATACTTTCGTACTCTACTCATATTCTATCAAAAAAAGATATTTCATTCAATATCTTTTTAACTTTCCTTAGGAACACTATAAACTAATTTTAATTTTTTTACTAATTCATCTCTTATAGTATTTATATCCTTATTAACTATTTTAGTAGCAGCCTGAAACTCATTTCCACCACCGCCAAATTCTTCCATTATTTTACTGACATCTATTCTACCTTTAGATCTAGCACTAATAGATATTGTAGTTTCATCAATTTTACCACCAACAAATGAAGAATCCGTTTTATATCTTAATAAACGATTTGCTGCTTCTGCTAATTCTTCTTTTGTATATATTGTATCATCATTTATACTAATAGCAAATTGACATGCTTCAATATATGCTTTATCAATTATATTATATATTTTTTTATCTTTATTTAAATCCCTACCAAATAATTCATTAACCATTGGTACACTGCCACCATTTTTATATAACATATTTGTTATACCAAATGTAGTTTCATTTAAATTCTGACGAAAATTATTAGTATCTAAATATATACCAGCTAATAAATAAGTAGCAGTTAAACTATCAAATCTAACTTTAGATTTTCTTAATAATTCCGTTATTACTTCACTCGTACTAGATAATGTAGTATAAATATATTTATAATCAGCATCAATAGTATCTTTATCTTCCTTATGATGATCTATAATTAATATTTTATTAAAATCATTTAAATAATCCTTACAACATACTCTATAATTTTTATTATTATCTAAACAAATAAGTAAATCATTATTACTTTTTAATCGTAAATAACTATTTAAATCTATAAAAGATATTCTATATTTTGCTTCATCTAATATAGTATTTACACCAATTTGTATCTTATCTTTATCTTCATCAAATATAATATAAACTGGTTTTTTATATTTCTTAATTAATAACGCCATTGCAATAGAAGATGCTATAGAATCAAAGTCTGGTTCTATATGTCCAGTAATAAAAACTTGATTAGAATTTTGAACATATTCTTCTAAAATACCCTTTAAATCATCGATATTTTGCATAACCTTCACCTACGTAAAGAATATTATATATAATTAAAATATTTTAGTCAAATACTTTTTAATAGTATACTTTTTTACTATTAATTAAATCATAATACTCTTTTCCAAATAACACTTTATCAGTGACAAATTTCCCACACATAGTATCAAATGCAAATTCATTTGACGATACATGATATTCTTTTATGACATCTTTTCTTATTGCATTTTTAGGTATCTTATCAAAGGGTATAAATAAATCTTTATGTTTTCTAAAATATAAGCTTAAATATTCTCTTATCTTATAATGATTATAATAAGTACCAGGTACAACTATATATTTTAACTTTTCATCATACAATTCACATTCAACAATTAATTTTTCTAACTCTTCTAAAGCCTTATCTAAATTATCACTAACATGTCCTACTATACCAATATGTTTACTCTCACTATATACTAAAAATCCCACACAAGTAGCTAAAGAAGAAGTTCCAATAATATATTCATCATCATTTGATACTTCTACTTTATTCATTTTTACTAATTTAAAATGTAAACTTAACTCATTCTTATCCATATTACATATTATTTAATTCATTAGTTAATATATCTTTAACTATAACTGGATTAGCTTTACCTTTTGTTTCTTTCATTACTTGACCAACAAAATATTGAAACATATTAGTTTTACCTTTTTTATATTGTTCTACTTGACTCATATTATTATCTAAAATACTAATTATCATACTCTTTAATTCATCTTCATTATTTAATTGTTCCATACCTAATTCACTAATTAATTCTTTAGGTTCACGTTCTAATTCTAAAGATTTCATAAATAATTCTTTTGCTTGTTTATTATTAATTTTATTTTCTACTACTTGATCAATAATAAATTTTAATCTACTTGGATTTATAAATAAATTTTCAAGAGAAATATCATGACTATTTAAATAATCTAATACGTTATTTATAACCCAATTACTAGCGTATTTAGCATCACACCCAATATTAACTAATTCATCAAAATATTCACTCAATTTTTTATCCTTAATAATTATAGTAGCATCAGTATTATTTAATCCTAATTCATTAATATATTTAATCTTTTTTTCATTAGGTAAAACTGGAATTTTATTTTTTATTTTATTAACTAACTCACTACTTATTTTATACGGAGGAATATTAGGCTCTACAAAGTATTTATAATCTACAGCATCTGCTTTACTACGCATACTTATAGTAGTATTTGTTGCTTCATCATATCTTCTAGTTTCTTGAACCACTTCATCTTTTCTACCACTAAGTACTAATTCAGTTTGTCTTTTAATTTCATAATTAATAGTATTTTCAACGTTAGTGATATTATTAACATTTTTTACTTCAACTTTTGGTGTTACTTTATTACCTTGTTCATCAAATAAGTTAACATTAACATCACATCTTATTTGCCCTCTTTTTACATCAGCATCACTTATATCAGTATATCTAAATATATTTTTCATACTATCTAAAAATGCAACAGCTTCACTAGCACTATTCATACATGGTGCTGTAACAGTTTCAAGCAATGGAACACCAGCTCTATTATAATCAATATTAGTTGTATCACTATAATGATCTAAACTTGCTGAATCCTCTTCTAAATGTATATCTAGTATTTCAATTTCACGAGTTTTTCCATCAACATCAATCATTAATTTTCCATCTACGCCTATAGGATTAGTAGATTGAGTAATTTGATAGCCTTTAGGTAAATCTGGATAATAATAATTCTTTCTATCAAACATAAAATACTCTGGCAATTCACAATTTAATATTAAAGCCATTTCTATAGCTTTTTCCATACACTCCATATTTACTAATGGTAATATTCCAGGAAAAGCCATATCTATTTTATTAACATTAGCATTAGGAAGATCATTAAATGAATTTTTTGCAGGTGAAAATACTTTTGTATTACTTTTCATTTCACAATGCATTTCTAATCCAATTACTGGTATTAGTTTCATAAAATCACATCCTTTGCTACTTGTCCTCTATAGTCCATACTGCTTTCTAGTGCATAAGCAATATTTAATACATTTTTATCATCTTTATAAGCACCTGTTATATTAACTCCAATAGGTAATCCTAAAACAAATCCATTAGGTATAGTAATACTTGGATATCCTCCAAAATTACCTATAGCCATTAAGTTTTCTAAAACTTCTTCATTACCACTAATTACTTCATTAACGTTATCTAATTTAGGAGCAATAGTTGCACTAGCAGGCATAATCATTGCATCATATGTTTTATATAATTCATTCATTTTATTCGTAATTAATCTTCTAACTCTTTTTGCATTTATAAAATATTTTTCTTGATTTTCTTTTTGTAATACATAAGATCCAATTACAAATCTACGTTTGATTAAAGATGAAAAACCTAGCGTTCTATGATTTTTAATCATATCAATATAATTATCACCTTCACCTCTTGGTCCAAAAATTATACCAGTTAAATTAGAATCATTGCTAGTTGCTTCAGCACATGATATACATAAATATGATGGATATATTGCATTAAGTAAATTTTGATCAATTTCTATTCCAACTACTTCCGCTCCTAATTCTTCTAATTTTTTTATAGTATTTTTAAATTCTTCTATAATTTGAATAAATGTTTCACTTGCATTTTCAAAATTTTTTAAAGAAACTAAATTTTTAATATAAAATAACTTTTTACCCTTTATATTGCCAGTCAAACCATCAGCTAATTTTTCTTTTAATTCTATGCTAGTCATATCATTTTCATCTAAACCACTTACACTATCTATAACTATCGCAGCATCTTTTACAGTACGTGTTAAAACTCCTACGTGATCTAAACTTGAAGCAAAAGGAAATAATCCAAATCTACTTACAACCCCATAAGTAGGTTTATAGCCAACTATTCCACAAAAAGCTGCTGGTTTACGTATAGAATCTCCAGTATCACTTCCTAGAGCAAAAGGAACAATACCACTAGCGACAACACAAGCACTTCCACTACTAGACCCTGCTGTAATTCTAGTTTTATCCCACGGATTTAAAGTTGAACCAGTATGACATGTAGTACCTGTTGCTCCCATTCCCAACTCATCCATAGAACTTTTACCAATTAAAATAGCATTTTTTTTCTTTAATCTATCAATAACTGTTGCATCAAAAAACGGAACATAATCTTTTAAAGTATTACTACTTGCTGTTGATAAAATATCTTTAGTACTTAAATTATCTTTTGCAACATAAGGAATACCAGATAATAAATTATCATTTACTTCATAATTATCTACATCATTTAAAATAGTAACAAATGGATTACAAATATCTTGTAAATTTTTAGCATTTTTTAAAGCATTATTTACTAACTCTAAAGAAGTTATTTCACTTTCTTTTAATTTTTTATGTAAATCTAAAATAACTGAATCCATTATCCCACCACCTTTGGCACTTCTATTTCTCTATCATCAACAACATCACAATTTTTTAATAAATCTTTAATATTCTCATTTTCTACTTTTTCACCACTTCTTGGATTACTTTCAATAACATATGGATAATGCATAGGAGATATATCACTTATACCTTCTATTTTAGTAATTAAATCCATATTTTTTTCTATTGCTTCAAACTCATTAACTAAAGTATCACATTCTTCATCAGTTAATCCAATAAGTAATTTATCAGCATAATCATTAATTAATTCTTTTGTAAATTTACTCATATAATACCTCTCTTATGGATTTAACCTATTAGGTCCTCTAAATAATATTTGAGCTTCTCTTACATGATCAAGTCCTAAAAGTAATAATGTTAATCTATCTACTCCTATTGCAAAGCCACCATGTGGAGGACATCCATATTTAAAGAAGTTTTTATAGAATTCTACATCCTTACCTAATCCTTTTTCATCTGCTTGTTTACATAATTCCAAATATCTATGTTCTCTTTGAGCACCAGTAGTTATTTCCATTCCTCTCCATATCAAATCATATCCTTGAGGAACATCATTTTCTCTCATATGATAAAAAGCTCTTTTTTCCTTACTATAATCAGTTATAAATATAAATTCAGAATTATATACTTCCATTGCATATTTGTATGCAAGTTTTTCTGTTTCACTATTTAAATCTCCTACATCATGTTCTGGAACTTTATATCCATAACGTTCACTTAATTCTTTATATAAATCATTTAATTTTATAACAGGAAAATCTTTATCTGGTACTTTAATTTCTATACCAAATTTTTCTTTTATTACTTCGCCATATTCTTCATTTAATTTTTTTAATGCATAAGTAAGCATATCTTGTTCTAACTTCATAACATCTTTATATGAATCTATATAAGCAAATTCAACATCAAATGATGTAAATTCAGTACAATGTCTATTAGTATTAGAATTCTCTGCTCTAAATGCTGGAGCAACTTCAAACACTCTTTCCATACCACTTGCAATACACATTTGTTTATAAAATTGTGGACTTTGAGCCAAATATGCTTTTCTATCAAAATATTTTACTTCAAAAACATCACTACCAGATTCACTAGCAGCACCTAATAATTTAGGAGTATGGATTTCATTAAAATCATTATTATATAAATATTCTCTTAAATATTTAACAAATGCACTTTGAATAGGGAAAATTAAAGATTTCTTTTCATTTCTTAAATCGATCCAACGATAATCTTGTTTAGTATCTACATTTGCATTTTCATCAAATGGATATATTTCTGCTAAAGAAAGTACTTCTAAACTATCTGGAATAAATTCTTTGCCTCCATTTTTAACATATTCACTTAATTTCATTGTTCCAACAAATGATACGATACTTCCAACTGTAATATTTATAGCATCATCTGCTAACTCAACATTCTCTCCCTTATCAATAGAAACTTGTATTATTCCACTTCTATCACGTACTATAATAAATACCATATATTTAGTATTTCTAACTTTTTCTATACTTCCACTTATCTTAGTAGTTTTATTTTCTTCTAAATCTTTTATTAAACATCTCTCCATATAATACTTCCTTCCTATAAATATTTTTAATATTCACAATTACCTGGAGTTCTAGGATACGGAATAACGTCTCTTATATTTTCAACACCAGTTAAATATATAAGTAATCTTTCAAATCCCATACCAAATCCTGAATGATAACATCCTCCAAAACGTCTTAAATTTAAATACCATTCAAGGGATTCTTCACTCATATTAAGTTCTTTCATACGTTTAACTAATTTATCGTAATTTCCTTCTCTTTCAGAGCCACCCATCAATTCACCAGCACCTGGTACTTCTAAATCAACAGCACGAACAGTTTCTCCATCATCATTCAATTTCATATAAAATGCCTTTATATCTTTTGGCCAATCTGTAATAAATACAGGCCCATTATAATATTCTGTAATATATTTTTCATGTTCTTTTGCTATATCTTCTCCATAATTAGGTTCAAATTCCCAATTTACTTTAGCATTCTTAAGTAATGTTATTGCTTCTTTATGAGTAATTCTAGTAAATTTAGAATTTACTAATTTTTGTAATTTTTCTATTAATCCTTTTTCTACAAATTTATCACAAAAACTAATTTCATCACTAGCATTATCTAACACATATTTAACAACATATTTTAACATACTTTCCATAACTTCCATATCACCATTTAAATCACAAAAAGCCATTTCTGGTTCAATCATCCAGAACTCACTTGCATGAGTCTTTGTATTAGAATTTTCTGCTCTAAATGTAGGTCCAAAAGTATAAGTTTTTTTATACGCTAATGCAAATGTTTCTGCTTGTAATTGTCCGCTTACTGTTAAAGATGTTTTCTTTCCAAAAAAATCTTTACTATAATCTATTTTTTTATCATTTTCTATATCAAGTGTAGTAACTTGAAACATTTCTCCTGCCCCTTCACAATCACTTGCAGTAATTAATGGAGCATGGAAATATACATAACCATTTTCTTGAAAATATTTATGTATTGCATAAGCAGCAACACTTCTAATCTTAAATACAGCTCTAAATAAATTAGTTCTAGGTCTTAAATAAGCTATTTCACGTAAAAATTCACGTGTAGGTCTACCTTTTGCTTGTAAAGGATAATCATCATCACAATCACCTTCTAATTTAAAAGACTTTAATTCTAATTCAAAATCTTGTCCACTTGCTGGAGATTCTATTAATATACCACTTACTGTAATAGCAGAACCTAACTTTAATTTTTGAATATCAGAAAAATCATCTAATTCATCATTATATACAACTTGTAAACTATTAAAACATGTACCATCATTTAAATCTATAAATCCAAATTTTGCTTGTTTTCTATGATTTTTAATCCATCCTGATATAGTAATTTCACTACCTATTATTTTCTTATTAATATCTTTTATATCCATGATATCCTCCTATATTTTAGTATCTAAATAATCTACTAAATCATTAATACCAACTAATTCTTCTTCTTTAGTCATATTATCTTTAACTTTAACTTTAAAATCTTTTAAATCATCACTATTTAATATTATTAAATATTTACTACTAAATCTATCTGCAGACTTAAATTGATTTTTAAATGATTTATTCATTAAATCAGTCTCACAAACAAAACCATTCATTCTTAAATCCTGAATTAAATATGTTGCAGTTTCTTTCTCTTCTTCATTACCATACATAATAAATATATCTATATTATCTCTAATTTTAAAGTTAACATTCAATGTTTCCATAGCAAGTATAGTACGATCTAATCCCATAGCAAAACCTACTGCAGGCATTTCTGGACCATCTAATTCTTTAATAAGTCCATTATATCTACCACCGCCACCTAAAACATTTTGACTACCAAACTCAGGTATATCACCAACTATTTCAAATACAGTATGATTATAATAATCTAATCCTCTAACTAAAGATTCATCTATCTCATACTCTATTTCCATCATATCTAAATAATCTTTTAATTTTTCAAATCTATCTTTACTTTCTTCATTAAGATAGTCTAATGTTTTAGGAGCATTCTTTAATATTTCACTCTCACTATCTACTTTACAATCAAGTATTCTTAATGGATTCTTATTTAATCTTTCTCTACAATCTTCACATAAAGAATCTATTTTTGGTGTAAAATATTTAATTAATGCTTCTCTATAATTATTACGAGACTCATTATCACCCAAAGTATTTAATTTAACTGTAACATCAATTCCTAACAATTTATAAGTATTATAAGCCAAACTAATTACTTCAGCATCACTCATAACATCATCAGTACCAATACATTCTATACCAAACTGAGTAAATTGACGAGTTCTACCACTTTGTGGTCTTTCATATCTAAACATTGGACCATTATAATAAACTTTAACCGGTTCTGTCATGTTACCATACATTTTATTTTCTATAAAACATCTAGCAACACCAGCAGTTCCTTCAGGACGTAAAGTAATATCTCTATTACCTCTATCTTTAAAATCATAAGTTTCTTTAGTAACTATATCACTACTTTCTCCAACACTTCTATGAAATAATTCTGAACTTTCAAATATTGGAGTTTCTATATATGTATAATTAAATTTATCACATATTGCATCAATTACATCACATACATATTTTCTCTTCTTAGCATCAATTCCTATAACATCATAAGTACCTTTTTGTTTTGTTATCATATTATCCCTCTTTCTAAATAAAAAACACTTGTATTATCATAAGGACGAAATTATATTCCGCGGTGCCACCTTATTTTACAAGTGTACTCTCTTTATCTTTATCGCAATATCACGTTCTTATTATAGAAGTATCTTCAATATAAATTTATATAGATATTCTCACCAAACATATCCTCTCTTAATATAAAAAATATATCTACTCCTCTTCTCTAAGAATATAGATATATTTTACTTTATTTTTATACTTTAGTCAATAAAACACATTATATTTTTCAATTATTTTACTACTGTTGGTACTAAATAATTAAAATATGAAATATTTCTAATAATACCATAAATAATTACAACAATTAATAATGCATATGTACATTTATTAGAAAAAACTACATTATATTTTAAATTAATAATTTTAAAAATTATATAAAATAATAACATTAAAAATACTAATGGATTATATCTAAAAGCTTGATAAAAATCCAATCTAAATATTGAAAATATCATTCTAGTAATACCACACCCAGGACAATATCCCCCAGTAATCTTATTAAACATACACGGTATAGAAAAACTATAAAAATTATTTAAAAAATAATATAAAATTAATATTAAGAAAAAACAAACTATAACCTTTATTTTTTTCATTATTCACTAAATTTATTTAAATCATTTTGTATTAAACAATAATTTATAATAGCAAATCCAAATATAGATAATATTAAGTATAATATAGAATTATCATTAATTTGTTTATTATATTTTTGTCCAGTAGCAAATAATTTTTGACCCATTTTATAATTCCAATATATACCATATATACCACATGTTAATAATGTATAAAGAAACGCTAATCCACCACTCGCATTTTGTTCATCACTTATAACATTTGCATCATCAGTCATAACAATAAACCAATATATGCCATATATACCACAAGTTATAATTGAAAGTATAACAGCCATCACTATATCTCTATTTGTTATTTTTTGATAATTTTGAGTTGTACTATTATTAGTAGTTGTTGTATTATTATCAACATTCATGCCACAACCAGCACAAAATTTATTTCCTTCCTTTATTTCATTTCCACAGTTTGGACAAAATTTTGTCATGTTATCACTCCTTACATTATTTATTATAACATTAAGTTCTTTTCAAATCTACTATACTTTCCAAGTATTTATCAGAATTTTTTTCAATAACAATTTTATTTTCATCAATTAATCTTTCTATCAAACTAATTATTAAACTATCACATACATAAATTTTTCCTATTAACGTAGCAACTAAATTAATCATTTTTACTTTACCTAATTCATTTAAAGTTTCTAATATAATCTCATCATAATAACTCATTGATACAGATTTAACTATACCATTATCTATTACTCTTAATTCTGAATTTTCTTTAACTAATATTCTCCATTCTTTAGCATTATTCATCAATTCATTTTTACTTAATTTATGTTCTATTTTTTCTAAATTTTCTAATTCTTTTTCATTCATAACTCTTGGCGAAATATAATCAATATTATATTCATCACTATATGTTACATATAAATCATAATTATATATTTCCATAATATTAGAAATATACAACATTAATAAATAAGAATAAATATCTTTTTTACTAGTCCATACTCTTATTTTATTATTTTCAGCTATATTATTTACAATTATATTTAATATATTATCATCTATTCTAGATATATCACCTACATTAAGACATAAATTAAAAGTTAAAATAGTATTTTTATTCAAACTACTTTTCTTCATTATATTACTACATGTATCTCCAAATACAATTTCTAATGTTTTAATACTAATCACCTCAAAAATTGATTTTAAAATAACTTTCTTTTATATTTTTATTTATATAATTTGTTATTGTTAGAATCATTAAAAATATAAATAATTCTATTAAAAAAATATTAGTTTTTGTTCGTTTTATATTAGAATTTTTTTTATATAATTATTTCATATTTTCCTCCAAATTAGTAAGGGATACAAATCATTTTTAGTCATATACAATAAGTTGTTAATTCAATTATTAACTATCAAAAATGAATTTCATATATTAAATTTTTCTATCTCTTTATTTCAAATTATATCATAAATATTAATATATTTTCACTTTGGATGCGAAAAAGACTGAGATTTGCGACATAAAAGTCATCTCAGTCTTAAAATTATATATAAACATCAAGAATAATTGGTTTTTTAATGACTATATTTTTACATTCAGGTATATCGTTTCTATACCTTGTAATATCATCATTCGTAATGATGATACAGCTTAAAAACACTTTTAATCTTTTATCTACTTTTGCGTTTTTGACTTGATAGCGGCTTGTGCAGCAGCTAATCTTGCTATTGGAACTCTAAATGGAGAGCAAGATACGTAATCTAATCCAATATTATGACAGAATTCTACACTAGCAGGATCTCCACCATGTTCACCACATATACCAACATGTAAGTTTTCATTAACTGGTTTTCCTAATTTAATAGCCATTTCCATTAATTTACCTACACCTTTTTGGTCTAATTTAGCAAATGGATCATTTTCTAAAATCTTAGTATCATAATATGCGCCTAAGAATTTACCAGCATCATCTCTTGAGAAACCAAATGTCATTTGAGTTAAATCATTAGTTCCAAAACAGAAGAAATCAGCATGTTTAGCAATTTCATCTGCAGTAAGAGCAGCACGAGGTATTTCTATCATAGTACCTACTTCATAATCTAATTTAATACCAGCAGCTTCGATTTCTGCATCTGCAGTTTCAACTACTACTTTTTTAACATATTCTAATTCTTTTACTTCACAAATTAATGGAATCATAATTTGTGGAACAACTTTCCAATCAGAATGTTTCTTTTGAACATTAATTGCAGCACGAATAACTGCTTTTGTTTGCATTTTAGCGATTTCTGGATATGTAACTGCTAATCTACATCCACGATGTCCCATCATTGGATTAACTTCATGTAATGATGAAATCAAATTCTTAATATATTCTACGCTCTTTCCTTGAGCTTTAGCTAATTTTTTAATATCTTCTTCACTTGTTGGAACAAATTCATGTAGAGGTGGATCTAGATATCTAATAGTTACTGGACATCCTTCTAATGCTTCATATAATTCTTCAAAATCGCCTTGTTGATATGGAAGAATCTTATCTAATGCTGCTTCTCTTTCTTCTACAGTATCAGCACAAATCATTTCTCTAAATGCAGCAATTCTATCTTCTTCAAAGAACATATGCTCTGTACGACATAATCCAATACCTTCAGCACCTAATTCACGTGCTTTTTTAGCATCTTTAGGAGTATCAGCGTTAGTCATAACTTTTAATTTTCTAAATTGATCAGCCCATTCCATTACTCTACCAAATTCTCCAGCAATTGTAGCATCAACAGTTTTAATAATACCATCATAAATATTACCTGTTGTACCATCTAATGAAATATAGTCTCCTTCATGATATGTTTTACCTGCTAAAGTGAATTGTTTATTTTCTTCATCCATAGCAATTTCACCACATCCTGATACACAGCAAGTTCCCATACCACGAGCAACTACAGCAGCATGACTTGTCATACCACCACGAACTGTAAGTATTCCTTGACTAGCTTTCATACCAGTTATATCTTCTGGAGAAGTTTCTAGACGAACTAAAACAACTTTTTCCCCTTTTTCATTCCAAACTTCAGCGTCTTCAGCAGTAAACACAATTTTACCACAAGCAGCTCCAGGTGATGCACCTAAACCTTTTCCAATAGGAGTAGCTTTTTTCAATTCTTTTGCATCAAATTGTGGATGTAATAATGTATCCAAATTTCTAGGATCTATCATTTCTACTGCTTCTTCTGGAGTACGCATTCCTTCATCAACTAAATCACAAGCAATTTTTAATGCTGCTTGAGCAGTTCTCTTACCATTTCTAGTTTGTAACATATAAAGTTTTCCATGTTCAACAGTAAATTCCATATCTTGCATATCTCTATAATGACTTTCTAGAGTCTTGCAAACATTTTTAAAATCTTTAAATGCTTCTGGGAATTTTTGTTCCATTTCACTTATATGCATTGGAGTTCTAACACCAGCAACAACATCTTCACCTTGAGCATTTGTTAAGAATTCACCAAATAATCCTTTTTCGCCAGTTGCTGGATCTCTTGTGAATGCAACACCAGTTCCACAGTCATCACCCATGTTACCAAATGCCATAGATTGAACGTTTACTGCAGTACCCCATGAATAAGGAATATCGTTATCTCTTCTATATACATTAGCACGAGGATTATCCCAAGATCTAAATACGGCTTTTACAGCACCCATTAATTGTTCTTTAGGATCAGTTGGGAAATCAGTTCCAATTTTTGATTTATATTCTTCTTTGAATAAACGTGCTAATTCTTTTAAATCATCTGCATCTAATTCAATATCTTGAGTAACTCCTTTTTTTTCTTTCATTTCATCAATAAGTTGTTCAAAATATTTCTTTCCTACTTCCATAACAACATCAGAATACATTTGAATAAATCTTCTATAGCAATCCCATGCCCATCTTGGATTATTTGATTTTTTAGCTATTGCTTCAACAACTTCTTCATTTAAGCCTAAATTTAATATAGTATCCATCATACCAGGCATACTTGCTCTAGCACCACTACGTACTGAAACTAATAATGGATTTTCTTTATCTCCAAATTTCTTTCCAGTAGTTTCTTCTAATTTAGTAATGTATTCATTAATTTGTCCTTGAATTTCATCACTTATTTCTCTACCATCATCATAATACTTAGTACATGCTTCAGTAGTAATTGTGAAACCTTGTGGTACAGGTAAACCAATACTTGTCATTTCTGCTAAGTTAGCACCCTTACCTCCTAGAAGGTTTCTCATATCTTTATTTCCTTCAGTAAAGGAATATACATATTTTGTCATATATCTACCCTCCATTTTTATCTGACTTCTTTAGTATATCATAAAAAAAATACCACAAACAATATTTTTATGATATTTTTTATAGTTTTTACATTTTTCTAAATATATCTTTATTATCTTCAGTATATTTATCTACTGCCTCACTTGGCATACCAGCCTTAACTCTATCCATTTCATCAAAAGTTAATTCTTTATCACTTATTTTTTCTTTCAACTGACTAAGCTCTGGTTTATCCATCAAATCTAAAGTTTCATCTATCTTACCTTGTTCTATACCTGCTTTTACAGTTTTTAATTCCTCTTCAGTTAATTCACCATCTTTAAAATTTAACATACTAATTATCCTCCTAATTAAATTATACTATAATAAAAAACTATTTTCTAGGATTACTCTTTAAATATACCCTTTTTAATTCTTCATTAGATACATGAGTATATATACTAGTAGTTGATAAAGAAACATGTCCTAATAACTCTTGAACACTCTTTAAATCACATCCTTCATTTAACATCATAGTAGCAAAAGAATGTCTAAAAGTATGTGGAGTTATTTTTAAATCACAACTACTCTTAAATAAAATATTATCAATAATATCTCTAATTCCTCTTGTAGTTAACTTATTTCCTAAATGATTTAAAAATAAATAATCATTTTTCTTATTACCCTTTATATTATCTCTAACACTTAAATAATCATTCAAACTATCTTTAGCATAACTACCTATATATACTATTCTTTCTTTATTACCTTTACCTAATACTCTAATTTCTCTATTATTAATATCTACATCACTCAACTTAATATTAACTAATTCACTACATCTACACCCAGTACATAAAAGTACTTCAAATATACATCTATTCCTAATACCTAAATTATTACTAGTATCAATACTATTAACTAAATTAACATATTCATCATACTTAAAATATTCTGGTAACTTTTTTTCTTTCTTTAACCCTTTAACTAACTTAAATGGATTATTTTTAGTATACCCTTTATTTATTAAATACTTATAATAACTTCTTATACTACTAAGTATTCTATTTATACTAGTACCCTTATGACTATCATTTAAATAATTAATAAAATCTAATACATCACGATACTTAACTTCTCTTACATTCATTTTTTTCATAAATAAATATTTTTCATAAATATTTAAATCCAATTCATAATTAATAATAGTATTATTACTATACTTTCTAACATCATATAAGTACTCTAAAAATTCATCTTTATTTATCATACTCTCTCCCATACTTAACTAAATAACCATCATATATAATATTAATATTAGGAATATTAAAGAAATCTTTCGGTTTTATATAATCACTATTAAATTTATATATATCACTTTTTTCTAATATATCCCCAACAAAAGTAGTACATACTTTATAATTATCTCTACTTAACTTAAAATTAAATATTCTAAATACCAAACCTAATATATCGTACTTATATATATCAATTTTATCTTCATATCTTTTTAATTCTTTTATTACACTTCTATATTGTTTATTACTAACATCTATTTCTAATATAATACACTTAGTTTTATAAAATTTTTTATAAAATAATCCATTCTTGTCCTCAGTAATAAAACCACCATCAAAAGGATTATTAAGTTTTTTTCTACCAAAACTATACATAACTCTCAAATCTTTTTTAAGTGCAATTGATACATGACTATATTTAAATAATGTAAAAAATTTAATAATCCTTGATGGCATACTACCACTATGACTTAATATTATATATATTTTTTTCATATTAACCTCTTTTATAATTATACCAAAAATAAAAAGAATAACAATTTATTTATTCTTTCTCAATACTTTTCTCATCTCACACTTTATAGCATCAATATAATCTTCCCTACTTAATGGAGCAATATAATCATTACCATCTTGATATGCTTCAAAATCATCACCCTTACATTCTTTAATTAAAGGTAAATAATCTTCATATGTTCTAAAATCTTCTTCTATTTCTTCCTCACATTCAGTAATATCATTTAAAGATTTTAATGGTTTGATATCATATTGGCAATTATTAAAGTTTAAATAATCATGTCTTCTACTGATATCATAAATATCATCTACATACATTACTTTTATAACAAAATCTCTTAGAGCTTTATATCTAACTTTACCATTAGAATTATAAAACTCATGCTTCACAAAATTTTGAATATATTCATTAATTTCTACTTTTTCACTATTAGATAAACTATAATAATCTCCACTAATTATCAAATTAGCATAAGATATTAAACCATATGAAATAGAATTCATACCTTTCTTATTTTCATATTTTTTCAAATATAATCTTCCTAATTTCATTAAATTAATTGGATCAAGTTTATATCTTTTCATCGCCATTTCAGCATATCTAATATTTGTTCTTATTAAAGAATTAGAAAATAGCAATATGTCTCCATCATATATAATATTTTGATATTTTCCTTTTTCTACATCATAACTAACATAAAGTTTAGTAACATAACTAGGTACTAACTCAGCTAAAATCATTTCATCAATTAATTCTTTTTCATTACTAAATTTCATAGTAACAGAATCTATAAATTGTATATCACCATTAATATAGTTCTCGCAACCAGTTAAATCAATTGGAATAATTTTTTTATTTTTATCAATATAACTTAATCTATACATTCTTTTCATATATTTTTCCCCCATAAGATACCTAAATACTAACACATAATAAATAAATTGTCAAAATATTCCATTTGACTTTGCGAACGTTTGTATTATAATTAAATTAGGTGATTTAAATGGATGAATTAAAAATCAATAGAAATATATTATGTATAGATTTAAAAAGTTTTTTCGCATCATGTGAATGTATAGAAAGAAATTTAAATCCATTTACTACACCACTAGTAGTAGCAGAACCAAATAGAGAGGGTGCTATTACACTAGCAGTAACTCCATATATGAAAAAATTAGGAGTAAAATCTAGAGGAAGAATTTATGAAATACCTAAAAATATTAAATATAAAGTCATACGCCCAAGAATGAGTTTATATATTAAAAAAAGTAAAGAAGTAATAGATGTATATTTAAAATATGTTTCAGTAGATGATTTACATATTTATTCAATAGATGAATGTTTCTTAGACTTAACAAACTATATGAAACTATATAAAAAATCTACAAAAGAAATAGCATTAGATATATTAAAGAATATTAAAAATGATACCGGACTATATGCAACAGCAGGAATAGGTCCCAATATGTTATTAGCAAAAATAGCAATGGACATTGAAGCAAAACATAACAAAGATTTCATTGCAGAATGGACATACGATGATGTAAAAACAAAACTATGGACTATTACCCCACTATCTAAAATGTGGGGAATTGGTTCTAGAATGGAAAAAAATCTAAATAACATAGGATTATATAAAGTTGGTGACATTGCAAACTACAACAAACTAAAATTAAAAGAAAAATTTGGTATTATAGGAGAAGAATTATGGTATCATTCTAATGGTATAGATCTAAGTAAAATAAGTGATTTTAAAAAAGAAGCAAAAGAAAAAAGTATATCAAATAGCCAAGTATTATTTAAAGATTATTATAACAACGATGTAATTCTAATAATAAGAGAAGTATTATCACTTTTACTAAAAAGATTACGCGAACAAAATTTATTAACCAGAAAAATATCTCTACTAATATCTTATTCAAAAGAAATAAACAATGGTTTCTCAATATCAAAAAAATTAGATGAAGACACCAACAACGAAAATAAAATATATAAAGAATTAATAAATATATACAATAATAACTATGAAGAAAATATGCCTGTAAGAAAAGTAGGAATAAGTTTTACAAGTCTTACCAAAAATGATCATATACAATTAAATCTATTTGAAACATTAGAAGAAGTAAATAAAAATACTAATATAAATAATGCAATTGATAATATTACATCAAAATACGGAAACAATAGTATACTACATGCTACTTCACTTCTTAACACATCTACTATAAAATCTAGAAATGAAAAAATAGGAGGTCACAATGCAAGATAGATATATCAAATGGGCACCATTTAACTCAGTAATAAACGATACTAAAATTAAAAATGAAATAATAAAAAAACAATCTAAAATTAACAAACCTACGTTATCAGAAGATCAAATAATAGTTTTAAATGATAAAATATTTGAAGCATACACAAATCACATAAAAGTAAATATCTTTATATTTAATTCAAATACAATTACTAAATTAACAGGTTTTATAAATAGTATTAATATCAGTAAAAAATATATTATATTCAATAAAAGTCACATATTTTTTAATCAAATAATAAAAATTGATGAAGTTTTCTAATTTTTTCAAAAAAATAATTGACAATGATAAATTATTATAGTATTATTAATTTATCAGTTCTGGGGAATTGGCTCAGTTGGCTAGAGCATCTGCCTTGCACGCAGAGGGTCAAGGGTTCGAGTCCCTTATTCTCCACCAGATTGATTACAGAACACCTTATTAAAGGTGTTTTTTCATGCAAATAATTAACGCAAAACAAAAAAAGATTTAACAATTTAATTTGTAAAATCCCTTTTATTATTTTTGTTATATCTAAATTTAATTTAAATTATCTGTAAGTTGCCCAGTAATTGTATAAGCATTTGTCTTTGTTCCATCGCCTCCAGTTATTCTTATTCCAGATTTTAAATTTATAGCAGGACGAAATGAATAGTAGCCTTTAGTCTCAAAATCATTTCTAGGAGTTGCGAAGGAATCTGGTGTTAGCGTTCCTCCTATATAAATAGAATATATCAAGTCCTGCATATCAGCACTATTAATATGATATGAGAGTGATAAGAGTGAAACATTCATACTTAAATCAGACAAAAAGTAATCATTTATTAAATAATAACTTGTATTACTAGTGTCAATTTTTTGATAATTACCTGGTTTTGCTCCAGCATAAGCCACTTCATCTACTGTTAATGTTCCTACATACATATCAGTAACATTATCACCAAATTTATTCATGTTTGTTCCAATACAATTTAAAGTAGGATTTTTAGATTTAGAAGTAAGTCTTTTATAAGAATCATAATAAAGATATGTGTCTTTTATTATATAATCTAAAGTTTCTGTTTTCGATAATGGAGTAGCATTTTCTGTGTCAAGATATGCTATATCATCTAAACACCAGTCTCCAGCCTTTAAATAAGATAAATAATTTTTTAAAGGACCCGTTTGAAAATTCTTGAATGCATATGCCATAGACAAAGTATTTAGCGTTTCACCATTTAAATAGTCTGATTTTCTTATTGTATAAGTATTTCTAGCAGAACCATCGGAAGTAGTTAATTCACCCGTTGCATATTTCGTAAATCCAAAATGTCCTTTATCTTTTACAGTACCACCAGTTTCTGTAGGAATATCCCAATTACCATCACTTGTTGCACATGTATTATCTTGATCTTCTAATATAAGTTTTATACTTCCGTCTCCTGCTATTCTAACTATTCTCCAACACATTCCCGCAAAATCTACATAATTATCTTCTACGTCACCTCTATAGTAATAACTAGCTCCATAATCATCACTAGTAATACTTAATGTTTTTTCAGGAATAATATGATCACCACTAATTACTGGAATTCCATCATTTGTACAACTTTCTACATATCCAATATAATTATACCATGCATGATTCGAATTTATTTCAAAATAAATATGCTTCCCTATAACGCTATTACATTTCTCTAAGTCACTATCACCAGTAACAGTCTCACCATTATATGATGCTTGTTCTATAGTATCACCATATTTAACATCATCCCATCCCCAAAATCCATCTTCAGCACTTGCTACTTTTTTACCTTTTGTTTTAGCAACTTCATTTGCAACTGAAGTTAGAGGACTTGATAATAATTCTGTTCCATTTGTTTTATTTTTAGCATTTTCTATTATATTGTACGCCAAACTATTTTTACTACTTGAATATGGATTTGACATTTGTGATACATTAGTTATATTTAATCTTGCCTGTAAAGTTTTACCCATGTCATTACTTTGATCTACTCCAGTATCTATGTACCACATTTTAAATGTATATGTATGCACATCTCCTTCTTTTATACTATTTCCGACTAATATTCCACCACTAATTGGAAATACACTTTGTGTAGTTACTCCATCACAATTTGTTCCATCGCTTTTTGTACATATTAATGTATATCTAAAATCATTGCTTTCAAATGTTGTTGTTGATCCATCACTTGCTTTTGTTACTTTAACATTTTCTATAACTACCACATAACTTGTATCATTTCCCTTATTAGTTACAGTAAAATTTTTACTACCTATCTCTTTATCACTTGGTACTAACATAGTATCACTTTGTAATATTTCAGTTGTTCCATCTCCATAAACCAATTCTAAATTTGCTGTTGTAAGATCAACTGATTTATTATTTGTATTACCCTGTATTCTAGTTAAATAATATCCGTATGTTAAACCTATTAATGCTAAACTTACTATTGATATTCCTACAATACTTATTATTATTTTTTGTTTTCTATCCATATTTTTACCTACTTCCTATCATCATATTTAAAGTCTATCAAATTATTTTTTTAATTTGAACCAACAACTTTGTTGTTTTTATTATAATTTATTAAATTTAAACAATTTGTCAGAAAATCACACTCCAAACATACAAAAAAATTATATAATTATTAACCCCCCCCCCGACCAAACTTTTGTTCGAGAGAGAATTAGGCTATATAATTCTGTGCTTTTATAAAATATTTTTTAATTTTTGAGTACTTTTCTACTCTATTTATATTTTACCAAATCATATTATTATTTACAATACACAAATTTTGTTTTATACTTAATTTAGTAGAACATCTATTGATGGCTACCATATTTTTGGGTACGTACTATTTGAATAGTACGTTTTTTAAACCAAAACCATCTATTTTCGTAAAAGGATGAATAGAAAGATGATTAACATTGCCTATTTTAAAAATAGAAGGTAGCCAAACAAATTAAATGTTCGAGACACTATAATACTCATGTAATTTATTATTTCAAGTATTTCGACAAAGCATTACAAAAAAAGATATTACATAAAATATCTTCTCATTAAACCATATTAATCATAATAAGTACACTTATAAAATTATTTAAAAAATGTAATCCTATAGTAGTAAATATATTGTTACTCTTTTCATAAACATATGCAAAAAATATTCCCATAGTAACATAAGATATTGATTGTATTATACCTAACTCCAAACTTATACCTTCACTTAAAGGAAATATATGTAATAAGCCAAATAATAAACCACTACTTATAATAAACAAATATTTCTTTCCAATCATCTTTTTCATACCCATTCTAAATAATACCTCTTCATAAAAAGGTCCAATAAAAGAACAAGTAATAGTCATAAGAATAGGACTTATTTTAATAAAATCTTCTATTGTACTTTGATTAACACTATTAATTGCATCAACTTCATATCCTAATCCCATTAATATTAATACAGATATTATACTAATAACGTATTTAACTATTATAAAAATAATAAACATTTTAACAACATAAGATATATTTTTACTTAAATCACTCTTAAATAATTTAAAATCTTCTTTAATCTCTTTATAATAAAGTAACAATAAAATTATAAACATAATAATAGAAATAACTACTTCTATTATTAGTAAATTTTTATCACTTAAAGTATTCATATTTATATTAAATAAACTTAATATAAAACGAGTAATAATTCCTATAGAAAAGAAACTAACTAATCCAATAATCAACTTAATTGCATATACTAACCTATCTTTCATATTACCACCCCAAATAATTAATAACTACTCCACTTAATATCAAATAAAATGAATATAAAAATATAGTAAACCATATACTATTTTCTCTTCTATACAAGAATGCAAAAATAGCAAATAACAAAAACATATTTAATGAATTAATTATTACAAAACCTAAAGTACCACTTAAAGATAATGCGTATATTATACTTGCTAATAAACCACTAAAAACTATAAAAGTATCATTACGTTTAAAAAATTTATCTGTACTTAAAATAATAACACTACAATATAAATAAGGAACTATAAAATAATCAATTATTATTTTAACTACTAAATCAAAAGTTAATGTCTTATTAAAAATATTATAATAATCACTTCCTAATACTTTAATATTAAAAATATCTCCCAAATAATTAACAACATATCTATTTAAATACATAATACCAGTTAACACAACAACAAATACTATCAACATTAAAATACTTTTAAATATATTATTTTTACTTCTACTACGTCTAAAATCTTTTTTATATATTAAATATACTAAAAAACACATAACAAGTTTAATACCTATATCTATTATAGTTTTTATAATACTACTAAAATTATTTATATTAATATTTAATAATCCTAAAACTTTATAAAAAAAACTTTCAAAATAAACTAATAAAATAATCGATAATATAATACCTATTATTCCAGATACTTTCTTATTCATAACTAACCACCTTGTATTTTAATAATATAATTTTTTTATATTTTTGTAAATACAATTAAGGCTTTTTTATTATATAAATTTTTTTATTCTTATAAAAACAATAAAATATATTATTAATATCTATATTTTTTTTATTTATTTTTTCTATCAACCAATCTTTATCTTTATTCATATTTTCTAATGTAACATCTTGTATTATACCTTCTAATATTAATGGCATTGGATAATCACTCTTAGTTTTTAAAAAATTATACTTAAATATACTTAATTTACCATTTGGTTCTAAAAAAGCATATTCTACATCACTAATAGATTTAATACTTTTTTGTCTTAATTCTAATAATAAATCATCCATAGAATATCTTTGTTTTATAAGTTCTTTAAAATTTAATTTACCATTTATTATAATCAAACTAGGTTTACCACTCATTACTAAATTAAATTTACGACTTTTTAATGATATTCTAGCAAGTATTCTTTCTAAAACTACTAAAACTACAATAGGTAGTATAGTTAAATATATAGGTTCTTTAATATTTTCTATACTTATTGCAATTAATTCTGCCATTAATATAGAAACTATTAAATCAGTTACTTCTAATTGACTTAATTCTTTTTTACCCATAATTCTATATGCAAGTACTACAAAAAAATAAAAGAAAATAGTTCTAAACAAAGCACTAAATAAATCCATTTTATCACCATTACTATTATGGTATTAAATATTATTTTTTAATCAAAAAAATAGTGAATACACTATTTCTTAATTTCTATTTTAGTTTTTCCACCCATATAAGGTTGTAAAGATTTAGGAATATTTATACTTCCATCCTCATTATAATTATTTTCTAATAATGCAATTAAAGCTCTAGTGCTAGCTAAAACAGTATTATTTAACGTGTGTAAATAATAATTACCTTTATCACTCTTAACTCTTATACCTAATCTTCTTGCTTGAGCATCAGTTAAATTTGAACAACTTCCTACTTCAAAATATTTTTTTTGTCTAGGACTCCAAGCTTCAATATCACATGATTTATATTTTAAATCAGCTAAATCTCCACTACAACATTCAAGTTGTCTAACAGGAATATCTAAACTTCTAAATAATTCCACAGTGTATTTCCACATTTTTTCATACCAAGCTTCACTATCTTCTGGTTCACATAAAACAATCATTTCTTGTTTTTCAAATTGATGCACTCTATATATACCTCTTTCTTCTATTCCATGTGCACCTACTTCTTTTCTAAAACATGGACTATAAGATGTCATTGTTATTGGTAAACTTTCAGGCTTAATAATTTGATCTTTAAATTTACCAATCATAGAATGTTCACTAGTTCCAATTAAATATAAATCTTCACCTTCTATTTTATACATCATAGCATCCATTTCAGAAAATGACATTACACCTGTAACTACATCACTTCTTATCATAAATGGTGGTATACAATAAATAAATCCTTTATCTATCATAAAATCTCTTGCATAACTTAACATAGCACTAGATAGCCTTGCAGCATCTCCCATTAAATAATAAAAACCATTACCACTAGTTCTACCACTAGCATCTTTATCAAGTCCATTTATACTTTCTAATATATCTGCATGATATGGAATTTCATAATTAGGAACTACTGGATCTCCAAATTTTTCTACTTCTACATTTTCACTATCATCTTTACCAATAGGAACACTATCTGCAATTATATTAGGTATTACCATCATTTTTTCTTTTATAATTTTAGATAATTCTTCTTCTCTCTTAGTAAGATTTTCTATTTCATCATTCATACTAGATACTTCATTTTTAATTTTATTAGCTTCATCAATTTTTTTATCTCTCATAAGAGCACCAATTTCACTACTTAATTTATTTTTATAAGCTCTTTTTTCATCCATATTAAGTTTTACATTTCTATATTCTGTATCTAACTCATATATTTCATCAACTATTACTAATTTTTCATCTTGAAATTTCTTTTTTATATTTTCTTTTACTAATTCCTTATTTTCTCTAATTAATTTAATATCTATCATATTATCCCTCTTTCTAAAATAAAAAAAGAATAGCACAAGGAGCATAAATATGCGGTACCATCCTTTTATTAACTTAATTATTATAACGGCTATTAACCGGTGATGATTAATCACTCTATTAGGTAGATTAAATAACTTTTATTATTGATTTACACCAACCATCAACTCTCTATAAAATAAAATATTATTATAGTCCTAAATAATCAATTTCATAATATTATTATACTAAAATTTTATTCTTTGTCAACTACTTCAAATGCATCATTAATAGTTCCACTACCATTTAATTTTTTATTATTTATATTAATTATTATAGCAGGTTTAATAGAATTTGCTCTAAAAATAGATTCATACCACACCGAAGAACTTTTACCATTATTAGATACAGATTCAAATTTATACTCATTATTCTCATCTTTTAAAGAGTAATAGGTATAACTATCATCTCTACTACTGCCTCTTTCTTCAAAATAAATTTTTCCAGTATTTAATCCTCCACTATTAATGTAATAAATCACTCTTCTTAAATCTAATGAACCTCTACTTTCTCTATAATAATCATATCTATATTCATCAATTAAAGGGTAAGAATTATCTGAATTTTTAAGTAAATAGCTCCCACCTTGAATAATATTACCATTACTAATTGGAACCCCAGCTCTAACTACATCCCCATAAGTTAAAAAACCTACAGGACTAGAATAAAATAATGACGAATCAGTATAACTAACTTGTTTATTTTTATTATATTTACTATATCTACCATATCTACATGCAAAAGTATCACTAGGCTCATATAAATACTTCTCATCATCATCACTTTTATCATTATAATAATTATTTTTACAAAAATTATTACTTTTAGTAATTATTGAATAACTGCTTAGATTAGTAGAATTATACCATTCTAATAATTGTTTATAATATATACTTCCATTATTATTCATACTATCTTCCAAAGAAATCATTTCATCTAATAAATTAGAGCTATTATAATTTATTATATAATTATAATCATCATATCTCTTTTTTCTAGGATATCTAGTATCTGTTTCAGTATCATAATTTAATATATAATATTTTTCTTGATACTTTTTATTAAAATCTAAAACTCTATCATTTTGTTTAATATAATAAACTTCACCATTTTTTTTAGTAATTTTAAGTTGTATTTCTTCATCTAATATTAATTTTGCTTTATTATCTTCGTTAAGCCAAACAATTCTCCATAATAAATCATTACCTCTACTATCTTTGCCTAATTTTAAATAGTTATTATTTACATTTCCTCTATAATAACTATAAATTTTGCCAACTCCTTCATCATTAAGTGTGAAAATACCGTTTTCATCTTTTACAAAATTATTTTTAGTATCATCACTTAGAGAATCATAATATTCTGAAGATACTGCTATTTTATTTAAACTAACTTTTAATCTAATATTATTTTGAACTTCCTGAATATTATTAACAGTTTCTTTTACATTATTATATTTTTTATATTCTTTACACAAATATATAGGTTTATTATTTACCATCCATGATAAACTAAATGTAATATCACCTACATCACAATAATCTTGATTATCAGTTTTACCACCGTTTAATGCTAAAACAAAATAATTTTTAGAATTATCTAAATCATCTAATTTATAGACTTCATTCACTGTTTTTTCATCGATATAACCATTATTAACTAAAAAAGATATTGGTATTTGTACACCTTTAGCACCCATATTTATAGCATTATTATAGTTTTCTCCACTTTCATCTTTTTCAGTTGATATAAAAACATTTGCAGCTTCTAATATTTGATTATGTAATTTTTCTAAACGTAAATTATTATTCTTTCTAGTGTTATTTATATTAACAATAAAAATAGATGTACTAATTCCAACAATTAATAAAATAACAACAATAATTTCTACAAGTGTAAAACCATTTTTATTTTTCATAATATCACAATCCTACTATAAAAATATACCATACTAAAAAAATAGTATCAACAAAAAATACATCTTTCGATGTAATTTTAAAAAAATTTATCTACATTTTTAGGTACTTTATCATTCTTAATAGTATCAATTATTTTTTGTTCTTTTTCTACACTAACATCTTTACCAGTTATCTTAGATAAATCTCTAATAATACTTCTTAAAACAGTTTCATCTTTCATATTATTTTCATTTAATCTTTTAGCAAGATCTACTAATGTATCTTTATCAACATTAGTTTTCTTTTTAACTTTTCCAAAGAATTCATCATTTAAATCCATATAACCCTCCATTTAATTATATGAATTATTTTTATAATTGTTATTATTTTTCTTCTAATATATATGGATTAGCATAATCTCCAGTACCACTACCTAATTTAAACGAACTATTTAAATGTATTTTATAAGCATAAGGAGTACGTCTATTACGCCAAATATCAATATAATAACCATTCCTTGAATTACCATAATATTCCCAGTCATAGTTCATCCAAGCATCTAATATAGTAACAGAAGTTCTTGTTTCTTCATTAGAAAGTACACAATATGATGTTCTTATTACATCATAATCATTAATCGCCACCTCTCCTTCACTCGAACTAATATAAGATTCTTCTCCTATCCTTGGAATATTATCAACTCCATTACACCAGACATAATCTCTTCCACCATTAGCTCTTGCTCCAACAGAATAAGATGAAATAGGTAAAATCTTCCCATTAAATGTATTACCAAATGATTCAGTACTATATAAAATTAATGTATCATCTGTATCAATATAATATATTCTATACAATTTATCACCATATTTAACATAATTACGTGCTCCAGCTCCTTTAAAATAATATGGTTCTTGACTAGCCTTTATTCTATTAGAAGAAGTATTAGGATTAATAGTTGCTAAATTGCTTCCACTTCCATCACTATTCATACATAAATATATTGGTTGATTATTACTCCAACTATTTGTACTTGTTATTTGTTCACAATTTTCAGTACTTCCAGTTCCACCTAAAAAAGTTACTACATATTGATTTTTTATATCATTATTTGTTAATTTTGTTCCTTCTAAACTAAGATATCCTTCATTAACTAATAATTGTAATGGTAAACTTACTCCATTCTTATTATTATATAATTGATTTGATGCATTTTTATTTGTTTCTATATATACTTGTGCTGCTTCACTAGCCTTAGTACTTATCATATTTAATTTATCTATTAATTGCTTCTTTGAAATAACCCTTATACTTATAAAACTACCTACACCTATTACTACAAGTAAACTTATACATATAATTATTTCTATTATAGTAAAACCTTTATTATTTTTCATAATGCATTCCTTCTATTCTAAAAAGATTTTACCATACAAAAATATTTATTTCAATTTATTTTTATAAAATACATATAATACATAAAAAACAACATTATATAAAAATGCAACATAATTAATACCAAGATAATATCTAAAACTAAAATTATAATCATTAACTAAATAAATAATTAACATAAATACAAAATAATAAATTATACTAAATATAAAATAATTAATTCTATTCTTAACAAAATACTTAAAAATAACATTATTAACTAAATGTAAAATAAATATTATACAAGATATAATTGGTATTTTATTAAATAATATATCTAAAAATAATAAACATAAAAAATTATATTTATTAAAATAAATAGCATAAACTATAATAAATGAACTAAATATACCTAAATAACTATTAACTAATATATCTAATAATAATAACATTAAAAATCACCTACTATTAAAACATAATTTATATTATTAAAATCTACATCAGTATCTACAATTATCTTCTTACTAATATCTTCATTTTCTATTTTTTTAACTTTACCTATATATAAACTTTCTTTTATACTACCATACCCACTAGTATATACTTTATCATTAACATATACTTTATCATAATTACTAATATCACTTATTACAAATTCATCTTTATCATAATTATAATTTAATTTACCATACGTATCATTAATTTTTACACTTAAATCTTTAATATCTCTTAATAAAGTTAATTCACTTACTTTTTTATCTACTTTAGTAATTTTACCAACAACACCATATTCATTAATAACTCCTAATCCATCACTAACTTTATTATCACTCCCATACTGTATAATAAAATTACCCATACTATAACTTTCTTTATAAATTACTTTAGATACTAAATAATTATAATTTATTAACCTAATATTACTTAAAAATGTATCACTTTCTTTTATTTCATTCTCTAAATACTTAATCTTATCATCTTTAATATCTATAATAGCATCATAATAATTATTATCTATTTTAAATACTCCAAACACATTTCCTATAAAAAAACATATATTATCTCTAAATAAAATAATTAATAAACATATTATTAAACTTAACAATATTTTCTTATACATTATTATTCTCCTTAAAAAAACTATAATAATTATTTGAATTTGTTATTAAATGATCTAAAAGAGGTATACCTACTATATTACAAGCATCCATTAATCTATTAGTCATTTCTATATCAGCACGACTTGGTATTACATCACCTGATGGATGATTATGTATAATAATCACACCACTAGCATTACATTTTATAGCATTATATATAACATCTCTAGGATGCAACATAGTCTCATCTTTAGTACCTATAGTAATTACTTTATAATTTATTAATCTTTTCTTATTATCTAAATATATAGCAAGTAATTTTTCTTGTTTTAACCCTACAAACATACTTTTAAAAGTATCATGTACAACATCACAATTATTTAATTTCATCATATTAACTATACTAACATTACTTACTCTTTTACCTAATTCAATACTAGCCTTAATACTAACTGCCTTAACTATACCTACTCCTTTAATCTTACTAAGTTCATTTAAAGATATATTATTTAAATCATTTAAACTACTTATATTACTTAATATATTATTACTGACTTCTTTAACACTAACGTTCTTTGTTCCACTTCTTAATATTATTGATAACAATTCTTCATTAGTTAAATTACTCTCACCAACATTTATTAATCTTTCTCTAGGTAATTCAGTAATTGGCATATCTTTTAATCTCATAAACTATCTTTATACCTTTCTATAATCATCTTATTTATACTTAAAAATACTACTTCACTTTCATTATTCATAATACTCTCATAATTATTAATTTCACTAATTAACTTCTTATCACTTATCTCTATATCTTTTAAATAATATTCTATTCCCAAACTATCTAAATACTTACTCATAGTATTAATATTTTTATCTTGTTTTAAAATAGCATAATATACTCTATATAATTCATTATCATTTACTATAATAGAATTATTATACTTACTACTATATGCAGTAGCTACACCCATATCAGTAAATACTCCTATTTGAAATGCTTTATATCTCTTCTTAAAAATATTATCTACACTACCACTAAAACATACATAATATCCTATACCAATACCAATTATTATAAGAATTATACTTTTTTTTAATTTCTTCATAACATCACCAACTATATATTAAAATATTTAATCTATATAATTTGTCGAATTATATTGTATTTTTAAAAAAAATAAATTATAATAACTACTCAAAGAAAGGGATTATTATATGATTACACCTGGAAGTATAGTTTTACAAGATAAAACAAAAATTAACAAAGTAAATTATAAAGATAATGCTAATACTAGATTTAGTATAGTTTTATTTACTTATACTAATAATGATAAAACATATGCGTGTACTACACCTATAGTTAGTAGATATATGGCATTAAATAAAATAGATAAATCAAATAATTATATATATATACCAAATGCTATATTAAATGAAAAAAAATTTTCTGTAGTAAAATTAGATGCTACATATTTATATGAAGAAAAAGAATTACACACTACTAACTTTTCTATAGATATAGATTTATTAATTAATATAAATAAACAATTATTATTAGTAAATTTAGATAGTGAAATAGAAGAATTTATTAAATCGATTATTAAAAAAAGTCTTAAAAAATTAAGACAACAAAAAAGAAAAATTAATGAACAAGAAAAAATAAAAAATGAAACTCGTAAATTAGAATTAAAACAAACATATAAAAAATAATATGATTGTTTTTTTATGTATATTTTTATTATATTTACATAATATTCATTGAAAGGTTTGTGACTTATGGAAAAGAAGGAAATAATTGAAAATATATCTATAAGAGGTAATGGATGTATATTCTTAGGAGTTGTTGGAGCAGTTAGAACTGGTAAAAGTACTTTTATTAAAAAAGTTATTGAAAATCTAGTAGTTCCAAACATAAAAGATGAAAATGATAAAAAAATATGTTTAGATGAAATACCTCAATCATCTACTGGTAAATCAATTATGACTACAGAACCTAAATTTGTACCATCTAATGGAGCAACTATAAAAATAGACGAAATAGAAACTAACATAAAATTAATAGATTGTGTTGGTTATGTAGTAGATTCTGCAACAGGATTCCAAGATGAATTAGGAAATCCACGTCTTGTTAAAACACCATGGGTGAGGTTGAATAAGTGATACCCAAATATAAAAATAAATAAATGCCGATAAAATAAGGGCTAAA
>CAKOHW010000011.1 GCA_934086185.1 uncultured Bacilli bacterium
ATTCTGACTATTTACTCAAATTAATTTTTACTTAGTTTTCAAAGATCATTTCGCACCTTTTTTCTGCAAGTGCATTAGTAATATATCAAATTTAAAATTTTATGTCAATACTTTTTTTGACATTTTTTGATATTTACTTTTTTCTTGATACTTTTTCAAGTAACGATATTGATAATACTACAAAATAAAAAGAAAATCAAGTACTTTTTTTAATTTTCTTTGTTATGTTTAATTTTTAAATATTTTTCGTAGTATTTATCTATTACTTTCTTATCAAATGGCGCAATATTATCTTGTTCCATATTTATAAGTCTAGTTAATTCACTTTTTAATATTATATCTATTTCTTTAGGATAGTGCATTATTTTACTATGATAATTATATTCATTTCTATCTAATACTTTGAATGCACCATCCGGGAATACTCTTAAATCTAAATCATAATCAATATATTTTATTATTTTTTCATCTATTACAAATGGTGAAGCAATATTACAATAATAAAATAATCCATATTTTTTTAATTGTGCAATTATATTGAACCATCTTTTTTTATAAAAGAACATAATTGCCGGTTCTTTTGTTTTGTGTGTTGTTCCATTACTTTCTGTCACTTTTGTTTTATAATTTCCACATACTATAAAATCATCTGTTACATCTAATATAGTTGCTTCATTCCACGTTCTATGAATTTTACCATTATGTTTATAACAGTGTATTTCATAGATATCTCCTATTTTTATATTTTCTTCCATATATTTTCCTCTTCATTTCTCGTTTATTATACATCAAAAGTTAAAAAAAGACAAAAATTAATATTTTGCCTTCTTATATATATAATCTAAATCCTTTATATTTAAACCTGCTTTTGAAATTATAACTCCATCTAAGCTTTCATTTTGTTTTAATATTTCTATATTATTTTTATTTACTCCACCACCATATATTATTTTATAATTAGATATATTTTTTGTTTGTAAATAATCTTTTATGTATTTTATATGATTGTCTATACTTGATAGATCTGGACTATTATTGTTGATATTATAAATGGGTTCATAGATTATATAGTAAATGTTACCTTTATAATTTTCGGTAAATAAATCTAGTTGATTTTTTAATACTTCAAAATTTTCTTTATTTTCATCACCTATACAATATAGAGGAATTATATTATTATTTTGTGCATTTTTTATTTTTTGTTTTAATATATCATTGGTTTCATTATTATATATTCTTCGTTCACTATGCCCTATTAAAACATATGAAGTATTTAAACTCTTTAATTCTTTTCCTGTTATTTCTCCAGTTTTTACTAAATCATCGTAGGAACTTATATCTTGTGCTCCTAAAATATATTTACCTTTTTTAAATAATGGCAAGTAACAAGTAGATGGTAATACAATTACATCATATTTTCTCAATTTTTTTTCATATGATTTTATATTTTCGTATAGAAAATTAGTTTTATGATTAATTATTACTAGCATTAGTTCTCCAATGCAGCAAGATGCTTAGATATTATATATTCAAGCGTTGCTCCTCCTCCTGTAGATTTATAATAAAATGCATCTTTATAACCTAATTTGTTTGTTGCAGATACTGCATCTCCACCACCTACAAATACTTTTCCATTACTATTTGCTAGTTCTTTTAATAATTCTTCTGTTCCATATTTATAATTAGCATTCTCATATAATCCCATTGTTCCATTAATAAATATAATTTTAGAATTATCAATTACTCCCTTATATCTTTCTAGTGATAGTGGCCCTACATCATAAATAATATCTTCATTATTTATTTCTTCTAGTTTTCTATATTTTTTATTTTCGTCATTTTCTACATAAAAATCTAATGGAGTAATTATTTTATCATTATATTTGTTAATAAGTTCCTTTATTTCAACAATATTATTTAAACTAATTAATGATTTTCCAATATTGAAATTTTTAGCATACATAAATGTATTTGCTATACCACCACCAACTATTAAATTATCACATTTTTTTAATAATTCACTTATAAGTTCTAATTTGTCTTCTACTTTTGCCCCACCCATTATTACTGTAAATGGATGTTTATCATTATTTATTAATTCTTGTAATTTGTTTATTTCTTCATCTATTAATAAACCATAATAAGATTTTAAATATTTTTTTATTCCATAAGTTGATGCATGTTTACGATGACTACTTCCAAAAGCATCATTAACATATACATTTCCTAATGAAGCCCAATATTTAGATAATTCATTATCACATGAACTTTCTTTTTTGCCATTTAAATCTTCATATCTTGTATTTTCAACTAAAACTATTTCTCCATAATTAGCATTATTTATAATATTCTCTAGATTTTCTCCTCTAGTATCTGGTGAAAAATATATTTTTGTATCAATTAATTCTTTTAATCTTAAGTATACTGGATATAAAGTATTCTTTTTTAGATCTTCTTCAGTTTTAACTTTTCCTAAATGACTAAATATTATAAGTTTATTATTATTTTTGAGTAGTAACTCTATTGTTTTTAAACTACTTATTATTTTTGTATCATCTATTATTTTATTATCTTTTATTGTTACATTAAAGTCACAACGTAAAATTATTTTTTTATTTTTTATAACAGCATTTTTTATACTTTCCATGTTATCACCATATTTATTATAAAATATATAAAAAAGAAATACAAGTTGATGTATTTCTAATAATTTACTAAATCTTCAATTTCAATATTTTGTGTATATTTACTATATTTATTTTTAGCAGTATTAACTAAATTTATCCAATGGCTACTAGCAACTTTTTGTCCATATTCATTTGTAGTTGGACAATATACTCTACCAATTGATTCTAAAGTAGTTAATCCTTTTTCAATATAATTTTTTGATAACATTCTAACATATCTTAATGTACCTAATTCTATATTTTCATGTTGAATTAATCCGTTAGAAGACATTCCACCATATATATTATTTTTATTTAACATATATTTAACTTTATAGTATCCACTTTCAGCAGCTCCTATGCTTAACGCTAAAGAACTATCAACATTAGTATATATTTTTGTATAGTACATTATTAATTTTTCAACATAATCACTTGATCCTGAATATTGGTTAATTATTTTTTTTCTTTTTCCTGGTTTATTATTTAATAAATCATAAAAATATTCGACTATTCCATATTCAATACTATCAAATTTCATTATGTTTCCATTTTTATCTTTTAGTGAACCTATATTTGTTGGTTCAAAATTATCTATATTAGATTTATTTAATAAATCTTCTTTTATAAATTCTATATCATATCCAAAAGCTTTTGAGAAAAATTTTAGTGTTTCTTCTTCGACTTCAATATAATAATTAATATTTTTCTCTACAACTCTTGGTGTATCATATTTAGTATAAAATGATACATTATCATTAATATCTTTTAATTTTAGTGATTTTACTTTAATAAGTGTTTTCAGGGGTACAGTATCTTTAGTTTCACTTACCGCTAAATCGCTTTCTGTTTGTGCATTTACTCTAGTAATTGTAATAACAAATGCTAATAATAATATTAAACAACACAAAATATGTTTTAAAGCTATATTCTTAGCTTTTCTATTTTCCATTTCGTTCTCCTCCCCAGTCGAACTTCTATATATTACCATATATGTTATGGGCTGTCAAATTGAGGATTATTCATTTTATTGGAAATTTTTGTTAAAAGCATTAAAAAAAGTGCATTATTGCACTTATATTTTGTAGTTATAATCTGTAGGAATTTCTAATTTAATTCCAGTAAATAGGCTTGTATCTGTTGATAATTCTTTGATCGTATCAAAGTCATTACTAATTCCATTAGACACTAAGTATTTATCTATTGCATCTTTATTGAAATAATATATTGCTTCCCAATTATCTTTGCTTGGATATACTTTTTCAGCAATATTTGCTAGTGATTCTCCATCAGATAACACGTATGAAACTGAACCAATTTCTTCTTCTTTTTCTGGAACTACAGGTTCCTCATCAGTAGTTTCTTCTTTTATTGTTGGTATATCTTCAGGTTCAATTACTTCTTCTTCAACTTTTTTAGTTTCTTCTGATTCATCAGTTGTAGTTTCTGTAATTTCTTCTTCATTATCTAAAGAACTTATTTCATCTTTGATATCTTCTTTTGGTTCTTCTACTACTGTTTCTTCAACCTTTTCAGTTTCTTCCGGTTCTTCAGTTGTAGGCTCTTCATCAAAAATATTCTTTTCTTCTACTACAATTGTTCCATATGTTAAATCTAATTCACTTAATAAATCTTTTAAATTAGACATTGCAATACTAACATCTGTTTTGATTGCATCTGGGAATGCTTCCATAACTTCTGATTTTCTTTTATTAAATTTATCTATTTCTATTTCTCTGTTTTTTATTTTCTTTTGACAGAATTCTATGTTTTCTCTTATAGGTAAATCTAATTTTTCTATTGCGTCATTAAATTCTTTAGTTAATTTTTCTAAGTCAGCGCTAATTTCTTTCTTATTATAATTTGGTATATTGAAATCATAATCACTGTTTTTAGCTACTAAATATTCTCTTTCTATCATTAAAGGAGTATTATCACTTATTAATTTATCTAAAAGTTCATTTAATTCATTTAATTTAACATTATTATTTTCGATTTCATTTTGACAATCTATAATTTTTTCTGAATTATCAGTTTCAAAAATTTCTTTTTTTAATTCTTCAGATTTATTATTTAATTCATCAATTTGTTTTTGGTAATCATTAATTTTAGATTCATTTTCGCTAACTTTTTCATTTAATTCTGATATTCTACCAGTATCTTCATTCATATTATTTAAAAGATTTTTATATTTATGAATTTTTTCTACACATTCCTCATCAATATCTTCATCCTTTAATATTTTTTTCATTTCATCATTTTGTATTTTTATTTCATTAGTATATTTTTCTATTTCTTTATCACATTTTTTTATTTGATTAAGAGCTAATATATTTTCTAAAGCCTCTTTTTCTATATTATTTCCAAATAGTAATTCTTTCATATATACAATTACTCCTCTCTATTCTAAGTGTATTATAACATAAAAAATTTTTTTTTCAAGAATAATAGTATAATTTTATTATTTTTTCTCAATATAAATATGGAGGATTGATTATGAAAAGTGTACCAAATATTATTAGTACAAAAGATTTATCATATTTAGAAGATATGTTAAATTGGAATTTTACTTTAATTAAAAAAATTAATAATTATTTATATTTAGTTAAAGATGAAGGTGTTAAAAAAGAATTAGAAAAGGCTAAAAAAGAATTACTTAATAGTTATAACTCTTTTTTAGATTATTTAGAATAGGAGGATATATTGTGGGAGAATCTATAAAAAACAAAGAAGTTAAAGTTAGTAATAATGAAGAAATGAATGATAAAGATATTTTAAATGATGTGTTAATTTCTTATAAACATTTAGTAAGTAGTTATGGGATTGCTCTAAATGAAGCTAGTAATAAAAATATTTATAAATTATATTTAGATGCTTTTTTATCTAGTAGTAAAACTCAAGCATCATTATTTGAAACTTCATTTAAAAATGGTTGGTATGTTTTAGAAACAGCTGATGAAGAAAAAATTGAAAATGCATATACTAAATTCAGTAAATGCTTAAATGAAATTAATATTAAAAATAGTAAATAAAAAACTTATAGATATATATTGATTACGCATCTATAAGTTTTTTTATTTTGTTATTGATATTAAACTATCTCCATCTATTTCAGTTGGAATAGGAATATTTAATAAATTTAAAATTGTTGGTGCTATATCTGCAAGTTTACCATTATCTTTTAGTGTGATTTTATCATTTGTTACAATGAATGGAACTTTATTTGTAGTATGTGTTGTACAAGGACTTCCGTCTTTGTTAATCATTACGTCACAATTACCATGATCAGCAGTTACAATTAGTGTTCCATCTTTTTCTTTTACTTTATCATATAAGCTTTTTAAACATTTATCTAAAAATTCTACTGCTCTTTTTGCTGCTTCATAATTTCCTGTATGACCTACCATATCTCCATTTGCATAATTTAAAACTACAAAATCTAAATAATCTTTATCTAACTCACCCAATAATTTATCTGTTACTTCTTTAGCACTCATTTCAGGTAATAAATCATAAGTTGCTACTTTAGGTGAATTTACTAGTATTCTTTTTGAGTTTTTTAAAGGTATTTCCTTTCCTCCATCAAAGAAATATGTTACATGTGCATATTTTTCCGTTTCAGCTATTCTTAATTGATTTAATCCTAAATCATCTAAATAGTTACCTAATGTATTACTTAATTCTAGATTTTCAAATGCTTCTATACCTTTTACAGTTTCAGTTATTGGCATCATTGATACTAATTTAATATTATTATATATTTTTGTATCCATATCTACTTCAGTTGGATTTGTAATAGCAGTAAACATTTCTCTTAATCTATCTGGTCTATAATTAAATACTATTATTCCGTCATTATCACTCAATAAACCATCATTAATTACACTTGGATTGATAAATTCATCTGTTATGTTATTTTCATAAGAGTAATTAAATACTTCTTCTGCACTATTATATTTATCTCCTATGCCATAAACAATTGCATCATATGCTTTTTTTAATCTATCATAATTATTATCTCTATCCATGGCATAATATCTACCAGATATTGTTATAATTTTTCCTAATTTTAATTCATTTATTTTATTTTCTAATGTATTAACAAATTTTTTACCACTATGTATGTCTGTGTCTCTACCATCTGTGAACAAGTGAAAACAAACATTATTAATATTATTTATTTTACACATATCAACTAATGCTAATAAATGATTTATGTGTGAATGTATACCACCATCACTTATCAAACCCATAATATGTAGTTTTGAATTATTTGTTTTTACATGATCCATTATTTTTAATATATTTTTATTTTTATAAAATTCTTTAGTTTCTATTGAATGATTAATCAATTCTAGAGGTTGATAAACTATTCTTCCTGCTCCTATATTCATATGTCCTACTTCACTGTTGCCCATTTGTCCTTTAGGCAAACCGACTAATTGTCCTGATGCTTCTAAAATAGTATGTGGATATTTATTAACTAAATAATCAAAAGTTGGCTTTTTAGCATTTTTAAATGCATTACCATTTGTTTCTTCTCTTAAACCACATCCGTCTAAAATGCATAATACCAATGGTTTTTTCATATTATCACTCTTTCTATGTATAATTATATCACGTTTGATTTTATGCAATAAAAAAATCTTTGAACATTTGTCAAAGACTTTAATATCAAAATGGCGCCCGTTGTAGGACTCGAACCTACGACCTAACGGTTAACAGCCGTGCGCTCTACCGACTGAGCTAAACGGGCAAAAAATTTGGAGCAGGTGATGGGAATCGAACCCACGTTATCAGCTTGGAAGGCTGAAGCTCTACCATTAAACTACACCTGCATCAAGTAGGCAATTTAAATTATACCATAGTCCTTTTAAATTGCAATACTTTTTTTGAATTTTTTTGAATTTTTTTAAATTTTTTATTATTTTTTTAATAAAGTTAGTGAAACTTTATGTTTTTCTTTGATAATATCGTCTACATAACATGTTATTATATCTCCTACTGACAATATTTCATTAGGGTCACTTACAAATGATTTACTCATTTTTGAAATATGTAGTAGGCCATCATCATGCAATCCTATATCTATAAATGCTCCAAAAGATGCAACATTTCTTACTGTACCTTTTAATTCCATTCCTATTTTCAAATCATCTATTGTTAGAATATTACTTTTTAAAATAGGTGGATCAATCTCAGATCTTGGATCTAATCCTGGATTTAATAATTCTTTAATTATATCATTAATAGTATATGTATCTGTATTTAATTTATTAATTAACTCATTTACTTTAGCATTTTTTAATTCTTTTTTAAAACTATCTTTGTTAATATCAGATATATTCAAATTTAGGTCTTTTAAAAGTTTATTAGTTAATTCGTAACTTTCTGGATGTATACCAGTATTATCTAACGGGTTATCACCATTGTTAATTCTTAAAAATCCTACACATTGTTCATAAACTTTATCAGTTAGTCCAATATTTTTCAATTCTTCTCTAGATTTTATTACATGTTTTTCCTTATATTTCATTATTTTATTAATTAAAGTTGTAGTTAAACCTGATACATATTTTAATATACTTGATGATGCTGTATTTATATTTACTCCTACTTCATTAACTATTTTTGAAACTGTAAAATCTAAGCTTTCTGATAATTCTTTTTGGTTAACATCATGTTGATATTCTCCAATTCCTATACTTTTTGGATCAATTTTTACTAATTCACTTAGTGGGTCTTGTACTCTTCTTCCTATACTTACTGCACTTCGTTCTTGTACTTCAAAATCTGGAAATTCTTTTTGAGCAAGTTTACTTGCTGAGTATACTGATGCTCCTGCTTCAGATACTATTATGTAATAAACTCCATTTAACTTAGAACATATATTTGCAACTAATTCTTCACTTTCACGTGATGCTGTACCATTTCCGATTGCTATTAGATTTAAATTATATTTGCTAATTAGTTCTAATATTTTTTTCGTTGCTCCTTCTTTATCATTTTTTGGTTCATGTGGATATATTACATCTTTATGTAAAACGTTTCCTTGTTCGTCAAGACATGCCAATTTACATCCAGTTCTAAATGCCGGATCAAATCCTAGTACTCTATAGCCTTTTAGTGGTCTTGTCATTAATAAATTTTCTAAATTTACGCCAAATATATTTATTGCCTTTTCATCCGCTATTTCTGTCATTTCTGTTCTAATTTCACGTTCAATACTTGGTAATATTAATCTTTTTAATGAGTCTAAAATAGAATTTTTCACAATTTCTACTACAAAAGATTCTTTATTTTTTATTAATTTATTTTCTAAGAAATTAACTAATTCTTCTTTATTATAATCTAATGATACAGATAAAATCTTTTCTTTTTCACCTCTATTGATTGCCAATGTTCTATAACTTTTCATATATTTAATTGGACTATTAAAATCATAATATATTTCATATGTTTTATTTTCATCGACTGCATTTTTCTTTAACTTACTTGTTATAATACCAGTATTAAATATTTTATTACGTATATATTTTCTATAATAAGCATTATCACTTATCCATTCTGCTATTATGTATCCTGCATTTTCTATAGCAATATTTGTTTCAATATTATAAGGCTTACATAATGTATCTATATCACCAATAGTTGGAAAAGACATAATTTTTTTTGCTAAAGGTTCCAGTCCCATTTTAATTGCTTCACTTGCTTTTGTTTTCTTTTTTTCTTTAAAAGGTCTATATAAATCTTCTACTTCTGTAAGTTTCTCACATTTTAATATATTTTGTTTTAATTCTTCAGTAAGCAATCCTTTTTCATCTATTAATCTTACTACTGCTTCTTTTCTCTCTAATAAGTTATTATAATATGTATATTCTTTTTCTATTTCATTGATTTGATTTTCATCTAAAGCACCGGTTGCTTCTTTTCTATATCTTGCTATAAATGGTATTGTACAACCTTCACTTAAAAGTTTAAGTACTGTTTCTATTTGTTTTTTTGTTATATTTAATTTATCAACTAATTCATTAATTACTAATTCATTCATTTTATCCATCCTTCTAAGTTTATATTATATAAAATTTTTTTTATTATTTCTACTATAATTGTACTTTTCAACATATTAACTAGTTTTCATACTAATAAAATGTTATTATATTTAATGGTGAAATAATATGTTTAAAAATACTTTAGATAATAAACGTTATTATACTTTGAATTGTTATTATAAGAAAAAATATAATTCTAAAGTTTGCAAAATAAGTTTAAATGCAAATTTTAGTTGTCCTAATAAAGATGGTAAAGTAGGTACTGGGGGTTGTATTTTTTGTAGTAAACTTGGTAGCGGTGATTTTGCTGGTGATAAAACTCATGATTTAGTAACTCAATTTAATGAGGTAAAAGAAATTATGTTGAAAAAATGGCCAAATACAAAATTCATTGGATATTTTCAAGCAAATACTAATACATATGCTGACGTAAAAATTTTAAAAAATTATTATGAAACTATTTTAAAGTTAGATAATGTAGTTGGATTAAATATTGCTACTAGAAGTGATGCTATAAGTGAAGAAGTTATGGATTATTTAGAGGAATTAAATAAAAGATGTGATTTGACTATAGAGCTAGGGCTTCAATCTATGCATGATAAAACTTTAAAATATATTAATAGAGGACATGATTTAAATAATTTTATCGAGTGTTTTAATAAATTAAAGGAACGCAATATAAAAGTTGTTGTACATATTATAAATGGTCTTCCTTACGAAACTAAAGATATGATGATTGAAACAGCTAAATTCTTAAATAAATTGGGTGTTGATGGAATTAAAATACATATGTTACATATTTTAAAAGATACTAAACTTGCTTCAATATATGAAAAAGAAAAATTTCATGTGTTAACTAAAGAAGAATATATTGATATAGTAATTAGTCAATTAGAATATTTAAATCCTGATATTGTTATACATAGAATTACTGGCGATCCTGATGTTAAAGATTTAATACTTCCTAACTGGCTTGTTAAAAAGTTTTGTGTATTAAATGATATTGATAAAGAAATGGTAAGAAGAGATACTTATCAAGGTAAAAAATTACAATAAAAAATCTTGATTTTTTCAAGATTTTTTTGTTTATTCTGTTTCTGTCAAATCTACGTTTTCAGCAGTTAACATATCTTTGAAATCAACTTTAAATTTTTCAATATCTTTTTTCTTTGCGTCTGGATATATATTATTTGCATTCACTATTGCTTTATAAAAATGCTTCATCTTTACTTCTTTAGCGTTTTCGAATACTGCATAACTAAATGCACTTGATACTATTGTTAAACATATATCAGGGTATCTGTTTGATATTTCATAAATACGTTTAAATTCAGATGTCATATCAACAATAAATTTGAATATTCTTTCTTTTTGAAAATCTGTGTAATTTAATTTAACATTAAGTTTTTTCTCGAATTTTGGATAAGTACCCATTAATATTTTAACAACTGTTTCTGGATCAGATTCTTCTATATCTATTTTTATAAATCTTCTTAAAAATGCTCTATCTCTTAAAATATATGCTTCATATTCCTCTGTTGTTGTTGCTCCTATCATTTTAATAGTTCCTCTATCTAATGCAGGTTTTAACATATTTGCAAAGTCAATATTATTATTTGATGTTGCTTTATTTACTAAAAGATGCACTTCATCTATAAATAATATTGTGTTTGTTTCTTTTTTTAATTCTTGTATTAATAATTCTATTCTGTTTTCAGATTGAGCTCCGCTTACTGAATTTCCTAAAAGTGATGAAATATTAACTTTAACTACCCTCCAATTTTTTAATGCATCTGGTATGTTTCCTGTTTGTATTCTATAGCCTAAACCTTCAACAAGTGCTGTTTTGCCTATACCAGGTTTTCCTACTAGTAAAGCCGCTTTATCAGGAGTTATTAATGCTAATATCATTTTATTGATTTCGTCATCTCTACCAATTGCAGGGTTAGTTATATACGTTTTTGACGTTAAATCTTCACCATAGTTAGTTAATATGCTAAAAGTATTATTTTCAGTTTTATTTTCAACTATATTTTGTATGTTTTCAGTATCTTCATTTTCTTTTGATAAATTTAGTAAGTCTAATTTTTCTATTTCATTATTTAAATTAAATATCTCTATATCCTCTTTATTCATATTTAACACTCTTTCTAAATATGATTATAACATAAATGATTTATAAAATGAAAGAGTGATATTATGCTATTTGAAATTCTAGGATTAGTATTTAGTATTATTGTAGGTACTATTGGTCATTTTTTATATCAATGGTCTAATAATAATACCTTTATTGGCTTTTTATTTAGTAAAGATGAAAGTATATTTCAACATTTAAAATTAGGAATAACACCTATTTTTATGTGGACAATTATAGAGTTTTTCACATTTAATTTTTCAATGTTGTTTTTTGCTAAATTTGTTAGTATACTTGCATTCGTATTTACATTGTTATTTTTGTATTATGGATATAAATTTATAATGAAAAAAAATATCTTATTTTTAGATATTTTGATATTTTATATTAGTTTAACTGTTAGTTATATTGTTTCGATAAAATTATTGATGAGTTCTTGTAGTGGATTTTTATTAAATTTTATCGGATTTATGGGTTTTGTTTTTATTGGATATTTGTACAAAAAGTTAAATTAATTTTTTATTAATTTATTTTGTTTTCCACCTAATACTTCATAACAATCATGTGTTATGAAAAATGCATTTGGATCTACATCTAATATTAGATTTTTAAATCTAAAATATTCTCTACTAGTAACTACACACATAATAGTTCTTCTTTTTTTATTATCTTTTCCACCGCTTGTATTTAGTATACTATATCCTATATTAAAATATGATTGAATATAATGTTCTAAATATTCAATATTTTTTGTTTTTATTATGCAGAATTTAGAATCACTATTTCCTAGTACAATAAAGTCAACTATTGTATTACTTATTAGTAAAGCAAATATTGAATAGATAGAAATTGGTATTCCTAGAGAAAATAATGATGTACATATTATAATTAAATTCATATAAGTACTTGCTTGTCCAACTGATGTTTTTCCATATTTTACTATTATTTGACTAATTAAATCAGAGCCACCTGTTGAATAACCTACTTTAAAAATTATTCCTACCGGAATCGAGTAGGCTACTGCTGCTATAATGCATGTGAATAAGTGACTGCTAAAATGTATATTTATAGATGATGTAAGTGGTTCAGTAAGCGTTGCTAAAATGGGATATATTATAGCACAAACAATATTTTTTTTTGCTGATTCATATCCTAAAACAATTGTATTTATTATTAATAGAATTATTGTTGCACATATTAAAAATAATCCAGTACTTATTCCAAATACATTTTTTACTATTATTGCAAGTCCACTCATACCACCTACAACTATATTATTTTTGGTAAAAAATATATTATAAGCTAATGCTACAAAAAAACAACATATTAAATAAATAATAAATCTTATGTATTTATCTTTTTTTTCAACTTTTTCTAAAATGTTTTGGTGTGTAAAAATATCTAGTAACCCCATATTATCACCTATTATAATATTATATTAATTAGCTTTTTTTTGCAAGAAAAAAACTCAAGTAAACTTGAGTTTTACAATTACTATTCAATAATTTCTGAAACAGTTCCTGCTCCAACAGTACGTCCACCTTCACGAATTGAGAATTTAGTACCATTTTCAAGAGCAACTGTACTGATTAATTCAACAGTCATATCTACGTTATCTCCAGGCATAACCATTTCTACACCAGCAGGTAATTCGATAACTCCTGTAACATCAGTAGTTCTGAAATAGAATTGTGGTCTGTAGTTTGAGAAGAATGGTGTATGACGTCCTCCTTCTTCTTTACTTAATACGTAAACTGCAGCTTTGAATTTCTTATGAGGTGTAACGCTTCCTGGTTTACATAAAACTTGTCCACGTTCAACTTGATCACGAGAAATACCACGTAATAATACTCCAGCATTATCTCCAGCTTCAGCATAATCTAATGATTTTCTGAACATTTCGATACCAGTTACAACTGTTTTTTGAGTATCTCTTAAACCAACGATTTCAACTTCGTCATTTAATTTTAATTGTCCACGTTCAACACGTCCTGTAACAACTGTACCACGTCCTGAAATAGTGAATACATCTTCAACACTCATTAAGAATGGTTTATCTGTATCTCTTTGAGGAGTATCAATATAGCTATCAACAGCAGCCATTAAATCTCTAATAGCTTGTTCATTAGCAGGGTCTCCTTCAAGTGCTTTTAAAGCAGAACCTTTAATTATAGGACATTCTGAATCAAATCCATATTCTCCTAATAATTCTCTGATTTCCATTTCTACTAATTCTAGTAATTCTGGATCATCAACTTGATCAGTTTTGTTCATGAAAACAACGATCTTTGGAACTCCAACTTGACGAGCAAGTAAGATATGTTCTCTTGTTTGAGGCATAGGACCATCTGCAGCTGAAACAACTAAGATTGCTCCATCCATTTGTGCAGCACCTGTGATCATGTTTTTAACATAGTCAGCATGTCCTGGGCAGTCAACGTGAGCATAATGTCTTGTTTCAGTTTCATACTCAACGTGAGCAGTATTGATTGTAATACCTCTTTCTCTTTCTTCTGGAGCACTGTCTATTGAACTGTAATCCATGAAGTTTTTACTAAATAATTTTGAAATAGCAGCAGTTAATGTTGTTTTACCATGGTCAACGTGTCCAATAGTACCAATATTAACATGTGGCTTACTTCTATCATATTTTTCTCTTGCCATAAATTCTTTTTCCTTCCTTTTTTATTAATTTATTACATATAATATTTTATCTAATTCTTGAATATAATTCAAGTATTATTTTTAATTAGCGCTGTTTTTTTTGATTATTTCTTCAGCGATTGATTTTGGAACTTCTTCATAATGATCTAATGTCATAACGAAGTTACCTCTACCTTGTGTATTACTACGTAATGTTGTAGCATATCCGAACATTTCAGATAATGGTACCATTGCAGTAATTTGTAAAGCATTTCCACGTGATTCTTGTCCCATTGGACGTCCTCTACGACTTGTTAAATCTCCCATAACATTTCCCATATATTCATCTGGAATTGTTACGTCAACTTTCATTATTGGTTCTAATAGAACTGCTTTACATTTATTTTTAGCTTCTTTTAAAGCCATGCTAGCAGCAATTTTGAATGCCATTTCTGATGAGTCTACATCATGGTAAGAACCATCAAATAATGTTGCTTTAACGTCTACCATTGGATATCCAGCTAAAATTCCACCAGCCATTGCTTCTTGTAAACCTTTATCAGTTACTGGAATGTATTCACGAGGAACAACACCACCAACGATTTGATCTACGAATTCATAACCTTTATCTTTATTAGGTTCAAATCTAATCCATACATGACCATATTGTCCACGACCACCTGATTGTTTAATATATTTACCTTCACATTCAGCTGTTTGTGTAATAGTTTCACGATAAGCAACTTGTGGTTTACCGATATTAGCTTCAACATTGAATTCTCTTTTCATTCTATCAACTATAACGTCTAAGTGTAATTCACCCATACCACTTATAACAGTTTGACCTGTTTCATGATCTGTTCTAGCTCTGAATGTTGGATCTTCTTCAGCTAATTTTTGTAAAGCTAAAGCCATTTTATCTTGGTCATTTTTACTCTTAGGTTCTATTGCTAAGTCAATTACTGGTTCTGGGAATTCCATACCGTTCATAATTACAGGACTCTTTTCATCACAAAGGGTATCAGCGGTTGTAGTATTTTTTAATCCTACAGCAGCAGCAATTTCTCCACAATATACGTCTGTAATTTCTTTTCTTTGGTTAGCATGCATTTGTAGTATACGTCCAATTCTTTCTTTAGAATTCTTAGTACTATTTAATACATAAGAACCACTTGAAAGATGTCCAGAATATACTCTAAAGAATGCTAATCTTCCTACGAATGGGTCAGTCATTATTTTGAATGCCATAGCAGTAAATGGTTCGTTATCACTTGGATGACGTTTAACTAAGTTTCCATTTGAATCTGTACAATCTATTGCTTCAATATCCGTAGGTGCTGGCATGTAATCTATAACAGCATCTAATGCTAATTTAACACCCATATTTGATAATGCACTTCCGCACATTACTGGGAAGAATTCAGCAGCTAATACTCCCTTACGGATAGCAGCTTTTATCATTTCAACTGAAACTTCTTTTCCTTCTAAATAAGTTTCCATTAATTCATCATCGAATTCAGCAGCTTTTTCTACTAATTCAATATGTTTTTCTTCAACTAAATCTTTTAAATCTTCTGGAATTTCTATTTCAGTATATTCTTCATGTTCTCCACCATCAAAATGGTAAGCTTTTTTAGTAACTAAATCAATTACTCCATTGAATTCATTTTCTGCTCCTATTGGCCATTCGATTGGTGCATAATTAACACCTAATCTCTTACCAATAGTATCTAGAGTAAATTCAAAATCTGCTCCTAATTTATCCATTTTGTTAGCGAATATCATTCTTGGAACTTTATATTCAGTAGCTTGACGCCATACTGTTTCACTTTGAGGTTCAACACCAGCGTTTGAATCTAGTAAACATATTGCACCATCTAATACTCTTAAACTTCTTTGAACTTCTACAGTAAAGTCTACGTGTCCTGGAGTATCGATAATATTTAATCTATAACCTTTCCAATGAGCTGTTGTAGCTGCACTAGTAATAGTTATACCTCTTTCTTTTTCTTGTTCCATCCAGTCCATTTGAGATTCTCCATCATGAGTTTCTCCAATTTTATGTGTTATACCTGTATGGAATAATACACGTTCAGTAAATGTTGTTTTTCCGGCATCGATGTGTGCCATGATACCGATATTTCTTAATTTATCAATTGAAACGTCTCTTGCCATATGTCTCTCCTACCATCTATAGTGAGCAAATGCTTTATTTGCTTCAGCCATTTTATGTGTATCTTCACGTTTTTTAACTGCTCCACCAACACCGTTAGCAGCATCCATTATTTCATTAGCTAATTTGTTAGCCATTCCTCTACCACTTCTATTTTTTGAGTATTGAACTAACCAACGTAATCCTAATGTTTGTCTTCTATCAGGTCTAACTTCAATTGGCACTTGATAATTAGAACCACCTACACGACGAGATTTAACTTCAAGTAATGGCATAATATTTTCCATAGCAGCTTCAAAAACTTCTACAGGGTTTTTGCCAGTTTTTTCTTTTATTTGATCAAATGCATCATAAATAATATTTTCAGCTGTACCTTTTTTACCATCTAGCATAACTGCATTGATTAATTTTGTTACAACTTTTGAATTATAAATTGCATCTGGTAATACATCACGCTTTTCAGCACGTCTTTTACGCATAATTTTCCTCCTTTATATTTTTTTATTTCTTAGGTCTTTTTGTTCCGTATTTACTTCTACCTTGTTTTCTTTCGTTTACACCTTGAGTATCAAGTGCTCCACGAATTACATGATAACGAACACCGATTAAATCTTTAACACGTCCTCCACGGATTAAAACAACACTATGTTCTTGTAAGTTATGTCCTTCTCCTGGAATATATGTATCAACTTCTCTACCATTAGATAATCTAACACGAGCATATTTTCTTAAAGCTGAGTTTGGTTTTTTTGGAGTCTTAGTACCAACACGAGTACAAACACCTCTCATTTGTGGATGATTTGTATCTGTTGTTTTTCTGTCCTTACTGTTAAAACCAATATTTAATACTGGGCTCTTTTTCTTCTTAGTTTTTTTAGTTCTATTTTTCTTAACTAATTGATTAATTGTAGGCATATATTTCTTTCCTTTCTACGTACACACTTCCTGGTGTGTCAAATTTGTTATTAAATATAAGTTCTACTACAAAATAGAACTTATAAATAAACGCGATATTAATATATCATTTTAATAATTTTATGTCAATAAATTATTTGCAAAAAAATTATATTTATTTAAATTTATCATAATCTTTTGTTGTGTAATCGTTACATTTTATATATGCTTTGTATTCAAAAGACATATTTTTACTTTTAGTTATTCCATATCCCTCACAATTTTCATTTTGCTTAGAGATGTTTATATTAAGTCCAAAATCTTCTAATTCTTTTAGTGTCACTTTTACAACATCTTTATTTTTAGGTAATTTAGTTAGATTTGAGTCCTGTCCATAATATACTTTCATTGCTTCTACTATGTCATTTTCATAATCTTTATATGGTTTATTTTTTTTAGTTATGTTAATACCTAGTATTGTTATAAATAATACTAATATAATTATTAAACTTATCCATAAATATGTAATCTTCTGCATATTATTTACCTATTAAAAGTACGATATAATGATGTGCAACTAAAACACAACCTGATAATAAGCACATTAATAGTACAAAATATCTGTAACCCCAACCTTTTTTATTTAATTTCATATTAATCACTTCTCTATAAATATATTATCACTTTTTTTGTTTATGTCAATTATTATACAATTTAAAAAATCATGATTTACATGATTTTTTAATTAAACTAATTCTACTGTTGCTCCAGCTTCTTCTAATTTAGCTTTAATTTCGTTAGCTTCATCAGCAGAAACGTTTTCTTTAATATTTCCACCTTTATCAGCTAATCCTTTAGCTTCAACTAATCCTAATCCAGTAATTTCTCTAACTACTTTGATTACAGCGATTTTAGCAGCTCCAGCATCTTTTAATACTACAGTTTTAGTAGCACTTTCAGCAGCTTCAGCTCCAGCAGCAGGTGCAGCAGCAACTGCAACAGCACTTGGATCTACTCCAAATTCTTCTTTCATTGCGTCAACTAATTCTTTAACTTCAAGAATAGTCATTTCTTTTAATCCATTAATGAATTCTTCTTTTGTAAATTTTGCCATTTAAATCATTCCTTTCCTAAAATTAATTTTCTTCACCTAATTTTTCGGCATATAAATTAAGTCCAATAGATAGATTTTTTACGTGTTCTATCATACCACCTGCAAGCATAGTAAGTAATCCTTCCATAGATGGAATTGATGCATATTCGTTAATTTCATTAATTGTAACAATATCACCATTAATAACACCTGTTTGGATTTTAACAGCTTCATGTTCTTTTGCAAAATTACTTAATACTTTGATTGGTTCAAGAACAGTTTTACCAAATATTATTGCGTTTGGTCCTTCTAAAAATTCGTCTAAATTAATATTTTTGCTATCTAATGCTCTTTTTACTAAAGTATTTTTGTAAATTTTAACTTCACTATCATTGCTTTTTAATTCACGTCTTAAATTTGCAATATCAGCAACAGTTAATCCTTGATAGCTAAATAAAATAACGCTTTCAGAATTATCAAGTTTACTAGTAATTTCATCAACAATATTTTGTTTGTCTTGAATTATTTTTGTACTTGCCATTTATATCCTCCTTTATTATTTATAAAAAAACTTTCCGTAAAGGAAAGCATAAAGAATCTTTATAACTTCCCTCGGTAGGATTATTAAGACGAATCCCCTACTGTCTTCGGTAAAAAGTTTTTTTAACGAATTTATTATATTACATTATATTCTACTTGTCAAAAGAATTTTTATCAACTTTTATACCAGGACCCATGGTAGTAGATACTGATATATTTTCAATATATGTTCCTTTAACTGTAGATGGTTTAGCTTTAACTATTGTATTATATAAATAATTAAAGTTTTCTTTTAATGCATCAACATCAAAAGATGCTTTACCAATAATTGAATGAACATTTCCGTATGAATCTGCTCTATATTCAATCATACCTTTTTTAACATCTTCAACAACTTTTTCTGGAGTCATTGTAACTGTACCAGTTTTAGGATTTGGCATTAAACCTTTAGGTCCTAAAATTTTACCAATTTTACCTAATTGAGGCATCATTTCTGGAGTTGCTATAATTGTATCGAAATCAAACCAATTTTCTTTTTGAATTTTTTCGATTAAATCAACATCTCCTACATAATCTGCTCCAGCAGCTTTAGCTGCTTCAGCTCCAGCTCCTTTAGCTAAAACTAATATTTTTTTAGTTTTTCCTGTTCCGTTAGGTAATACTAATGATCCACGTAATTGTTGATCTGCTTTTTTAGTATCAATATTAAGTTTAAATGCTACTTCAACAGTACTATCAAATTTAGTAGTTGCAGTTTCTTTTACTAACTTAATTGCTTCATCAACAGTATATAAATTATTTTTTTCTACTTTTTTAGAAGCTTCCACATATTTTTTTCCATATTTTTTCATTAATTTTTCCCTCCAATCGTGGTAGATTTTTGCGGATATTTTTATTATTTATTTTTTATTCTTCAGTTTTGTTACTATCTTCTATAGCAACACCCATATTTTTAGCTGTACCTTCAATAATTTTCATTGCTGATTCTACATCATAAGCATTTAAATCAGGTAATTTTGTTTCAGCAATATTTTTAAGATCAGCTTTAGAAATTGTTGCAACAACTTCTGTGCTTCCTTTTTTGCTTCCTGATTGAATTTTAGCAGCCTTTTTAATTAAGAATGCAGCAGGTGCAGTTTTTAGTACGAAATCAAATGATCTATCATCATAAATTGATATTTCAACAGGAACTATATCTCCCATTTTATCTTTAGATGCATCATTAAATTTAGTACAAAATTCTTGTAAATTAATTCCAGCAGGTCCTAAAACTGTTCCAACAGGAGGAGCAGGTGTAGCTTTTCCAGCAGGAATTTGTAATTTTATTTTCTTAACGACTTCTTTTGCCACGAAAAACACATCCTTTCATATTTTTTTCGCTGTTGTGGTATGGGCAAATCCGCTATTCCCCTCCACAAAGCAATTTATATAAATATATATAAATGCATAATAGATAATAACACACTTTTTTTATGAATGCAATCATTTTTCGTTATTTTTATAACTTTTTATTGCCTATAAAATATTATTAAATAAAATACATTTTTATTATATAGAAAAATTCCTATAAATAGGAATTAAACATTAAATCTAAAATAACAAATATCTCCATCTTGCATTAAATATTCTTTTCCTTCAAGACGCATGCGTCCCGCTTCTTTTACTTTTAGTTCTGAACCATATTTTTCTAAATCTTCAAAACTCATAGTTTCACATCTTATAAAACCTCTTTCAAAATCACTATGAATTATTCCAGCACATGCTGGGGCTTTCATGCCTTTTTTGAATGTCCATGCTCTACATTCTTTTTCACCAGCTGTAAAAAATGTTGCTAGCCCTAGTAAATTATATGTTGCAAAAATTAATTTATCTAGACCACTATTTTGTAAACCAATACTTTCCATAAATTCTTTTTTGTCTTCTACTTCTAGTTCTGATAACTCACTTTCTAATTTAGCACATAAAACTACAACACCAGAGCCTTCTTTTGAGGCATATTCTTTTACTTGTTCTACATATTTGTTTGTACCAACTATAGCATCTTCTTCATTTACGTTTGTAACATATATTATTGGTTTTAAAGTTATTAAACTGAAATTTTTTAGAATTAATAATTCTTCTTCATCAAATTCAACATTTCTTAATGCTATGTTATTTTTTAAGTTTTCAACACATTTTTTTAAAGTATTTACTTCTAGTAATTCTTTTTTATCTTTAGCCATTTCCATTTTTTTACCAATTTTTGATATTCTATTTTCCAATATTTCTAAGTCAGATAATATAAGTTCTACATTAATTATTTCAATATCTCTTATTGGATCAACGTTACCTTCTACATGGGTAATATCGATATCTTCAAAGCATCTTACTACTTCAACTATTGCATCAGTTTCTCTTATATGAGATAAAAATTTATTTCCTAAGCCTTCTCCATTTGAAGCACCACTAACTAAACCTGCAATATCTGTAAATTCATATGCGGTTGGTACTACACTATCTGGATTATATAAGTTCTCTAAATACTCTAATCTATAATCTGGAACTGTTACTACTCCAACATTAGGATCTATTGTTGCAAATGGATAATTTGCTGCTAAAATATTTTTTTTAGTTATTGCGTTAAAAAGTGTACTTTTACCTACATTTGGTAATCCTACTATTCCTGCTTTCAATGACATAAAAAGCACCTCCGTTAATGTATTATATCATAAAAAAAGTTAATTAATAATTTATTTTATATCTAAATTATCAATTAAGTCTTTATATTTATCTCTTACTAAACTTAAAGCATAATTATATTCTTCGTCATTATCTAATCCGTATAGGATTTCTCCATCCGTTTTTCTTATATAAAATATTTTAGGATCTTCTATATTGAATAGATATATATATTCAGTATCTTTTTCTTTTATTCTTTCTAATATACCATATTCTTTATTATCTTCTAAAACTATGCATTCTACTTCTTTCATTTCAAACCTCTATTATTACTTACTAATTCAGTTTCATCATTTTGTGTTAATGATTCTCTTTGTAATTTTGTCAAAGTATCACCTAATTCTTCATATTTTTCATATGATACTTTTCCTTCTTTATCAACTAAACCTAATTTTCTTAAATAATCATCAAAGGAATTTACTCCTTTTAATTTATAATATAGTTCTGGATTAGTATCTCTTATTCTATCTAAATAAAACTTTAAACTATCAAATAATTCATTTACTGCACTATTTCTATTTATCATATCTTTGTAAACTCTATACATTACTAAATCAAATTTTTCTGCTTTGCAGTTTAACATATCTTTTGCTATATCATCGTATTGGTAAGAATAAGCTCCAGTGCTTCTATCTACAATATATGTATAATTTCCAGTAACTGTTTTTGAATTTTCTGGATGCAACATAGTTGCTACACTCTTGTTTACTGCGTATTGATCTAAACCTTTTTTAAACATATTATTTATATTACCCAAACCTGGAACAACTACCGAAGCTACTATAACACCAGAAAGAGCAGATGCTGTTAACAATTTTTTTAAATTTTTTCTTTGAATTCTAAAAACTTGATTTTTAACATTAATACTACCTTTTTTAGAAGTTTCTATTCGTTTATAAGCTTGCATACTATCACCTATTTTTATTGTATACTATTTTTTTAATATTTAAATATTTATTTTGTAACTTGACATAAAAAGAATAGATTTTTTACATCTATTCACTTTTTACTAGTTTTAAATTTGCGGTTTCTGTTTTTCCATTTCTTATATAAGTTATTGTAACTTTATCTCCAGGAGCAAATTTATATAAATAGTATTTTAGTTTTGCAACTGAAGTTACTTCATAATCACCAATTTTAGTTATTACATCTCCAGTTTGTAAACCTGCTTCACTTGCTGGTGATTTATCTTGAGTTTGTATAACTACTGCGCCTGTTACATTTTCATCTAAATTTATTTTATATCTTGATAAACTGTATGTATCTGTTGCATCTAACATTGATATTCCTAAGAATGGTCTATCTATTGAACCTTTTTCCCTTAATTGACTTGCATAGTTAACTGCATCTTCTATTGGAATTGCAAATCCCATACCTTCAACACCGCTACTAACTAATTTCATGTTTGTTATTCCTATTACTTCACCATTTGAATTAGCAAGTGGTCCGCCACTATTTCCACTATTGATTGCTGCATCTGTTTGCATTACACTCATTACCCAATCAGCAGTTCCTCCATTACTAGTGCTTATATTTACTAATCTATCTTTTCCAGATAGTATACCTCTTGTAACTGTCCATGAATATTCATTATCAAGTGGTGCCCCTATTGCAAAAACTGTATCCCCAACTCTTAAAGATTCTGTTTTTCCGATTTCAGCAATTTTAATAATTTTATTTTTATCTATTTTTAACACTGCTATATCTGAATATGAATCATTTCCAATTAATTCAACATTTTCTATATTACCATTTGTAAATTTTACTTTTATTGATGTTGAACCATCTACTACATGCGAGTTAGTTAATATGTATGCATATTTATCATCTTGATCATATACAAAACCTGTGCCACTAGATGCTAGTGTACCATTTTTATATGCTCCTATTACAACTACACTATCATATATTTTTTCTACTGAGTCTGCTATACCTGTATCGGTTATAGTAACTTCTTTTTCACTTTTATTAATTACTGTTTGTACTGATTTTGGGCCATAATTAACAAGTACGTACATGCCTCCTGCTCCTATAAAAAATGCAAAAACAATTAATATTATACTTGTTGTCTTATTTTTTTTCATATTATAACTCCTTTTCTAAATAACATAATTCTTTGAAATTTACTGGAAATCCTATATCGTTTAATAGTTTATTTAATTTAATAGATTTTAGTTTTCCTTCCAATATATCTATCTCATATGTTAACTCATTTATTAATAATTTAAATTCATCTTTAGATAACATTCTTTTCAATATAATTAGTAATGCAAATAAATCATCTTTTCCATATATATATTCCCCGTCTTTTTTAGGAATATTTAGTAAACTATGAAAGATTGTATCTGGTATAGGTTTCTGGGTTTTATAATCATACAATATATCTTCATGTGCACATAAATTTCTATAGTTTGCTAATATTGGTAAATATATACATAGTGTGTCAGGATCTATTTTATAAATATTTGATATTTCTATTTGATCTTCTTTTTTCATAATAGTATAAAGTTCACATACTATTCCGAAAGATAATACCTTAACTACTACCCACATTGGTATATAACCATAATTAAATTGGTAATGTTTTGTAGCAGAATGCTGATTTCCATTTATTCTTATTTGACGTTTCATCTTTTTAATCAAGTCATTAATTTGTCTAAATTTTTCTGGATTATTTGTAAAGTTTGACGGCTTTAAATAATCTTTCTCTTTATAACCATATTTCTTTGATAATTGATAAGAAAAAATACTTTTTATATTATTTTCAATGATTAATAAGTTTTTAAAAATTATATTTCTTATTTGTCTATCAAAATTAAATATTGCATATAATTCCATAAAATTAGCATTTGGAATAAATCTTCTATCAGTTTTAGATCTTAATAATAGATGTCTATATCCACTAATAAAGAAATAGTTTTCTCTTAAAAGAATTTCTTTTGCAAATTCTTCATCTTCTATTACTAATCCTTTACTTTTCAATATATCTACTTGTTCATCTAAAGTTTTAAATATTTTATTAGTTGAGCTATTTTTTTTAGACATACTATCACCTATTTTAAATTCTATCACAACTAACAATAAAATAATATATCTAAAGTATGAATTTTTTATGAATTTACGTTATTTAACTTATAATATTCCACAATATTTTTTGCAATTAATGTAGCTAATTCTTTATGATATGCTTTATTTCTTAATTTTTTTCTGTCTTTATAATTAGATAAAAAGCCACATTCTATTAATAAACCGTCACTATTAAGTTTGTTATACATATAAAGTTTATTTGATATTTTATATGCCTTTCTTTTGTTATTTAATTTATTTTGTAAATAATCTGCTAATTCTTTATTTCCTTTATAAAAAACTTGAATTCCATTATATTTAGAATCTTCATAATAATTTTGATGTATTGAAATAAATAATTTAGTATTTGATTCATTTATTAATTTTATTCTATTATCAAAATCACTTTTTTTACGTAAACTAGCATTAGGGTATGATAAATCATAATCACCTTCTCTTGTCATTATTGTGTTTGCACCATATTTACTTAATTCTTCTTTTAGATATTTTGATATAGATAGATTTATATCTTTTTCCTTTATATTATTATAGGAAGTTCCAATATCTTTTCCACCGTGTCCACTATCTATTGCGATTGTGATATCATCTAAAATTAATTTTTTATCTTTTGAATACGTTGTAATTGTAAAAATAAAATTTAGTATTATTAAACATATTATAATTTTCTTTTTCATATTTAATTCTATGATTTTTGCTATATATAAATAATAATTATTTATCAAATATATATCTTATTTATTGGCTATTATGAAAGTATTATTGATATGAAAAAAGTAGAATGTAATAAGCAATCTACTTTGTATTTTTTTATTATATATCTTCTCTAATTGAAATATTATTGTTCATAACTTCATAATTATCTGTTATTGATATAAATGCTTTTGGGTCTATTAATTTTATTCCTTCTTTTACTTTGTAATAATCTTTTGTATTAATAACAGTCATTATTACTTTATTTTTCTTTTTAGAGAATCCGCCTTCAGCATCAAATGAAGTTAAATCATGATGAAGTTCTTCCATTAAATATTTTTTTATTTCTTTTTCTTTTGTTGTTATTATATAAAATGCTTTGGTATTGCTTATTCCGATTCTTGCTTTTGTGGTCATTCTTCTTATTATTATAATTAACATTATAGAGTATAGAGTTTGTTCTAATCCATATGAAAATAATGAAAATAATAATAATGAAATATCAAATAATCTAGATAATATTCTACTATTCTTTTTTCTAAAGTCATTATACATATCTTCTAATATGTTTATAGCTCCTACTTTATATCCTTCTTTATATAGAAAACCATATCCATATCCCATTACAAATGCTCCAGATATTGTTAATAATAATTCTTCTACATGATGTGTTAAATCTAAATTAATAAAAGATGTTAAATATATACATAGTGGTAAAAGTAGTGAAGGTAATAAATATTCTTCTAATCTTTTTTTACTATATATCATATATATAAGCCATAATGTCCATATATTTATTATTAATAATAATGCAGCATTATTAAATCCATAATTATATGATAGTATACTTGTTAAACCTATTGTACCACTTGCTATTAATCTAGATGGAATTATAAATATATTTAGTCCTAAACTTATTAATAAACACCCTATAATAACTTTTAAATACTTTTTTATTTCATTCATTTTTTACCTCTTTATTCTTTATTTATTCTTAAGTAAGATTTCATGAATTCTATTATATCTCCATTAAGTACTTTGTCTGTGTTAGTATTTTCACAATTTGTTCTTACATCTTTAACTAAACTATATGGTTCAAGTGTATAGTTTCTTATTTGACTTCCAAAGTCTATATTCATTATATCACCTTTTAATTCTTTTAATTCTTTTTGTTTATTTTTTTCCATTATTTGATATAATTTGCTCTTTAATAATTTCATTGCAGTTTCTTTATTTTTTAGTTGGCTTCTTTCATTTTGACATGTTACTACAATATTTGTAGGTATATGTGTTATACGTACTGCTGAATCTGTAGTATTTACCCCTTGGCCTCCACATCCACTACTTCTATATACATCTATTCTTAAATCTTCTGGATTAATTTCTACATCTATTTTATCATCTACCTCTGGTATAACTGAAACTGAAGCAAAAGAAGTTTGTCTTTTTCCTGCCGCGTTAAAAGGACTTATTCTAACAAGTCTATGAACGCCTATTTCACTTTTAAAGTATCCATATGCATGATTGCCTACTATTTTAAGTGTTACACTTTTTATTCCAGCGGTTTCACCTTTCAGTTTATCAATTATTTCATATTTGAAATTATTTTTATCGCAAAACATGGTATACATTCTAAGTAACATATCAGCCCAATCACATGCTTCTGTGCCTCCAGCACCTGGATGTATTTCTAAAAAGCAATTTGAATTATCATATTTTCCTTTGAATAATGTTTCTATTTCTAATTCATTTATTTTATTTTCTATATCACTTAGATTATCTTGTATTTCATTTAATTCATTTTCATCATTATCTGTTAATATTTCTATTAATGATAATGTCTCTGTTAAATTATTGTGTAAAAGATTATAGTTTTCAACACATTTTTTTGTATTTACTAATTCATTATTCAAGTTTGTTGCAAGTGATACATTGTTCCATATATTTTCTTCTTCTAATCTTTTTTCTAATTCTTTTATTTTATTTAATTTATTTTCTAAGTCAAAGTGACCTCCCAATAATATTAAGTTTTTCTAATAAACTGTTTAAATTAGCTTTTATTTCTCTTATTTCCATAGCAATCATCCTCGCTCCCAGTATAACAAATCAATTAATAAAATTCAAGAATAGTTTAATATGTATTAATTATTATTTTATATAAAAAAAGAAGTTTATAATAACTCCTTATTTATCTATTACTCCACCCCATTCAATAGCTGTGAAACCAGTTCTTTTAAATGTTTTTAGTTTTTGCTCTTTAATGCTAGTTTTTTTATCTACTTTTTTTATATGAATTGCAATTCTTAAAAGACTATCTGGTTTAGGACTGATATTTAGTTTATTAAAATCTTCTCTTTCTTCAGTTGTTTCAAAGTATACTAAACTTTTTTCATTTTTCTCAAGTATAGGAAGCCAATACATTATAAATTCGTTACTTTCTCTTTCATTTAAACCTAATATATTAAGTTTTTCTTCTAAAAATTTTATCGCATTTTTCTTTTCTACATAAAACCCAGTTTTATAATCTATTTTTTTACTCTTATTTTCTTCCCAATATAGTGCATAATAATTTTTATTATTTATTTTTAAATTTCCATCTTTATTTGCAATTACATTCCATTCTTTATTATATTTTGGATAAGTTGTTGTTAAATAATTAGGATGTTCAAATTTAACAGTTATTTCAGTATTATTTTTTTTAGGATATAAGTATAATACTGGTTTTGCATATCCACCAATAAATTCTAGAGGGATTACTCCTGTTTCACCATTTACGGTTCCATAATAATATTCTTTTCCTCTACCTTTTGTACCTTCTTCTATACTGTTATCCTCTACTACTAAATAAATACCATATACTTTATTTTCACCAGTATAATATCCAGATAACATATAATGAAAATACATTTTATCTGTCCATTTAGTAAATGATACAACCTCTGAATCATTATAATCTATTAATTTTAAATAGTTATCTTTATCTATTACAGCAATATAATTTTCATATAACATTAATATTTTTTTATATTCTTTACTTGTCGAAATTTTTTTACCACTATTATCATATAAAGAATAGTGCATTCCATCATTATCCATTACATATATATTTCCATCTTTATTTATGAAGTATGATGCAAATACTCGATTATTAAATAAATTTTCAAATTTATCATTATATATTTTTTTAGAATATCCTTCAATATCATTGTTTATAAAATAATAAGTTTTGTTATTTTTACTTTCTGAAGAAATAGTACTATATGTAAGTTCATCTTCAGGTAATTCAAATTCATGAATTAGTTCTTTAGTTTTATAATTATATAATTTATTTTCTGAACTTATTAATCCTATTTTATACATGTAATCATTTGTAGTACAAACATTTTCTAAATTATCAATAGTTACAGCATTATCATTTAAATAATAAAAATCATTTTTTTGTTCATAGTTGTCACTATAAGATAAAACTACTCCGTAAATTTTATTTTCATAAGTTGCTGGCATTATATTAGTATAGTTTTTGTTTGAGTCTAAATTTAATTTAAAACCTTTTTTAGTTTTATAGTTATATACAAAGTAAAAACCGTCATTTATTACAATGTAATTACTATATCCTCCATAGCCTTTACAATCGTTAACTTTACAATTATAATTTGCTAATACATTTTGATTTTCTTTATTATATTCATTTGTTGATATAAAGTATGAATATTGATTTTCTGTTGATTCAGTTCCAGTTACAATATATGCTTTTTTTGCATTTCCTTCTTCTATATTTATCCATTTTGATTCATCTGATGCATATGTATCTTTTTCTACCAATTTTGTAGTTTCTTTCTTATTTTCTTCTTTAACATCATCTTTTTTTATCAGAAAGTAATATAGTAATCCACTTATAGTTATTATAGCAAGTACAATTAAAATAAATAAAAATATTTTTCCTGATTCTTTTTTAGTTTCTTCCATATAATCACTCCTATTATCTAATTTAATATTATCATTTATTTATAATTTTAACAATAAAAAAGTAGCTATAAAGAAGCTATTGTTAAATTAGTTTGATTTGTCATATTCATCTAAGAAACTTTTATAGACACCATCTTTTTTTGTGCCTAAAACACAATTTAAGTTAATATTATCAAGTGATTTAAAAATGTTATAATCAATATCTTTATTATTTTTTCTTAATTGTTTTATTAAATCTTTCATTTCTTTACGTTTACTAGTACCATCATTTACAAGTGTACAATGTTCAGTAAATTTACAAGCACAGTTAATAAAAGTTAGATTGTTTGATTTTTTCCACGAGATAATTGCGTCTTCTTTAACTAAATATAATGGTCTAATAAGTTCTAATCCTTCATAATTATCAGAATGTAATTTTGGCATCATAGTTTTAATTTCTGATCCATAAAACATTGATAATAATGTGGTTTCAATCACATCGTCAAAATGATGGCCTAAAGCAATTTTATTACAACCTAATTCTTTGGCTTTGTTATATAAATGTCCTCTTCTCATTCTAGCACACAAATAACATGGACTTTTGGTAGAAATAGTATCTACAATTTCAAATATATCACTTTTAAACATTTCTATTGGTACATTTAAAATTTTTGCATTTTCAATTATATATTCTCTATTTATATCATTGTAACCGGGATCCATCACTACATAATGTGCATTAAAATGTATTTTTCCATGTCTTTTTAATTCTTGAATACATTTAGCTAATAAAAATGAATCTTTTCCTCCACTAATGCATACCATTATGTTATCTTTTTCTTTTATTAATTCATAATCTTGTATAGCTCGTATAAACTTGCTCCAGATTTCTTTTCTATATTTCTTAATTATACTTCTTTCTATTTCTTTATATTGCTCCATTTTGTATACTCCTTATTTTTTTATGTACAAACATTTTAAATTAATTTGATTGATAAAAATTTATAATGATATTTGTTGTATTAAAACGTTAGTTTTTTATAACTTTTTATATATATGTGTATCTTAAATAAACTGCATTTTCTCTTTTTTTCTAAATAATATTATATGTTTTAGTATAGTGACTGTCAATATATATAATATCGATAGAATTTTATGAATCTTTTTAGGATATAAAATATTTAACAATAAAAAAAGAAATTGTTTTAATCTAATTTCTTATTTTCTTTTAAACTATTGTGTAAATATATTAATAGTATTTAAATTGTTTGTTTGAATTATGATATGTCAAAAATTAAAATCTAAATATACGTAATTATTCATATTGTATGAAAAATTATTTTGAATTAAATCATTTGCTTTTTTATTCATTGTTGAAATTCGTTTTTCATTTACTAATGGATCAATATATCGTACTTTTGCTCCATGGTTTACGTAATATACATTTGTTGGCTCAGTTTTCGATACCATTACTTTTTTAGCTTGTCTCCATTTATTAAATATATCTTTATATTCACTTGATTCTATAATATTAATTATTTCTTCTTCTGTTTTTTCATATAAACCTTGTTTTGTTATTTTATTTTCAATACTTAACTTTTTTAATATATCTGCTATAAATTGCATTGAATATCTAGTCTCATCATTTCTATATGAAATTGATAAATTTGTAGTTATTTGTACAAATTCTATAGCAATATTTTCACTTTTAAAACCTATCTCTGGTTCCATTTGTTCATTAGTTTGTACATAAATATCATTATATATTTCTTTAACTTTTTCTATGTTAATAATATTATTATTTAATAAAGCATTTGATAATGAATATTCTAATCTATCTGCAGATAACTTTGGTGTATCGTTATCTGCTATTGGATATAATTTATAATCATCTACTTCAGAAATTTCAATTTTGTCTTTTTTTAATAATGCATTAATTTCTTTAGAATTTTCTATTATTTTTGTCGTTAATTCTTCTGTTGATTCTTGGTTCATGTAATCTCCATTTAAAAAATCAATACAATGTTTAAACGCAGGTGTTGCAATATCATGAAATAATCCTGAAAGTGTTTGTTTTTTATCTTTTGTAAAATGCCATATAATAAGTGCTACTGCAATAGAATGATCTAAACTAGAATAATAAGTCGTATAATTAAATAATTTTGAATATATTTTTCCACATGTTACACTTATATTCTTTTGAAATAACAATTCTTTTGTATTTATATATTCATTTAACCATTCTGGAAAGTTTGGCTCTAATATATTAAAATACTCTTTTATTTTCTTATCTACATTTTTTAAATAATTCATTAAATCAACTCCGTATATAATTATTACTATATATAGTTTAACACTATTTATTAAAATTAACAAAAGCTCATATTAAATGTATTACTTAAAAAGGTAAATGCAATTATATATAGTATTTTTTTAAAAGTTGCATTTAGTTCTTTAATATTTCTTAATATATTAATATCTATTTTTTATTGAGTTTTCTTTTTAGGTTGCAATGTTATAATTAATGGCGTTTCATTTTCATTATAAGCAAAAACATCATACAAAATATATTCACAATTATTTAATTTAAAATATTTTTCCGTCTTATCCATTAAAGTTGTCCGACACCTTTGCTTCTTATTTTAGATGTTACTATCAATTCTGTAATTATTCCTCTTCTAGGGCATTTATAGTCTAGATAATCATATTCAGAGTATTGTGAAATCGTACCCATAATAAGTCCAATTACTTAGTCATATTCTATTGCTAAATAATATCTACCATTATTTTTATTAACATCTTCTAAATTATTTAGATTCATATTCTATTATTTTCATAACTAGACATCTCTATTTATTGTTAAAAATGAATACATCCTCTATTCCATCATTTTTAATTATATAATTTTCATTAGTATATTCTGATATTATATTTTTCCAAAATGAATATGCAATAGGATTGTTTTCCATTGGTTGGACCTCCCAATCACCCCTAAATTTTTTAAATATTTCGTAGGCGACTCTTTTCCCAATATGATTTCTCCTAAATCTTGGCATTATTAAGAATTCGGCAATACACTTACCATTTTTATTAAATTTCAAATTTTCATTTACCATAACCATTCCTACATATGCTTTTCCTCTTTTAATAAAATATGCACTTCTATCCTCATCAGTAAAGTAATTATCAAACCATTTATATTCAAATACACATTCCTCATTTATATCATTATCAATATATTGTGAACCATCATATAAGGAATACTGTAACAATTTATATAATTTTTCTTTTTCTTGTTGTTTTACGTCAATTATTTCATAATTCATTATAATCACCAACTTTCACATATTATTATATCACGTATAATACTGAGTAGTAAATTGATTAGGTTTGATAAATTTGAATCTTTTGATATTTACATTATAA
>CAKOHW010000012.1 GCA_934086185.1 uncultured Bacilli bacterium
GATGTGTTTCATCATTTTTAAATTACAAAACCATCTATCTCCAAGAAAAGTTATTTTAGTATTAATAGGAGAAAGTAATTCAATAACTTCATCAATAGCATTAAAAATAATTTTTTCACTAAATAACCATTTCTTAGTAAGCACATCAATTTCATGATGTCTGTTGGATTTTGTTTTGTCACATTTAAACCAAATTGGTATAGATTGTTTACCAATTTTTAAAGTAAAGACAAAATTAACAAAATTATTTTTTGTAAACACGTGATCTATAACTATAATAAATTTATCGTGTTTAAGTGCTTTATAATTATTAATAATATATTTAATAGAACTATTAAAAAAAGAAATACCATTAAATTTAGGATTGTTAAAAAATCTCCAAAGTTTCTTTTCAGTAGGAAAATAATATAAGTGCTAAAAAAGTACTCAATTAATAAATAATAAAAGTGACCAGTAAGAAAAGATAGTAACCAATTAAGTACTGTAACCAGTACTTTTTGTTTTATAATATTAAATTTGTGTTAAAATAATAAATAAGTGATGTGATTATTATGTTTAAAGAAGAACTTAGTTTAGTACCTCATTTACCTGGTTCATACCAAATGTATAATAAAGATAATGTCATTATATATGTAGGTAAGGCAAAAGATTTAAAAAATCGATTAACTAGTTATTTTGTTGGAAAAAATACTGGTAAAACAGAAATAATGGTTAATGAAGTTGATCATTTTGAATATATAGTAACTAACAGTGAATTAGAAGCTTTTATATTAGAATTAAATTTAATAAAAAAATATGATCCAAGATACAATATTCTTTTAAAAGATGATAAAAGTTATCCATACATAGAATATTCTAGAAAACCATACCCGTCTTTAAAAGTAGTGAGATATCTAAATATTAAAAATTATAAAGATAAATTATTATTTGGTCCATTTGTAAATGTATATGCAGCAAGACGTATCGTAAACTTAATAAATAGACTATATCCATTAAAAAAATGTAATACACTAGGTAAAAAAGTTTGTTTATACTATCATATTGGAGAATGCTTAGGATATTGTGAAAAAAATGTTGTTGAAGATAAAGTATTAAAAATGGAAGAAGAAATAATTAAATTTCTTAAAGGTGACGAAAAAGTAATAACAGATAAACTATTAGAAAAAATAGAATTTTACTCTAAAGATTTAAATTTTGAAAAAGCAAAAGAGCTTAAAGATGATTTAGATTACATAAAGGTAGTAATGGAAAAACAAAGAGTAGAATTACATGATAATATTAATAGGGATATAATAAATTATTACTTTGATAACGGATATTTAAGTATAGAAATATTTTTCTTGCGTAATGGTAAGCTAATAGGTCATAAAAATAAAATTGTACCTGTAATGGAAGATTATATAAGTGAATTAGAATATTATATAGTACTATATTATAATAAACATGAAATACCTAAAGAAGTATTAATAAATAGTGATATAGATACCAAACTACTATCAAATATGTTAAATATCAAATTTGTAACTAGTACTAAAGGTAATAAGAAAAAATTACTTGATTTATCTTATAAAAATGCCAAATTAAATTTAGAAAATAAACTTACAATGCTTAAAAGTGAAGCGTTAAAAACTAGCGGTTCGAATAAAGAATTAAGTAAATTACTAGGTACAAACATATATAGAATAGATGTCTTTGATAACTCTAATATATTTGGTACATTTAATGTCTCTGGTATGGTAGTATTTAAAGATGGTATTCCAAGTAAAAAAGATTACAGAAAATATAAAATTACTGTAGATAAAAATGATGATTATAATACTATGAAAGAAGTTATATATAGAAGATATTATAGATGTCTAATAGAAAAAAGTGAACTACCAGATTTAATATTAGTAGACGGTGGGAAAAGTCAAATTCATGCATGTATTGATACGTTAAACGAATTACACTTAAATATTAAAGTATGTGGTTTAGTAAAAAATGATAAACATAGAACTAATGATTTAATGGATGGAGATACATTAAATGTATATGATATAGATAAAACTAGTAGCCTATTTCACTATTTAACAAGAATACAAGATGAAGTTCATAGATATACAATTAATTATCATAGAACAATAAGAAGTAAGAGTTCAATATCAAGTTTATTAGATAATATTGAGGGAATAGGTGCTAAAAGACGTAAAGAATTAATTAAAAAATTTGGTAGTGTTAAAAAAATAAGTGAAACAACTATTGAAGAATTAAGTAGTATAGTTCCATTAAATGTAGCAGAAAAATTAAAAAACTATTTAGAAAATTATAAGGATTAGAATACTAATTCTTTTTCTATAAAAAAATATTCCATTTTATTAATAAATTTGCTATAATTATTAATAGAATAAGAAGGTGTGTTATGAATAACGTTATAAATATGGTTAATTATTATGTAGAACATAAGAATGCTGATGATAGTGTTGTGGAATATATAAAAAACAAACTAGAATCTAGTGATTTAACTGAATTAATAATTATACAAATAGAATTACTATATACAGATCCTTCTGATAAATTAGTAAGTGGTTTAGTAAACTTTATTACTGATAAAATAAATAATATACTAACTAGCATTAACTTATATGATTTAGCGATTACAATAAATCATTTAAAAAGAGAGAATATAAATTTAAATAATGTAATTAATGAATTAACTGAAATCAATAATAGTATTTTTAATAAAATTAAATCTAAGAATTTAGATGATTCTTTAATAGAAAATGAAACTATAGAAGAATGTGTAGCAAGATTAATTAATACTACACAAGATAATACATTTAGAATTAATAAATTTAAAAGTGAAATAAACTCTATTAATATTTGGTTAAATAATTTAGATAATAGTTATAAAAAAAGAATAGATAATTCTGATATAAGAGAATTATTAGAATGTTATACTAAAGAATTAGTTATGATAGATAGAACTGATTTTAATAATTTATATATAGAATTACTATCTAAGAAAATTGATAAAACATTATTAGAAAGAAATTTACTTGAAACTATAACAAATGTTATGCCAGAACTAGATTTAATATATAAAGAAAATAGTAACGAAAAAAATGGAGTATATAAATTATTAGATTATTATATAGATATTATAGATGATAAAATAAAACATAAAATTAATCAATTAGAATATGAAGAAAAATTATTATTGAAAGAAAAAATAAATTTAATATGTAAAGACATATTAGAAAACGATGATCCAGATGATGATTTTAAAGTTTTAGTAATAAATAGTTATTTAAGATATTTTTAATAACTATTTTTTTATTATTTCATAAAATATAATATGAAGAATATAAAGATAAGTGAATATCCACATGACGGAGAATTAATTAATTTAGAAACTGATTATAATCCTTATGATAAATTATTGTATAACCCTTCACTTTATTTAGATAAAAATAAAAAGTATTATTTCTATTGTAAAAATGGTGTAAAATCTAAGAAAGTAGTAAGTCTATTAGAAATATATGGATATGATGTTACAAGAGTTATTTTATAAATAAACTCTTTTTTTTAACTAACAAATGTTTTATAATTATTATAGTGATATTATGGAATTAAAGAATATTGATATATGGCTAACTAATTTTTTAATGAGTATAGGTATATGGGGATATGTATTATCTTGCATTTTAATACTTTTTGAATCTATGTTACCAATACTTCCATTAAGTGTATTTATTACAATATTATTTTATAAATTAGGTTCATTTATAGGTTTTATAATTAGTTATGTTTTTACTGTATTAGGTTGCTTAATATCATATAGTATATTTAGTACTAAATTAAAAAAAATATTTGATAAATTTTTAGATAAAAAAGATAGAAAAAAATTAAAAAGAATAACTAAATCTATTAAAAAAATTAAATTTGAAAATTTATGTTTAATAATTGCATTACCGTTTACACCAGCATTTATGGTAAATATTGCTGCTGGATTATGTGGAGTAAATAGAAAAAAATACTTTTATGCATTATTAATTGGAAAAATATTTTTAGTAATATTTTGGGGATTTATAGGTACTAGTTTACTTAATAGTATAAAAAATCCAATAAATTTAATTTATATTAGTATATTATTGGTATTATGTTTTATTGTTAGCAAGTATATAAATAAGAAAGAAGGATTAGAATGAATTATATTATTATAGGGTTATTGATTATAAGTATAATATTAAATATTATAAATTTAATAAAGAAAAAAGATAAAAATAGTAATGATACTATAGAAAGATTAGGAAAATTAGAAACAGATTTAACTAAAGAATTAGGCGAATTCAAATTTAATTTTTCTAGAACTATTAACGAAGATTTTAATAAATTAAATGAAGTAATTATTAATAGATTAAATAATATAAATGATAAAGTAAATGAAAGATTAGATGTTAATTTTGAAAAAACAAATAAAACATTTACCAATATTTTAGAAAGATTATCAAAAATAGATGAAGCACAAAAGAAAATAGATAGTTTATCTGGTGAAATAGTAAGTTTACAATCAGTTCTTACAGATAAAAAAACTAGAGGTATATTTGGTGAAACTAATTTAAATTACATTTTAGATAGTGTATTTGGCAAAAATGACAAAATATATCAAACACAATATAGTTTAGGTAATGGTTATATATCAGACGCTATATTATTTGCACCAGAACCATTAGGTACAATATGTATCGATAGTAAATTTCCATTAGAAAATTATAGAAGAATGACTGATAGGACATTATCAAATAGTGAACGTGAAACTGCTACAAAATTATTTAAAACAGATGTAAAGAAACATATAGATGCAATTAAAGAAAAATATATAGTACCAGGTGTAACTAGTAGTGAAGCAATAATGTTTTTACCAGCAGAAGCTATATTTGCAGAAATTAATGCATATCATCCTGATTTAGTTAAATATAGTTATGCATCTAAAGTATGGATAACTAGTCCCACAACTTTAATGAGTACATTAACTATAATAAGCATGATATTAAAGAATATGGAAAGAGATAAATATGCTAAAGTAATACATAACGAATTAAATAAGTTAGGTATAGAATTTGACAGATATAAAGATAGATGGGACAAATTATCACGTAGCATTGATACAGTAAGTAAAGATGTAAAAGATATTCATACAACAACTGAAAAAATAACTAAGAGATTTGATGCAATAAACAGTGTAAATATAAGTAGTGATTTAATAGAACATAAAGAATAAACAAAAAAGATATTGCAAAAAATATCTTTTTTTATCTAGTTTTGTCGAAATTATTGACCAAATAAAATATATGAGTATTATAACTACTCGAACATTCATTTTTAGTGCTTACCTCAAACTATTTAAGTAGTAAAGGGGTGTGATAGTATGCGTAATCAAACCTTCGAAAGATTATTAATATTAATCATGTTGAGTACACTAATACTTCTTCTATTCAGGGGGTAAAGGTTTATTTAACTGGCACTAGTACATAATGTGTTAATTGTTTTGCTTGATTACATAACAAAAGCACACGAGTACGTGTGCCACCAAAAACTGGTAGGCATTCAAATAAATGAATGTTCTACTAAATTAAGTATAAACCAAAATTTAAGTATTGTAAATGATGAATTATTTTAATTATATTTAGACATAACAACATTGCAAATAAACTATATTTTAACTTTCAATGAAAACATAGTCTTTTACATTAATTATGTAAATTAAATTTAGTATCATTCTAATTCTACTCAATATTTGATATAATAAATACATCAAGGAAGTGTTAGAATGAAAAGTATAATAGAAAATATATTTGGATTTTTATATACATTAAGTATGGGTGATTATATATTTTTAACGTGTACATTTTTATTAATATTAGGTCTTATTTATATAACATTTCTAATAAAAAGGGATGATACTGTGGGTACATATTTTAATGAAAGTGATATTAGTGATTTAACTAGTATAAAAGAAAAAATAGAAAAAGATTATAAACCTAGTGCTGTTAAATTAACAGATTATGAAGAAGAACAAGAAAAAAACGCAATAATAAGTTATGAAGAATTATTAAAAAATACTAAAAACAATAATGTATCATATGATGAAAATTATGTTTCAAATACAGAAGAAATAAGTATAAAAAAAATAAACTTAGATAGTAATTCTGATATAGAAAATACTAATTCAAATTTAAAAGTAAAGTTAATGAGTTATGATAAAGAAGAAGCATTTTTAACTGCTTTGAAACAATTACAACAAAATTTGTCTAATTAAAAAAATATGCTTTTAATAAGTATATTTTTTTGTTATAATCATTTATAGATAGAGGGTATAATATGAAAAAGAAAAATATAATTATATTAGTTAGTATTGGTGCATTATTGATAATCATATCTACATTTTTTGTATCATTTGGCTATTTATCAAGTCAAATAATAAGTAAAGATGGTAAAAGTAGTAGTTTTCTAAATCAGATAATTAAAGTAGAGTACAGTGACGGTACTGAAAAATTAATAACTAAGGAATCTAATAACTTTATACCAGGTTCCACTATAGAAAAGACATTTAATATAAAAAATATTGGTAATAAAGATATATTTTACAGTATTAAATTAGATAAAGTAGAAAATACATTTGAAAGATTAAATGATATAACATATGAATTATATTTAAATGATACTTTAATTAATACAAATACTTTTCCTACAACAACAAGTACTATTGCATATAATTTATTTTTAAAACAAAACGATACTAATAATTTTAAACTAGTAGTTGAATATAATAATTCTACTGAAAATCAAATAGTAGATTCTGGTAAAATTATTAATGCAATATTTTCATTTGAGGAACTTCCTAATGCATTAGATAATATTATTATTTATGGAAATACTATATTAAGTGATAATATAACTAGTATGGGTGAATTAATTAACAATAGTGAAGATATAAATTATAATAAATATAAGCTAAATCTTAATGTAGATGAAAAAACTTATAATATATATTTAGATAATACTTTAAAATGTATTTCTGATACATGTGATTATATAAATTTAAAAGAAAGAAAGCTAGTAAGAAAAATTGGCACTATAAATTTAAATAGCAATTTAGAATATACTTATGAAAATAACGCTGTAGTTATATCAGGATATAACGTATCACAAATAAATAATAAATTATTAACTGACTTAATAGGCTATAATGTAAAATCAGTTAATAGTAATATCATAATTGAAATAGATAAAGCTACATTTGAAAATACTTTAAAAGAGAATAAATATTCTATTTTATATGTAAAAGATAAAGAAGACGCATCAGATGTTGTAGTACCATATATTTATGATATTAATCCTAGTGATAATATTACTCTAAATGCAAATATTGAAGCAAGTAATGTAAAAATTGAATACAAATAGTATTCTTTTTTTAATTTAGTGTTAAAAATTATAGAAAAATATTATATAATCATTATAGGTGATGATATGAAAGTTATAGTAACAGCAGGTGGTACTGGGGGACATATATATCCAGCTATTTCAATTATAAATAAAATAAAAGAGTTAGAACCAGATAGCGAATTTTTATATATCGGTACTCATAATAGAATGGAAAAAGATATTATACCTAAACATAATATCAATTATAAAGCCTTAGAAATATATGGATTATCTAAAAAAGATATGATAAGAAACTTTAAAAATATATTTTTAATAAAAAAAGCATATAATGAATGTATTAAAATTATGAAAGGATTCAAACCAGATGTAGTAGTTGGTGTAGGTGGTTATGTAACATATCCAGTTATTATGGCTGCACACAAATTAAATATAAAAACATTTATACATGAACAAAATAGCATACCTGGTAAATCCAATAAACTACTAAGCAAATATGTTGATGCTATAGGAGTAAGTTTTAAAGATTCAGAAAAATACTTTAAATATCCTGATAAAGTATATTTTACTGGTAATCCATGTAGTGAAAATGCAATAGATATAGAACGTATTAGTAAAACTAGATTTGGTGTAAAATCTACAAATAAAGCAATTTTAATAGTAAGTGGAAGTTTGGGTAGTAGTGTAATTAATAATAAAATGATAGAATATTTAAAATCTATAGAAAATAAAAAATATGAAGTAATTTATGTTACTGGTAAGAGTTACTTTGAAGAATTTAGTAAACAACATTTTTCTAGAAATGTACACATAGTTCCATTTATTGAAAATATGAGTGGTCTTTTAAAAGATATAGATGTTATAGTATCTCGTGCAGGAGCAAGTAGTCTAAGTGAAATAATAGCATTAAAAGTTCCATCTATAATTATACCAAGTCCTTATGTAGCAAATAACCATCAATATTATAATGCTTTATCACTAAAAAATAATGATGCATGTATTATGATAGAAGAAAAAGATTTAAATAAAGATATATTAAGAACTAGTATTGATAAATGTTTAAATGAAGAATTTAGTAATAACTTAAAAAATAATATGGAACAATTAGCTATAAAAGATAGTAGTACTAAAATATATAATATATTAAGTAAATTAAGTAAGGAATAATATGAGTAAGAAAAAAACTAAAAAAAGATTAAATTTTAAAAGAACTTTAGCTTTTCTATTATTTATATATATAATAGGTTATTTTGCCTACTACTTAATAAATAGACCGATAAAACATTTTGAAATTACTGGAAATAATATAGTAAGTGAAGCAGAAATATTAAGAATATCAAAATTAAAAGATTATCCATCTATATTTAAATATTCATCATGGACTATAAAAAATAATATAAAAAAAATAGACTTTATAAGTGATGTTAAAGTAACTAAATGGTTTGGTAATGTAGTAAAGATAAAAGTTACTGAAAAAAGGCCATTATTCTACTATGAAACAAAAGATAAATTAGTTTTAAATACTGGAGATATTATAAATAATAATAACTATAATATATATGGAATTCCAGTATTAATAAATAATACTAAAAAAGAAATATTAAAAGAATTTATTGAAGATTATGATAAATTAAATGATAATATTATTTATGAAATTAATTATATAGAATATTATCCTAAATATAATGAATCTGGTGAATTAATAAGTGATAATATATTTAAAATTGTTATGAGTGATAGTAATACAATAATATGTAATACAAAAACAGTAAATGTATTAAATAAATATAATTCTATATTTGCATCACTTAATGGAAAATATGGTACTATAAACTTAGATTCTAATAAATTATCAAATTTAGTATTTATACCATATGAGGAGTAATTATGAATTATAATGAAGAAATGAATAAAATTATAAAAGAACTAGATTATAAACCAAAATTATTATTACATTCTTGTTGTGCTCCATGCTCAACTACATGCATTGAAAGGCTAAAGGATCATTTTGATATAACTATACTATATTATAATCCAAATATTGAGCCATATGAAGAGTATGAAAAAAGAAAACAAGAACAAATTAGAATAATTAAACAATATAACATTAACTATTTAGATTGTGACTATGATAATAATGTATTCCATGAAATGTCTACTGGTTTAGAGAAAGTTCCTGAAAGAGGAATAAGATGTCATAAATGTTATAGATTAAGATTAGATTATACAGCTAAATTAGGCAAAACTAATAATTTTGAATATTTTGCTACAACACTCACTGTTAGTCCATATAAACTTACTAATATAATAAATGAAATAGGGTATGATTTAGAAAGACATTATAATATCAAATATTTACCAAGTGATTTTAAAAAAGAAAATGGATATAAAAAATCTATAGAGTTATCAAATAAATATGGATTATATAGACAAAATTATTGTGGGTGTATATATTCTAGAAAAGGTGAAGAAAATGAATAAAAAAGGTTTTACATTAGTTGAAATACTAGCGGTTATAGTAATATTGAGTTTAGTAGTAACCATAACTGCTACTAAAGGATTTGGAGCATTTGGAAATGCAAAAAATAAAATAACAAAAGAAAATGAAAGAATAATTAAAGAATCTGTAAATGTATTATTAGAAGAATTAAATAATTGTGATGATGATTTAAAAGATTATGAAGATTTAAGCCAATATTTTTATACCGGAGCAGATGCGATAAATAGTTGTTCAGATTTAAAATCAAAAATAAAGAACACAGATGTATCTATAGAATTAAAAAAATTAGTAGATAATAATGTAATAAATGGTGCAGATATAGAAAATAAAGATATTACTATAACTATAAAATTTGATAACTCTGCTTCTGGTACAATAACAGATATTTATAATGCAGAAACTGGCTATAATTTTAAATCTAATAATCAAGGTAAAAATAATACTGATGCAATTACAACATTAGAATTCACTACCAAGAAAGCTGGTACTTTATCTTTCAACTGGAATGTTTCTAGTGAAACCAATTATGACAAATTAATAGTTACAATAAATGGAACAAAAAAAATTACGAAAAGTGGTATTGATAGTGGAACATATAAAAAAAATTTAGCTGCAGGAGAAAAATATAAAGTCACATTCCAATATCATAAAGATATAAGTGTAAGCAAAAATGATGACACAGCAACTATTACAAATCTAATAATAGATGCAAAATTAAGTAAAAGTGTTACTAGAACAGATGGTACATATAAATTTATAGACATAAATTAATCAATGAAAATTTATCATTGATTTTTTTATTATTTAAGTATATTATTAAATATATTGAGAAAGAGGGATTATATGAACTTAGTAATAGTGGAATCTCCAAGCAAGACAAAAGCTATAGGAAAATACTTAGGCAGTAACTATAAAGTATTATCTAGTAAAGGTCACGTAAGAGATTTAGCAACTAGTGGTAAATTTGGATTAGGTGTAGATGTAGAAAATGATTTTACCCCTACATACACTCCAATTAGCGGTAAAAAGAAAATAATAACTGAATTAAAAAAAGAAGCTAATAAAAGCGATAAGATATATTTAGCAACAGACCCAGACCGTGAAGGAGAAGCAATAAGTTGGCATTTATTTGATTCAATTGGTCTAAAAGATAACGACTATGAAAGAGTTTTATTTAATGAAATAACAGAGCCTGCTGTAAAAGAAGCAATGAAACATCCTAGAAAAATTGATTATAATTTAGTTAAAAGTCAAGAAACAAGAAGAATACTAGATAGAATAATAGGTTTCAGATTATCAAAACTTATGCAATCAAAAACAGGAGGAAAATCTGCAGGACGTGTACAAAGTGTTGCCCTAAAACTTATAGTTGATAGAGAAAGAGAAATTGAAGCATTTATACCTGAGGAATATTGGAGTATAGAAGCAAACTTTGAAACATTTTCTGCTTCTTTAGAAAAATATAATAACAAAAAATTAGAAATAAAAAATGAAGAAGAAGTAAATGAAATTTTAAATAAGTTAAGCAATGAGTTTAAAATAACTAGTATAGAAACAAAAGAAAAAAATAAAAAAGGTGTTATGCCATTTACTACTTCTACATTACAACAAGCATGTATTAACAAATTTAACTATGGTTCTAGTAAAGTAATGAGTGTTGCTCAAAAACTATACGAAGGAAAAGATATAGGTAGTGAAACAGTAGGTTTAATCACTTATATGAGAACTGATTCAACAAGACTTTCAAATATATTTGTTAGTGATACATTAGAATATATAAAAGATAATTATGGTAATGAATATGTTGGTAATCTAAAAGTAAGCAAAAAGAAAGAAAATATTCAAGATGCCCATGAAGCAATAAGACCAACTAGTATAAAAAGAACACCAGAAAGTATTAAAAAATATTTAACTAGTGAAGAATATAAAGTATATAGTATTATTTATTATCGTGCTCTAGCAAGTTTAATGAAAGATGCTAAAGTTATTGCTACTAGTGTTGTTTTGGATAATAATAATTATCAATTTAAAGCAACTGGACAAATTACAAAATTTGATGGATTTATGAAAGTTTACGGAGAATATATGTCAAGTGATGAAAAAAATCTTCCAAAATTAACCGAAGGAGATATACTTACCACAAATGACATAACAAATGAACAGCATTTTACAAAACCAGCTCCTAGATACACAGAAGCATCTTTAATTAAAGAAATGGAAAGTCTAGGTATAGGAAGACCATCTACTTATGCAAAGACAATGGAAACTTTAAAACAAAGAACATATGTTAATGTTATAGATAAAAAATTTCATCCAACAGATGTAGGAATAGAAACAACAGATAAATTACAAGAATTTTTCTCTAATATAATAAATGTTGAATATACAGCAAATATGGAAACAGAACTTGATGAAATTGCTGAAGATAAATTAGATAATATAAAAGTATTAAAAGAGTTTTATAATGATTTTGAACCACTAGTAGAAACAGCATTTTCAAAAATGGAAAAAGCTGCGCCTCAAACCACTGGAGAAAAGTGTCCACTATGTAATAGTGATTTAGTAATTAGAAAAGGTAGATACGGAGAATTTACTGCTTGCAGTAATTATCCTGAATGTAAATATATTAAAAAAGAAGAAAAAGAAGTAGTTGAAATATGTGATTGTCCTATATGTAAAGTAGGTAAAATAGTTGAGAAAAAAACAAAGAGAAACAAAATATTTTATGGATGTAATAACTATCCAAAATGTAAAACTGCAGCATGGGATAAACCAACTGGACAACTTTGTCCAAAATGTAGTAGTCTTTTAGTTGAAAAAGATGGTATAATTAAATGTAGTAAATGTGAATAGAAAGGTGATTATATGGAAAAAAGCATTTTTACTAAAGTTTATATGTGGGTATTCATTGGACTAATGATCACATTTGGAAGTGGATACTTATTATCAACTAGCGAAGCAGCAATAAGAACTGTATTTGGGAGTGGTCTATATTGGCTAATATTTATAGGAGAATTTGCAATTGCAATAATATTACCATTAAGACTTAAAAAAATGAGTAAAACTACATCTATTGTATTATATTTACTTTATACATTATTAACAGGGTTAACTTTTGCAAGTATATTCTTATTGTATAAGATTTCTTCTATAATATATGTATTCTTAGTAGCATCATTAACATTCTTAATATTTGCTATGATAGGAAGGTTTACTAAAATAGATTTATCTAACATAGGAATAGTTTTATTGATGGCATTAATAGGAATACTAATATTAAGTATAATAAATATGTTTTTAGGTAATGAATCTTTAGATATGATGTTATGTGTATTAGGATTAATAGTATTCTTCGTATATACAGCATATGATATTCAAAAGATAAAACATATGGATACCCTAGATATAGAAGAAGACAAATTAGCAATTTATGGAGCTTTCCAATTATTCTTAGATTTTATAAATATATTTATAAGATTATTACAATTAATGGGAAAAAACAAAGACTAAAATATCATTTATTTGATATTTTTTCTTTTTTTAAAAATACTATTTACTATTTTAAAGATTATGTGTTATACTAGAATAGTAATCATAGGAGGAATGAGTATATGGCATTCGAAGGAATTAAAAAAGTATTTTTTGATGATAATGAAAAAAAGGATAGTACTGTAGATGATTATTATACAGTTAGCAATAAACAATTAAAAGATGAAGACGGAAAAAGTGGAAGTAAAATGATACTTGTTGAACCAAGAGCATATTCTGAAAGTCAACAAATAGCAGATTATTTAAAAAATAGAAATAGCGTTGTAGTAAATTTAAAAAGAGTAACAAGTGATCAAGCAAAAAGATTAATTGACTTTTTAACTGGAACTATATATGCTATAGGAGGAGACCTACAAAAATTAGGAAATGGAATCTATTTATGTACACCAAATAATATAAATGTACAAGGTAAAATGAGTGACGGAGAAGAAAAAGAAACAAAAAAGACTAAATACGAAAGTGAAATAGATTTCTAATAATAATTTAGGAGTGATTATATGGAAAAGTTTAATACTTCTTTTGCAGGATATAAAAAAGAAGAAGTTAATAAATTTTTAGATGACGTAATAAAACAAGTAGAATCAATGATTAATAATATGAAATCTAAAGATTTAGAAATAGAAAAGTTAAAATCTGAATTAGAACACTATAAAAATTTAGAAAGTACATTCAACAGAGCATTATTGGTAGCAGAAGATGCAGGACAACAAATTAGAAATAGTGCTAGAAATGAATCTATAACATTAATTGAAGATGCAAAAAGAAATGCAGATAGAATAATAAATAATGCATTAATTAAAGCAGAAAAAATAGATAGTGATGCAGAAAGATTAAGAAGAAATATAATCACTTTCAAAAGACGACTTAAAGATATATTAGAAACTCAAATGGATTTAGTAGACGATATAGATAAATTAGATATAGAAAAATAGAATGTTTTCTATTTTTTAATATATGGAGGTCTGTAAATGAACAAAAAAGGTTTTACAATTATTGAAATAATTATATGTATAAGTTTACTTGTAGTAATAGGTGTAGGTAGTTTTATAAGTATAAGGGTTATTTCAAAGAAGCAATTAATAGATAAATTAAATATGATAAGTACTAAGGCTAGTGAAGCAGCACAAGTATATATAGAAACAAATAAAAATGCATCAAATCAATTATATAATAATAAGAATGGAGTAAGTTTACCATTACAATTATTAGTTAATGAAGGATATCTTAGTTTAGAAGGAACAAAATTAACAAATAATGATATAAAAAATCAATATGTAGTAACTTTTTTAGGTGGAACTGGAAGTACTGAAAATTGTGAACAAATAACAAGTACAAATAGTTGGAGTAATAATCAACCAATATATTTATGTATGAATAGTGATGGGACTGGGAGCAATTTAGCTATAATAGATCCATCAAAAGTTTCAAATACAAATTCTTCTGTTACAAGTTCATATTATTTTAAAGGTAATCCTGGTGATAATTATGTAGAACATAATGGAGTAAAATATAGAATTTATAAAATAGATGGAGATGATTCTTTAACTTTATATAGTGAAGCTGATAATAATTTATCTATTGATAAAGCAACAGTTTCAAAGTATTCTGTTACTGATTCAGATGCTAATAATACTTTGAAAGATAACGTAGTTATTTATAATTATAATAATTGTGGTAATTGTTACAGTTATGTATATCGTATAATTGACAATGGGCACGAATTTACTCACAATGAAAAAACAATAACAGAGTACACATATATGACATATTATCATTCTAGTTCTAGATATATGTATGCTCCTATTGGTTATTTATATAAAATATCAAAATGTGTCAAATTATCAAATGGAGATGGAACAAACAATAATCCATATAAATTAGATAATAGTAAATGTAATTAGTAAAAAGTAGGAACGAAATCCTACTTTTTACTAATTTATAAAAACAAAACATTTGTTTACTTTATCTTTTCATTTTAAATATTTTTTGATAAACTATTAAATAGTGGTGATAGTATGAATTATATCAAAGGAAAATTTAAACAATCTATTTTCAAAAGTGATGCCGGGTATAATGTTGGTTTATTTAAAATTAGTGAAACAAATGATCCAGAAATGGAAGTATTTATTAAAAAAACAGTAACTTTTACAGGTTATTTTTCAGAATTAAATCAAGATGATACATACATATTCTATGGCTCACTTATATATCACGACAGATATGGATATCAATACACAGTTAGTACTTATGATAAAGTTATGCCAGAAGGAAAAGATGCTGTAGTAGAATTTCTAACAAGTTCTTTAATTAAAGGCTGTGGAGAAAAAACAGCAGAAAAGATTGTAGATATTTTAGGGGATAAAGCAATAGAAAAAATAAAAGATAATATAAATAATTTAGACTTAATACCGAGATTATCTGAGCTAAAAAAACAGAGCATATATAAATCTATACTAAAATATTATGAATCAAATGAAACTATAATTAAATTAAAAGAATATGGATTTACTATAAAAGATAGTATGAAACTAATTAATATATATGGTAATGGTATATTAAATATAGTAGATAATGACATATATAGTTTAGTTAATGAGATTGATTTTAAAACTTTAGACAAAATATACTTAAATATACATAAAAAAACTACCAATTTACGTATTCTAGCATGTATTGTAGAAACAATGAAAAGATTAACTTTTAAAACAGGAGATACCTACAGCTATAAAGATGAAATAATAAAATGTTTATATGATGAATTTAATATAATGATAGATAGCAATGATTATTTTGTAATGCTAAATAATGAATATAAAATTGTAGTCCAAGATAATAAATATTATTTAAAAGAGTATTATGATTCTGAATATTCTATTGCTAAAAAACTAAATAAAATTAATATTAAAGAAGAAACAAAAAATAAAAATATAGTTAAATATATTAATGAATTAGAAGAAATAAATAATATAAAATACAATAAAGAGCAAATTGAAGCAATAACTTCTATAGTAGACAATAATGTGATATTAATTACTGGCGGACCAGGGACAGGTAAGACTACAATAATAAAAGGAATATTAGAATTATATAAAAAACTAAATAAATTATCAGATGATGGTGTAAATAGAAAAGTAGCCCTTATCGCTCCAACAGGACGTGCTAGCAAAAGAATGAGTGAAACAACTGGTTATGGTGCATCAACAATACATAGATTCTTAAAATGGAATAAAGAAAATGATACATTTGGAATAAACGAATTCAATAAAACAAACGAAGAATTAATTATAGTTGATGAAACAAGTATGATTGATACTTTATTATTTGATAGTTTATTAAAAGGAATAAAAAATAATGTTAAATTAGTATTAGTAGGTGATGAATTTCAACTTCCTAGTGTATCTCCAGGTTTAGTATTAAATGATTTAATTAATTCAAAAAAATTTAAACATATAAGATTAACTAACATTTATAGACAAAGTGAAGATTCATATATACCAATACTTGCTAATGAAATAAAAAATAAATGCTTAACAGATTACTTAGATAAAAAAGATGATTACAATTTTATTGAATGTAACACAAGAAATATAAAAAATATTGTTATGGATATTGCAAAAAAATCTTTAGAAAAAGGATTGAATGAAAATAATTTACAAATACTTGCCCCAATGTACAAAGGAGAAATTGGTATAGATAATTTAAATATTAATTTACAAAATATTTTTAATCCACACAAAGATGATTTAAAAAGTATATCTTTAGGTAATATTATTTATAGAATAAATGATAAAATATTAAATTTAGTTAATGATGTAGATAAAGGTATATATAATGGTGATATAGGATATATATATGATATTGATATAAATAGTAAAAGTGATTTTTTAAGGGTAGATTTTGAAGGTAATATAGTATCTTTTAAAAAAGAAGAATTAAATACTATTAAACATGCTTATGCAATAAGTATTCATAAGTCACAAGGTAGTGAATTTGATCATGTTATTTTACCTATTTCAAAAACGTATAACAAAATGTTATATAACAAATTAATATATACTGCTATTTCACGTGCTAAAAAAAGTTTAATTATAATAGGTAGTAAAGAAGCATTTATATATTCAATAGAAAATGATTATAGTATAAGTAGGAAAACTAATCTTACTAACATATTAATGAATAAAAATTAAATAAATATATCATAATAATACTAAAGGAGAGATATTATGAAGACTTTTGGTAAAACTATGATGGTAATGGGATTATTATCTGTTAGTGGAGTAGGTACATACTATTACTTAAAAAATAATAAAAAAGCATTAAATAAAATTAAAAATATGTATAATAATATGAAGTAATACACTATTTATTAATATAGTGTATTTTATTTTTTATATATATTTTCTATTGCAATGAAAATTTATTATAAAATATTTATTATTCATGATATAATTAATTGTAACGAGGAGAAATATATATGAAAGATAATAAAAATATTACAAGTAGAGATGTAGATTTTGCTAAATGGTACAATGATGTAATAAGAGAAGCAGATTTAGTAGATTATTCAAGTGTAAAAGGAAGTATGATTATAAGACCATACGGCTATGCAATTTGGGAAAATATGGTAAATGTACTTGATAAGAAATTTAAAGAAACAGGACATGTTAATGTACAAATGCCTATGTTTATACCAGAATCTTTATTAAATATAGAAAAAGAACATGTAGAAGGTTTTGCTCCAGAAGTTGCTTGGGTTACGCATGGTGGAAATAATAAATTAGATGAAAGAATGTGTGTACGTCCAACTAGTGAAGTACTATTCTGTGATCATTACAAAAAAATAATAAAAAGTTATAGAGATTTACCGCTTTTATATAATCAATGGTGTACAATAGTAAGATGGGAAAAGGAAACAAGACCATTCTTAAGAAGTAGAGAAATATTATGGCAAGAAGGTCATACTATGCATGCTTCTGAAACTGAAGCAAGAGAAGAAACATTAAGAATGTTAAAAGTATACGAAAATTTTCAAAAAAATTATTTAGCAATTCCGGTAATTGTAGGTAAAAAAAGTGAAAAAGAAAAATTTGCCGGAGCAGATGAAACTTATACAATTGAAGCTATGATGTATAACGGAATAGCACTTCAAAACGGAACAAGTCATTATTTTGGTCAAAACTTTACAAAAGCATTTGATATAAAGTATTTAAATAAAGAAAACAAACTTATCTATCCTTATCAAACTAGTTGGGGATGTACAACACGTATGATAGGTGGATTAATAATGGTTCATAGTGACGACTATGGTTTAGTTCTTCCTCCAAATATTGCTCCAATAAAAGTATCTATTATACCAATCAAAACTACTAATGAAGTTTTAGAAACAGTAAAATATTTTGAAGATGGATTAAAATATAATGATATAACATATATTACGGATAATAGTGATAAATCAGTTGGATTTAAGTATGCAGAATCTGAAGTTAAAGGCTACCCAATTAGAATTGAAATTGGTCCTAGAGATTTAGAAAATAATAAAGTTGTAATTGTTAGAAGAGATACAAGAGAAAAAATTACTGTAGAAAAATCAGATGCAATAAAAACTATTAAAGATTTATTAATTGAAATTCAACATAATTTATATGATAGAGCATTAGAAAGACGTAATTCAATGTTATATAATGATGTTAGAAGTTATAGTGAACTATCTGATATAGCAAAAAATAAACCAGGATTTGCTTTAGTAAATTGGTGTGGTAACACTGAATGTGAAGATAAAATTAAAGATGATCTAGGTTTAAAATCACGTTGTATGCCAGAAAATATGAGTGAACCAGACGGTAATTGTGTCGTTTGTGGTAAACCAGCAACAACAAAAATATATTTTGGAAAACAATATTAAAAAAGAAAAATGATATCGGTTGATATCTTTTTTTTGTAATGTTTTGTCGAAATGATTGAAATAATAAATTATATGAGTATTATAACAAATCGAACATTCATTTTTTAGTGCTTACCTCAAACTATTTAAGTAGTAAAGGGGTGTGATAGTATGCGTAATCAAACCCTCGAAAGATTATTAATATTAATCATGTTGAGTACACTAATACTTCTTCTATTCAGGGGGTAAAGGTTTATTTAACTGGCACTAGTACATAATGTGTTAATTGCTTTGTTTAATTACATAACAAAAGCACACGAGTACGTGTGCCACCACCAATGGTAGGCATTCAAATAAATGAATGTTCTACTAAATTAAGTATAAAATAAATTTTTAATATTGTAAATGATAAAATGATTTGATAAAATATAACTAGAGTAGAAAAGTACTCGGAATTAAAAAATATTTTATAAAAGCACAGAATTATATAACCTAATTCTCTCTCGAACAAAAGTTTGACCGAAGGAGTTAATAATTATATAATTTTTTTGTATTTCATCCTTTACTTAATTTTATAAAAATAATTATATGTATAATATAAAATTAGAAAGAAAGAGGTAAAACATGAACAAAAAATAATTGTTAGTTTAGCAGGAATAACAATAGTAGATTTAAAATTAGTATATGGAGATGGTACTATTTCAAATACGTACAAAATTTTAGAAAATTAAAATAAATATTATGATAACTATTTTATAAATATAATTAAAAATAAAAATTATAATAAAAAACAATAATATTATTTAAATAACACAAAAATAAATATTGAAAAAATACAATAAATATTTTATACTATTAAGTAGAAGGTAGGGTATTATATGAATAGAACAAAAACAATATACTTCTTATCAGCAATAGTATTAATTGTAGGTTGTTTTGCATTAAATTTAAGTTATAGTTTATTTGTACAAACTGAAGAAAAAGAAGCAGTATCTTCATATGTACCTAGTTTACTTTATTCTCTAAATGATAGTAATGAAACATCTGCTACATATGAAATATCTGCTAATACTACTAAGCTAATAGTATTAAAAGTAAATAATTTAGGTAATTCTAATATAAAATATCAAATAACAGGAACTATTATAGATGGAATAAAAGTTGATTTGATAAATAGTGAAGATAATAAATTAAATGGAATTTTAGAAAGTACAAAAAGCAAATATATTTATTTAAATGTTACTAATGAAACAGAAGAAAATAAAAATATAATATTTAATATGAATGCTAATTATGAAACTTTAAATTTTGATTTAATAGATAGTAACATTAATATAAGCGATAATGAATTAGATAAATTAAATGATTTAATTTTAACAAATGCTTTAAGTTCATATAATACTGAAAATCAAGAAACATCTCAATATAATAATGGTGATATTTCATTAAATAGTATAGAAGATAACTATGGTACATCATACTACTATAAAGGTAATGTAATAGATAATTATATTAATTTCAATGATATGTGTTTTAGAATTGTTAGAATACTAGGTAATGGTAATATTAAATTAATTCTTGAAGACGCTAATAATACTTGCGAAAATTTAAACGATACAATTACTAATATATATGAAACTGACAAATTATTCTTTGATGACTTTAATAGTGAAAATTTATATAATTTTAAAAATATAACTGATGATAATAAATTATATTTAGTTGATGAAAGTTGGAATAATTTAACTACGAAAGATACAAAATATAATGCTTTAGATGAAATACTAACTGAAAGTGATTTAGAAACATGTACAAAAGATAATACATGTGAATACAACTATAATCTAAATAAAATTGAAGACTTAAAATTTGAAAATCCAATAAATAGTATATTTGGATCACTTAGTTATAAAGAAGTTAAAATAATAGGTGATAATAGTTACTTAAATAATAATAAATTCAATTTAATAGAATTATCAAATTATAAAAATAATATTGATTATAGATATATTTATGAAAATAATAAATTAACTACTGAATTAGTTAGTACAAAATATAATTATAGACCTAGTATTGTATTAAATTCTAACATTACTGTCACTGGTAATGGAACAATTTCAAATCCATATATAATAAAATAAAGGTTCACATTAATGAACCTTTTTAAATGCCTAAAAGTATAGTTGCTACCTTAAAATATGCAAAAAGTGAAATAGCATCAACTATAGTTGTAATAAATGGACTAGCCATAACTGCTGGATCAAATTTGCATTTTTTTGCAAGTATTGGTAAAGAACAACCAATTATCTTTGCAAGAATAAGAGTAATTACTAAAGTTATACAAACTACTAAAGCAACTGCAACAGTAACTCTATCTATTAATATCAATTTAATAAAATTAGTTATTGCAAGTGTTATACCTACTAAAATAGATACTTTAAATTCCTTAAATATTACTTTAAAAATATCTTTAAACTCAATTTCATTTAATGATAACCCTCTTATTATTGTAACACTAGATTGTCCTCCAGCATTACCACCAGTATCCATAAGCATTGGAATAAAAGAAGTTAATATAACATACTTTGCTAAACTGCTTTCATAATGTTGAATTATTTTTCCAGTAAAAGTAGCAGAAATCATTAAAAGAAGTAGCCAAGGTATACGACTTTTATAAATATCAAAAGTAGATAACTTTAAATATGGCTTATCAGTAGGTACTATGGCAGCCATTTTTTCTATATCTTCTGTAGTTTCTTCATCAATTATATCTATAATATCATCTACAGTAATAATTCCAACCAATCTATGTTCACTATCTGTTACAGGAATACTATTTAAGTCATAATCTTTCATAATACTAGCAACTTCTTCTTGATCAGTTAAAGTATTTACACTTATTACATTATCATCCATAATATTTTTTATTTTTCTATTTGGAGTAGATGAGATAATTTCTTTTAAACTGACATATCCTTTTAATATTCTATCACTTGAAATAACATAACTAGTTTCAATACTCTCAAGTTCATCAACTTTTTTTCGTATCTTGTTAAGTGCTTCATGAACAGTAATATTTTCTTTTAAGTCTATTAGTTCAGTAGTCATAATACTACCAGCAGAATTATCTGGATAATTTAAAAGCTTATTTATATCACTTCTAGTTTGTTTACCAACATTAGATAATATTTTCTTAACCATATTGCTGGGTAACTCATCTAGTAAATCTACAGCATCATCTGTATATAGATTTTCAATTATATCTATTTGCTCTTTTTTAGTTAATTTAAATATTATATCTTGCTGTAAATCAATATCTATATAAGAAAATACATTTGCAGCAATATCTTTAGGTAATAATCTAAATATTAGTAATCTATAATTATCATTAATTTCATTTATTATATTTGCAATATCATAATCGTTTAAATTATCCAATAATTCCTTTAATTCAGTTAAATTCTTTTTATCAATAAGATTTATTATTTTTTCTTCCATTTTATATCCTCCTTTACCTAAATATATATAATTTTTCTATATTTTTAAATATAAACTTACAAATTAATAAAAAATTTACGTAAATATTAAAATATAGATTGACTTAAAAAACTATAATATGATACCATTAATTTGCTTAGTTTTCAAAATTTTTAGTTATGGAGGTAAAATGGGTATATCTAAAAATGAACTTTTACTTGAAAACAAAAAACTTGAAAGTACTGTTGATGTTATAAGAAATGAAATATCAACTCTCAGTACAGACTTATATGACAAAGAGACTAAATTACGTGAATTTCAAACAATGATGTGGGATAACCGTGCCGAATTAGATCCTGCTGAAATGAAAACATTACGTACTAGTAATGATTTAGAAGTGTTTTTTCTGGAACAAAAATCTAAAAAATTTAAAAAATTATATCAAATTCAAAATAAGCCATATTTTGGAAGAATTGATTTTGAAAGTAATGAAGGAATAAACCAAGTATACATTGGTATAACTAATGTAGAAAAAGATTTAAATTACTATGTATATGATTGGCGTAGTCCAATATGTTCTATGTTCTATGATTTCGGAGTAGAAGATGCTTATTATATCGCACCAGAAGGTAAAATAGAAGGACGTATTACTTTAAAAAGACAATATCAAATAGATAATGCAAAACTTACTAATGTATTTGATACTACAATTAATATTGATGATGAAGTATTACAAAATGTATTAAAAGAAAATAGTAGTGAACATATGAAAAATATAGTAAATACTATACAAAAAGAACAAAATGAAGTAATTAGAGATGACAAAACCAATAACTTAATAGTGCAAGGTATTGCTGGTAGTGGAAAAACAAGTGTAGCATTACATAGAATAGCATATTTACTATATAAAATAGAATATTTAAATAGTAATAACGTTTTAATATTTTCACCTAATAATATATTTGGAGAATATATTTCTAACGTACTTCCAGAATTAGGTGAAGATAATACTTTAATAACAACATTCCATGAATTTGCATCCAAATATATTAGTGAATATTGGAGAGTAGAATCATACTCAAACTTTTTAGCAAGATACTATAAAAACGAATATCAAAATAATGATTTAATAAAATATAAATTAAGCGATGATATTATCAAAATATTAGAGGATTATGCAAAAACAATAACAAGATTATGTAGATTTATAAAAGATATAAAATATAAAGAAGAAATAATAGATAAAAATGAACTTAATGAACTTTTAACAGAACGATTTAACAAATTTAATTTATTTGACAGATTTGACTACATAGCAGAAAAATTAAATAATAAATATTTTAGTGGTAAAAAACAAGATAAAGTAAGAATAAAATCCTTATTATTAAAAAGTATCAATATAACAACAAACATTAAAGAATTATATAAAGAATTTTATGATAGTCAAGAATTTTTAAATAGTTATAATGGTTACTTTAATAGAAATGAAAATATAAAAAATTTAAATAAAAAAGTATTAAACTATGAAGATTCATCATTATTTATATATTTTAAATTTATGTTAACTAGTATCCCTTATAAAGTTTATACAAAATTAGTAGTTATAGATGAAGCACAAGATTATACATATTTACAATATAAAATAATAAAAACGATATTTAAAAATGCTAATTTTACTATTTTAGGAGATGTAAATCAAACTATTAATCCATATTATAAATATAATAGTTTAAATATATTAAATGACATATTTGATAATAGTACTAAATATATTGAATTAAATAAAACGTATCGTTCTAGTGGTGAAATAATTGAATATTCTAATAAAGTACTAGGATTAAATTATTCATGTGCAGTAAGACGTAATAATAATATACCAGTAAAAGAATATGATAACTTAGATTACAACATTTTAATTGATAATATAAAAAGATTAAAAAAAACATATAATAACTTAGCAATTATAACTAAAAGTATTGATGAAGCAAATAATATATATGAAAATATTAATAATGAAATAGATAATATTAATATAGTTGACATAGATACTGAAAAATTTAATAAAGACTTAATAATAATACCTGCATATGCAGCTAAGGGATTAGAATTTGATTCCGTTATAATAATAAATAACTTTAAAAATGAAAAATATTTATTTTATGTTGCTATAACACGTAGTCAACATGAATTAATAGTATTTAATTCGACAAATTAAAATAAAAGTTTTTGATATAGTTAAATAGGTGATTATATTGAAAACTTTTTATATTTTTAAACTTAATAAAGAAATGAGAAAAATATCCAATAAAAATCCAGAAAGTATTTATATGTTACTATCAAGTATTTATTATCATAATAGAAAAGATATAATAACGGCATTTAATTTATTTGATGATATATGTTTACCAATAAATATAAATTTCTTTAACAAATATACTTATAATAAATTATATATTTACGATGAATATACAAAATTTAAAAGTATTCATATGTATAACAATTACTTTACTAACGAAACTAGCAAAATGTGTGTATATAAGAGTTTTATAAGAGTTAAATCAAATAAAAATGAAAACATATTTAATAATAATTTATTAGAAATTGATAATTTATTTATATGTGATTTTGTAAATAATTATTATAAAGTAAGTAAAGTGAAAAATTTTGAACACTGATTTACTTGTTAAATAATGAGTTATCTAGTATAATTGATTTGGGAGTGATTATAATGTTACATGATATATTATTAGTACTTGTAGGATTAATAGTAGGTTTAATAGCTGGTTTCTTTATTGCTAGAACTTACATGATGAAATACTTCAAGAAAAACCCACCAATTAATGAAAAGATGATAGAAACATTAATGAGTGGAATGGGAAGAAAACCTAGTCAAAAACAAGTAAAACAATTAATGCAACAAATGAATAAAATGATGTAGTATGAAAATAGATTTGAATTATTTAAATAGATTTAGTAAGATGGATATAGATGAAAACTTTAATATTGATGAATCTTTATACAAAAATACTGATATAAGAGAATTAAAAGATATGAAAGTAAAAGGTACTGTATCTATAGATTATGAAGATGAAATTAATTTAAATTTAACAATTACGGGCACAATGATATTGCCATGCGCTATTTCTTTAAAAGATGTTCCATATGATTTTGTATCTGAAATAGATGAAAATATAGGAAAATTTGAAGAAATTTATAAAAATAACAAAAATTCGCTTGAAATATCTGAGATTTTATGGGAGAATATTGTATTGGAAATTCCCATTCGTGTTGTGGCACAAGATATTAAACCTTCCAACACATCTGGGGATGGATGGGAATTAATTAGCGAATAATAAGGAAGGAGTGATAATATGGCAGTTCCATTTAGAAGAACAAGTAAAACTAAAAAGAGAATGCGTCGTACACATTTAAAGAAAGAATTACCAGGAATGACTACATGTACTAAATGTGGTGCAGTTATTAGACCTCATAGAGCATGTACAGAATGTGGTAATTATAAAGGAAAAGAAGTTATAGAAGTTTCTAAAAATAATGAAGAATAATTAAAGCCTTGAGGCTTTTTTCTTTTTGAAAAAAATTAAAAATTATGTTGCAAATATAAAAACTTTATGATATATTTAATATGCACTTGTTAATGGCGATGTAGCTCAGTTGGCTAGAGCACCCGGTTCATACCCGGTAGGTCGTGAGTTCGAGTCTCACCGTCGCTACCAATATGAGTAATAATAGATAGAAATATCTATTTTTTTTATACATTTTAATCTTATTTGACATATCAATAC
>CAKOHW010000013.1 GCA_934086185.1 uncultured Bacilli bacterium
TGTATACTAACGGGCGAGTTTTATTGCCTACAAACCCAGGTTATACCTAGCCAAAATCAAAAGTGTCCGTCAATCAGCCTATTGTGTAAGCATTTGCCTTTGTTCCATTTCCTCCAGTTATTTGAACACTAGATTTTAGAGAAACTGCGGGGCGAAATGAAATATTGTCGTCCTTATTCACACAGCCATCTTTCGAATTCCACGGGCCAAAATAACCATCGTAATTCATAACGAATGTGTAGTCAGTGTTATTGTTGACAACATTGAACATGTAAGGTGACAAAGACCAAAAGTATAAACTGTTTAATTTTTGATAATCATTTATTAAATAAAAATTATAACTATTGGCATCAACATTTCCTCCAGCATACACTATTTCATCTGCCGTTAATGTTCCTACATACATATTCGTATTATCTACATACATACCCATATTTGTTCCATTACATTTTAATGTTGGCTCTTTTATTTTTTTACCTTTTAATCGAACATACGAATCATAATAAAACCTTGTCCCATTAACTTGTTTATCTAATGTTTCTTGACTAGTTAATGCTGTTGTATTATCACTACTAGTAGCATATGATTTACCATTTAAACACCAGTCTCCTGCTTTTAATTTATCTAAATAATTTGCAAGTGGTCCAGTTTGGAAATTTTTAAACGCCGTTGTCATTGATTTATCATTATTTGTTCCACCATTTAAATAGTTCATTAAATATCTTACACTTGGATTTTTTGTTCCATCAGAAGCTGTTAATGTGTTTGCCGCATACTCAGTATATCCAAAATTACCAGTTTTTGTTGTTCCACCAGTTGTAGTTGGAATATTCCAATTACCGTCACTTGTTTCACAAGTGCTATCTTGGTCTTCTAATATTATCTTAACACTTCCGTCTCCTGCTATTCTTACAATTTTCCAACACATTCCAGCAAAATTAACATAATTGTCTTCTACTCCGCCTCTATAATAATAACTTATTCCATAATCATCTGTTGTTAAGCTTAACTCTTTTTCAGTTGATTTTATAGTTGAATTTATTGTTGCATATTTTATAGTTGATGTTATATCAGAAACGTTTGTAGATATTTTATATATGTAACTTCTTTGAGATTGATATAATCCAGGTATACTAGTAGCCCATACTACATATTTCCCTACTAAACTATTTGCCATTGATGTTGTATATTTACTATCTACTTCTGTTGGGTTTACCAAATTAATATTACCAGTTGTTTCATCTACTGTATAATTATCTGCATATAAAATATAATAATCTGTTGCATTACTTAATGTTTGAGTAAATGTTGTTGGATCAGTTCCTTTTAAATATATAAATGAACTTGTTGCTTCAGCCACCTTTGTTTTAGGACTAGAAATTAATTCTGTTCCATTTGTTTTATTTTTTGCATTTTCTATTATGTTATATGCTAAACTATTTGTATTAGCTGAATATGGGTTTGACATACTTGCAATATTTGTTATATTTAATCTTGCTTGTAAAGTTTTACCCATATCATTACTTTGGTCTACTCCAGTATCTATGTACCACATTTTAAATGTATATGTATGTACATCACCTCCAGTTATATTATTTCCAACTAATATTCCACCATTTATTGGAAAAACACTTTGTGTACTTACTCCATCACAACTTGTTCCATCACTTTTTGTACATGTTAATGTATATCTAAAATCATTACTTTCAAATGTTGTTATAGATCCATCACTTGCTTTTGTCACACTAACATTTTCTATAATTACTACATAACTTGTATCATTACCATTATTAGTGACAGTAAATGTCTTTGTTCCTATTTCAGTATCACTTGGTATTAATGTTAAATCTTTACCAAGTATCTCTGCACTATTATCTCCATAAGTTAATTCTAGGTTAGCTGTTGTTACACTGATGCTCTTATCGTTAGTGTTTCCTTGTATCCTTGTTAAAAAGTATGCATAAGTCAATCCTAGAAGTGCCAAAAGTACAATTGTTATTCCTACTACACTAACAATTATTTTTTGCTTTTTATTCATATTTTTACCTACTTCCTATCTTTATATTTAAAGTTTATCAAATTACTTTTTTAATTTGAACCAACAACTTTGTTGTTTTCATTATAATTTATTAAATTTAAATATCTTATCAGAAAATCACACTCCAAACATACAAAAAAATTATATAATTATTAACCCCCCCCCGACCAAACATTTGTTCGAGAGAGAATTAGGTTATATAATTTTGTGCTTTTATAAAATATTTTTTTAATTGCGAATTATTTTGTACAAAATAATTCTTATCTCGAGTAGCCTTTCTACTCTACTTATATCTTATCAAATAATTTTATCATTTACAATACTCAATTTTTATTTATTCTAAATTTGTAACACAAAAAAAGAACTTAGTTATTAAGCTCTTGATACATATTTGCCATCTAAAGTAGATACTATTATGTGTTCTCCTTCTTTAATGAATAGAGGAACTCTTAAACTATATCCAGTTTCTATAGTAGCATCTTTAGTAGCATTATTAGTAGTATTACCTTTTGTTGCTTCTGTAGTTTCTGTTACTTCATATTCAACTTTTTCTGGTAAAACTATACCAATTATTTCTCCTTCATAAGTAGAAATATCTATATCCATACCTTCTTTTAAGAATTTAATTTGATCTTTTAACTTATCTTCTGGTATTTCTAATTGTTCGTATGTTTCATTATTCATAAATACATATGAATCACCTTGACTATATAAATAGTTCATTTTAGATTTTTCAACGTGTGCTTTTTCTATCTTAATATTTGTATTATAAGTATCTTCTACTAATGCACCAGTTCTTAAATTTCTTAATTTCATTTTCATAAATGCAGAACCTTTACCTGGTTTAACATGTTGAAATTCTTCTATCATACATAATTTTCCATCTATTATAATAGTCATACCATTTTTAATATCATTAATATTTATATTCATAAATTTACTCCTTTCTACTTATTGTATTCTTTATCTTTTTTAGTAAGTATTTTTCTTTTTACGTTGTTACGAGAAATACTACCTATTTTTTGAGTTTTAATAACTTTTTGTTTTCTTAACTCACTTTTAAATGCAATATTACTTGCTTGCGCTTTTATTAAAGCCTCATAATTGGTAATATCACATAACGTTCCATGTATTGTTATTTTATTGCTTTTTCTCATAAATTATTTCTTTTCTTTAAATGTTTGTTTCTTTTGACATTTTTTACAATATTTATTTAATTCCATTTTATCTGGTGTATTTTTTTTATTTTTATCAGTTGGTCTAATAATATAACCACATTCAGGGCATTTTAATTCAATATTTGCTCTGTTATCACCTTTTTTAGCCATAATCCTGCCTCCTTCTTTGTCAAACTAAAGATATTATAACAAAGAATATACTAATTATCAAACAAAATTTTAGAAATATGTCTTGCTAAATACATATTTATAGGATAACTATATGCATTTTTATCTGTTTGATAACTAATATTAGGACTAATTATAACTAAACTATATAATGGATTATCGTTTGGCATATATGAAATGAATGTTTTTGTAGTGGTGAAAGTATCAGAAATTCCATCTAAATCACTATCCATTATAGATTCACTTGTACCAGTTTTACTACTTGCTTTATATTTTTTATCTATATATGATGAGCCTGTACCATAATTAGATACACTTTTTAATCCTTCTTTTATCCTATTAATATATTTTTCTTCTAGGTCTACATTATTTAATACATTAGCATTATTTTTTATGATTATTTTTCCTTCTGGTGATATTATTTCTTTCATTAATCTTAATTCTATTCTTTTACCACCATTTGCAACCGTATTTATATATTGACTCATTTCTATGGGAGTATATGTATCGTATTGCCCTATACTTAAATTTAGTAATAAATCATCACTTATTGTATTTCCTATAATACCAATATTTTCATTTTCTAAATCTATTCCAGTTTTTACTCCTAATCCATAACTTGCTAATGTATCTCTGTATGTTTTAAAAGCATAGTCTAAATTATTTAATTTCATATTATATTTATAATTTTCACCTGTTAATTTTATTGCTATCATAAATTGATAGAAGTTAGATGAATATGCTAATGCTTGTAAGTCATTAATTGTTCCTAATTTTTTCCAACTACACTTTTCAATTTTATTTTTTAGTTTAACGCAAGAATCATTAAATTTACTTCCTATATCAATTAAATCATTTTTATACCCAACAGATATAGTTGCTGCTTTAACAGCACTACCTACTGTATAACTTTTATTTATAATACCAATTTCATTATTTAAAAATTCTCCGTTATTATATGATTTCCCTACAAAAGCAATTATGCCTCCATCATTAGGATTACTAACAACTATATATGAACCATTATAAAATTTAGAATTATTATAATATTTTGCTTTTTTTATTTCTTCCATTAAAATATTTTCTATTTTATTTTGTATATCGATATCTATATTTAATACTAAATCATTACCTATTTTAGCATTGCTAATTAATGTAATTGTATTATCATTATTTATTTTATATTTTGCTTTTTCTCCTTTTAAATATTTTTCATAGTACTTTTCTAAATAACTTGTACCAACAATATCATCATTAGAATATCCTAAAGATTTATAATATGAATAATCTTCACTTTGTATTAATCCGACATTACCTATAACATTACTTAATAAATCACCGTAGTTATTAATTCTCTCAAATGTTAATTCACTTCTAACTCCAGATAATTTCATTTCAGTTATTATGCTGTATTCTTCATCTGTACAATTTTTTTTAATTATTTTATCTTCATAATTATAACCTTTATTCATTATACTATATATTTTTGATGCTTTTTTATCTATATTATTTAATTCATTTATCATATCATCTGTTATTAAATTTAATTTTATATTTTGTAATTCTTTACTATCTATTTTTCTTTCTTCATATAATCTATATGTTTTATCATCTACTAAACTATTAATATATTCTCTATTATTTATATAATAAAAGTATTTTAATTCATCATTATTTCCTTCATCTATTTCTAATATACTTGATAATTTTTTAGCAATATTTATTTCTTCTTGTTCACTTATTCCACTTACTTTATTATAGAGAATTGTTTTTATACCAACATTGTCTACTATTATTTTACCATTTCTATCTAATATTCTTCCTCTAGGAGCAGTTGATCCATATATAATATTATTATTTTGCTTATCAAGTATTTCTTTATAGTAATCATGTTTATAAAACATTAAATAAATCATTTTTGATATTGCAATTAAAAATAATATACTAACAAATAAATACATAATATATTTTTTCATTAAATCACCTAATATTATTATGTAAAAAACCGTATATTTTATTAGTTAAATGCATAATATATATTGGTGATAAAATGATAAATATGGTAGAATCTTACGTAAATAAAATATCTAAAGACGATATTAATTCTTTTGCATTAAAAAATAATATAAAATTAAACAACAATGAATTAGATTTTATATTTAATTTTATAAAAAACAGATATAAGGAAGTATTATCAAATCCACAAGGGTTTAATTTTACTAAGTATAAAAGTAATTTTTCTAATGAAAATTTTATAAAGATTAATGGTATTATAAATAGATATAAGATGTTGATGTAAAAATAAATTGATATATTTAAACATAAAAAATCTACACTATTTTATTTAGTGTAGATTTTTTGTAAAAATTAATTTGTAGTTTTATATACTGTAGTAAAATCTAATAAACTACTATTTTCTTCATCTATAGTACTATATAATCCAGTTATTGTTAATGATAATTTTTTAGTTGGATTATATTCTTGAACTATAAAACCATTATTAGAATTAAATTTTCCATTTGTTATATTTATATTTACATTATCAGCATATTTTTCGTTTTCTTCAATTATAATAACATCACCAGTTAAATTTATTCCGTTATTATTTATTTGAGGCTTTTGTTTTATACCAGTAGCAGTTAGATTACCACCATTAATATTTAAATTACCTGATTTTATTCCTATAACTGTGTTTGCAGTTAAATTTCCACCGTAAATGTTAGTAGTACCAGTTTGAGGAATATATAGTGCTGTTCCATATTGTGAATCAATAGTAGCACCATCATAAATATTTAATGTTGTATTTTGTGTTTTAACTGAACCATTACTACTTATTCCGTATCTTTCATATATTATATCTTTGCCATTTACTACATATGAATCATTTGTAACTTTGATGTGTCCGTAAAAATCCACTACTGTACCATTTCCACCAATGAATACTGGGTAAGCAGGTGCAGTTATATATACGTCATTTTTAACTGTTGCGTGAATATTATTAATTTCAGTAGTTTCTCCAATAACAAGAGAAGAGCCCATTCCATTAGTAACTAAATTACCATTATATATAGTTAAATTAGCATTATTTTGTTTTATAACAAATATATCATTATTATCGCTACCTGTTAATGTAAAGCCATTTAAGTTTATATAACCATTTAAAATTGTTGTATCAGTATTATTTATTAAAATTTTATCATACAATTTAATGTTTTTTAATAATATTACAGGATTTAATTCACTTGAATTTAATAGTGCTTCTTTTAAATTATTTATGCTATATTTTATATTGTTTACTGTATAAGCACTTTCTTCATATATTACTACATTTGTTGTTAATTCTTTTTTAACATCATATTTTCCTGTTACTGTAGCGCTTAAAGTATTAGTTGGGTTATATTCTCTAATAAAGTAACCATTTGTTTTAATACTAACATTTTCATCAACATATATATTAACATTGTCTGCATATTTAACATTCTCTTCTATATAAATAGCATCACCAGTTAATTTAAAACCATTGTTATTAACTTCCGGATCATTTTTTGCACCAGTTGTTTCTATTGTTCCACTATTTATGTTTAAATTACCAGCTTTTATTGCAATACCAGTATTTGATCTATAATAACCACCATTAATATTACAAGTACCTGCTTGTGGTAAATATAATGCTCCACCGTTAGGTGCAATAATATTTGCTGTTTCACTTAAATTAATTATAGTACCGGCAAATTCTTTTTTACCATTTCCGCTAATCCCAGCACCATAACCTTTTAAAATTATAGTTCCTGCATTATTTAAAGTTGAATTGTTATCTCTTATAAAGATACCATATGATTCACTTAAATCACTTTTGTTCTCTATTGTCACAAACTCATTAATGTTTAATGTGGCACCACCACTTATTGTTAATACTTGTTCACCAATTGTATTTATACTTCCAGTACCAGTTATTGTTGCATTTATATTTCCATTAAATTTTAATAGTCTAGTTAAACTACTATCAAAACCATTAATACTAAATCCATTTAAATCTATAGTTATGTTTCTATCTATTTCATAAGTTTTAGTTAATGTAATATCACTTCCAAGAACTATAACATCACTATTTTTATTTTGTAATGCACTATCAAATTCATCTTCACTTGTTATATTATTTTCTTTGACTAAAAATTCACCATAATTTAATTTTTTTTCTTCATTTGTACTATTATTTATAGTGTTAACTTCTAGAGTTCTATTATTTGATTTAAATTTGAAATTAAATATAGTTGCTGGAATTATAAATTTTTTCTTTTCTTTATCATATATAACTTTTTTATTTATATCATCTGTTTCAATAGAATTATCATCTACTATTCCATCGTAATTTATTTCTAATTCTTTTTCTTTATTATTTACAAAGAAAATTTCTAAATTATTTTTTAAATTTGACTCTTCTTCACTTGTTAATACTGTTGTGTCATCACTAATAATATACCATTTATTATCTAAATCACTTTTATAGTATACTTTTGGGTTATTATTATTTCTATTTAATAAAGTATTTACTGAATTAAAATCATTTCCTGCTATTGCAGATTTTTCTCCAGTGATTATTAAATCATTAAATTTGGTATAACCAATAATATATGTATCAGTTGTATAATTATCATTCTCTATAATTTCTGCTTTTGCTATTGTATTAAATGAAATCATTGTTATGATAGCAAGTAAAATATATTTTATTTTCTTCATTATTATCACCTCTTAACTAACTTTTATATTTTCTATTTTAGTTATTATATTTTTATTGGTAACATATCCATCTTTAGATATTGTCTTTGTTACAGTAGTTCCACTTTTTGTTGTAATATCACAAGTACCATTTACTTTTTTACCATTTTTTGTAATATAAAGTTTTACTTGACCTACTACTGAGTTATTTTCATCTTCCATTAAATATGTAATGATGTCTTCTTTTTTTGTAGTAGTTTCAGTTGTTGCTACTTTAGTTGTTGTTACGGGATCAGTCGTTTCTTCTTTTTCTGTAAGCTCATTAGAATTATCATTTTTTGTTAATGAATTCTTTGTTGATGAAGTAGTAACATTTTCTTTTGTTTGTTCTTTTTTGTCTTCCCCTATATTTTCTTTTTCTATTTTTTTCCATTTTGCAACTATTTTAGTGTCTTTGCTAATTGGTTCTGTAAAATCATATTCTTTACCATCTACGTACCAACCTTCAAATATATATCCATCTTTTGTTGGCTCTTCTGGTTCTTCTATTTCATCACCATTTTTAATTTTTTGTGTTTCAATTTTTGTACCACCATCAGTTTCAAAAGTTACTGTATATTTTTTTGTTCCTTTCACTAAAAGTACTCCTATTATTGCGACTAATAGAATACCTATTATTCCTACTATTACTTTTTTATTCATATATTAAACCTCCATTATTTTCTTACATTTTAATCATATCATAGCACTTGTCTTTTTACAAATAATAATACCTTCTATTTACACAAAAATAACAGTAATTATTCATCACTGTTATTTTCGAGTTTTACTAATACTTCTCTAGGTTTAGAACCATTTTGTGGCCCTATTATTCCTCTTTCTTCTAATAAATCTATTATTCTTGCCGCTCTATTATAGCCAACTTTAAATCTTCTTTGAACTAAAGAAGCACTTATTTTTCCTGTTTCTATTGCAAAGTCTACAATTTCATTATAAAGTGGATCATCATATTCTTCTTTTTCGAAATTTTCACCTGCTGCCATATGGTTAGGAGTTCCTTCTAATAAAGAATTATCATATTCAGCTACTTGTTCTTTACATACGTAATCTATTAATCTTTGTGTTTCATCATCACTTATAAAATTACCTTGTATTCTTATTGGAACATTTTCACCCATAGGTAAATATAACATATCACCTTTACCTAGTAGTTTTTCTGCTCCTCCCATATCTAAAATTGTTCTTGAATCTATTTGACTTGCTACTGCGAATGAAATACGACTAGGAATATTTGCTTTAACTACGCCGGTAATAACATCAGTAGATGGTCTTTGTGTTGCAACTATTAAATGTATTCCTGCAGCACGAGCCATCTGTGTAATACGCATAATAGAATCTTCTACTTCTTTTGCTGCAACTAACATTAAATCTGCTAATTCGTCAATTATTACTACTATGAAAGGAAGCTTTTTCTCTATTTCTGCATTTGCCATACTATTTTGTTTTTCTACCCATTCATTATAGCCAGTAATGTTTTTTACATTTTTTTCACTAAATAAATCATATCTTCTTTCCATTTCAGCAACAATTTTTTGTAATGCTATACTTGCTTTTTTAGGATCATTAACTACTGGACACAATAAATGTGGTATTCCATTATAATTGGATAACTCTACTTTTTTTGGATCTACTAAAACTAATTTACATTCATCTGGTCTTTTTCTTATTAATATACTTGCTATAAAACTATTGATACAAACAGATTTACCACTACCAGTAGAACCGGCAACTAGTAAATGTGGCATCTTAGTCATATCTGCACAACAATTTCTACCCATTATATCTTTTCCTAAAGAGAATAGTATTTTTGCATTTTCCATATTGCTAGGTACATTTGATAATACTTCTCTTATTGGTACACTACTTGTAATTTTATTGGGTATTTCTACACCTACTGTACTTTTACCAGGAATTGGTGCTTGTATACGTACATCTTTTGCTGCTAGAGCAAGCGCAATTTCTTTATTAATACTAGTGATTCTACTTACTTTAGTACCACTTGCTATTTCAACTTCAAATTGAGTAACTGTTGGACCTTCATGTATTTCTACAACTTTTCCTTTTATTTGGAAATCTAACAATACTTTTTCTAAAGCAATTCTAGTTTTATTTAAGAATTCAGTAGTATTTGCTTTCTTATTTTTCTTTATTGGATCTAATAAATCTAAGCTTGGTAATCTATAACTTCCATTATTGCTTATAGGTTTACTAACATCTGGTATTTTTTCTTCAGTATTATTTTGTTTATTATAATTATGTAAATCTTCACTACTAGTTACTATTACTTTTTTATCTTCTATTATTTCACTATCTGTTTCTTCTTCATCATCTTCTTCATTGTCTTCAGTTTTTTCTATTTTTTCTTTCTTTGGTCTATTTTTTATATTACTAAACATATTACCTATACGATCAAATATATCACTTAAAGATAAATTAAATAATAATATTATTCCAAAAAATATTAATACACCATAAACTATGTATGCTCCACGACTATCAAATAATTTATTTACACTCCAACCACTTATACTTCCTAGAATACCGCCACCAGCAGTATTTAAATTTGTAAAATCTGGCCCTTTTATACTCATCAATTTTTCTATTGTTAATTCCATGAAATTTTTAAAATGAATACTTTTTTCTACATATTTCATATGTGATAATCCTAGTATTGAGAAAGTAATTATATAAATACCTATATATCTTGCAGATAAAAATTTAGGCGTATCTCTTTTAACTATGAAATATAATCCTAAGTATATTATAAATAGTATTAACACTTCATAATATGTGCCCACTAAAAATACCGAAAATTGTTTTATTATACTTCCTACCGGGCCAAATACTCCTATTCCGATTACTCCAATTAATATAAGTAATAATCCTATAAATTCTATACTAATTTTATTTTTTTCTGAACTTGTACTTTTTCTTTTTTTCTTCTTTGCCATATATCTTCACCATAATTAAATTATATAATACAAATATTTTTTATACAAGAAAAAAGACAAGTTACTTGTCTAATTATTTTTATATTCTTTTTTATAAACTCTTATATCTTCTTTTGCTCTCTTGCTTGCTTTTAAATATTCTTCTTTAAAACATTCTATTAAATTTAAAATACTTTTTTTAATATCTATGATTTCTATTTTTGATACACCATTAAATTGATCTGTCATTACTTGATACATTACTTCTTCTACGTCTTCTTTTATTACTGTATCTACACTTTTGCCAGTATATCTACGTACTAATTTTGATAATAATCCTTGATATGATTTCCATTTTGACATTTCTTCAAGTGGATCTAATAATGGAACACAAGCATTTTCTGTTGGAATTAAATTTACTCCACCACCTGGTCTATTATTAATATCATATTTACACCCTGTTTCAGTTAACATAGAACATTCTTTTTTCATAGAAAATAAATCTACAATTCCTCTATCTTTATTTCGAGCTCTCAAGTATAAAAATGGGATTGCAATCTTATTACCATTATTTAGCGTTTCAAAGAAAAATGTAGAAACAATTGAAACATTACCGCTATCTAGAATTTCTAGCAATGACTGCTTATTAATTGTCTTGAAATCACTTACAAAGTAATCACATCCACTTTTTTTACAACAAATTCCACCACATTTTTTACATAACTCTTTATTTTCGTAATTCATAGTTTTCCTCCAGGTTATGTATTTTAGCACAATGAAATTGTAAAATCAAATTAATTACTATGGTTTCTTTTGAGTTTTTATTATGAAAATAAAAAAAAGCGAAGTATTTAACTTCACTCGTTATTTTTCAGTGGGGCGAAATGTGGGGATCGAACCCACGCGTACCGGAGCCACAATCCGGCGTGTTAACCACTTCACCAATTCCGCCATAAGTAAGATAATTGTAACAAATATTTTTACAATTATCAATATTTTTTTATCAGTTTCTTCCTAAACCTATATCTTTTTTCATTTTATTGTAAATTTTTTCTGAAATTTCAATATTCTTATCTCTACCTTTATCTAGTATTTCGTCTAGATAATCACTATTTATAATTTCATTATATTTCTTTTGGATTTTATCTAATGTGTCAACTACAACATTTGCTATTTCTTTTTTAAATTCACCATAATTTGAATTTTTAAATTTTTCTTCTATTTCAGGAATAGTAGTATTAGTTAATGAACTATAAATATTTATAAGGTTTGATATACCTGGTTTTTCTTCTACATTATATTTGATTATCATTTCACTATCTGTAGTTGCAGACATTATCTTTTTTCTAACTACATTTAAATCATCTAATAATCTTATTACACCTTTTTGATTTTCACTACTCTTACTCATTTTTTTATCTGGATTTTGTAAATCCATTATTTTTGTTCCAGTAGATTTAATAATTGGTTCTGGTATTTTAAATGTTTCTCCATATTTTTTATTATATCTTATAGCAATGTCTCTTGCTAATTCTACGTGTTGTTTTTGATCTATTCCAACCGGTACATAATCTGTATCCATTGAGATTATATCTGCTGCCATTAATACTGGGTATGTTAATAAACCTGATGTAAAATTAGCATTTTTCTTTGATTTATCTTTGAATTGCGTCATTCTAGATAATTCACCATAATATGAATTACATTCTAACATCCAACTAATAGAACCTATATATGGATTGTCAGATTGAATGTATATAGTATTTTTGTTAGGATCAATACCACATGCTAAATATAAAGCAACTAAACTTCTTATATTTTCTTTAAGAAGTTTAGGATCTTGGTTAATTGTTATTGCATGCATATCAGCAATAAATATGTAGGAATCAAATTCTTTTTCCAATTCTACCATTTGTTTTATTGCACCAATATAGTTTCCTAATGTAATAACACCTGTTGGTTGTAAACCAGTTAATACTCTTTTTTTCATAATATCACTCTCACTAATTGACATTATACCATAATAATTAGATTTTTTGTTTTTTATCTAAAATATCAATTATTTTTTCTAAACCACTATAAAATTTATTTCTAACAACTTTAAATGAATCTATTGCAATTTCTTTTAATTCATTATCATCATAATTAATTTCATGTTCTTCTTTTATATAAACTAATCTTTTGATTTCTTCTCTAAACAATAAAACTTTATAGACATACTCTAAATATAAATATAAACATATAGAAAATGATAATAAAGTTAATATTAATAATATGTAACTTCCTGTAAAAAAACTAAATATAAACATAAAACCAAACATTAATAATAATATTCCACTTGATAGGATAATTATTTTATAATCTTCTTTTTTGGAATTATAATAATTTATCTTTTTATTTATTTCAGTATTATGATCTTTGATTATTTCCATAATTTTAACTTTATTAGGAATATTATTTTTTACTATTTTTTTATCTCCGTTAGAATTATATATTATTATATTTTTTTCATCTTCTTCATATTTAATAATATATTTTTTAAATTTGTGGTTTAAAAAGTTTAATTTACTAAGTTTTATTTTTTTAATTAATAAATTTATTTTTTCTTTTATTGTATTCATAATCTATTCCCCCTAAATGATTAATATAATATCACTAAAAGAAGTATATGTTTTATTTTTTTAATTAGTACGTAAATAATATGTAAAAAAGACTCGTAATGAGTCTTAAAAACACTTTCCTAACCCCCATTAGTAACTGAATTATAGCACAAACACGAACAAATGTCAAATTACTCAGTACGTAATGCGATAACCGGATCTTTTTTAGCTGCCATTTTTGATGGTATAAGTCCTGCTATCATTGTTAATAATAAACTTATTATGACAAGTATAATAGATGCTATAAATGGAAGACTTACTCCAACATTAATATTAGTTAGTTTATATATTATTTGATTGATAGGAATATTTAATAATATAGTTATTAAAACTCCTAATAAACCTGATATAAATCCAATAATAAATGTTTCGGCATTAAATACTCTTCTTATATCTTTTTTACTAGCACCAATACTTCTTAATATACCGATTTCTTTTGTTCTTTCAAGTACACTAATGTATGTAATTATTCCTATCATAATACTTGATACTATTAATGATATACTAACAAATGATATAAGTACGTAGCTTATTATATTTACAATAGTTGTTACACTATTCATTAGTATTCCTACATAATCTGTATATTCTATTTTATTATTTTCATCTTTTATTTTATCATTGTATTTATCAATTAAATCTTTTAAATTATTTTTATTTTCAAAACTAGATGGGTATAAATTTATTATGTCTGGATTATCTATAGAGACTACACCTAAAGTTTTTTTATTCTGTTCTATAGATTCTCCTTTAGTAAAATCATTACCAGTAAAAATATTTTTATTTTCATTATGTAATTGTTCTTTTACAATATCACTATTATTTATTTTATCTATTACATAATTAGTTAATTTACTTGTATACCCTATTGATCCAGTAGTTTCAATAGTAGTATCACTATTAGGTTTTATTATACCTACTATCTTTAATGTTAGTGATTTCTTTATTAAATTTTTCATATAAGCAGTATCTAAACTTTTATCTATCCAAATATTATTTTCTTTTTTATATGTATCTGTATTTAATATTAATTTAAATTCTTTATTTATTATTTCATCATACGATATTTTTATTTGTTTACTTTTATTTACTTTTTCACCTTTTTGCATTTTTAAAATCATATCATATAATTCATCTTTATCTTTTAACCCGATAGAATATAGTGTATAATCACTTACTTCATTATTTTTATCTACTATAAGTACTAATTCGTTGTAATCTTCTGGTAGTCTTCCACTTATCAAATCGTATTGACTATTAATTAAAGATTCATTATCTGATAACTCATTAAATACATTAGCATTACTCATTTGCATCATATTATTGGAATCATTTGCCATACCTAACATATTAGTTATATTACTAGGATTTAACTTTGTTATTTTCTCAGTATTATTATCATATATTTGTAAATCTAAGTTATAACCATATTTAATATCATTAGTATATTTATCAAATTCTTCTTTATTATCATTTATATATTTTTTAAAATCTTTTAAATTATTTATTTTAGATGATGAAGACATTCCACTTATCATATCTATCATTATATCGTTAGAATATATATTATCTTTATCATGGTTTTTATTTTTTTCATTTTTTGACATTGTTGATAACATACTAGAAAAATCTACACTTTCTTTTTCTATTGATAATGGATAACTAGTAAGTGTATCTGATTGCACTTTATCTATATAACTTTGAACTCCATTTGATAAAGATAGTATAAGCGATATACCTATTATACCTATTGAACCTGCAAAAGCAGTTAGCAATGTTCTTCCCTTTTTAGTAAGTAAGTTTTTAAAAGATAATGATAATGCTGTAAAAAATGACATGCTTTTCTTTTTATCTTTTTTGATATTTTTTTCTTTCATACTTTCTTCATATGAATTTGAATCATCAATTAAAGAACCATCTTTTAATTTTATAATTCTATTTGAATATATATTTGCTAGTTCTGGATTATGTGTTACCATAATAACTAATTTATCTTTAGAAATGTCTTTTAATAAATTCATAATTTGTTCACTTGTAGATGTATCAAGTGCTCCAGTTGGTTCATCTGCAAGTATAATACTTGGATTATTTACTAATGCTCTCGCTATCGCTACTCTTTGCATTTGACCACCGGATAATTCATTAGGTTTTTTCTTAATGTGATCTTTTAATCCAACGTTTTCTAATGCTTTTATTGCTAAATTTCTTCTTCTTTTTTTGCTAACACCTGATAACGTTAATGCTAACTCTACGTTGGCAAGAATACTTTGATGACCTATAAGATTGTAACTTTGAAACACAAAGCCTATTTTATGATTTCTATAATTATCCCAATCTTTATCTTTATATTTTTTTGTACTTACACCTTCGATTAATAAATCTCCACTAGTATATTTATCTAAACCTCCTATAATGTTTAAAAGTGTTGTTTTACCACTTCCTGAAGGACCTAAAATAGAAACAAATTCACTGTTTCTGAATTTTATACTTACATTATCTAAAGCCTTCTGAGTAAAATCTCCAGTTTTATAAATTTTGGTTATATTATTTAATTCTAACATTATGCCACTCTCTTTCTAAACGTGTCTAAAATATATCACCATAAATATATATTAATCAAGTGTTTTTTTATTCTTTTTTAAACTTTTTTTCTTAAATTAACAGATAATAAAAATCGTACACAACAGAATTATAATATCTGTTTATTTATGTACGATTTTTGTATTATTTTATACCCGCTTCATTTAATACTTTTTTGAATTCTTCATATTCAGAATATCCTGTTTGAGCACCTACAATTTTATTATTTTTCATAATTAATATCATTGGAGTTGCTCCAAAATTATCTTTTACATATGTTTCATAATTTTTACCTGTAAGATTTATCATTATGTTATATGCTTTTTGATCAAGTATTTCTCCATTATTTGTAAAATCCATAATTTTTGCTATATCGATATAAAGAGTTTTATATCCATATTCTTCTTGTGCTTCCCATAATCTTGGTAAGAATGCTGCACACCAACTACAAGTACTTCTTCCTATATATACTACACTTAAATCTTTAGTATTTTTCTTTAATTCACTTGCTTTTATTTCTTTAAACATAGATACATCATAATCTGTATTATATTCACTTTCTGTTGTAGTTTCACTCTTTTTGTTATTATTAATATAACTTGAAACTCCAATGCTAAGTACTATTAATGTAGCACTAAATAAAATTACTATTAGTTTTAATAATTTATAAATCTTATTTAAAATAATTTCATTTTCTTTCATATTAACCTCCTACTAAAAATTATATCACAGATTATATTATTTTTTATATTTAGTTGCATTTAAATAATTTATTTTTATACCCATATTCATAAACTTTTTTTCATATTCAGTTACTACATTATCTATACCTTCATTTTCTAAATCTAGTGATACTTCATCTAATTGATATCCATATTTTGATAAACTAGATAATGAATATGCGAATAATCCTATATTATCAGTTTTTTGTATAATGTGGGGGTTAGATATGAAAATATTATCATAAAGAGATAAAAATACATCACTAGTGAGTCTTCTTTTACTATGCCTTTTCTTAGGCCATGGATCAGAAAAATTTAAATATATGGTACTTATTTCGTGATCAAAAACTTTATTAATATTTATGGCATCCATTCTAATTAGTTTTAAATTATTTAATTCGATGTCATTTAATTTTTCAATTGCACGTACCATTACTGATTCGTATTTTTCTATTCCTATAAAATTTATATTAGGATATTTTTTTGCCATTCCTATTATAAAATCTCCCTTACCCATACCTATTTCTATATGTATTTCGTTATCATTATTAAATAGACTTTTGTATTTTCCAATATGTTCTTCTTCATTTTTAATAACATAGTTTGAATTATTTACTATGTTGTATGCATTTTTTACATTTCTTAATCGCATAATATCACTTCCTTTAAAATTTATCATATAATGTTATGAGGAGGAAAACTCATGAAAAAAGATAGAAATTCATTTTTTTCTGAATATAATATGAATGCTTATAATTCTGTACCAAATATGATGCCTAATATGTATCCAAATCAAGTATCTAGTCAATCTTCATTTTATTCTGGACCTGCAATAGATAATAATTATCAAAATCAAAACATGGGTATGAATAATTATACAAATGATATTGATGCTAGAATATCTAAATTAGAAAGACAAATGAATAGAATAGAAACTAGATTATCTAAATTAGAAAGCGGTATAAATTATAATGTTGATAAAGATATAAATGATAATCTTTATAACAATAATATGTATATGGTTTAAAAGATTTCCCTTAAGGGTTTCTTTTTTATTACCAACTATTTTTTAGATATTTCTTTTAATTTATATAGTATATTCATTGCATCTATTGGTGTAATTTTTAAAATATCGATATTATCTAGTTCATTTTTTAATAAGTTATCATTATTTTCAAAATTAAATTCCATTTGTGTATTAGGTAAAGATATATTAACTTCTTTTTTATTTTGTTCATATGAAGATAATATTACATTTGCATTTTTTATTATTTCATCTGGCATACCTGCTAAAGCAGCTACATGTATACCATAGCTTTTATCAACAGCACCATCTGTTACTTTATGCAAGAATGTTATCACTCCATCATTATCTACTGCTTCAACATGTACATTTTTTATTGATTTATGAGTGGTTTCTAAAGATGTTAATTCATGATAATGAGTTGAAAATAATGTCTTACATTTTATATTTTTATCTACATAAATAAGTATTGATTCTGCAATTGATAATCCATCATATGTTGCAGTACCACGTCCTAGTTCATCAAATAATATTAAACTATTTTCTGTAGCGTTACAAATTGCATTTTTTGCTTCTAACATTTCTACCATAAATGTTGATTCTCCACCTACTAAGTCGTCACTTGCTCCTATTCTTGTAAATATAGAATCGAATATTGGTAAGATTGCGCTACTTGCTGGAACAAATGAACCCATTTGAGCAAGAATGATTGTAATTGCAAATTGTCTCATGTATGTACTTTTCCCTGACATGTTAGGACCAGTTATTAATAATGTGTTAGTTCCTTCATCCATTATTATGTCATTTTTAACATATTCTTTTTTAGATACACTTTCTACTACAGGATGAAAGCCGTCTTTAATTTCTACTTTACGTTTATTAGATAATGTTGGTCTTACTAATTTATACTCTTCACTTGCTATAGATAATGAAGCATATGCATCTAATAAACTTAATATATATGCTGTTTTTTTAAGTTCACTTATATGATTTTTAATAATTGATTTTATTTCCATAAATAGATTGTATTCTAAATCTATTATTCTTTCTTCAGCATTTAATACTAGCGCTTCTTTTTCTTTTAAAAGTGGAGTTATAAATCTCTCTGCATTTGTTAGAGTTTGTCTTCTTTCCCAACCATATTCATCTTTTACTTTATCTAGTTGTCCTTTCGATACTTCAATATAGTAACCAAATACTTTATTAAAACCTACTTTTAAATTAGATATTCCAGTTTTTTCTCTTTCAGTACTTTCTAGTGAACTAATAAATTCTTTGCCACCGCTACGTAAACTTTTTAATTCATCAAGTTCACTATTGTAACCACTTTTAATTAAATAGCCTTCTTTTATAGTTATAGGAGGTTCTTCATATATACTACGGTTTAACAAATCATAAATATCTTCATGTGTATCAATATCATAATTTAAATTTAGTGATGTAACTATTCTTTTAATATTAGGTAGTACACTTAAAGAGCTTTTTATTTGTAACATATCTCTAGCATTTAGAGTACCACATATAACTTTACCACATAGTCTTTCTAGATCATATACTTCATATAAGTTATTTCTTAATTCTTCACGCAATAGAAATTCGTTATTTAATTTTTCTACTATATCTAATCTTTCATTTATTAACTTAATATCTTTTAATGGATGCATTAGCATACTTTTTAATGTTCTTGCTCCCATTGCTGTCTTAGTTTTATCTATTAACCATATTAAACTATATTGTCTTTCTTTTAATCTTAATGTTTCAAATAATTCCAGATTACGCGTTGTATGTATATCCATATTTAAGTAATTATCTTTATTTACTATTTCTACTTCACCCATATGATCTAAATCATTTAATTCAGTAACAGACAAATAGTAAAATAAATGTTCTATACCTTTTATTATTCTTTCATCATTTATAGATTTATAACAATTTTTATATTTATCAGTTAAATATTTATCAGATATAGATATATTTATATTGTAATTATTCTTTAAAATATTTAGTAGGTAAACATCAAAATCATTTGTTATTAATACTTCTTTTAAATTTAGATTTAATACTTCATTTATTAATTTTTCTTTATCATGTATTATTGTTTCAGAAAATAAATTTCCAGTAGATATATCTGCATATGTAATTAAATACTCATAATTATAATCCATTATACTTCCAATATAATTAGTATCTTTACTATCTAAGTATTCTAAATCAACAAGTGTTCCTTTAGAAAATACTTGTACTACTCCACGTTTAACCATACTTTTTGTATTTTTAGGATCTTCTAATTGTTCAACTATTGCTACTTTGTATGATTTATTTATTAGTTTTTCTATGTAACTTTTTACTGCATGATGTGGTACTCCACACATTGGAACACGTTCTTTTAAACCAGCGTTTTTACCTGTTAATGTTAATTCAAGTTCTCTGCTTGCTATTTCTCCATCTTCAAAAAATAGTTCGTAAAAATCACCAACTCTATAGAATAATAAAACATCTTCATAATCTTTTTTTATATCTAAATATTGTTGCATCATTGGTGATAAATCTTCATATTTTACTTCATTTCTTTTCATAACACTACCTCGCTAAATATTATACAAAATATTTATTTTTTTTGCTATACTTTACACTTATTTTTATACTTTACACTTTATTTTTTTATATTTATTTACTATATAAATTTGTTTTGATAAAATAATAAACGTTTGGAGGCGAAGATAATGAATACAAATAGATTATATGAAGGCGATATTAAATTTAATTATGTACATGAAATAGATGAGTTTGGTATTCCTATTAAAGTTAATGGTAAATTCACTTCTCCTCATATTCAAGGAGAATGTTATGAAACTATTACCGAAAAAAAACAAGTTATATTAGTAAGATTTCCTGATAACAATTATGTTGAACTAATTAAACTAAAAACTTTAAAAGATTTTATTAATGTATATAAAGAAATTAAACATGGTGGAAATAAATATATTTTGAAAAAAGATAGCAAAAAAGATAATACACATTATGTTACAAATGTAAAGCCTTTAAATACTAAAAAAAGTTATGTAAATGTTAGAAAACTAGCTAAAAAATTAAGTAGATAAAAAACTGATATATAAGTTATTTTGTAATTAAACAAATTAAACTCAATATCAGTTTTTATTTTGGATTAATATGTACCATACAATGTTTTATATCAGAAATATTATTTTCTATTTCATCATGTACTTTATGAGCTATATTATGAGACTCCTGAAATGTTATATTTTTATCAGCTGATATTTCTAAATCTACATATATTTTATTACCAAACATTCTTGTTTTTAAAGAGTCAATACTTAATACACCTTTTGTTTTTAATACTATATTTTCTATATTTATTGCTGTTTCTTTATTACATGATTTATCCAACATTTTATTTATTCCTTCTATAAAGATTTCTATAGCAGTTTTTATAATTATAATTGCTATTATAATTGATGCTATTAAGTCCATATATTTTAAGCCTTTTATAGTAGCATATATTCCTATTAAACTTCCTATAGAAGAAAATGCATCACTTCTATGATGCCATGCATCTGCTTTTAAAGAATCTGAATTATATTTTTTTGATACATTAATAGTATACCAATACATCCATTCTTTAACTATGATTGATATTAAGGCTGCTATAAGTGGTAAAGTTGTTGGTATTACATATTTATTTAAGCGTATATTATTTATTCCATTTATACCTATTAACACTCCTGTTATAAATAATAAAAATGCTAATATTATTGATGCAACGTTTTCAAATCTTTCATGTCCATATTGATGTTCTCTATCTTCTTTTTTATTTGATATTTTTATTCCGATAATTACTATAATTGTGCTTACAACATCAGAAAAACTATGTATTGCATCACTTATCATAGCATTACTATGACCTATAATACCTGAAATAAATTTAAAAAGTGATAATACAATATTACCTATTAAAGTAGTAATAGATACTTTAATACATTCTTTTTCCATATATATTCTTCTTTCTTTATTATTTTATGTTAAATATTATTTTTTGATTATAAATAGTTATTAAAACTCAAACATATTATTGTTTGAGTAATACTATTTCAATTTTTTTGTAAATGGTTCATCTAATTCATTATTTAATGCATAGTTAGATACTTTCATAAAGTTATTATCATAAGGATATTTAATTTGTCCAAATTTAATCCACATATCAGAAAATGAATTGTCTTCATTAAGTAATTTTTTAACTAATTCATTATTTATAGTATCATTTTCTTCTTGATGTTTTAAATCAACAACACCTTCTTGATCATATAATTTACTTTGTAAATCACATTCTAGTTTATCGCATAGATATGCAAATTTCGCTTCTTTAGTTTCATGGGCATCAAATTCTAAAAATAATTTTTCTATCATTTCTCCATCTATTAAAGATGATAATATTTTATGAACTGCTTCATGTTCTATTTTTTCTTTTTTATTTGCATCAATTTGAAATTGAGTTAAATCCCCTATTATTGTTTCACCAATTTCATGTATTGATAACATTAAAATAACTTTCATAATATCAATATCATAATTATATTCAGATTTCATTGCAATAGCTAGCATTTGAGTACCATAAACATGTTCTGCGATACTTTCTATTCTATTTCTATTTACTTTCCAATCAGTCCATCCAGTTCTTGTAATATTTTTTAGTTTATTACAAAGTACATAATAGTTTATTACATTTTGTTCTTTTGACATTAAATCACCTATTCATAACAATATTATTTATTATAGCATATTTTTCATTTTTTTGTTATATCAAATGGTATTGTAACACGAAGTAATAAAATAATAATTATTAACCAAATATTCTATATTTGTAAAAAACAAATAACATATATTTGATTGTAGTTAAATAAAAAAAGTATAATCTTATACTTTTTACTAATTATCAGTTTGATTATTTTTCTTATTTTTAGTTAATGATTTAGGTTTTTCATATTGATTAAAGTTACCATTTTTTTCTATTTCAATAATATCTTTTAATCTTTCTAATTCTACTAAAGATAAACTATCAATATTATTAATATTCAATATATTACCATTTTCTTTACTACTTCTTATTATTTTTGAAACTTTTTTAGGAGAATTTACTTTTACATTTTCTTTTTTTAACCATTCATTTATTTCTGCTTCATTTTTTAAAAAAAATTTATTTTTTTCATCATCTTCTATTATTTTATCGATTTGTCTATTTTTTATTAATTCATAAGCACTTACAATTAATGGTAAAAATGCTGTTGGTATAGGACCAATTGTTGGGGGAATTAGTGAATTTGGCAATGAAAATATTTTATATAAAAATAATGATAATATTAGAATAACAATTGATAATATTGTGTTTTTGATTTTTCTCATTGATAAAGCAGATTTATCAAATTTACTTGATTGTTCTTTCATTATATTAATTAATTTAGTTATATTTTCTTCTGTATTAGGTATAAAATGTATATTTCCATCTCCTAAATATATTTTTATATCTTTTCCTGTTTGTTCAAATTTAGTAATAAATTTTTTTCTACTTTCAATATCAGTAGTATAATCTTTCATATATTGTTTCCTCCTTAGGTGAAACTTATAGTACCATATGTGATAAAAAAATGCAATAAACTTTAAAAATTAAAATTTTATTGCATTTTTTATATGAAATTTTAATAATTTTCGAATTTATATATTGAAGAATTATATACTAATGGACGAGTTTTATTGCCTGCAAACCCAGGTTATACCTAGTATAAATCAAAAGTGTCCGTCAATCAGTCAACAGTATACGGATTGCTTTTTGTTCCATTTCCTCCAGTTATTTGAACACTAGATAAGAGAGTTACTGCGGGACGGGAGTAGCCAAGGTTGCGGTCCACATCGTGGCCGTCTCTAACCGAACCATCGTCGCTAAGACGAAACGCGAAATCGTAAACATAATCAGCAACACAGCTGCCAGGAGAAAGCCCCCACCAAGGTAAATAATTACTCTTTGCATAATTATTCATTAAATAATGAGTATAATTAGTTGAATTAGTTGCACCTGCGAATGACATTTCGTCTGCTGTTAATGTCCCAACGTACATATCTGTATTATCTCTATATTTATTTAATTTTGTTCCTGTACATTTTAATGATGGACTTTTATCTGTGTTTATTCTTTTATAAGCACCGTAATATTGATTTCCATCACTATCAGTAGAAGCAACATTATGATCGAAACACCAATCATCTACTTTTAATTTATCTAAGTAACTTGTCATCTTTGTTGTTTGAAAACTCTTTAATGCATCGGCTAAACCAGTATTACCTTCTTTAACACCTTGCATATTATTTACAAAGTCTGCTTTACCATTTGTATCATAACCAAATACATAAGTATGACCATCACTCCAATTACCAGTGTATGATGAACTATTACATTTTGTATTTCTATCTTCTAATATAAGTTTTGTAGAACCATCGCCTTCGATTCTTACAATTCTAAAGCACATTCCTGCAAAATTAACATAATTATCTTCTACTCCACCTCTATAGTAATAACTTGTTCCATAATCATCTGGTGTTGAACTAAGTTCCTTTTCTGTAGATTTTGTAATTAGTGAATCTGAATTTATTGTTGCGTATTTTATTGTTGATGTTATATCTGAAACATTAGTTGATATTTTATATATACTATTTTGATTTTGCGTGTTTGTCACTGTTGGTGTACTTGTACCCCATACTACATATTTTCCTACTAAACTACTTGCCATAGATGTAGTATATTTACTAGTTGCAACTGTTGGATTTACTAAAGTATATTTACCAGTATTTTCATCAACTGTATAGTCATCTGCATATGATATATAATAATTTGTTGCACTACTTCTTGATGAAGCAAATGTTGTTGGGTCACTTCCTTTTAAATATATAAATGAACTTGTTGCTTGTGCTGGTAAAGTTTTTGGAGTACTAACCAACTCTGTTCCATTTGTTTTATTCTTTGCACTATCAATTATTGCAGTTGCTAATGTTCCAGCTCCATAAGGCTTAAATACATTAGGATCTACTAGATTTGCTTTTGCACTAAATGTTTTATTCATATCTACACTTTGATCTACATTCATTTCTTTATATGTTAC
>CAKOHW010000014.1 GCA_934086185.1 uncultured Bacilli bacterium
TATTTTTTAGAATATTTTGTTAAATAATAAAATTTAACACTTTTTGTTGTACAAAAAAATGCAATAAACTTTAAAAATTAAAATTTTATTGCATTTTTTATATGAAATTTTAATAATTTTCGAATTTATATATTGAAGAATAATATACTAACAGACGAGGTTTAACAACTGCAAACACAGGTTATACCTAGCCCAAATTAAAAGTGCCCGTCAATCAGCTATTGTGTAAGCATTTGCCTTTGTTCCATTTCCTCCAGTTATTTGAACACTAGATAACAGAGTTACTGCGGGACGGAACGCGTAGTTGATGTCCACACCGCCGTCATAGACGCCGCCAAAGTCGTCCACGACGAATGCGAGATCGCGGTCGTCGTTGCCGAAGAATTCGTAAGGCGACAAAGACCAAAAGTTTAAACTGTTTGATTTTTGATAATAATTTATTAAATAATAATCTGGATTTTTAGTACCTACCTTCCCACCTGCATATACTATTTCGTCTGCTGTTAATGTTCCAACATACATATCTGTATTATCTGCAAATTTATTCATATTTGTTCCATTACATTTTAATGTTGGCTCTTTTGTTGATTTACCGTTTAAACGCACATACGAATCATAATAAAATTCTGCACCTTTAATTTGTTTATCTAATATTTCTTGACTAGTTAATGCAGTTGTATTCTCCGTTTCAGTTGCATATGCTTTATCATTTAAACACCAATCTTCTGCTTTTAATTTATCTAAATATTTTGCAAGTGGTCCAGTTTGGAAATTTTTAAATGCTGTTGCCATTGATTTATCATTATTTGTTCCACCATTTAAATAATTCATTAAATATTTTGCACTTGAATTTTTTGTACCGTCAGAAGCAGTTAATGTGTTTTTTGCATGCTCTGTATATCCAAAATTACCATTTTTTGTTGTACCACCAGTTGTAGTTGGAATATCCCAATTACCGTCACTTGTAGCACAAGTACTATCTTGGTCTTCTAATATTAATTTAACACTTCCGTCTCCTGCTATACGAACTGTTCTCCAACACATTCCCGCAAAATTCACATAATTATCAATTACATTTCCTCTATAATAATAACTTGTTCCATAATCATCTGCTGTAACAGATATATTTTTTTCATAATCATATATTTCCACTCTAAAATTTAATGTTGATGTCGAAGCATCATAAGACTCTAAATATTTAGTCCACTCAGAACACGAATCATATACATATTTTCCTACTGCATCATCATATGAGCTTACCGAACTTCCAGATTGAGCAGCTGCTTCAGTATCTCCTACTGACCATAGGTCATATCCAGAACATAAGCTTCCAGTTGTTACAGTTTCTGTACCATACTTACCAGTACCCCACTTTGTAGAAATTGCTGCCGCAACTTGTGTTTTTGGACTTGACAATAATTCTGTTCCATTTGCTTTATTCTTAGCATTTTCTATTATATTATATGCTAAACTATTTGTATTAGCCGAATATGGGTTTGTCATACTTTCTATATTTGTGATGTTTATTCTTGCCTGTAAATGTTTTCCCATATCATTACTTTGGTCTATTCCAGTATCTATGTACCACATTTTAAATGTATATGTATGTACATCTCCCTCTTTTATACTATTTCCAACTAGAATTCCGCCATTTATTGGAAATACACTTTGTGTACTTACTCCATCACAACTTGAACCATCACTTTTTGTACAAGTTAATGTATATCTAAAATCATTACTTTCAAATGTAGTTGTACTTCCGTCACTTGCTTTTGTCACACTAACATTTTCTATAACCACTACATAACTTGTATCATTACCATTATTAGTAACAGTAAATGTCTTTGTTCCAATTTCTGTATCACTTGGGATTAGTGTTAAATCCTTACCTAATATTTCAGCACTATTATCTCCATAAGTTAACTCAAGATTTGCTGTAGTTACACTAATACTTTTATCGTTAGTGTTTCCTTGTATTCTTGTTAAGAAATATGCATATGTTAATCCTAATAATGTTAAAAGTACTATTGTTATTCCTACTACACTAACAATTATTTTTTGCTTTTTATTCATATTTTTACCTACTTCCTATCTTTATATTTAAAGTTTATCAAGTTACTTTTTTAATTTTTAAGTTCATCTTCTACTTTATTTACATTATACACAAACATTTTATCATTTACAATATTAAAATTTTATTTTATACTTAATTTAGTAGAACATCTAATTGATGACTACCATAATTTAGGTATGTGCTAATTATTTAATTAGCACATTTTTTTTAAAACCAAAACCCTCTATAACCTTTGTAGAAGGATGTATAAAAAGATGATTAACATTATGATAATCAAACTATAATACTCATATCATTAATTATTTCAATAGTTTCGACATAGTAAGACAAAAAAACTAGAATAAAGTCATCTAATTCTAGTTTCTTATAAAAAATAAATTAAAGTTAATATCCCAATAATAAATAAATATATTGAAAACTTCCATAATTTACCACGTTTAACAATATCACTTAATATTTTATATGTAAAATAAGTAAATATAAAAGCAAATAACATACCTACAAAATAATATCCTAATATACTACCACTTATTTGTGCTTCCATTACATCTTTTACTCCTAATACCATAGTAGCCATACTTACTGGAAAATATAACATAAATGCATATTTTAAAGATGTTTCTCTATCTAACTTACATAATAAACACCCTACTAAAGTCATACCACTTCTAGATAATCCTGGAAACAATGCTATTGCTTGCATTAAACCAATAATAACGGCATCTTTATATGTTATTTCATAATCACCTTTTTTACCATTAGAATTCTTAACTAATAATAAAGCAATAGCAGTAACTATAAACATAATACCTACAATCCAAGTCTTATTTAATGTAGTTTCTATTTCATCTTTAAATAATACACCTAATATACCTACTGGTATACTACCTATTATTATAAGTAAACAATATTTAAAATCATTAAAACTATTTTTATCTCTATTAAATATATAACCAAAAAAACCTTTAATAAGTTTAATAACATCTTTCCAAAATATAATTAATATTGCTATAAAAGAAGCAAAATTAACAAATATTTCAAAATTCAAATCATTAAAAAAACTAGTTTTAAATAATTCTTTAACTATAAATATATGTCCACTACTACTTATTGGTAATGGTTCTGTTATTCCTTGTATAATACCTAAAATAATATATTTTAATAATGTCATAAATACTCTCCTATCTAATAAATATATTTTATAACGAATAATATAATTTGTATATACTAATTATATAAAAAAGATATAAACTTATGATTTATATCTAATATTTTTCTATTATTTTTTTTAATTCATTATCCATATCACTAACTAGTATATAATCACTAAACCCATCATTTAAATAATGATCTTTTATTTCTTTTTTATTATCGCTTAACATAATTATAACTGGTATTTTAAAACTCTTAATATTTTTTAATTCTTTTAAAGTACTATATCCACTCATTTCTTTCATATCATCATCTACTATAATATAATCATACTTCTTACCACTCTTAATTCTATCTATAGCATCCATACCATATAAAATATGTGAATAACTAATATTATAATTACTTAATTTATTTTTTATTAATTCTACTTCTTCTTTATTTTGACTAACTATTAAAACTTTTTTATTTTTATAAATAGAACTTTCATAATTATTCAAAATAGTCTCATTATCATTAGTTTTATATATTCTTTGATCTAATACAATAGATATTTCAGTACCTTTACCTATTTCACTCTTAATCATTAAATTACCACCTAATAATTTAATAATTTTTTGACATAAAAGCATATTTAATTCTAGTTTTTCCATATCTTTTATATCATTTTTATCTATTTCACCAGTAACAGCAAGTATTTCATTTATTCTATCAATTGTAATACCACAACCAGAATCTCTCATAGTTATAATTAATCTACAAACATCATACTTTTCTATAGTATCTATAGATAATTCTATATAACCCTTACTAGTCTTCTTAACAGCATTTAAAAGTATTGAAGTAATAACTTGTTTTAACTTTATTGAATCTCCATATAAATAAGGAACATTATTAGAAATATTAGTAACAAACTCTACATCTTTAGGTATACAAGAACTAACTTTAGTAATAACTTCATCATAAAGATTTTTTAAATTATATCTATTATCAATAATTTTAACTTTTTGAGCATTCAAACTACTAACATTTAATATATCATTTACTACAAAATCTAATTGTTTTATATTAATATCAATTATATCAACTTTATTCTTTATACTTTTAATATTATTATCTATCTTTATTTCATTACATAAATTTTTAATAGAAAACAATGGATTTCTAACTTCTTGTGTCATTTCAAATAAGAAGTTAGATTTATCTTCATATGTACTTTCTACTAACTCTTTATTTTTATATAATTCATTTATCATCTGCATATCAGGGTTCTCTATAGTAAAATACATTAAAAATGTTATAAATGCTTCTGCAAAAGATAATAATAATAAACCAGGATTTAATTTTTGAATAATCATAACAACAGTCCCAATTATCAAAAATGCACTAATAGGTATAAACTTCTTTTCAGTAATATATTTAATATTTTTTATTAAACAATATACTACTATAACAATAAATATTGTAGATATTAAATACATACTATTAGCAGCAGGTCCATAAGAATATATAATACCATCTTTATTATAATAATATAATGGTAAAGACACTTCTAATAAAATAAGAAATATCATTAATATCTTAAATACTTTAACTATCTTATTTTTATTAATATTCTTAATAGATATAACAAATATATACAAAGTAAAAATCATTAACCACATAACTAAATACACTAAATACAATTTAGAAAATATTATATTAGGTATAGGAAATTTATCCATATTACCCATAAAACAATAAGTTGGTATACCAATAATTGGTCCAAATAAACTTGTTATAACTAAATAAGAATATATTTTATTCTCAAAAGATTCAAATCTTTTTTTAGAAAAAAACACTATAACTAATAATATTGTATATATCAATGAACATACACTAAAATAAATACCTACTGTCATAACTACACCTATCCTTTAATAAATTATAACATACTTTTTTATTTTTTTTCATCTTCAAATAAAACTTTTTTATTTTGATTATTTTTTCCAATATTACCAAGTTTTACTACGTCTTTTTTACCAGCTAAAGTATAAGGTATTTTTTTTACATATCTATACCACTCTGGTCTATCTCTATCAGGTATATTTTTTTCTATCAAAGACACTATTTCTTTATGTATAACTTCTTTACTAACATTTGTATCATCTTTTAATGATATAAATAACATAGGATATTTACCAGTATTATCTTCTTTATAACCTACTCCTACTACAGAACAATCATCAACATAATCACATTTATCAACAATATTTTCAAGAGGTAAAATTGGTACTTTATGTCCATCTGGTCTTATAACAATATTTTTTATTCTTTCAGCAAAGAATAATACACCATCTTCATCCATATATACTAAGTCACCGGTTTTACTCCATCTAACACCATCCTCATCATAGCAAAAGAATTTTTTATTTTCTTCTTCATTTGCTAAATAACCTTTCATTTGAGTTGGACCAGTCACATATAATTCACCTACTTTATGTTCTCTACCATAAGTAACTTCATTCCCATTTTTATCAATAATCTTAATATTATTACCAACATGAGGTATTCCAACACTGCCTATTTTATTAACAAATTTATTAACAGTCGTACAAAAACCTCCACCATATTCACTCATACCCAAACCTTTTTTAATAACATCAGTATTATGATTAATCATAAATTCATTTACTTTATATTCTTTATTAGGAGTCATTTTATCTCCACCAAATATACTAGTTCTTAAATAACTTAAATCGTCATTCTTAAGTACATTACTTTCAGACATAATTTCAAAAAATCTAGGAGTACCAATAGCATGATTTGGTTTATATTTTTTAATTAATTTAGGAAAATCTTTAGGTTTATACGCAGGAACTAAAGCAATTTTAACTCCATATGATAACGCATTATGCATACCAACACTTGCTCCATAAGCAGTAAAAAATGGAATATTACCTAAAAATCTTTCACCTACATTAGGACAAATACCTGAATATTTTAATTGCATGTTTTGACCATTAAACGATTCATTAGTTAACATAGCCCCTTTAGGTTTACCAGTAGTTCCACTAGTATAAACCACAGCAACTACATCATCTTTTTTATATACATTATCTTTAAAATTTAAAATACTCTCTCCAATACACTTAAACTCTTTATAAGAAATATACTTCCCACTATACTTATATTTTTTATGAGTTAAATTATACATTCTCTTTATTTTCTTATTTGTAACAGATTCCATAGGACTTAAACTAACTACAGTATTAATACTACTTTTATCTATAATTTTATCTATATTATTCTTACATAAATCTACAATAATCATAACTTTACTTTTAGATTCATTCAAATAATCAAGTATTCTAGTAGCAGTAGTTCTAGGTTCTATCAAAGAAGCAACAGCACCAATCTTATTTACAGCATAAAATAAATAAACAAATTCAGGTATATTAGGTAAACAAAAAGTAACATAATCTCCCTTTCTTACACCTAAAGCATATAAACTCTTACTTAATTTTTCTATCTCATTAAACATTTCATAATATTTAATCTCATTACCCATATACTCTAAAGCAACACCTAAATAATTATCTTTATTCATTTCCTTTAAATTTTGATACAAAGTATATTCCAATACTTTATCATTTAAAGATTCTTTACTATAATATTTTAACCATGGTTTATCTATATTAGGGTATCCAGTCTTTCTCAAACTAATTCTTTCTAACTCTCTATCTTTATAATCTACAATATTTAATTTATTATCTACTTTACACCCTACTAAATTAGTACTAACATACTTATTATTTACTTTAATTAAAATATCTCCATATTCATTATCTTTACATACTTTCTTACTACTTATATCTTCTACTTTCAAAGATTCATCAATTATACTAAAATCATTACCGATACTAATTAGCTTATTATAATAACTAAAATATCTTACATACCTATTACCAAGTAAATCACTAATATTACTATATTGATATTCATTAATAAAATTAAATGATGAATATATTTTCTTATAACTACTAAATTCTTTATAATTACTAATTAATTTATCATCACTAATATATAAAATATTAGAATTATTATTACCAAAATATATTTTATTATTATTAAGTATTAAATACGTAATTAAAGTAATATTACCATCAACTATATCAACAATACTATCTTTATCAAATCTACCATCAAAACTTACTAAACTATCTATAATATCTTTATCATTTATCTTAACAAGACTTCTATATTCATAATACTTAATATAAAAATTATCATAATTAATAACTTCTTTATTATAATATCTACTATAACTATAAAACTCATCCCAAGAAATAATAATATCATCACGTAAAGAACAATCACCAAATACAATAACTTTATTAAAATTATCTAATGACTCTTCAAAATCACATAAATCATCTATAAATAAATATTTATAATCATTTAAATTTATATTACAAATCTCATCTTTTTTTATCCAAATTAATCCAATACCAATCTTAGATAAAGCATAAATAGTTTTAATTAACTTAAAATTTAACTCCCCAATAATTAGTATTTCATTTTTATCATTAATCCCTAATTCTAATAAAGAACGTGATATTTTATCTATACTATATATAAAATCCTTACTATTAACATTTTCTATAATTTTATCACTATCTTTATATTCACTTCTTACTTTATAATAAATAGTATTTCTTTTCATTATAAACACCCCCAATAAATATTTACATATTCTACAATAAAATTTATCAAAAATAATAAAATATGTCTAAAATGTATAGTTTTTTGTCTAAAATAAATAATTACTTCATATATATTTATAATATCATAAAAAATTGCATAAAAAAAGCACAATAGGAAAAAAGTAAAACTTAACATCATTACAAGATTGCCTAGTAATTGTCGACTGTAAGCGAAAATCGTGTAAAGTTAAATATATAAATATTTCCTATGTGCATATTAATTATAACATATATAAATATAAAGTAAATAATAAAACAATAATTTTACATAAAATAATTTATTTTTAAATTAAGAAACTACATATGGATTAGATTTAGTTCCATTTCCACTAGTTATTTGAATGCTAGACTTTAGATTTATTGCTGGCCTGAACGAAACACTGTAATCACAAGTATCGTCACTATTATGAACCTCACTATTGCTATTAATATCACTAAAAGTAAGTAAACCATTATAAATCACAAAATATGCATTATCTATATCACTAAAAGGACAATCCACTGAACCGTCATCTTCTTCTGTATAAAAGTATCCAACAGGAGAAAAAGACCAAAAATATAATGAATTTGATTTATGATAATTATTTAGCAAATAATAATTTTCATTATACACCTCAGTATTTCCACCCGCAAATACTATTTCATCTGCTGTTAACGTTCCAACATACATATCTGTTATATTATCACCAAATTTTTTCATCACTGTACCGTTACATTTAAATGTAGGTTCCTTTATCGATTTTTCACTTAAACGTACAAAAGAATCATAATAAAATTCTTTAGTTTTAATATGATTATCCAATATTTTTGAACTCGTTAATGGTACTGTATAATCGCTACCACTTTCATATGCTTTATCATCAATACACCAATCACCAACTTTTAAATAAGATAAATAATTTGATAAAGGTCCAGTTTGAAAATTTTTAAACGCTGTTGCCATTGATTTATCACTATTTGTTTCACCATTTAAATAATCCATTAAATATTTAATACTTGTATTTTTTGTTCCATCAGAAGCAGTTAAAGTATTTATAGCATACTCAGTATAGCCAAAATTTCCTGTTGTTCTTGTTCCACCTGTAGTAATTGGTATATTCCAATTTCCATCACTTGTTTCACAAGTATCATCTTGATCTTCCAATATAAGTTTTGTGCTTCCATCTCCTTGAATTCTAACTACTCTCCAACACATATTAGCAAAATTTACATAATTATCGGTTACATTGCCTCTAAAGTAGTAACTATCTCCATCATCATCTTCAGTTTTTGAAAGAATTTTTTCTTTTTCATTAGATACTACTTGTCCTGGAGTAGTAGTTGGTGTCTCTTTATATATAGTTCTAGTTGCATCGCTACTTGATTCCGCAGACTTAGCACTAGTAAGTATGGCTTCTTTTAATAATAGTGGTTTCCCATTACTTATTTTTGTTACATCTATAGTTACAGTACTATCTGTTATTGTTATATCAGCATCTGCTATATTTTTTTCATCGTTGTATGTTATATTTGAGCCTGATGCTGATGGTTCCCCTTTTGATACATTTAGTGTTGTTTGTTTTGTTGTTGTAGTCTTTCTATTCTTTATTGTCACTTTATGTGTATCTGGTTCTATTCCAATAAACTTATACTTTCCATCTACTATCTCGCTTGTTTGTTCTTTACTATGAATTACTACATAATCATTTTCACTAGAATTGGTTACAGTTCCTTTTATTGTTAATGATTTAGTGTCAAATATATCTATCTTCGCTTCTAATGTTTTACCCATATCAACACTTTGGTCTACATTCATTTCTTTATATTCTACTTCTATTACGTATGTTTGTACTTCTTTTGAATTAATTTGATTCTCTATTATATATGAATTTTCATTTGGAAATGAACTTTCACTTACACCATTACATGTTTTACCAGTTACACTACTAGAACATGTTACAGTATATTTTATATCATCTAATCTTGTAAATGTATTTATTACATTTACTAATCCTACACTATAACTATCAACATTATTATTTCCACTATTTGTTACAGTAAATGTTTTAGTTCCTAATGTTGTACCTGGTACTATATTTGTTCCAGTTATTACATCACTATTATCACTATAAGTTAGTTCTAAATTAGCAGTTGATATACTTATTGATTTATTATTAGTATTTCCTTGTATTCTAGTTAAATAATATCCATATGTTAAACCAATAAGTGCTAAACTTATTATACTTATTCCTACAATACTTACTATTATTTTATTTTTTCTACTCATATGTAACATCACTACTTTCCATTATAATTAGTTTATCAATTTATTAATTTAATTTAAGCAAACAACTTTATTGTTTTTATTATAAATTACAACTTATGAATATTTTGCCAAATTAAATACTTACAAAAATAAAAAAATATATAACAAATCATTTCAAACATTTACGTTCAAAATAAAATTAAATTATATAATTTTTACTCTTCCAAAATACAAAACTCAATAGAGTACTTTCTACTCTATTTACATCATATCAAAAAAAGATATTCCATTCAATATCTTTTCATAACTTCTTAAAATATTTTAAATTATTTTTTTACTCCCTTAGTACCATTAAAATTTTCTAATATATTTGTATCAAAATGGTATGTTTTTTTACTTCTCTTTTTATAATCCTTTATACCTAATGTAATTAAATCATCTAATAATTCACTATATGGTTTACCAATAGGTTCCCATAAATAGAAAGATAAAGATCCAGGTATAGTATTAGGTTCATTTACAAATACTTCTTCAGTTTTACCATCTATTAAGAAATCAATTCTACATACTCCACTTAAATTTAAAACTTTAAATGCCTCTTTACTAATTCTTTCTACTTTTTCTTTTAAATTCTTATTTATTTTAGCAGGTATTATTCTACTAGTACTAGCCATACCTTTACTTTTTCCACCAGTTTTCTTAGAATCTCCAATATATTTATCTTCATAAGTTAATATTTCATTATTAGATAATACTTGTTCTATTTCACTAACATTTTGTATTTCACTATTACCAACTACACTACAATTAACTTCTATTAAATTATCTATTGCTTTTTCAACAACAATTTTATCATCATAGCTTATAGCATCACTTATTGCTTCTTTTATCTTACTCTCATCCTTAACAAAAGTAATACCTACACTACTACCTAAAGAAGCTGGTTTAACTACAACTGGATATCCCATTTTTTTTATATCTTTTAAATACTTTTCTTCATCATTCATATAATCAATTTCATAAAACCATACATAATCTACTACTGGTATTAAAGAAGATTTAAATACTTGTTTCATTACTACTTTATCTTGTCCTAAACTAGCTCCTAAAACATTAGGTCCAACATAAGGTACTCCTACAGTTTCTAAATAACCAGCTAATGTTCCATCTTCCACATTTTGTCCATGAACTATAGGAAAAGCAATATCTATTTTATCTACAACTTTATTCATCATTCCCTTAGTTTGTATTAAACAATATTCATTATCTATTTTACATAAACTAACACTCTTAGAATTCTTTTTAACACTTTCTAAATCTTTATAAATAGATATATCACTTAAATTTTTACCAGTATACCATACCTTATCTTTTGAAATATAAATAGGTACCACATCATATTTATCTTTATTAATATTACTTATAGCTTGTAAAGCACTAATAATGCTTACTTCATGTTCTACACTTTCACCACCAAAAATAACTCCTACTTTAATTTTCATTTATATCCTTCTTTCTTATTCATTAAATATATCAGGCAAGTCATTTTCTAATAAAACATATTTTTCTTTTTTAGATTTTATACTATTTATTATAGAAAAAGCTTCCTTAACATCATTTATCACTTTTATTTTATCACTACTATATTTTTTTTCAAGTAAACCATCCAATATAGGCTTAGTTTGTTTTTCACCAACTAATATAACATAATCAGCAACTTCACTAATATATTTACCAAACTGTTTATTTAAATTATATTGTTCACTACCTAATTCAATCATACCAGGTGTAACAACTATTTTCTCTCCATCCATTAAATTTAATACATCAAGTGCCATCTTAGAACCAACAGGATTAGAATTATAAGCATCATCAATAATAGTATAATTATTCATACGTTTTAATTCTAATCTATGAGTTATAGGTTTAATTCTTTTAACTCCTAATTCTAATTCATTAAAATTCATACCCATATATTTACCAAATGCAATACCAGCAAGTATATTATATATATTTGCTCTACCTAACAACTTAGTTTTAAAAGTATGTGTAACATTATCTTCTTTAAAATATACATCAAAACTCATACCATCAGAATTAATTTTTATATTACTAGCTTTAATATCAGCATCACTATCAATACCAATCCAAATTATTTTACAATTATTTTTAATCTTATAGCTTAATTGATATTCATCATCCATATTAAGTATACCAACACCATCACTAGGAAGACTCTCAATAAGTTCAAATTTACCTTTCTGTATATTTTCTCTACTACCAAATGTTTCTAAATGAGCAGTACCAATACTAGTTATTATTCCATATTTAGGTTTAACTAACTTACATAACTTTTCTATTCTACCCATTTTAAATGCTCCCATTTCAGCAATAAAAATATCATTAAATTTATCTAAATAATTATTAATAGTCAAAATTAACCCATACTGAGTATTATAATTTAATGGTGTAGCAATAGAATTATATTTAACACTCAAAATATCATTTAATATATTCTTACTACTAGTCTTACCATAACTACCTGTAATTCCTATTACATTAAGATTATTTATAGATCTAATTTTCTTTATTGCTTTATTCTTATAATATAAAAACACACATTTTTCTATAGGCTTATTAACTACATTAGCAAAAAATACAACATAAAAATTTAAAGATACTAATAAACTAAATATTAAATTATATTCATATTTATTTATAATATAACTAACTATACTTAATAAATATAAAATACATATACTACCTACTAAACGTTTAACTCTACTAGTTACTTTTAAAGGTATTTTAACTTGTTCTTTTTTTAACTTAATATTTTCTATAAAAAACAAAACTAAATATAATAAAGAACTATAACATAATATATTATTTCTTAAAAATAAATTAATTAAATTTATAACTAACACTATTATATCTAATTTATAAACCTGATTAAAATTTTTATTTCCCCACTTTATATATCTATTATTCTCATTATAAAAATTTTGTTGTAATATATGTAAATTCTTTTTTGTTCTTACAAATAAGTATAAAAATGAAAATAATATATTAAATACAACTAAATACATAACATCACTCCTTAATATCAAAGAAACTATATAACACACCAACTACTTGGTTTAATCTTTCTAAATAAGCATAATGAGTAGCACCCTCATACACTACTACACCAGCATCTTTAATTAAACTCTCTAATTCGTATGCTCTTTTTAATGGAACAGCAGTATCAAGTGTTCCCCAAATTAGTAATGTAGGTACTTCTATCTTTTTTATATCTTCAACCATATCTATATTTATGGATTCCACCATAACACCTCTCATTATTTCACTTGCTTTTTTATAATCGCTACTTCCAATAAAATTTTTCATAATATTAGCAATCCATCTTAGTCCCCATATTTTTTTTAATTTTTTATATATTATAGTTTTTTTAGGTAACTTAGTAAGTTCTCTACAATATGGACTTGCTAAACATACTAACTTTTCTACTTTATAAATAGATGAATATATCAAAGATATTCTACCACCAAATGAATGTCCAATTAAAATAATTTTTTTTAAACCTAATTCTAAAAATAATTCATGTAATACATTACTATAATCATATACACTCCAAACTTCTTTTGGTTCATCACTCTTACCAAAACCCGGTAAATCTATATATAAAATATTATAATATTTATTAAATTTTTCACCTAATGGCTTCATCATTTCTATATTTTGACCCCAACCATGTAGTAAAACAATAGTAGTATCTTTATTAATATCATTATATTCATAATTAATATTAACTCCTCTAACTTTTTTAAGCATATAAAAACACTCCTTTATACATATTATATTTTATAACTTCAATTAATTAAATAAAAATAATAAAAAAGTTACAAAAATAATGAAAATATAGTTAAAAAACTGTAAACATGTTATAATACAAAACAGGTGATGTATATGAATTCTAACAAAAAAGATGTAAATGATTATTTTAAATGGATTAGACGTTATTATCTAGAATTAATGAAAAAGAAAAAGAAAGAAATAGAAGAAATCAAAAAGAAAAATGAAGAAATAGAAATAATAAGAAAGAAAAAACAACAAGAGTATGAAAATGTAATAAATAATCAATTAGAATCTAAAAAAGCAAAAGTAGAAAATTCACGTAAAAAAGTAGTAGAAAAAAAAGAAATAAAAAAGAAAACAACTTTAAAAGAAGCATCAACTAAATTAAATAACCCTACTATCAACAAAACAAGAGCTATAAACATAGAATTAGAAAGAAAAAGAAAACTTGAAGAACAAAAGAAAAAAGATTTAGAAAACATCAAAAAATTAAATGAATTGAAAAAGTTAGAAGAAGATAAGAAAAAAAATGAAGAGAAAAAGAAACTAGAAGAAGAAAAAAAGAAACAACAAGAACGAACAAAAAAATTAGATGAAGAAAAGAAGAAAAAACAAGAAGAATTAAAAAAAGAACAAGAGAAAAAAAAGAAATTAGAAGAAGAAAAAATCAAGCAAGAAAATGAAAAGAAAAAAGTTGAAGTCCAAAAGAAAAAAGAAGAACAAAAAGAAAATATAGAAAATAAAAATGAAGTAAATAAAGACAATTTAAGGAATAATGCTAACAATAAAAATACAAACAAACAAGTAAACAACGAAAAAAAGAAAAACAGAACTAAAAAAGAAAATGAAAAAGAACAAAATAAAAAAACTGATAACAAAGAAAAAGAAGATAATAATGTAAAAAAACAAGAAAACAAAGAAAAAGACAGCAAAGAAAAAAATTCAAAAGTCAAGAATGATAAAGAACAAAAAAATCAAAAAAATAATAAAGAATCAAAAATTAATAATGATAAAACTAAAGAAGAAAACAAAAAAGAAAAAGATGAAACTAAAGACAACAAAGATAAAAAAGAAATAGATGACAAAAATAAACCAAATGAACAAAATAAAACTACTGAAGAAAGAAATGAAAAAGTAACTAAAAAAAGTGAAAAAGAAATAGAATTAGAAAATATAGAAAAAATTGGATTAGCAAATTTTATTAAAACAATAAACAAAAAAATAAAAGATGACTATAAATCTTTGAATGATTTAGATATGGAAAATCATAGAATAACTCAAGAATTAGAAAATGCTCGTGAAGTTAGTGATATAAATAAATTAATTGATAGACTTAAAGGAAATCAAAATAAAATAGATGCTATAATAAATAGAATTAATGATATTGAAAATGGTAATATAATAAAGAACGTATATGAATACTCTAAAGAAAAACCAAAAGAATTAAAAGAATTTATAAAAATATTAGAAAAAGAAAAAAATAATACAAGATATATTGATACTATATATAAACCTAATTTTAAAGATGAATTAGATTATACTGATAGAATAAATAGAATTAAAATAAATACTGATAAAAAAGAACAAGAATTAATAGCAAAAAAAGATTCTTTTGAAAATTTAAATGATAAAGAACAAGAAAACGATAATCAAATAGAAAATTTTAATAAAAAAAGATATCATTTTGAAGATTTAGCTCTTAAATTTCAAATTTCTATATCAAATTTTGAAAATAAAGTAAATAACATTTCAGTAAAAGAAGAAGTTATAAAGAAATACTTTTTAAATGGTATAGAAATAAAAAATAATCTACAACTAAAAAGAATTGCAATGAGTATGTATAATGAAGAAAATGGAAAATCAGTAGAACAAATATATAATGAATTACAAAGCAAATTATACATAGTAGCTAATTCCAAATTAGTACCAAGTAATAATTATAAAACTCAACTATTAAATGAAAAACAAGGATTATTAAATACTAAATTAGAATTAAAAACAACTCTAAAAGAAATAAAAGAATTTAAAGATGAATTTATTAGAGAATTTAGTAATTATTATGACACAAATGAATATTTAAGTTACTTAGACCAAATAGAAAAAATAGAAGGCAGATTATCAAATCAAAATGATAAATTAAATTTATTAAATAATAAAATAGACACTACAATAATAAAAAATGATAAAAAAGTTGAAGAAATAGATAAAATGAACATTGGTAGAAACAATATTAAAGTAATAAATGATCCTAACAATCCAAATATGCAAAATCAAAATACACAAAATCTACAAAATCAAAATGATCAAGCATTTCAAAATAGATATGGAATGTCATATGAACAATACATTAATAATTTAACTCAATCAAATATTAATAAGGATGAAGAAAAAAAAGGAAAATCTAGATAAAAAAATGCTTGACTAATTAAAAACTATATAGTATTATTAACTAGTCAAGCAAATTGGCCCGTTGGTGAAGTGGTTCAACACACATGCCTTTCACGCATGCATTCATGGGTTCAAATCCCGTACGGGTCACCAAATAGTATATAAAGTTCGAAGTTCGGGCTTTTTATTATACAAAACTTTAATTTTTTCTCTATTTTTGAGAAAAAAATATTGCACAAGAAAAATAAATATGTTATTATTAAAGAGCAATGGCGGATTACGGATCTTTAGCTCAGTTGGTTAGAGCATCCGGCTCATAACCGGGCGGTCGTAGGTTCGAGTCCTACAAGATCCACCATTTTTTTAATTGCGGGTATGGCGGAACTGGCAGACGCGCTAGACTTAGGATCTAGTGGATTCTTCCGTGCAGGTTCAAGTCCTGTTACCCGCACCATTGGGAAATCTGTTCGGACTATTCGAACTTTGAATATATTTTCAGTCATCACAAGATGACTGATTTTTCTTTATACAAAAATAATTATAGATTATCTTTTATTCTTTCATATTTTAATCTTTATAATATTTTCATTATATGTTATATTAAACTCGGAGGATATATGAAAATCAATTGTACTTTTTTTAACTTTTATGGATTATTTATAATTCTATCTATAATTATTGGTATAGTATATTTTGATATTATTTTAATTAAATGGAAAATAAAAAAAATTCACTTATTTATAATAAATGCATTACTTTTTATATTTGTAACTATATTTGGATTAGGTTTAACCATTATTGAAAATTATATAGCCGATCATAAATTCATTATAGGTTTTTCTTCCTACGGAGGACTTTTAGGTATGATAACTGCTATATATTTATTTTCAAAGATTTTAAAATATAATAAAAAACATTTATATAAAATACTTTTTATTACCGCACCTTTAATGTATTCAATTTCAAAAATTGGATGTTTATTAACCGGATGTTGTTATGGAATAAAATATAATGGAATTGGAAATATTATTTATATTTCATCTAATGGTGCACCATTAAATACCCCACTATTTCCCATTCAACTTATTGAAAGCATATTATTTATGTTGATATTTATATACTTAAATATTTTATATAAAAAAAATAAAAATATAATACCTATTTCATTATTATTATGTGGATTTTCAAAATTTTGTTTAGAATTTTTAAGAAACTCTTGGAAACCATTAATAAGTTTTACACAAATAATAAGTATTATTTTTATAATTATAGGTTTTATCTTATTAGAAAGGAATAAGAAAAAATATGAAAGAAAACATTAAAATAATTAAAATAGAAGGAAATATAGTTTATTTACAATTTTCAAATAAAAAAATAAGAAAATATTTGAAAGATAATTTTTTAAATGAACCTATTATAGGTCAAGAAGTAGAAATTTTAAAAAATGGTTTAATAATCAATTCTACTAAAAAAACAAATTATAAAAAGAAAAATAAAATATTACAAATTTTGCCTGCCATCATAGTACTTTTAATCTTTTTAGTTTTATATTATACAATACTTAATAAAGATGGAAATAATATAAATATTAAAATAGATACTATAATATATGTATATTCTATAACAATATTAATATTAGCAATATTATATACTTTCTTTATTCACAATGAAATACTAGGAACAATATTAGCAACATTAATAGTAATTCCACTTACAATTCTAACTATATATTTAATCATTAGATTTTTCATCATATTATGGGGATTCGTCGCATGTTTATCATGTTTAGGAGGTTTAAATGGGAACAATAATTGAAATAAATGACAGTGTTGTAATAGTAAAATTTGACGACGGTCATATAAGAAAATATTTGAAGGAAAATTTCATTATGGAACCAGAATTAAATAAAAATATTCAATTAAATAATGACGGTACAATTTCTATTATTGACATAAAAAATAGAAATATTTTCAAATTAATGATTGCACTAGTTGGTAGTATAATATTTTTATTAATAATTATTTTTGGTATATATAATTTTATCAGTTGTGCAATCGATACCGGAAATGAAATGTCTTCATGTATATCTACATGTCCAGATTAAAAAAACAAGTGAACAATTAAATATTTTTATTATGCACCCACAAAAAAGCACTTTCATCAAAAAGTGTTTTTTTACTATAAAAAATTAAAAATTCATCTTTATTTCAGGTTGTTCATCTAAAAATTTATAAGTATCATAAAAATCTCTTATTTGTACAAAAATTTGTTTATCACCTTTTGGTTTATATATGTGAGATTGATCTACTTGAACTTCATATTTTTTAGTAAAAGTTTTATCATCAACTATCCATTGATTCAAATTTCCATTATCATCAACAATTGCATTTCCTTCACTATCTGCCTTAGTTAAAATCCAATCAACCTCATCAGTTTCTTTATCTTTACCAACTACTCCAACTTTTTCTTGTATTGCATTTCCATTACTATCTGTACTAAAAGTAATTACATTTTCACCTACTTCACCACGTTTTGCTATTACTCTAGCAAACTTTTCAGCATATCTAGGTTGCATATCACCATTTAATAATCCATCACGTACATATTTCATAACATCAACTTTAATATAATTTTCCATACACTCACCTACTTATTATCTTTATTATTTTTAAAATATTCTCTTATTTTCTTTTTAGCCATTGTAGTAGCAACTATATTAGTCCATTTTTTATCTGGTTTACAAGTTTCTTTAGTAATAATTATTATTCTATCTTTATTTTTTAATTTATAACTTAGTGGTACTTCATCTCCATTAACGAAACATTTAAAAATATGGTTACCTATCTTAGTATGTATTTTATAAGCAAAATCAATCGGAGTTGATTTAATAGGCAATTCAATAATATCCCCATTAGCAGTATATACATAAATATTATTTGAAAATATTTCATTTTTTATTTTTTCAATAAATGCTTTATCATTCTTTATAGCACCATCTAAATTAGTAATTGTTGAAATAAATTGATAGCTATTATGCAATTCTTCCTGCATTTTCTTACTACCCTTTTGTTTATAAGTATTCCAATAACTAGCTATACCATACGTATTAATATTATCCATTTCTTTTGTTTTAATTTGTATTTGAATTAATTTTTCATCTGGTCCAAATACAGTAGTATGAAGTGATCTATATTTATTAGTCTTAGGTTTTGCTATATAATCTTTAAATTTATAATTCATTGGTGAAAATAACTTATGTATTAAACCCAAAGTAATATAACATTCATCTTCAGTATTAACAATTACTTTTAAATTTACTAAATCATGTATCTCACTAATTTTATAACCACTCTTTATTTTTTTATAAATATTATAAATATTAATTACTCTAGTTCTCATATCAAATTTAATATTTCTATCGTTCAATACTTCACTAACTTTTCTTTCAGTTTCATCAATACATTTAATATATTCTTTTCTGATTTTATCACTTTTATTAACTAATTCTTCATATATTTCCGGCTTCAAATAAGATAAACATATATCTTCTAATTCACATTTCAATCTAAAAGCACCTATAAAATACGCAAGTGGAACATATATAGATAGTGTTTCTATAGCACTTCTTTGTTGTTTATTTACTGCTTTAAAAGATAAAGTTCTCATATTATGTAATCTATCACATAATTTAATAATTATTATTCTAACATCTTCATTTAATGATGTTATTATTCTTCTAATATTAGCATCTCTTGCTTCGTTTAATGAAGAAAAATGTATATTATTTATCTTAGTAACTCCTAATACAAGATTTGCAACTTCATTACCAAACTTTTCTTTTATAGAATCTAAATCATACTTAGTATCTTCAACAACATCATGTAACATACCTGCAACTAAAGTAGCACCATCAGCATGAAATCTAGCAAGATTAATAGTTACATTCACAGGATGTATTATATAAGGTTCTCCACTTTCACGAAATTGATTTTTATGAGCATTTTCAGCAAATTGATATGCCTCCATTACTCTATCAAGTTCATCTGGATTATATGATTTTATCAAATCTTTTAATATATCTAAATCTTGCATAGTACCTCCTATTTTAATATAAACAATTTTAACACAATAAATAAAAAAAGAAAATTTATTTTTAAATATTTTTATGTGTTTTTAGTAATTTTAATTCTATTCCAACTACTCCATATTTTTCCTGATCTAGATTAGAATAAAATTCTTCCATATCTTTATATGAAATTAAATCACCTTCATCATAACCAAATTTATTATTATCTAAATTATTATATAATTCTAAGAAGTTCTTAAATATATGTAATTTAAGAACTTCACAATATATTTTTCTACTATCTAATCTATTTTCAAATTCAATTATATCTCCTACTTTAATCTTTCTTCTTTTTTCATCATACAATCTTAATTCAATTGTTTTAGTTTTATTTTCTATCTTTCTAAACCATTCATCATCTAAATGTATAATCATAACTTCACCTCCACAAATATTTAATTATTATACTATTATTTAAATTAATTACAATATAATTATTTATTATAACCTAATATTTTTATAATTCTCTTATTAGTATAAACATAACCCAAAAATGGATAATTTTCTAAACTAGCAGTATTTGAATTAACTAACAAATCTATAACATTACCATCTTTATCTTTTATTACTTTACTAATTAGTACAGCATGAGAATAATCTATATAACCTACATGCCCTACATCGCCTTCACTAGCATAAAATAAATTTATATCTTTATCAGCACATATTCCAGTTCCTTTATTATTTACTATATATTCATAAAAATTTTGAGTCCCAGTCCATGATGTACTTCTACCAATTTTCTCGTTTTTTTCATTAATTTCTGAACCGTAATGTTTCCATTCATAATCTCCACTAGTATCCATAGGAATACCACCAGCATGTATACTTTGAGATACTAAATTTTGACAATTCCCACCAAACTCATCATACGCTGTATATTCTGGATTTCTCTTAGTAGTATACTGATAAGAATACTTTACGGCATCACTTCTATTATAATTTCCATCACATTTAATATTAGTAATATATTTTTTATTCTTTGCTTCTTCAAATAGTTTTTTATTCTTACTAACTTCATTCTTAATATTTTCCATATATTTATTATATAAATTATCAACACTACTCTTATTAACTACATCTAATTCATTAGTAAACATAACATAATTACCTTGTATAACTCTTAAAGATTTAATTTTATATTTGTTATTTACTTTTTCTAACTTAATAGTATTTTTAACATCAATTAACTTACTATCTACATTTAAATAATTAAATCTTATAACACCATTTTCTAAAAAGATTACTTCTACTTCATTATCTAATTTATTTACTTTTATTATATCAACATCATACTTAGCCTTACTTAGTTTCATATCATTCATTTGTAATTTATGATGATTAATTAATAAATCTAATGCTTTTTGTGTTAAATATGCTTCATCACTACTACTATCTACAAATAAATTAGTAACATCCTCACTCTTTAAATTTATCATTGATTTATAATATAAATCTAAATATTTTATAATCACATCTTTTATACTACTATCTATATCTACGTTACTACTATTATCATAATTATCTAAATATGATTTTTTATTTAATAATTGTTCTATATTATTAGTTTTATTTGAAGATATATTATTAGTATTTTTATTATTATTTATTACAAACATAATTATTACTATAAAAATTATAATTAATAATACTTTAAATTTCTTTTTTAATTTTAATTTTTTCTTTTTACGTCTTTTCATATATCCTCCATATTTTATATTATAACACGTTCATTATTAAATAGTATATTTAAGTAAATAGAAATGTAATTATTATAATTAATTAAAAAAATAATATTAACAACTAATATTATTCTATTTATTTAATATTTATAGCCATTCATCATATCTTTTAATATATATTTTCTTTATTACAGTAACTATTAAGAAATATAATATAATTAACAAAAACAAATATAAATAATAAATTAAAGGTAATATTTCAAAATGAAAAGTACTAACATTATGTAAAATTAAAGGACTAACTATAGTTAAACAAATTGAAAGTATAGTTAATACATTTAATGTAAAACTAGCATTACTTTCTATAAAAGGCTTTTTACTAGTACGTACATTAAATATTATCATTAATTCTGTTATTAAACATGTAACAAACCAAGCAGTTTGAAAATAAGCTTGTTTATCTATACTATTAAATCCAAGTAAATACCAAAATATAACAAATGATATAACATCTATAATTGAACTAGTAATACCCATAACTTTCATAAATCTACTAATACCCTTAGTATCCCACTTTTTAGGACTTTTTAAAAATTCACTATCTACATTATCATATGGAATACCAATCTGAGAAAAATCATATATAAAATCTTGTATCAACATTTGAATAGGTAAAAGTGGTAAAAATGGTAAAAATATACTAGCAATCATAATACTAAATACATCTCCAAAATCAGCACTCAAAGCCATCTTCATATACTTTATAATATTACCATAAACTTTTCTACCTTCTACTACGCCATCATATAAAACATTTAAACTTTGTTTTAAAACTATTATATCGCTAGCCTCTTTAGCAATAGAAGTTGCTGTATTAACAGATATTCCAACATCACTACTATTTAATGATGGAGCATCATTTACACCATCTCCCATATACCCTACAACATGACCTTTCTTTTTAAATAAAGTTACTATTCTCTCTTTTTGTAATGGATTCATTCTAGCATATATATCTATCTTATCCATAACACTCATAATTTCTTCATCACTCATACTATCAATATCTGAACCCAATAATATATCATTACCATTTAAACCTACTAAATTACAAATATTCTTAGTAGCATAAGGATTATCACCCGTTAATATTTTAGTACTTATTCCAATATCTCTTAATTTTTTCAAAGTATTTTTAACATCTTTTTTAACCGGATCTAAAAATCCAACAAACCCAATAAAAGTCATATCTTTTTCATAAGAAACATCTTTAGTATTATCTTTATCTATTTTTTCACTAAGAGCAATAACTTGCATACCACTACTTGCTAACTCTTTTGCTCTAAATTTTATAGTTTCTTTATTTTTATTATTAATTAGTTCTTTATTTCCATTTATTAATATATATTTACAACAATTAATTACTTCTTCTAACGCTCCCTTAGTAATTATTCTTTTAGATTTATTATTTTTAACAACTACAGTTTCCATCTTTCTATTATAATCAAATGGTATTTCATCTATTTTTTCATATAATTCTAAATAATTATTTATATTATGTTTATTACCATACTCCAAAATAGCTTTATCAACCAAATTTTTAATACCAGTACTATAATAACTATTTAAATACGCATATTCCAAAATACTATCATTTTCATTTCCTAATGCATCTATATATTTTTGTAATGTAATTTTATTTTCAGTTAATGTACCAGTTTTATCAGTACACAAAATATCTATAGCTCCTAAATTTTGTATAGATTTAATTTTTTTAACTAATGTTTTTTTATTAGCAAGACTTTTACTACCCTTAGTTAAATTAACATTTAATATCATAGGTAACATACTAGGAGTTATTCCTACAGCAACTGATAATGCAAAAAGCAATGCTTCACTAATATTTTTCTTAATTACTCCATCTATAATAATAACAACTAAACATACAATAATCATATATCTAATTAATAAATTAGATATATTTTTAATACCCTTATCAAAATTAGTTTCTTCATTCTTTTCTTCTACTTCTTTTCCTACTAAACCTAAATAAGTATTAAAACCAGTATTAATTACAATGCCTACTCCTCTACCACTAACAACACTAGTTCCCATTAAACAAATGTTATTTATATCAAATATTTCCTTAGTATCATTATAACTTTCTAACTTTTCAACTAAAACACTTTCTCCAGTAAACACTGATTCATTTATAAATAAATCTCTACATTCTAATATTTTTAAATCAGCAGGAATTATAGTACCAGCATTTAAATTTACAATATCTCCAACTACTACATCTTCTACTTTTACTTCTTTTTCTTTACCATTTCTTAAAACATTTACAGTTGAATAAATACTATTCTTTAATTTTTTATTAAACTTATAAACTGAATAATCTTGAAAAAATCTAATTAAAGAACTTATAATAGCAATAAAAACTATAATTAAAGAGCCCAATCTATCTCCTAGAAAGTAATTAATAATCGCTAAAAATAGCAATATTATTATGAATTCATCTTTAAATGATTCTATTAAAAAATATAATATATTTTTATTATCTTCTTTAATAACAACATTCTTACCATTACTATCTAATCTTTTCTTTACTTCACTATCTTTAAGACCATCTAAGTTACTTTTATATTTTTCTAATATACTATCATTAGACATCTTAGACAAAGATATATAATTATTAAATATATTAACATCATTACTTTTTAAATCTTTTTTTGCTTTTTTTATATCAAATATTCTAATCATACATATACCTTCTTTACACTATATAAATTATATCACGTATAATACTGAGTAGTAAATTGATTAGGTTTGATAAATTTGAATCTTTTGATATTTACATTATAAT
>CAKOHW010000015.1 GCA_934086185.1 uncultured Bacilli bacterium
TTGGTTGGCACACGTACTCGTGTGCTTTTGTTATGTAATTAAACAAAACAATTAACACATTATGTACTAGTGCCAGTTAAATAAACCTTTACCCCCTAAAAAGAAGAAGTATTAGTGTACTCAACATGATTAATATTAATAATCAAATGGAGGTTTGATTACGCATACTATCACACCCCTTTACTACTTAAATAGTTTGAGGTAAGCACTAAAAAATGAATGTTCGATTTGTTATAATACTCATATATTTTACTTGGTCAATAGTTTCGACAAAACTAGATAAAAATTGTATTTGAAAAGAGAAAACTTAGTATTTTCTCTTTATTTTATGACTTTAATATATTCTATTACTGGTTGTTTATCTTTATCTATTATACCGTTACTATCTCCTAGAGAAGATAAATTATTTGCTATTTCATCTACTACATCCATTCCGCTAGTTACTTTACCGAAAGCAGCATAATTACCATCTAAACTATTATTTGTTTCTTGCATAATAAAGAATTGACTACTAGCACTATTCATATCATTACTTCTAGCCATACTTATAACTCCTCTTTCATGTTTTAAATTATTTTTAACTCCATTACTAGTAAATTCACCTTTAATATTATTCTTTGAACCACCTGTTCCATCTTTATTGGGGTCTCCACCTTGTATCATAAATCCTTTAATAATTCTATGAAATGTTAAACCATTATAAAATTTATCATTTACTAAGTTAACAAAATTTTTAACAGTTATAGGTGCTACATCTTCATAAAGTTCTAATTTTATCACACCATAATCTTTTATACTCATTTCAATGTTAATGGTCTTTTCTTTGTTGCCAGGCCATAATATACCTACTATAAATGTTATTATTAAACATACTATTATTATGTATTTAAGATATTTTTTCATATATTCCTCCAAATTTGTTTATACATTTATTTATTTCTTTTTTATTTTTTATACATTTTTTCATATCTATTATATCAGAATTACCATATAATAAATAGCCTATAGTAAATATTAAACTACTATATATATTAGTATTACCTTCTATGTTATTTAACATCATTATTATTTCATTAAAGTTTTTAGTATTTAGTATTACATAAAATATTATTTTTAATATATTATATATATTCTTATTAAATTCTATTTCATTGTAATATATATTACCTTTTAAAATATTTTTATATTTTTTTAATAATTTAGTATCAAAGCCTGTTGGAAATTTTATTTTTAATGCTTTATGTTTATCTTTTTTATTCATTAAATTTAATATATATTTATATAAAATAAATATACCTATTAATACTTCTTCATTTGTGTTAGTTATTGATATTAATTGTACAAAGTTATCTAAATTTTCTTCTTTATAATAATTATCTATTATTATTGGTAATACTCTTGATAATGCATAACCATTTAAATCATTTTCATTATAATTATAACTTAAGTTATTTTTTTTCATGTATATTTCTAATATTTCTAAAGTTGTTTTATCTAAATCATAAAAATTACCATCAGAAGTATATTTGTTTACTATTAAACTTGTACACATTTTATTAAGTATATCAGTAATATTAAATTTATCATTAGATGATATAGAATCCATTGTAGATAACATAAATGTTGTCATACTTGAATAATTACCTTTTGTTATATTTAAATTTTTATTATCTATAATTTTATTAGATTCTATATCACTATTTTTAAGTCTTGATAATCCAAAAGAATCTCCAATTATATAAGCATATATTAAATCTTTTATATTCATAAAAACACCCTTTAATACTAATATAATTTTATTCTATATTTTAATTTTTTTCAAATAAAATGTAGACTAACTGTCTACATCATTTATTTTTTATGAAATTCTACTATACATTTATCTAATTCAGTATAAATACATAGATTTTTATTTTCTTCATTAATTTTAAATTTATAATAACCTTTGTTGCTAACTTTTACTGTTATAATCTTTTTTTCTGTATCATAATCATTACTTCCAGTTTCTGGATCTCTATCTTTAAATTTTATTTTTGATGACTCTAAATTTATTTTTAATGATTTTATATTTGTATTTTCATTATCTGTTACCCATGTTCCCATCATATTAGCTGGTACTGTTGTGATAACTGGATTTTCTTTAAAAGCAAAAAGTATTAATATTACTACTATTATGACTTTTATAAAGTTAGGAACATATTTTAAGAGTTTATCATATACTATTGGTGATATTATAATTCCTATCAATATAAACATATAATAGTTTGTACTTTTAATTACAAATGTACCAATAACACCAATTAACACTGCTATTATATATCTTACTATATCTAGTTCAAAGTCATTTTCATATTCTGCATAATCATTTATTAAATCTACGATAACACCTATTCCGAATATTCCAAATGTTAATAAATATATTACTCCTAATACATATTTTTTTTCTATAAATTTATGTACTCCAAACCATCCTAATAAAAATATTAATAAGAATTTACTTTTATTACCATTTATTTTATCATATTCATTATATTTGTTTAAAAAATACTTTAATTCTTTTTTATTAGCAAGTAATTTATATGTTACTATGTATTCATTTAGTTCTTTTAATACAGTTTTATCTTTTATTTTTAAAGTATAATCATTAGTTATTGATTCTATTATTCTTTTTATAACTTTTTTATTTTTGGGATATTTTTCATTTAAAGAAGTGTATATTACTAAGGCTTCATCATATTTTTTATTCTTATATAATCTTTCACCTTTTTTATATAATTTATCTGATAAAAGATTATTTTTTATATTATCTTTAGTAGTTATTGATTTTGTTTTTGTATTGCTTTTTGATTTTGCTTTAACATTTTTAGTTTTTGTATCTTTTACCATATATTCACTCCTTTATTCTAATTATTTAATTCATCTAATGAACTAACCATAATCCAATCTTCTAATGGAGTATAGTTAGGAATAGCTAGTGGAGTTTGACATTTTTCTAAGTTATCAAAGTTTATTAGACAAATACATTTCTTTTTCCATCTATCTATTTCTTTTTCACTTAAATTTAATGCTTGCTCATTATCACTAAATATTTTATCTATTTCATCAGATGTTAATTTTGACATACTATCTGCATTAGTAACTACAGCATGATAATATGCTTCATTTTCACCACGATTTACAAAGTATAATTCATCATTTATAAATATTCTTGAATGAGGAATTAATCTTTTGTTATTTCCTCTTATTAACATAGTTCTTTCTTTATTAATTATTTTTTTATATTCTGAATCTTTATTATCGCATATAACTATATGTATCACCTTTAATCACCAAACACTATTCTAACATATTTTATTATTTTTTAAAGTATATTTTATAAACTTGTTATAAAAAGTTTTAATGCTATATATTTATCTATTAAACCTTGTTTTATTTTTTTATCCAATGAACCTATATATAATAAATTTTTCTTTATTTCATCCATTTTATAGTTAATGGAGTTATTTAATGCTAGTTTAACCCTATATGGATGTACATCTAACATAGTTGCAATATCTTTTTCACTATAATTTCTAGATAAATAATATGAAGAATACATTAATCTATATTGTGTTGCAACGTTTGCAAAAAGAACTGCTGGTTCTTGTTTTTCTTTTATGAATTTAGTTAGGTATTCATACATTTTTTTATCTTTTTTTATTATTAGGTCTACAAAATCAAATATACTCTCTTCTTTAATATTTATTGAATATTTATTGACATCATTTAAATTTATTACATAATCTTTTTTTACTATCATAATTTTATCTAATTCATTTAATATAAAGTCATAGTTGGAATTTAAATTATCAATTATTTTTTCTAGAGCATTATTTTCTATTTTGTAATTATTTGATTTTAGATACTCTTTTATTTTTGTTTTTAATATATCGTTAGTAGGTGTAGGTATATCAAAATAATTATTATTATTATTTATTAATTTTACAGTTTTTTTGGTTTTACTAACACTATCTGTTATAAATATAAGAGTTGTAAATTCATTTTCATGTTTTAAATATTCTTCTAGTAAATTTTGTTCTTCTTTATATTCTCCTTTTGTACTAAATATTGGTATATTTCTAACTATTATTGCTTTTTTGTCACAAAATAATGATGTATAGTTACATTCTTCTATAATATTTTTCATATTTGTTTCATCATAATCAAAGTATGTAATGTTATCTTTTTCTATATTTGATATAAGTTCATTTATTTTAGATTTTAGTAATCTATAAGAATTACATTTTATAATATATACCATAATATCACCTAGATATTATTATACAAGAATTAATAAAAAAAATCTCTAATATTTTTAGAAATTTTTTATTTTATATCATCTAATTTTACACTTACTAATTTTGATACACCACTTTCTTGCATTGTTATTCCATAAAGTGTATCTGCATATTCCATGGTACGTTTTTTATGTGTTATTATAATGAATTCTGTTTTCTCTTTATAATCACTAATATAATTACCAAATGTATCTACATTTGCTTCATCAAGTGCTGCTTCTACTTCATCAAGGATACAGAATGGTACATAACGAATGTTTAGTATTGCAAATAGTAACGCAATAGCAGTAAGTGTTTTTTCTCCACCAGATAGTAAGTTAATAGTTTTTAATGTTTTTCCTGGAGGACATGCTTTAATGTCAACTCCTGTATTTAAAATATCATTAGGTTCTGTAAGTATTAATTCACCACTTCCACCTTTGAATAATTTTTTGAATACTTTATTAAATTCTATATTTACTTTATCAAATGTATCTTTGAATTTTTCTATCATTGTGGAATCTAAATCCTCTATAACACTTAATAAATTATTTACAGAATTTACTAAATCTATTTTTTGATTAGTTAGGTATGAGAATCTTTCATTTATTCTTTCGTATTCTTCAATACTACCTAAATTAACTTCATTAAGTAGACTTAATTCTCTTTTTATTGTGTTAAGTTTTTGTACACTAGATTTTATATCTATATCTAAATCATAATTTTTTATAACATAATCATATGTAACTTTATATTCTTCATTTAATTTAATTAACGAATTATCCATTTTTATTTCTAACTTACTAAGTTCTATTTCATTATTTTTTAGTTCATTAGATAATTTATTATAATTAGTATTTATTTTTTTATTATTTAATTCTAATTCAGATATTTCTGCTAAACAATCATTTTTAGAAGATTTAATTTTATTTAATTTTTGTTCTATTATTTCTTTTTCACTAGTTAATTTATAATATTCATTTAATATTGTTTCTATATGATTATCTATATTATCTTCAATTATATTTTGATTATCATTTATTTCATTAAGTACATTTTCTTTATTTTTTGTTATTTCTTCTTTTGTTTTATTTTTTATCTCTATTATATTATTATTATCCATTAATTTTTTACTTAAATCATTAAGTAAATCAAAAGTGTTATTTAAATTAATTTCAGTATCTTTTAATGAATTTTCTGTTTTCTCTATGCTTATAGTAATATTATTTAATTCTACTTTTGTGCTTTCTAATTCTAATTTATCTAAAATTATACTATTATTATTTTTTATTGAACCACCAGTTACTGAACCGCCTGTATGTAATATTTCGCCATCTAGTGTAACAATTCTATATGAGTAGTTTATAGATTTACCTAATTCATTCATTGTATTAATATTATCTACTACAAGAATATTACCTAATAAGTTTAGTACAATATTTTCATATTTTTTATCATATGTTGTTAGTTTATCTAATGTATTAATAAAACCTTTTGTAGTTTTACATTTAGATAATGTATTATTGTCTACATATTTAGGTTTAATTACATTTAATGGAAAGAATGTACATCTACCTAATTTATTATCTTTTAAATATTTTATTGCATTTTTTGTACAATCTAAATCATCTGTAATTATAACGTTTGAATTATAACCAAGTCCTATATTTAAAGCATATTCATAAATTACTTCTGTATCAATAATTTTGCCAACCACATTATGAATTCCTTTTAAGCTTTTACTATTAAGTATATTTTTCACACTATTAGGAATAGATGATTCATTTAAAAGATTATTTTCTAATATACTAATTTTATTTTTTAGTTTTGATTCTTTTAAATTTAGTTCATTTAATTTAATTTGATAATTATTTTTAGTAGCATATAATTTTTTATAATCTTCTTGGTATTTAGACATTGCATTATTTATATCTTCTTGTTCTTTTTTTAATATGGTTAATTCATTATCTAATACATTTAAGTCTTTATTATATTTTAATTCTTGTTCTTTTAAATTTACTATATTTTCTTGAAGTTTTATGTCATTTACTTCATATTTTTTACGTTCTAATGATACTTTTTTTTCTGCTTCTTTATCACTTATTTTTTTATTTGTTAAAATTAGTAAATCATTTAATTTTGATATTTCGTTATCATATTCTATATTATCTAATTTTAATTTTTCAATTTTTGAATTTGATAGTGAATTTGATGTGTCAATTTTACTTATTTCATCTGTTAATTCTTCTATATTTCTTTTTAAAGTTTCACTATTATTAACAGATTCTTTTATTTCAATAGCACTAAGAACAATATCTAAATTATCATTTTCACTTTTTAGTCTTTTATATTTTATAGCGTCATCTCTTTGATTTTTTAAAGGTTCTAGGTTTGTTTCTAATTCTTTTATTATTAAATCTATTTTTTCTATGTTGTCATTTGTTTTTTCTATTTTTCTTAGTGTTTCTTCTTTATGTTTTTTATATTTTAATACTCCTGCTGCTTCTTCTATTATTGCTCTTCTATCACTTGTTTTTCCACTTAATATTTCACTAATTTTTCCTTGAGAAATTATACTAAATGAATTTGTACTTGAGCCACTATCAATAAATAAGTCTATTATATCTTTTAATCTGACTTTAGTATTATTTATAAAATATTCATTTTCACCAGTAGAATATACTGTCCTTTTAATTTCTATAGTATCGAATTCACTATTTAAATAGTGATCACTATTATCAAATGTTAAACTAACCCATGCTCTGCTCATTGGTTTTCTAGAATTACTTCCTTGAAATATAACGTCTGTCATATTGCTAGTTCCACGTAAATTTTTAATAGATTGTTCACCTAATACCCATTTAACTGCGTCTACAATATTTGATTTTCCACTACCATTTGGTCCTACTATTCCAGTTATACCACCATTAATATTTATTTCTATTTTGTCTGCAAATGATTTAAAACCATGACTTCTTATACTAATTAATTTCATTTTATCACCTTGCTGCTTTTTTTATTGCGTCTTTTGCTGATGCTTGTTCTGCTTCTTTTTTACTTTTTCCTATTCCTGTCCCAAATACTATGCCATCTACTAGGACATTTACTTTGAAACGTTTATCATGTGCTGGTCCACTTTCATCAACTAAAACATATTCTAAAGATTTTTTTTCAGTTTGTACCATTTCTTGTAAATGTGATTTATAATCACTTAAAAATATTCTTTTTTCTTCTACAAACGGAATTGCTACTTTATATATATAATCCTTTGCAACATCAAGTCCTTTATCTAAATATATTACAGCAAGTACTGCTTCAAAAATATCTGCAATAATTGTTTCATTTTCAGTATGATCTAGACCATGGCCCACTCTTATTGCTGGAATAAGATTTATTTTTTTTGAATATTCATATAAGGCATTTTCACATACATAGCTTGCTCTTATTTTGCTCATTTCTCCTTCAGATAAATTATAATTTTTATAAAAGTATTCACTCATTATCAATTGTAAAACTGAATCTCCTAAAAATTCTAATCTTTCATAATTTTCTCCACCGAATTCATTTGAATAACTAGAATGAGTTAAAGCAATGTTTAAAAGATTTTTATTTTTTATATTTATACCTAAATCACTTAAGAATTTCATTTTATCACCGCTATTATTGTATCAAATAATATTCTTTAAAACAAGTTAAGCAGAAAACAAAAAATAATATCTTTTGTGATATTACTTTTCTAATAAAACTTTCATAGTTTTTACCATTTGTGATGTGTAAGACATTTCATTATCATACCATGAAACAACTTTCAATAATTGTTTGCCATCAACTTCTAAAACTTTAGTTAATTGACCATCAACAAGTGAACCACATCTTGCTCCTAAAATATCACTTGATACTATAGGATCTTCTGTATATTTTATAAAATCTGTCATTGAATTTTTAAATAAATCATTAATTTCTTCGACTGTAACATTTTTATTTAACTCTAAAGTTAAATCTACTACTGAGCCATCTCCTACTGGAACTCTAAAAGCTCCTCCACTTAATTTTCCATCAAGTTCTGGTATTACTTTTCCTATTGCACTTGCTGCTCCAGTTGATGCAGGTATAATATTTAAACTTGCTGCTCTTCCACGTCTTGAGTTAATACCTTTTTTATGGGGAACATCAAGAGTAGATTGATCATTAGTTATTGCATGTACAGTAGTCATAAATCCTTTTACTATGCCATACTCTTTATTTAATAAATCTACTACAGGTGCTAAACAATTTGTAGTACAGCTTGCAGCACTAATAACTGACTCACTACCGTCAAGTATAGAATCGTTTACTCCATAAACTATAGTTTTCATATTTCCTTTACCTGGAGCTGAAATGATTACATGTTTTGCTCCTGCTACTATATGCTTATATGCATCTTCTAATTTAGTAAATAAACCAGTACATTCTAAAACTAAATCAATACCTAATTCTCTCCATGGAAGTATACTAGGATCTTTTTCGCTGTATACTTTTATTTTTTTGTCTTTATAAATTATATTATCATTTTCGTATGATATTAGGTCACTTTCAAAAGTTCTATGATTAGTATCATATTTTAAATAGTAGGCTAATTCTTCTGCACTTGTTAAATCATTTATTGCTACTACTTCATAATCATCTAATTCACTAATTAATCTAAATGCTAATCTTCCTATTCTTCCAAATCCATTAATTGCTATTTTTTTCATATTTATCTTACCCTTCATTAAATTCTGATTTTCCTATAAATTCTCTTAAAACGTTATCGCTTGCTAAATATTCACTACTTATTGGAAAGAATATTTTTAAACTATCCAATAATTCTCTTGCCTTTTTATAGTATGGACTATCCATAGTTACTGTATACAGTAATGGTTCTACATAAACCTTTAATACTCCTAATTCATAAATGTATGATGTATTTAATACTACATCTGCTTCATCTGTATATGGGAAAATATATTTTTCTTCACCATTTCTAACTTCAGCCCAAGTTGATAAAGTCTTTTCAGCATTTGCACCTCTAGTTCTGTTATCTCTTACTATTCTTCTAAGAAGTCTATTTTCTGTTGTCGAAATATAATTGTGTCTATCTAATGTTAATGGTGTAAATGGACTAACATATACTTTGTATTTCTTCTTTTTATCTATGTTTTTGCTTACTTCTTCGTTTAAACAATGTAGACCTTCTACTATTAATACATCTTCATTTGATAATGCTACTGGATCACTATTAAATGTTTTTGACGCTGTTTGAAATGTATATTTTGGAAGTACTACACTTTTACCATTCAATAAATCATTCATTTGTGAGTTGAATAAATCTAAATCTATTGCACTTAATGCTTCAAAATCTCGTTTACCATTTTTATCTGGTTTAATATTTTCTAATTCTTTATAATAATCATCTAAACTAACTTTAATAGTTTTTTTACCTAAAGCATTTAAAAATAATGCTAATTTTCTACTACTTGTAGTTTTTCCACTACTAGATGGTCCACCTAGCAATACTATTTGTTTTCTCTTAACAACTATATCTTGTGCTATTTTCATCATAGATTCATCAATTATAATATCGTTTTTCTTAATAAAATCTTCAATTTTACCATCTGAAATAATCTTATTTAAATCACATACATAATTAATATTTTGTTTGTTTAACCATTCATTATATTTGTTAAATTCTTTAAATATATTCTTTTTATTTATAAATTCACGTTTTTTATCGCTATTATCTATAAGTACAAAGTCATTATTATATAAATTTATTATCTTAAAATCGTGTATTTCACTAGTATTTGATACTATATTAGGAACATAAAAATAATTATAATATCCTAAAAGTTCATTAAAGACTAATGATTCGTTTATAACATTATCTATACTTTTTGCTTTCTCAGTCTCGTTATATCTACTATAATAATTTACTGCATCTCTACTTGATACATTAAGTTTTAATATTGGATATGATTCTTTTATATATTGCTTCATTTTATTTGTAATTTCTTTGATATCATTATAATCTACTTTTTTTCTAGTTAAAAATATTCCTCTCATACCAGTATCTAGACTATGACAAAATTTAACTTCACAATTAAGTACTTCTTTTGTTGCAATTATAAAAAGAAATTTTAATCCTGCCTTTTGCTCTTTACTTTCATCCATTTTATCCCTCTTTACTATCTATTTAATATTCTATCATAATATATATTATTTTGTCATACTTTTTTTAGTATTATTTTTCTTGTTTTTTATAAAATATTAATAGGTGATTAAATGTTTATTCCAACAATACAAGAAAGTACATGTAGTGGAGAAAAAATATATGATATATATTCTAAGTTATTAGAAAATAGAATTATTTTTATAAATGGTGAAATTAATGATAATTTATCTAATTTAGTTATTAGTGAGTTATTATATTTGGATTCTATAAGTAAAAATGATATAGATATTTATATAAATAGTCCTGGTGGTAGTGTTACTAGTGGTCTTGCAATAATGGATACTATGAATTATATAAAAAGTGATGTTAGAACAATTGTTACTGGTATGGCTGCTAGTATGGCTTCTATTATTCTTGCTAATGGCACTAAAGGAAAAAGATACTCTTTAAAAAATAGTGAGATCATGATACATCAACCTTTAGGTGGAACAAGTGGTCAAGCAACTGATATTGAAATTCAAGCAAAAAGAATTATAAATAAAAAAAAGATACTTACTAGTATCTTAGCAGATTTAACAGGAAAAGATAGAAAAACTATTGAAAAAGATACTGAAAGAGATAAGTATTTTTCTAGTCAAGACGCATTAGAATATGGACTAATTGATGCTATCATATAAATATTCATCGCGAGTTAATTTTAATCTTATTATTCTTTCATTTTCATTAAATTTTTTCATATAGTAATCTTTTTTTGTGTCTTTAAAACCACATTTTTTAAAAAGTCTTATTGAATTACTTCTACTATATGGAATATTGTCAATTAAAGTATCTATTTTATAATCAATAAATGCAATTTTTAACATTTGTTTTAAAGCAGAAGAAGCGTATCCTTTTCCTCTTTCTTTATAATCAATAACTATTCCACAACTATGCATTAATAATTCATTATCATAATGAAAATTCAAATATCCTACGGGATTATTATCTTTTTTTGAGACTATATATGCAAAATATCTATTTTTATCTGATATTTGTCTTTTATACCATTTTTCTTTATCAAATTTAGTAATACATCCTGTTTCATACTCATATCCATCTAAATTTAAATCGTAACCGCTATTATAATTCATTGTGTTAGGATCTTTTAATAATTCACTATAATAGTCAAGTTCATTAAAGTTAGGTATATGAAGATATACTAAATCATCATTTAATTTATTTTTTTCTAAGTATTTAAATATTTCACTAACCAAGTTATATACAAATTCGCTTGATTTATAGGCTGCCATATCTTCTAAATATTCACCACCATTAGCCATGTCACTAATTGTTCTTATTGAAAGAAATGGAATATTATTTAGTGAACAAGTGTGAGCTATTGAAGCACTTTCCATATCAACACATACAGCACCAGTTCTTAGTAATATTTCTAACTTTTCTTTTTCATTTTGAACAAATGAATCTCCGCTACACATAGGAGCGTAATGATAATTAGTTATTTCCATTTTTTCTATTACTGATTTTGAAATATTTATTAAAAAAGGACTTGCTTCTAATTTACCTCTATTTGGAACATATGATTCCATAATTTTAGTAGGATAAAAATCATGATATGTAATATATTCAGAAATTATTATATCCATTACTTTTAATTTATTATTAATACCACCCGCTACACCTGAATTTATTATGGCATCAACATTATATTTATCTATTATATACTGTGTCATAGCAGCACTATTTACTTTTCCAACCCCTGACATAGCAACTACTATTTTTTTGTCATTAAATGTTCTTACATAAATATCTTTTGTTTTTTCTTTTTTTAAATTATACTTTTCTATCAATTTATCTATTTCATTTTGCATTGCACCAATTATACCTATTGTTGTCATCTTTATCACATCCTAAATTAATTATAGTATAAATTAATTATCTTTTAAAGATATAATTCCATAAAATATATTAGGTGATTTTATGTGTAATAATAATAGAGGCTTTTTTAGTGGTTTCTTCTCTTTAATAACAGTTTTAGTTTTATCTTGTTTGATTTTTTATCAAGTAATAATTACATTAATTCTTCCTTTACGTTTTAATATATTTATTTTACTTTTAGAAGTATTTTTATTATTTTTTGTATTATATAGAGTTATTTGGCCATATTAAAAAGACATTTTAGTCTTTTTTATAAATATTCTTTATTAAATTTTCTGTTTTATATATATAATCTAAAAATATTCTTGTATTTTTAACATTTTTTAATTCATCATTAGTAAGTATTAATTCATCAGGTAAAGCTAGCATTATATATAATAGTTCCATCTCACTATCATTAAGTGGAAATTTTTCTAAGTATGTTTTTAACGGATCTATAAAATCTAATGTTAAAAATACTTTTTTATATAATTTAACTATGTCAATTATTGGGGTATCTATTTTAGAACTTTCCCAACTAATTAAATAATCATTTTTATTTTTTAAATAATGATCAAGTTCTAAATTATTATGTAATAAACATACTCTCATTTTATTTTTATCTATTGATATTTGATACCATTTATCAATTTCTTTTTTTATAAAAGTTAATGAATCAAATACTTTTGTAGAATTTATTAACAACATATTTGAACTAGGGCTCATAAATACATTGTCTTCAACATCAAATATTAATTTATTAAAATAATCTTCTATATATTCTACTCTTCCTAATAATTCTTCATATATACTTTTTATTTTATCATTCGTTATTTCTTTATAATAACTAGTTTTATTATGAAGTAAACTTACTAAATTTAAAAGATCATTTAATTTTTGCTCATCATCTATACTATAATCTTCTATATATTCAAATACATTTATATCACTTCTATTATCTTCAATAAGTTTTGGATAGTATGTAAAATTTCTACTATTTAAATATGAATATAATTCTTTTATATCTTTATCTTTTTTGTTTTTAATAACATAATTACCACTAGTACATTTAAATATTTTTGTACTTCCTTTATAACTTATTTTGTACGGTTTATAAATATTGGCTAGTAACTCTATACTATTCATATTTTGGAATTATGATTTTATCATTTATTTTTATATTACTTAAATCATTATACTCTTTTAATTCATCAATAGTTGTATGATATTTCATTACAATACTTTCTAAAGTATCTGTTTCTTTTAATTTGTAGACCTTATAAGTTATAAATTTGTCTTGAACATTATTGATGTTATTTATTATATCTTTTTCTGTTACTGTTTCGTTTTCCGTATCTGCATTTACTCTTATTTCATCTTTTTTAGTTTCTAAATCTTTTTCTTCTTTGTTTATTTCATCAGATGTACTTTCTTTTATTTCTATTTTTTCATTTTTATCTTCTTTTTCATCATCATTTTCTTTTTTAAGTTCATTATTATTAACTTTATCTATTTCTTTTTTTATATTATCGATTCTATCAGATATGACTTCTACTTCATTACGTTTTAGAAAATCGTCTAATGATTCTTCATCATCAAATAGTAATACATCTTTTCTATCTCCAGTAATTTTATACTCTATATTTACTAAAAGTTCATCTTTTTTATAATCATATGTAAAATTCGTAATATCTACTTTAACTGTAGATGTATCAATATCATTATTTATTTCGTATGAGTATGGTATTTTAAAATTGAATTTTTCTTTATTGATTGATATTTCATGTATTTTATATTCTCCATTAATTATAAAATTACCCGTTATTTGTTGTTTATTAATTTTGTAATCATTATCAAGTGAAATACTTGTGATATCCTTTATATTATTTTTAAATAATAATTCCTTTTCTATTTTTAAATTTTCTTTCATATATTACACACCTTTCATATAAATATATGTAACAAAATTTAATTTAGACTTTTAATTAATATTTAAAATTTGATTCTTTGACATATTTGTAAGTTTAGCTATTTTATCTATAGGTATATTTATCTCTTTTAATTCTTTAATTAAAATTATTTTTTCGTTTTTCAAATTTGTCTTTTCGTTTTCTAGATTAGTTTTTTCAGTTTCTAAATTTTGTTTTTGTACCTCTAAAGTTTGCATATCATTTTCTAAAATTTCTTTTTCTTTTGTAAATTCTTTTTTATCTTGCATTAGTTCTTTTTTATCTTGCATTAGTTCTTTTTTATCTTGCATTAGTTCTTTTTTATTTTTTATAAGTTCTTTCTTATCTCTTTCAAAATCTTTTTTTGTTTTAGCAAATCTCTTTTTATCTTTTTCAAATCTTTCTTTTATTATTTTTTCAAATTCATCTCTATCATATGTAACAGGATATCCTTCTTGAAAATTTAATCTTTCCATTAATTCAAACACATTCTCTATCTCCTCTCTATTGATATATTTTCTTATCATATCTTCTCTTTGCTCAATAAATATTAAAAGTATTTTTTCTAATTCATTTAATTCTTCTTCATTATAATATTTATGTTCTAAATAAGCAAGATTAATATAGAATATTTTTATATTATTATATATACATTTATTATACTTTTTTATTCTAAAATCTTCAACATATATTAGTTCATTCTCTCCAACACTATCATAATAATCTAAATTTATTAAAATAGTTTTTTTATATCTTCCATATTTATTTTTCTTATTCAAACCACACACATGTTGTTTCATTATATAACTGTGATTTTTATATAAATGTAATATTCTATCAACGTAATTCATTTCGATAATTATATTTATTTTTTTATAAATACATACTAAATCTGCATAACTACTTCTCGCATTTATTAATTGAGATGGCAATTCGTTATTGATTATACGTAAATTTTTCCTCAATAATTCTAAATCGATATTTAATATTTTACTTAATACTAAACATAAATAGCTAAAACTATTTGCATTCATAAAGATATTTTTAAAACACCAATCTAATTTTAAATTAAAAATTAAATTTTCATCATATATTATTTCTTTAAATTTATAGTGATTTTTTTGCATTATATAAACTCCCTTCACTATAAATTATTATCGATTTTTTTGTATTTCCTTTTTTATATAGTAATTTATAAAAAATTATCATAAAAAAATATGAGGTAATCTCATATTAATTATTAGTTATGATATATGGACTTTCTATTGTTCCGTTTCCATTAGCAAGAGTATCATTTTTTAAAGTTATTACAGGTCTTATAATATATGTTTCGTCATTGTTAACACTAACTATTTTACCATTATTTATTCCATATAAATTATTATCTATATCATTTAATAATGCAATAGTTTTGTCTTGATAATTTTCAGTAATATAAGTTTTTAGATTGACATCTTTTTCATTTAAACCAGCAAATACTACTTCATCTTTTGTAAGTAGGGAAATATTTGTTTGGAATGCATCATTGCAACTTAAAGCATAAATACTACTATTACTATTACAATAATTTGTATAAATTACATTTTCATTAGTTATATTATTTTTAAACCATTCATTTAAAATATTATTTATATCTTCTATTTTTGTTTCACCAATTGTTCCAGTATTATTCATAGATTCATTACATTTTTTTGTATCCGCTAAAAGTAATTTGGTTGATCCATCACCTTTTATTCTGATAATTCTAAAACACATATTATCTAATTCAACGTAATTATTACTTTCACTTCCTCTAAAATAATAGCTTATACCTTCATTATCTTCTGTTTTATATAAACCCATACTTTCTGTTTCAATTGTATCTATATTAGGTGTATTATTATTTATTTTAATATTACTATTTGAAAGTACTTTTCCTGCTAGAGTATTTTTATTATCTAAATAACCACTAGCATTTTTAGCATCTACTATTACACGTAATTCTATTTTTTTGTTTTTAGCATCAGTATTTGTGTATTTATTATTAATCCATAATTTTATAAAGTAATATACGCTTGGGTTAGTTACATCATTATCTTTTTTTGGAGATAATTCATCTTTATGTATAGTAGATGTGATAATATTTTCATTGTTTTTATCAACTTTATATTCTAATGAAGTTTCACTATCACCTAAAGTTTTAACTTTTCCACAATTTTGACCGTTATCTTTACATAATTGGTAATTTATATATTTAGCATCTACTTCATTATTTGTTGTGGTAGTTAATTTTAAATCATAATCTGCTGTATAAGTACCTGTGTTATATATATAAAATGAGAATATACTAGGTTTACCATCATCAGGATTATCATTAGTAGCATATTCATCTTCCATAGGAGTCATATTTTCTAAAAGAATTGTATTATCTCCATTATCAAATCCTATAGATAAATCTCCTACTTTTACTATTTCATAGTTTGTGTCTGTGTCAACATCCATATATAATGCATAACTAGTACCTATTATTCCTATAGCTAGTACAAACACTATCATAACAGATATAAAAGCTTCACTTTTTAAAATTTTCTTTGTATAACCTTTAAAAATATTATTTTTCATATAACCAATCCTTTAATTTACATATTAATCATATAATAAATTCATATTTTTTTCAATAAAAATATAAAAAGTACATATTTTATTTGCATTTTATAATTTTTTTTGATAAAATCAATATTGTATTTAAGGAAGGAGCGAAATTATGCCTAATATAAAAAGTTCTAAGAAATCAGTAAAGCAAGATGCAAAGGCTACAGTTAGCAACAATGTATATACTGCTAAAGTAAAAAATAATATTAAAAAAATTGAAAAAGCTGTAGAATCTAAAGATAAAGAAGTAGCAAATACTGAACTTAAGAAATTTATTTGTAACATCGATAAAGCTTGTTCAAAAGGATTAATAAAGAAAAATACTTGTGATAGACAAAAAGCAAGATTAAATAAAAAAGTAAAAGAAATGAGTGAATAATCATTTCTTTTTTTTTATATTTTTGGTATTATTTTGATTAGGTGATTAATTAATGAAAAAAACATTATCGTTGTTAGTATGTTTAGGAATTACATTGTTAGTAGTTTTTAATTTAAATAGAATATCAGATTTTTTAGCAGATTTTTTAGAAAATGAAAAAAAAGTTTCTATTGCAAGTAGTAATGAATATACTAAAGATTATGATTTTAAATTTGTACAAATGAGTAAAAATTATGTTCCTTATAGTTATCAAGGAATATTGAATATTATTTTTTCTACTTTAAATAATGGATGGGATTCATTTACATTTTATTGTCCTGATGAATATACTGATTGTTTGAAAGATGTAAATAAAATTAGTAATGGAGATGATAAGTCATTATTATCAAATATAAATAATTTTGTTCATCCTTATAATTCATATTCTAAAATTGGTATTTCCTCTTCTACTACTGGTGAAGTTACTATTACTGTTACAAAGTTATATAACGATGAAGAGATAGCAAAAATAAATAAGGGTGTTGATGAAATAATAACAACTGAAATTAGTAATAATTTGAGTATAGAAGATAAAATATTAAAAATTCATGATTACATTATAAATAATACTAGATATGATATAAATAAAAGTTCAAATTATTCTTATACTGCAATGGGACCTTTATTTAATGGAACTGCAGTTTGTAGTGGTTATGCTGATTTAATGGCTATATTTTTAACTAAGTTTGGAGTTAAAAATTTTAAAGTTGCAAGTGATACTCATGTATGGAATGCTGTTAATGTAAATGGTGAATGGTTAAGTTTAGATTTAACTTGGGATGATCCAGTTACTAAAAATAGTGATGTCGATACCCTACTTCATCAATTCTTCTTAGTTAACAAACAAAAGTTGTTTGAATTTGATACCAAAGATCATAATTATGATGCTACAATTTATCAAGAATTAAATTAAACCATTTTGGTTTATTTTTTTTATAGTATGAATATATATTTTTTAATACTAATACTATTGGTGTTGATATAATCATACCTAAAATTCCAAAAAAATGACTGAATATTATTACTCCTATTAATATTAAGATTGGATTCAAATCTACATTTTTGCTTACTATTAAAGGTTGTATGATGCTATTTTCTATAGTTTGTACAACTATTATAGTTATTGTAACAATAATACCTAATTTAAAACTATTACTTAATCCAATAATAATTGCTGGTATCCCGCCAATATAAGGTCCAAAGTATGGAATTATGTTTGTTATAGCACAAAATAAAGCAAATAAGATAGGACTTGATAAACCTATAATACTAAATATTATTGAAAATGTAACAAACATAAATAAAGTATCTATTGCAATACTTTTTAAATATAGCCTTAAATCTCTATTTATATTCTTTCTTAAATTATATGGAATAAATCTAAAATAACTTTTTCTTGTTTTCGATATTAGGAAAAAGAAACCAAATATAAAACTGTATACAATATTCATAAGTATACTTATTATATTATTTAAACAATTATTAGCATTTTTCATTAGAGTTGACATTATACTTTCTATATTTATAGTTTCACATATTTTATATAGTATTCTATTATGAGTTATATAATACTTTATTATAGGATATATGCTTTTTGATTCTTTAATTATTTGTGGAATTATATTTAATAATAAAATTGATATAACACCTAAAAATAATATATATACCATAATTGTTAATATTATTCTATTAAACTTTATTTTATCTACTAAGGGTTTTATTATCCACGCAATAATATATCCAAAAAATAATGGACTTAGTATAGATAAAAATATGCAGCATATACCAGTTAATTTTAACATTCTAATAATGTTTATACTTGTAAGTGCTATAAGTAAAGTTATTAATATGTTAATATTCTTTTTCATATTATTATTATTATTTTTTTTATGAAAAAAATACGAAAAAAAAAGGAAATACAAAAAAAATGATAATAATATAAAGTGAAGGGTCTAGAAAGGAATAGTTAATATGTGGATAATATTTAGTAGATTTTTAAGATTTTTATTTAAATATATTTAATATTAAAATTAATTTAGGAGGGTTTTTATGTGGAGAATATTCGCTAAAATAGTTGTTTACGCATTAAGTTTATTTTTATAGTATTATTTTTATTTTTTGTTAATATAATGTATTAGTATGGAGGGTTTTTATGATTAACAAGCAAGGACTTTGGTTTTTAACATTATTTAGTATTATATTAGTTTTAACAGTTTATTATGTTGCAATGCCTAGCAATACGCTTGCTACTCTAAAAGAAAATGTAACTAAAGGAGAAGATACAGTAATCAATGTTGAAGAAAGTGATGCACTCGCAGCTTTAAGAGTTGAAAAAGATACAGAAGTTGAAACAACTATGAATGAATTACAACAAATACTTTTAAATGAAAAATCTACTTTAGATGAAAAAAATCAGGCATATGAAAAAATGAAAAATATAACTACAAATAAAGGTAAAGAAGAAGAAATAGAAAATATTATAAGAGATGAATTTTCTTATCAAAGTTTTGTTAAAATTAATAATGACACAATATCAATAACCATTTCAAATAAAACTCATGATGTTGATATTGCTAATAAAATAATTAGAAAAGTTATGAGTATGTATTCTGAAAAAATGTATGTAACTGTAAAATTTCAATAGCATTAAAATTTTTTTCTCATAAAATATATTGAGTAATATTATTTTAGAAAGAGGATAGTATGAAAAATATAATAACAAAAAGAGAAAAAGAAATATTTCAACTTCTTATAGAAAATAAAAGTACTAAAGAAATTAGTAATATTTTAAATATAAGTGAAAAAACTGTTAGAAATCATATATCAAATGTTATGCAAAAGTTGGATGTTATTAATAGAAGCAATGCTATTATTGAATTATTAAAATTAAATGAAATAAGTATAAAAAAATAAAACAAAAAAGGAGCTTAAAATAGCTCTTTTTCATTTTAATTATTTTTTAATAATTCTAATGCTTTTCTCATTTTGACGTCATATTTAACCATTTCAACGCCACCCATCATATTAACTAATTCATCTTTTTCAACATTGTACATTTCGCTAATACGTTCAATATCTTCTTCTACTTCTTTATCAGTAGCATCAATTTTTTCTTCTTCAACTATTGCTTCTAATAAATATCTTTCTTTTACTCTGTTTTCTGCTTCTGGTTTAATTTGATTTTCTAAATCCTCCATTGTTGACTTTGTAAATTCTAAATATTGTTCTATAGATAAACCTTGCATTTTCATTTGTTCTGCTTGTTGATTTATAATTCTATGAATTTCATCATGAATGATTTCTTCATTTAATTCAACTTTCATATTTGAAATAGCAGTTTTTATTACTTCTTCTAAATATTTATTATCTCTTTCTGTTTCTTTATGTTCTTTTAAATGTTCTTTAATTTTTGTTTCTAATTCTTCTTTAGAATGAATATCTTCTCCTAAGTCTTTAAATAATTCTTCATCAACTTCTGGTAATATTCTTTCTTTAATTTCTCTAACAGTAACTGTAAATGTTACGTCTTTATTTTTTAAATCTTCAACATAATTTTCTGGGAATTTTAAATTAATGTCTTTTGTTTCCCCAGTTTTCATACCAATTAAAGCATCTTCAAATCCTGGAATAAAAGTGTTAGATCCGATTTCTAATGGATAGTTTTCTCCACTTCCGCCTTCAAGTTCTTTTCCATCTACTACACCTTTAAAATCTATTACTGCTGTATTTCCAGAAACTACTTCACCATTTTCTTTAACTACTATTTCAGCAAATTTATTTCTGATGCTTTCAAGTTCATTATTTATTTCTTCTTTAGTAACTTTCACTGTGTCTTTCTTTATTCCTAAATCTTTATATTTTCCTAATTTAACTTCTGGTTTTCCAATAAAAGTAAATTCAATTGTTAATGATTCTTCAGATAAATCTTTTATATCGATTTTAGGTTCAACTACAGGAATTACACCAGAATCTTTAATTGCTTTTTCATAATTTTTATTTACTGCTAAATCAACAGCATCTTGATATAATGAAGCAATACCGATTTTTTTAACAAATAAATCCCAAGTTACACTACCTTTTCTAAATCCGTCAATTTTGATATCTTTTTTCTTTTTATTGAATGTTTCTTTTAATATATTTGTCCATTCTTCTTTTTCTATTTTTATTGTTATTTCTTTTACATTTTTCATATTTATTCTCCTTCTTAACAATATGTATTATATCTTAAAACACTCTCACTTTCAAGAAAATTACAATATTATTTAATAAATTTTCATTTAGGGGTAGATATTTTAAAAAAATATGATATAATTTATCTTGTAACTGAAGTTTGGACCGTTAGCTCAGTTGGTAGAGCAACTGACTCTTAATCAGTGGGTCTAGGGTTCGAATCCCTAACGGTCCACCAAAATTTTTTAGTTTTTATTGACAAATTATATCTTTATTCGATATAATGGAGAAGTCAATTCGAAATGGGCCTGTAGCTCAGCTGGTTAGAGCGCACGCCTGATAAGCGTGAGGTCGATGGTTCAAGTCCATTCAGGCCCACCATTTTGAATGGCCCGTTGGTGAAGTGGTTCAACACACATGCCTTTCACGCATGCATTCATGGGTTCAAATCCCGTACGGGTCACCAATTAGTTTTTAACTCAATTTTGAGTAAAATATAAAACGACTTAAATGGTCGTTTTTTTGTCATTAATTTATTCCATGTTCTTGTGCGATTCTGAAATATTCTTTACTCTTATTATCATCTTTTTCTATTCCTAGTTCTTTACATCCACATGAATAATAATATTTTGCTAAATTATAATAACTATAAAAATTTCTTTCCGACAATGGTGCTTCTATAGCTTTTTTATAGTATATATATGCATCTTTTAAATTACCTTGTTTTCTTAATATTTCTCCTACTTTATTAAGCGCCCAAGATTCATTTAAATCTGCACTAAGTTTATAATATTCAAATGATTTATCAAAATCGTTATTTTTTTCATAAATTTTACCTAAATTATTATAAGAATAAACATATCCATATTCACTAGCATCTAAATAGTATTTTATCGCTTTTTCTACATCAATTTCTTTATTTGGATTTATTCCATTTAGATAACAATTTCCCATAGTATTTAATGCTGCAATACTACCTAGTTCTACTGCTTTATTTAAATATTTCCATAAAGTGTTAAAATCTTTTTTTATACTACCTACTCTATTTGTTAAAATTAGATTTGCTACCATCCAACATCCTTTAGGATGATTTTTATTTGCACTTGCAAGATAATATTTATAACTAAGTAAATAATCCTTTTTATTGTTTAAAATACCACTAAATGCTAAAGAACCTAATTCTGCATTTGCATACTTATTTCCTTTTTTAGATAATTCTTTTAAAGATGTTATATAACTTATTCCTTCATATAAATTTATTTTTAAATATTCTATTAATTCATGATCTTTTATATCTATTTCTATATTATGATTATATATAGGTTGTTTATTATACAAAATAGCATATGTTAACATTTCTATAAAACCAGCATATAAATTATTTTTATCATATAAATCATGTATTTTTTCATGTAATTCATCTGTAATATTAAAATCATTATCAACTATTTTTAATAAATTAATAATTACTTCATTTAGTTTTTTATTATTATTTATTAAATCATAATCAATTATATCACTTTTATAAATATGTTCATCTAAAATAGAAATTAAATTTAACATCATATTATAAAATACACAATTATCTTTTTTATATTTTATATATTTATCAGAATATATTTTTTTATATTCTAGTCCTATTGCTCTATAACCAATACAATAATTATTTACAGTAGTATTATTTATATTATTAGTATTAAAAAAAGTACAAAATAATTCTGTTTGCATAGCAGTATTTTTATTGCTAGCAATATTTTTTATAGTACTAAATATATTACCTAAAGATAAATAAGATCCACAATCATTCATTTTTATATATTTTTTCATAAACATCACAATTTCATTATAACATGTGGATTATATGTGGACTACATAATATTACTTTTTTTGACATTTTTTAATATAATTAAATTGGAAGGAGAAGTTTTATGAAAAAAGCTTTAAAAAATTATAAGTCTACAATTATTCTACTTGGTGCGATTATAATTGGTGGTATAGTTGGAGTTATTTTTGGAGATAAAACTAAAGTACTTAGTCCTTTTGGAGATTTATTCTTAAATTTATTATTAGTTATTATTGTTCCATTAATATTTTTAACTATTACTACTAGTATTGGTAGAATGAAACAACCTAAAAGATTAGGTAAAATATTAGGAAGTATATTATTTGTATTTATTATTACTTCTTTAGTTAGTGTATTGATAGGATTTGTTGGTACCAGAATATCATTAGTAGATTCTAAGGATGCAGTTAAAATAAAAGAAGTATTAAGTGATGAAATAGAAAGTGAAAATGAAGAATTAAATATATTATTACGTACAGTAAATGCAATAAGTACTAATGATTTTGTTAATATTTTATCTAGAGATAATATTATTGCTTTAATAGTTTTTTCTATATTAGTAGGTCTTGCTATTAATATGGCTCATGAAAAAGGAGATAAATTCTTAGGAGTACTAGAAAGTATGAATGAAGTTATGCAAAAGTTAATTAATATTATAATGTATTATGCTCCTATTGGTTTAGGATGTTATTTTGCATCATTTATTGGTCAGTTTGGTTCTAGTATTGCCGTTGGATATTTAAAAACATTTATAATCTATACAATCTCTTGTTTAGTATTATATTTTGTAGTTTATTCAATATATGCTTTTATTGCAGGAGGAAAAGTTGGGTTTAAAAATTATTGGAAAAATATTTTGCCTACTACATTAACAGCACTTGCTACATGTAGTTCTGCTGCTTGTATTCCAGTTAATACTAAGTGTGCAAAAAAAATTGGTGTTCCAGAAGATATTGCTGATACAACTATCCCTTTAGGTACATCATTTCATAAAGATGGTTCTATTGTTGGTAGTGTATTTAAAATAATGTTCCTAGTATACCTATTTGGTACAAATACTACTGCGTTAAAAATTATTGGTGTAAGTTTAGTTGCTACATTATTAATAACTGCAGTACCTATTGGTGGTGGTACTATTTCAGAAATGTTAATAATTAGCTTAATGGGATTCCCAGTAGCAAGTTTGCCAATATTAACTATTATTGCTACTATAATAGATGCTCCTGCTACTGTATTAAATGTAGTTGGTGATTCTGCAAGTAGTATGATGGTTGCAAGAATTGTAGACGGAAAAAAATGGTTAAAACAAAAAAGATAATTTATATAATTTTTAAAATTATCTTTTTTTATTTTTTATACTTTATAAGTATTATTTTTTAATACTTTGTGATAAACTTATATTAAGTAGAACATTTAAGAAAGAAATGTCTACCAATTTTGGGTGACACTCTTATTTAATTAAATTCTTTTAATTAAATTAGTGTCTTTTTTTGTTATTTATTATTTACCTTGTAGGAGGATAAAAATATAAACAACTGCAATTATTAATAATGTAATAATTATACGATTAAAAAA
>CAKOHW010000016.1 GCA_934086185.1 uncultured Bacilli bacterium
GCTTGTGCTAAACTTTGAATTTCTATTGCCCATTTTAACCACTTTTCCATACATAAATCTCCCCTACAACTTACTATTTTTCTTTCTTATCAAACGAAATTAAACAAGCAATAATAGAAAATAAAGTTCCAAATAAAATCATGGCAAATCTTCCTATACCATCAATTTCAGTAATAATTCCATAATCTAAAATTCCTATTCCTAAAATCATTAAAACAATTTTAAATATATTCTTTTTCATAATGTCCTCCTTTAACTATTTGTCTTTCAGTTCTATGTATAATTATAACATGAAAATAGATTTTAATTATTAAAAGGTTAATTATTAAAATTTGTCATTTAAGAAAAAATGATGTATAATCATAAATAGAAAGAGAGCGAGTTCGTAAGATGTATTTAAACCGCTCCATTGACGAATCTGTTAGAACTATTTAGTTTGAACTTGATATATAGAATCAATCGAAAGATTGATTTTTTTGTGTCTTACAAAGAAATCATCCTAAAGAAAGGATGATGTTTATGATTAATATTATCAAACAAGAAATACCTATTGATGAATAACTTTAAAAAAATTAGAATTTATTTGTGAGTTTTGTAATACTACTCCTACATTTATAAATGGAAGTATTAGAAAAATTGATAAATCTAATTTGGCTTATGTTGAACTTCACAAAGTAATTATCAATAATATAATGTTTCTTGTTTTTAATTATTATAATGAAATATTTATAGAAAACTTATCTAATAAGATTAAGTTATCAGAATTAAATATTACAATTAGCTATTTTTATTTATCCATTCAACAGTGTCTTTTACTGTTTCTTTTATATTTCTATTTTTAAAATATAAATATTGCTTTGCTTTTTTATTACTAAAATTAGCATTAGAGGATAATGTATATAGTGAATACTTTGTAAAAAGTGGAGTTTGTTTTTTAAAGTTATAATATAACTCAAATAAAGGTGCTATTAATTTTGCGAGAGTTATTGGCAATACTAATTTAATTTTTTTTCTTTTTTGTACATCACAAACTAGATCACATAGTTCTTTAACCGTTATATATCTGTTAGATAAGATGTAACATTCACCTTTATTACCATTTTTACAAGCATTAATAACACCATCTGCTACATCTCTAACATCAACAAAATCATAACCTCCCTTTACACAAGCAAACAATTTACCGTCTGTTACTTTCTTTATTAATTGAGTTAAGTGACTATTACCATAATCATTTGGACCTATAATTCCAGATGGGTGTATAATACATGCGTTCAAACCTTTATATTTTATAGCATTCATTACGTACATTGCAGCTTCTGCCTTTGTTTTAGCATATAATCCATGAACATTATTAGGATTAAAATTAGTTATCTCTGTTATTAAGCTATTATTATATTTTTCTGGAATTGCATGAACACTACTAATATAGATTAATTTTGCTTTTATTTCTAAAACCTTATCTACAATATTTTTGGTTCCATTTACGTTAACATTATAAATAAATGGGTTATATTTTGATTTTATGTATACAACTGCAGCACAATGAATTACAAATACCTCTTTTCCATTTATATTTTCAAAAATAGATGATAAAGTACTTTTGTTAGTTATGTCGCCATAATATATTTTACATTTTAAATGTTCCAGTGATTTTATATGATCACCTTTTAACACAAAAGCTCTAATTTCATTATTAACATCTAGTTCCAATTTTCTTATAATGTTATTACCTAAAAAGCCATTTGCTCCTGTTATTATATAGACTCTTTTCACAATATTCACCACCTACATCAGTGTTCTAAAAATATCTTTAATTTTTATAATTATACCATATAATTTATGTTAACATAAAGCTTATTTTTTTTAGAATTTTTTTAAAATTTGAAAAAGTATTTATATATTTGATTTTTGTTTTAAATTATGCTAAAATAATTGACAATTTAAGGGGGGGATACAACATGAATACTATAAATATTTCGAATAAAAAAATGCAAGCAATAAAACCTATTATTTTATCTAAAAATATTTTTAATACTGAAGGTAGCGTATATGATTTCTTTTATAGAGGAAATAATAAGGTTTTAAAAGTATTATATAATACTGATGGAATCTCTTTTGCCAATAAATTATATACTGTAGAAATGTTAGATTTTTATAAAGAAAGCTTGCCTTCAAGTTTTGTGCTTCCAGATAATTTAGTTAGTATTGGTGGAAAAATTTCTGGTTTTACAATTCCTAAATTTAATGGAATGAATTTTGCTGATTTATTAGATGATAAAAATGTAAATCCAAAAGAAAAAATTTATTATTTGACTAAAATTGGTGAAACTTTGAATCAATTAAAAAGTATTAGAGAATTTGGTTCACTTAATAAAATATTTATAAATGACTTACATGAATCAAATATAATGGTTAATCCTTCTAGGAAAGAATTAGTGTTTATAGATTTGGATAGTTGTAAAATACTAAATAATGGTTCATTTCCATCAAGATATTTAGGTCCGTCTTTTTTTACAGAAGATAAACCTAATAAGTATAAAATTAATACTAATGGTAATGGTTATGGATATATAGTTGCTAACGAAAATTCTGATTTATTTTGTTATAACATAATGGTTTTAAATTATTTATTTGGTGCTAAAATTACTAGATTATCTATTGATGATTATTATGATTACTTAAATTATTTAGAAAAATTAAAGTTTAATAAACATTTAATTGATTCGTTTAATAAATTAACTTTAACATGCGATAATACTAACCCTGTTAATTACTTAAATTCTATTACTGAAGAACAATCTATGAGAGCAAAAAAATTGGTTTATGATAAAGTTACACTATAGTATATTTATTTGATAAAAAAAGTATATCTTTAATAAATTTGATATACTTTTTGTTTGGCTATAATTATAAATCTATTTTTACATCCTCTTTTTTTATATCTTCTGCTTCAAAGAAATCTTTTTTAGTCATTCCTTTACTTTTTGCAATACTGCTAGTTGGGAAAGTAACTAATAATTGATTATATATTGAAACATTTGAATTATATAATCTTCTTGATGCTTGTAGATGTTCTTCAACATCTGATATAGAAAGTTGTAATGCTTTATAGTTTTCATTGGATTTTAATTCTGGATAATTTTCTGCTAATACATTTATCTTATTCATATTTTCATTCATTTTACTATTAGCATCATTTTTTTCTTTTAAACTCATTCCTTTACGAAGTTTTATTACTTCAAAAAGAGTTTCTTTTTCATGCTTACTATATGCTTTTACAACATCAATCATTTTTGTTAATACATCATATCTTTTTGTTAAAGCTACATCTATTCCTGATGATGCCTCATCTATTTTTACAATTGCTCTATTTAATTTATTTATAGTAGATATATACCATATTATAATACTTAATAATACTATTCCTATAATAATTAATACTATATATGTTGTATCCATACTACACCTCCCCTCTAAATAAATCATTATCTAAACTTAATTCATCTATAAAATCTGTAATAAGTTTGATGTCTTCTGTTATATCATTCATTATCTTTTCTACATCTATTTTTTTAAATATACTGCATTCGAATGAATCTTCATTATTATTTATACCTATATGTAATTTATTATCTATAAAACAAAATAATAAACTTCCTCTTATATCATTACTTAATTTTTTTATTTTTTCCATTAAAGATGGAGTTAATATATAGAATGCATCATGTTCATTTTGCGCAAATGTTGAAAAGTTTTTATTAAATGCTTCATCTTCCATTTCAACTTTTTTATATTTTATATTATCGTACCAATTACCTCTTTTAGCATTCCAAAAACCTTTTTGACATACTTGAACATTTGCTTTAAATGTTTTATTAAAATCAAATATCATCCATCTTCCCATAAAAAGTGTTATATAAGTGGTTGTTGTATGACCATCACTATCTGTTGTTTCATGTTTTTCCTCAATATGTATGTCTGATTGTATAAAGTTTACTCCTTTATAATTTCCACTGATATAATCATTAGAACTATATCTATCTCCCATATTTATCATACCAGTATTTCTTATTGTATCTCTAGATATACCTCTATCTTGTTTATATATTAAATTATTAAAAGCAGATTGTAATGCTTTTAATACAAATGTTTCTTTATAAAGGCTTACATATTTATTTTTTTGGCCACTATATATTATTATAATAATTATCATAGATAGTGTAAAAGATATACCTAATACTGCTATATTTTTAAAGTAATAATATGCTAAAACAGTTATAATTATGGAAATTATTATTCCAAATATTAATATGTTTTTAGTTTTTTTTCTTAATTTTTCTAATTCTTCTATATTCATATATAACCACTAATTTAATTATATCATTATTTTATTTATTCTTTATTATTAATTATCGTTATTTAACATATTTTTGTTAAATATTAATATTGATAATATTAAAGATAATAATAAATATATTAAGAATATTACAATATTATAAACTTTTATTGAAGATAAATTATTATTCATTATTCCTTTAATTATTATTAGTGTACTTTCAAATGGTAATATATTACATAAATTTTTAAAGAAATTACCTAATAATTCTTTTTGAAAATACATACCACTAGTAAATACTACTAATTGAAGTATTATACTAGATATACCAGAAGATGCTTTTTCTGAAAAAATACTTCCTATAATAATTCCTAGAGATATAAATAGTATTGAAATTATTATTGATATTAATAATGCATAAATAATATATATAGAAAAGTTAAGACCTAGTATAATTGCTAATATAAATAATAGTATTATTTCTATTATTACAATAGGTATTAAAGATAGAATATATCCTAAAATATAATCTATAGACTTCATAGGACTAACTCCTAAGCGTATTAATAATGAAGTTTTTCTATCACTTGAAATTAACATTGATGTAAAAAGAGTTATGAACGATAAACTAAATATAATTACTCCTGGGGTAAAATTTTCTATTTTATAATTATCATTTGGTATATTAAAATGCTCAAATATAAATAATAAAAAAAGTGGTAATAATATTGCAAATATTATACTTAGTGGATCTCTTATTATTTCTTTGAAATTTCTATTCGAAAAATTTAATATCTTCATTATAATTCACCTCCAGTAGCAAACTTTATAAATGCATCTTCAAAAGTTTTACATTTTGAAAGTGAAATAATCTCTTTTGGAGTACCCACTTTAACTAGTTTACCTTTTGACATTATCCCAACACGATTAGATAATTTTTCTGCTTCTTCCATATAATGTGTTGTTAATATTATTGTTGTTTTATCTTTTAATTTTTCTATAATATTCCATAATTCTTTTCGTGCTATTACATCTAAACCTAATGTGGGTTCATCTAAAAATAATATTAATGGTTCGTTTATAAGTGATATTGCTATAGATAATTTTCGTTGCCATCCTCCTGATAGTGTTGATGCCTTTTTGTTTAAAACATTATTTAATTCAAATAAATCAATTAAGTCATTTATTTTTTTATCTTTATCTTTTATTTGATATACACCTGCAAAGAAATTTAAATTTTCCTTAACAGTTAAATTTTTTGCTATTGCAGTATCTTGAGGTGAGATATTTATTATTTCTTTTATATTTTGTTTATTCTTATTTATGTCTAGATTATTTATTCTTATCATACCACTAGTTGGTGAAATTAGTGTTGATAACATTTTTAAAGTTGTTGTTTTTCCTGCTCCATTTGTACCTAATAATGAAAATAATTCATGTTCGTTTATTTTTAGATTTAAATTATTTACTGCTATAACATCTTTGTATTTTTTTGTTAAATTTTTTGTTTCTATACAAATCATGTTTATTCTCCTTTTTTAAATATATTTGTACTTAAATCTTCTATTACTTCAGATTTTACCAACGCAATTCCTTTTTTCTTGTCACATAATACAATTATTGAATCTCCTGGATTAATATCAAACATATTACGTGCTTCTTTTGGAATAACTATTTGGCCTTTTTCTCCTACTTTACATATACCTATGTATTTATCTTTTTTCATTTTTCCTCCTTAGTTATACTTTTCATACTTATTATACTTTAAAGTGTATAAAAAAACAACTTATTCTTGTTCATTAATATTCCATTTGGGTGGATATATATATTCTATTTTTTCTTTTTTTGGTGTATACTTCTTTTTTATTTTTACTCTATTCGATTTTAAACTTGGTAATGCTTGTCTACAATATTTATCTAATTCACAGAAGATATTTTGGCAATCTATAAGTTGTAATTTCCTATTTCCTATTTTCTTAAAATCATAATTAAGTCTTTTAAATTCTTCATCTTGGTGTTCATACATATACCTTATAATATCTTCATTAGTCATTCCATCTAGCGAAATGAAACATTTTTTAATTCCACGCAATGAACCAGGACCTGCTACTGTAAATTCATCTTCTTTCCAATCAACAATATCACTATAATTAATGTCTGTTACTAATTGATATGCCATAAAATTACCTATTAACGGGTATGATTTAATAATATTAAATGCATCTGTCATATTATTACATTTTAATATTTTATCTTGCATTTTATCTATTATAAACATTTTATTTAATAACGCCAAATGATTGTAATGTTTTCTATCATAGCCAAATGCTTTTGTAGCACAACTTATGTATGCATCATTATATATTTTTTCTCCTCTTTCTATAGAATTTGTTAATATTTTAGAATATTCTTCTTGATTAAAATTATCTAATGTTATGTCTTTTAAATTGTTTTTTAATAATTCCCATGTAGATTCTTTATTAAATAGTTTAAATAAAATTATTCTAAATAACATAGTTTCTTTAGAATAGTCTATACCATTATATATTACATTTTTTAATAAATATTGACTTACTCTATCATTTACTCTGTATGAATTACAAAATTTATATGTATTTAAAATTTCATCATTTGTCCATGGATATGGCTCTCCATTTAGTTTTTTTATAAAAATATTTTGTCTTTCATATGCAAAATACCAATATAGATCATATACTTCTTCTCTTCTTTTCATGTTTTCCTCCTTAATAAAGTTAAGTTATTTTATTCAAAACTTTATATTTTCTCTTTCTAATTTTTTTTAATTATATCTTATATAATATTTTTTATAAAGTAAAAAACTCATTAAATAATGAGTTTCGTTATACAATTAATTTGTTATATTCATTTGTTCCATATTTAGTTAGTATTTTATATAGAATTAAATCTATTATGAGGATAATACAGATATATATTGATATTAATATTACTAAATTTATTTTGTCTATAAATTTAATAAATAGTACAATACTTACAATTAATATAGTCATTCCCATAAATACACTTAACATAGAAGATATACTTTGTTTAACTACTTCTGTATCGTTACTATAATTTAATTTTGGGTATTTTAAATTTATTATTATCCCTATAATACCATTTAATAAGATAATTAATATTGCTGAAATAAGTATAAGTAAAATAATTAATATATTAAATTTATATTTTATAGATACTAATATAGTACTTAGTGTAATGAATGGTAATTCTAATAAAATAGCAAATAGCAATTTTGAATTAAAAATTGTTGTAGTTTTTATAGGTAAACTTTTTGTCATATTCATTGTTTTTCCTTCTAAACTAATACTACTTGATGTTATTGAAGTCATATATAAAGAGAATAATAATATTATATAGAAAACGAGTTCAATACTTAATTTTGTTTTTATTCCATAAGTACTTAAAATACTAAAAAACATTTTATCGCCTTTAATACAAATTATTATTGATGCTACTATTAATAGTAATAAACCAAATGATGTATTAAACATATATACTGGTGATGAAAAATATCTTTTAAATTCTTTGTTGGATAAACTAAATAATTTATTTCTTTTTGTTATTTTTATTTTTCCTTTAGATTTAATACTTGTTTCGTTAGATTTATATATTGTTTTAAAATATAATTTTGAACCTATTATAATAAATAATATAAATGGAATTATATTTATTACAATAAGTTTTAATAAATCAATAAAGTTAAATTTGTTTATTAAGTTAATATATAAACCTATTGGATAATATATACTAGTTATTAAATCATTTATGCTATTCGCTTTAGTTGCTATACCTTTTATAAAAGTCTCTAGTTTGAATGAAAAAAAATATATTCCCATAAATATTAATGCAGTAAATATTGTTTGAATTATTTTTTTTGATTTAAATTTACTGGATATTATTTTCGTAATATAACCCAATATTGAAGAAATTATAGTTGGTATTATAGGTATTAAAAGATATGTTAAGATAGATAATAAATAAAAACTTATATTAGGATGTTCAAAATAAATATAAATTATATATGATGGAAGTAAAAACATTAGATTAAAAATATATTGATATAAAATTAATTTAAATAATCTTATAAATAGTATATTTTCTTTTTTTATAGGAAGAGAAAATAACATATCATTATCTTTTGCTTCAAATAGTATTCCTTGAGATTTATATATACCTTCTATAAATGTAAGTATTGTTACAACAAACAAAAACATTGTCAACATAATATAAGTTAATTTTATTTCATAAAGAGGTTTTGCTAACATATAAGCATAGCTTCCTATACTTACACATACTATAGCAAATAAAATAACTGGTAATAAAATTTTAGTAATTTTTTTTGAATTTTTATTTGCACTATATTTAAATATATTCATATCTTGTGTTAAAGTTGCTTTTATTAAAGATATTATTTTTTTCATTATTTTTCTCCTAATTCAAGAAATACTTGTTCTAGTGATTCATCACCTTTGATGTCTTTCATTTTTCCTATTTTAACAATATTTCCATTTTTTATTATTGCAACTCTATCACATAATTTCTCTGCCACATCCAAAATGTGTGTTGAAAAGAATACAGTTTTACCATCCTTAGCCATTTGTTTCATTAATTCTTTCATGTCATAAACTGCCTTAGGATCTAAACCTACAAATGGTTCATCCATTATTAATACTTTTGGATTATGTGCAAGTGCTGCTATTAGAGCAACTTTTTGTTTCATTCCATGAGAGAAACTTGATATGTCATCACCTAATTTATTTTCTATTTCAAACATTTTAGAATATTTTTTTATATTTTCTTTTCTAGTATTTGTATCAATTTCATACATATCACAAATAAAATTAATAAAGTCTATTGCTTTCATATTTTCATATATATCTGGATTATCTGGAACATAGGCCATATTCATTTTACATTCTATAGGATTACTTTTAATAGATTTATCATTAATGAAAACATCACCTTCATCAATATTTAAAATGCCTACAATCATTTTTATCATAGTTGTTTTTCCTGCACCATTGTGTCCTATAAAACCAAATATTTCTCCGCTATTAACTTTAAAACTAACATCGTTTATTGCTTTCTTTTCACCATTATATATTTTTGTTACATTTTTAATTTCTATCATATTTATGCTCCTAATTAGTAATATTTACGTGTTTATTGTAACATTTATTTTTTTCTTTGTATATAAAAAATATATTTGCAATAATTCACAAATATATTTTTTTTGTTAATTGCAACTCTATTTACATATAATTTATAACCATTAAAGTCTATATTATTATTTTTATTATCTTCACCACTTGGTTTTTCAGGTGGTTCATTCATATTTTCACTAGTTCCATTTGGCATACTAGGCGGAGTACCATCATTATCTAAACTATCATTTCCTGGTGACATCATATTATTTCCATTATTATTCATACTTGGCATGTTATTATTTGATGTATTGTTATTATTCTTTATATAATTCATTGTTAAAAATATCCTTATGCAAAATACTATTATTAATATCTTCATAAAAAATTACTTAATTCATTGTATAAAACTTTTATTAAATAAAGATTAAATATATTGTATCACTAATTCCTCTAATATTTTTTAATATTAAAAGAGCACTATTTTAAATGTTATGCCCTTCTTTTTATTAATTTTAAATTATATATTATGCAAAATTAAATTACATAATTTACTATATCTTCATATTTTTGACCGTGTGGAGTTAATTTTATTATTCTTGTATTTTCATCTATTACTTTAAATTTAATATCTAGTCTTTCTTCTGGAAGAGAGTCTTCAATTAATTCTGCCCATTCTATGATACATACTCCTCCTTTATTAAAGTAGTCATCAAAACCTATACTTTCATCACCATCTTCTAACCTATATACATCCATATGGCAAAGTGGCATTTCTCCTGATTCATATTCTTTTACAATATTGAATGTTGGACTAGTAATGGTATCTTCTAATCCTAAAGATTTTGCAAAACCTTTAACAAATACGGTTTTACCACTTCCTAATTCTCCATCAAGGCAAATAATCATTCCTGGAAATTTTTCTGATTCGATGTTTTCTGCTAATTCCATTGTATCTTCTACACTTCTTGATGTAATTTTATAATCCATTTTAATCACCTAGATTAATTATAAAAAAAAAATATGAGTATATCAACCATATTTTTTATATTTTACATTATATAATTTCGTTAGATAAATATTCTGGTTCACTTGTAATATTTATTTTTAAGTTTTTTAGAGATTGTTCGTCTTCTATTGGAAGTATAAATGTTGAATGTGCTTGACATCCGTTTAATTTTGATAGATTGTTAATAGTTTTTTCTATTACTGGATTTGTAACACTACAAATGGATAATGCAATTAATACTTCTTTCAAGGATAGAACTTTATTTTTTCCAATTAATTTTCTAATTGGTTCTAATACACTTGGACTTAATAATTTTATGTCATCTGGTATTTTTGATATTTCTTTAATTGCATTTAGTATTAAAGAACTAGCTGGACTTAGTAAATCTGTTTGTCTTCCGGTAATTATTTTTCCATTAGGCAGCTCAAGTGCAATAAGATGAATTTCTCTTTTTTTTGATATTTCTTTTGCTTCCTTTATAACTTTTAAATAATTTTCATCTATATTGAGTTCGTTCATTAATAGTTTTATTTTTTGTACTGTTTCAGTGTCACTATTACCTAATTTGTAGCTTTTTAATTCATTATAATATCTTCTAATTACTTCTTGTTTAGAAGCTTCAGTTACTACTTTATCATTTGTTATTGAAAATCCTACCATATTTACTCCCATATCGGTAGGTGAATAATATATATCTTTTCCACTTATTTTATTTATAATTGTTTTTAAAATTGGAAACGTTTCTATATCTCTGTTGTAATTTATTGCAACTTCATTATATTTTTCTAAGTGATATGGATCAACCATATTTATGTCTTTTAAGTCTGCCGTTGCAGCTTCATATGCAATATTTAAAGGATGTTTTAAAGGCAAATTCCAAACTGGAAAAGTTTCAAATTTTGCATATCCTGCAAAAACACCTCTTTTGTGTTCATGATATAGTTGACTTAAACATGTTGCAAGTTTTCCTGAACCTGCACCTGCAGCATTTACTAATATTAATTTTTTTGAAGTTTCAATGTAAGGATTTGCTCCATAACCTTCATCACTTACAATAGTTTCAACATCAGTTGGATATCCTTTAGTAAATCTGTGTAAATATGTTTTAATATTTTGTCTTTCTAATCTTTTTATGAATGTTTCTACACTAGGTTGATTATTATATAAAGTTATAACTACTGAGTTAACTATAAATCCTAGTTTTATAGCATTGTTAATTATATTTAGAATTTCTATATCATATGTTACTCCGAATTCAGAGCGTATTTTATTTTTTTCTATATCATTTGCATTAATACAAAATATTATTTCTAAATCTTTTTTTAATTCTAAAAACATATTTATTTTAGCATCAGTTTCAAATCCTGGTAAAACTCTTGCAGCATGATTATCAGAAAACAGTTTTCCACCAACTTCCAAATATAATTTGTCAAACATTTTTATTCTTTCTTTTATTTTTTTACTTTGAATTTTTACATATTTATTATTATTAAATCCTTTTTTCATTTATATCCTCTTGTTACTTTCTATGATAATTATAACATTATGTAGAAAATTCACAATATTATTTACAATTTTTAGTCAAAAAAAAATGGCAGCTTTCTATCTTTGCTTCCACTATTTTCGACGTTTGAGTGCTTGACTTCTGTGTTCGAGATG
>CAKOHW010000017.1 GCA_934086185.1 uncultured Bacilli bacterium
CATCTCGAACACAGAAGTCAAGCACTCAAACGTCGAAAATAGTGGAAGCAAAGATAGAAAGCTGCCATTTTTTTTTGCTAGAAAACAAGGGCTTTCAGCCTATTTTTATTGAATAATTTATATATTTATAATATAATTATATTTATATGAAAGAAGTGTTTTTATGACAAATAAAGAATTAGCAGACTTAATTTTTCCTAATATTACAAAAACAATAGAAGATTATGAAAAAGAATACCCAAAAAGAGATTTAAACGAAGGTGCAAAAGTAACAAGATTTGCACCAAGTCCTACAGGTTTTGTGCATATTGGTAATTTATTTCAAGCATTAACAGATTACTTTTTAGCTAAAAATAGTGATGGAATATTTTATTTAAGAAATGAAGATACTGACACTAAAAGAGAAGTAGAATCTGCTGTTGATAAAATCATGGAAACACTTAACTTTATGGATATAATGCCAGACGAATATGAATATAAAAATAAAATTATTGGATCCTATGGACCATATGTTCAAAGTGAAAGAAAAGAAATATATCATGCTTTTATTAAGCACTTAATTGAAATAGGTAGAGCATATCCATGTTTTTGTACATCTGAAGAATTGACAAAAATGAGAGAAAAACAAGAGCATAAAAAACATAGAATAGGTTATTATGGTAAGTGGGCAAAATGTAGAGATTTAACAAACGAAGAAAGAGCTGAAAGAATAAAAAATGGTGAAGAATTTGTAATAAGATTTAAATCATTAGGTAATTTCGAAAAAAAATTAATATTTGATGATTTAGTAACAGGCGTTATTGAATTTCCAGAAAATGATTTAGACAATATAATTATGAAATCTTCTGACTTCTTACCAACATATCATTTTGCACATGTAGTAGATGATCATTTAATGCATACTACACATGTAGTAAGAGGTCAAGAATGGTTATCAAGTGTTCCATTCCACGTTGAATTATTTCAAGCGTTCGGATTTGAACAACCAAAATATATTCACAATTCTTTATTATTAAAACAAGATGGAGATATAAGAAGAAAAATAAGTAAGAGAAAAGATCCTGAAGCTTTAATGAGTTATTATTTAGAAAAAGGATATCCGAATACTGCAATTATAGAATCTTTAATGACAATCCTTAATAGTAATTATGAAGAATGGAGAACAAATAATCCAACAGCAAGTTATCTAGAATTTAATTTTGATCCACACAAAGTTAGTACAAGTGGAGCATTATATGACTTAGACAAACTAGATAATATTTCAAAAAATATTATTAGCAAGATGACAGCAAGTGAAGTATATGATGAATTATTAAAATATACTAGTGAATATGATAAAAGTTTTAACGAATTAATTACAAAATATAAGGATTACACTATAAAAATATTAAATATTGAAAGAGAACAAGCAAAACCTAGAAAAGACTATGCTTCATTTGGTGCTATTAAAAATAATATTTGGTATATGTATGATGAATTATTTACACATAAAGATTATGAATTTCAAAAAATAACTGATAAAACTGAAATAAAGAAAATACTTGATACATATATCAATAGTTATTTTGATGAAAATGATGATAAAGAAACATGGTTCAATAAAATAAAAGAACTTTGTGATAATCTTGGATATGCAAGCAATATGAAAGAATACAAACTAAATCCAGAAAATTATAAAGGTAACGTTGCAGATATATCTACAGTTTTAAGAGTAGCTCTAACAACTAAATCTATGACTCCTGATTTATATGAAATTATGAGTTTATTAGGTAAAGATAAAATAAAAAATAGGTTTAACATATTTAATGTGGAATAGTGTATCTGTTCCACATTTTTTTAGGAGGAAAAATGAAAAAAACAGAATTGTTATGCCCAGCTGGAAATTTTGAAATGCTTAAAATGGCAATAAATGCTGGTGCTGATGCAGTATATTTATCTGGAGTCAAATTTGGAGCTAGAAAATATGCCGATAACTTTAATAATAATGAGATAATAGATGCTATTAATTATGCACATCTATATGGTGTAAAAGTATATATAACAATTAATACGTTAATAAAAGACGATGAAATAGATGAGTTTTTAAAATTTGTAGAATTTATCCACAAAAATAAAGTTGACGCAGTATTAATGCAAGATATAGGAATGATTAATTTAGTTAGAAGTATATTTCCAAATTTAGTAATACATGCATCAACACAATTTCATAATCATAATAAATACGGATTAGAATATTTAAAAAGTATTGGTGTAAAAAGAGCTGTACTTGCAAGAGAAATGTCATTAGATGAAATAAATAAAATAGATGTAGATATAGAAAAAGAAATATTTATTCATGGTGCACTTTGTATATCATATTCTGGACAATGTTTAATGTCGAGTATGATTATGAAAAGAAGTGGTAATAGAGGCGAATGTGCAGGATTATGTAGATTACCTTATAAGTTATTAAAAAACGATGAATATGTAAATACAAATGGAAATTACTTATTAAGTACAAAAGATTTATGCTCATTAAATAATATAACAAAAATATTAGATTCCAATATTACTTCAATTAAAATAGAAGGAAGAATGAAGAGCCCAGAGTATGTTTATTATGTTACAAGTTTATATAGAAAAATTATAGACAATTATTATATAGGAAAAGAAACAATAATATCAGAAGACGAAATGAATAATTTAAAAGTACTATTTAATAGAAAATTTACAACAGGCTACCTATTTAATGATAAAGATATAATGAACCAAGAAACACCAAATCATCAAGGAATAGAAGTTGGAAAAATAGTAGATATTACTCCAAAAAAATTAAAAATAAAACTAACAAGTGAACTTAATCAAGGTGATGCAATAAGATTTAAAGATAATAATGTTGGAATGTATTTAAATTACATATATGATAAAAAAGGAAACTTTATTAATTCATCCAAAGATAGTGAATATATTTATATTGATAATAAGTTTAATTTAACTAGTGATGATATTATATTAAAAACTGTAGATAATAAGTTGCTTAAAAGTATTAATACAATTAAACCTAAAAAAATACCAATTAATATTGAAGTAAATGCTAAAACAAATCAAAAACTAGAAATAACATTTAACGATGAAAAGAATACTATTGTTGAAACAGGAAATATTATAACAGAATCAAAAAATAGTCCTACAACAAAAAATCAAATTATAGAAAAGTTATCAAAGTTAAATGAAACTCCATATTCAATAAAAAATATAAAAATTAATATGGACAACAATATCTTTATACCATTAAAAGAATTAAATAATATCAGAAGAACTTTAGTTGATAAATTAAATAGTTTAAGAATTAATGTCAACAGTGACTTTGTTAAAAAGGATTTTAAAAAAGAAGTGTTAAATATAGAACTTACAAATACAATAAATGTTTTAATAGATAATGAAAACGATTATAATCAATTAAAAGATCTACCAAAAATAAAATTTTACACAAACAATATAGACTTATATTCAAAGTATAAAAACAACATGTTTTTAAGACTAAATAGAATACAAAACAAAGAAGTAAATTATAAGAACGAAAATTTATTAATTACAGATATTGGTTCTATATATCATTATAAAAATACTAATTATGTTAATAGTGATATCTACACAAATGTAACAAATATATTTACAATACACTATTTAACAAAACTAGGAGTAAAAAATATTGGTATATCTCCTGAATTAAATTTTGAAGAAACAATAAAGTTATATAATGATTTTATTAATTATTTTAATTATAAACCGAATATTAATATTTTTATATATGGAAAAATAGAATTAATGTTAATGAAACATTGTATTATAAATTATAATTTAAATCATAACGTTGCTTGTAATGCGTGCAAACATGTCGATAAATACAAAATAGAGGATAGAAATGGTCAAAAATACACAATTGAACCTAATATGTGTGGTAATGTGATACTTAGCAACAAAATCATTAATAATTTTGATAAAATTAAAATGATAGGCGGTTTGAACTATTATATTTCTTTAATAGATATAAATGAAAAACAAAAAATAATAGAAAGTATAAGGAAGTGTGTAATATGTTAAAGATAGTAATTGTAGAAGATGATAAAGAATATGTAGAAAAGTATGAAACTATAATAAATGATATTTTGTTTAAAAGTAATAGAGAATATGAAATATTTAAGTTTACTAAATATACACCAGAGTTAAAAAGTATTATTAAAGATTCTAGTGAACAAAAAATCTATATAATTGATTTAGAATTAGAAAATAAATATTCAGGAATGGATATACTAAGAGAGATAAGAGAAGAAGATTGGGATAGTGAAATACTTGTAGTAACTAATCATGATAGAATGTTTGAAACTGTACACAAAGAAATATATAAAACATTTGATTTTATAGAAAAGTTTTGTGATTTAGATAAAAAATTAGGAAAAGATCTAAAATTAATATTTAATAGAAAATATGATGTTGGTAAATTAATGTATTCTAATAAAAGAATAAGTTTACAAATATATTACAAGGATATAATCTATATTTATAGAGATACTGTAGATAGAAAGACTGTTATAAAAACAACAAACAATGAATTTTATTTAAATATTCCTTTATTAGAAATAATGGATATGTTAGATGATAGATTTGAACAATGTAGTAAAAGTTGTATTTTAAATAAAGACAGAATAAATGAAAGAAATTATGGACAAGGATATTTTATAACTGATAGAGGAGAAACAGTAAATATGCTATCAAAAAAATATAAGTGTGAAGTAGAATGAGTATTTGGCGAATAATATTATATTTTTTTGGCGAACTATATGGTGCGTTTAGTACTTTATATGCTTATTCAAGGTTATCTCATAAAGAATTATTTAACAAAAGAGTAATTATTTGTATCTTAATACTTACAATAGTATTACTATTAAATAATTTTTTAAATATAAATCAATTTAAAATTATAATGTCATTTTGTATTATTTTCTTGCTTAATATATTAGCTTTTAAGGATAATGTTAAAGAAACATTATATAACACAATTATATATACTATGGTTTCTGTTGTGATAGAATTACTTTTTGCTCCAATATTTTTAAGAAATTATTCTTCTATAGAACATTTAAATTCGAAAGGATATACAATAAAAATTATTTATACATTATTTGTTTTTACTATTTCCAATATTTTTTTTACAAGCAGTAAAATAATATACTATATTGATTCTATTAAAAGAACTATAAAAAAGACAATTTCGATAGAAGTAATATTAATTCTTTCTTTAATTATTTTCAATATTCTAGGCTATCTTTTAATTGGAAAAATGAATAATATACATTTCATAATTTCGTTAATAATATCTATAGGATACATAATAACTACTTTATTAATGATTTTTATAAATAAGAAAAATATAGAAAAGTTAAAATTAAAGAATCTTTCATTAGAAAAATCTTATGCTTCATATAGTAATATATTAGATGAATTTAGAGAATACAAACACAATTTAAAAAATAAATTATTTGCAATAAAATCATATTTACCAGAAAGTGAACAAAATAAACTAAATGAATTAATAATAAGTCATAATGATAAATGTGAATGGTTAAATGATATTAAAAATATGCCACAAGGTTTAGAAGGATTATTATATCTTAAAAAATATGAAGCAGAAAATAAAAATGTTAACTTAATAATAAATTACAATAGTAAAATTAAAATAAGTAATAAAGACTATTTGGATTTATGCGATGTATTAGGCATATTTTTAGATAATGCAATAGAATCATCAAATGGCAAAGAAAAGATAGTTTTATTAGACGCCCATGATAAAAAGAATTCAATTATAATAACAATAACAAATAAATTTAATAATTATATAAATTTAAGTAAAATAGGTGAGAAAAATTATAGTACAAAAAAAGTTAAATCAGGGATAGGTTTATATTATGTTAACAATTTAAAGAATAAGCGAATAACAACAGATATAAAAATTATAAATAATTTATTTAATACATATATTATTTACACTAAATAAAAACGTATAAATATACTTATTAATTATTAAATTCATTAGAAATATTAAAAATATGATATAAAAAAGCCTCATAATTAAATGAGGCAATTTTTAATCTTATTATTTAATTAATGATTTTGGACATTCTGGTTCATCAAATAAGAAAACTAAAGTGAATGGAGTAGCAGCAACAGCAGCTCCAATTTTTGCTAATAATGCTAACATTGTTATACCTCCTTTTCTATTTGTTTAATTAAATTTATATCACTTAATTTAAACCTTGGTTTTTGTCCCATTAGAATATAACCTAATGGATTTGTTAGAAGTGCTTCTAAAATCATTGCACTTACTACCAAATTAGAAATACTATTAAATTTAATTATTATTACTAAATATATTAAACTTATAATCAATATAATCATTTTAAATATAAGTTTTCTTTTTTTATTTATCATTGGACGTTTATCAGTATCTGCAGGACAAAATATTATAAAATTACAGAAACAAATTATCCAAAGAATAATAGATAATCTAGTTTTTAAATTTATATTGCAAAATATATAAGGTAAACCTATTAATAAAGTAATACTGAAGAACCAACACATCAAATTAGATTTAGCATGGCATCCATAACCTACACTCCTTAAAATTGAATAAAATATTAAAAATATAATAAATGGTATACCAAAATGTAATATTAAAGCTATCAATATAATTATAAAAGTCTTTGTAATTAATGTATAACAACTCTGAAGACCATATCTAACTTCTTGATATTTAATTTCATCTAAATTATTTTTCTGATTGATTTGAATCATAATTTTATCAATTATTTTATCTCTCATATTTACTTCCTTACAATCACATAATAACTCAAAAAAAATATTTTTAATCAAAATTATTTCATTATGCTAAGAAAAGTGTACGAAAATTTTTAAATACCTGCTTTTTATACATTTTTAAAAATCTTGAACGTTTTTTCCGTGTTTTTAGTACTGATTTTTAAATTTATCAAAATTTCGTGGTATGATGTACTTGTCACTGTAAAGAGAAAAAGTAGTTGTCGACAAATAATAAGTATCTAGCTGTGAAGAAGTCATAAAAAAATATAAAAGAAAAAGGGATGATATATGATGCGTGGTAAAGTTAAATGGTTTAATAATGAGAAAGGATATGGATTCATAGAATATAATGACTTAGAAGATATATTTGTTCATTATTCTGCTATAAAAAAAGATGGATATAAAACCTTAAAAGAAGGGGATATCGTTGATTTCAAACTTATAGAGACAGGAAAAGGATTACAAGCACTTGACGTTGTCGAAGTGGAGTTAACTACAGTATTGTAGTTTTTTTCTTTTTTTGATAAAATAATTATAGGAGATGATGATATGAAAAAGAATATTAGAGGAGACAAATTAGTTGTTACAGATTCTATAAAATCTTATATTGAAGAGAAAATAGATAAATTAACAAAATACTTTGATAATGATGAAATTGAAGCAAAGATTGTAATAAAAGTTGCTAACAATAAAGAAATTATAGAAGTAACTATACCAACTAATAAATATACATTAAGAGCAGAAGAAAGAAATGAAGATTTATATGCCGCTATTGATTTAGTAGTTGATAAATTAGAAAGACAAATAAGAAAAAATAAAACAAAATTAAATGATAGATATAAAAAAGAAAGTTTTATGGATTTTAATTTTGACTTTATTGAAGAATTTGAACAAGATAAAGATGAAGAAGATTTGATAGTAAAAAGAAAAACAATTGATATTAAACCAATGGATGAGGAAGAGGCCATTTTACAAATGGAATTATTAAATCACGACTTCTTTATGTTTAAAAATATTGATGAAGATTGCATTTCTGTACTTTATAAGAGAAAAGATGGGAAATTTGGCATAATTAATTCAAAATAAGAGTGTTAAACTCTTTTTTTATGTGCTATAATATATGGTATTGGAGGAATATAATATGAATATTATAAAAAGATTAGTCGATACAGAATATAAAGAATTAAAAAGGTTTAGAAAAATAGCTGACGAAATAGAAGCTTTAGATGAAGAATATACAAAAATGTCAGATGAAGAACTTAGTGGAATGACTGAAAAATTAAAAAGTGAATTAGCTAGTGGTAAAACTTTAGATGATATAATTGTTCCTGCTTTTGCAACAGTTAGAGAGGCTGCGTATAGAAAAATTGGAGAAAAACCATTCTATGTACAATTATTAGGTGGTCTTGCAATACATTTTGGTAATATTGCTGAAATGAAAACTGGTGAAGGAAAAACTTTAACTACAATCTTACCAGCATACTTGAATGCATTATCAGGTGAAGGTGTACATGTAGTAACAGTAAATGAATACCTAACAGCACGTAATGCTGAATGGATGAAACCAATTTTTGATTTTTTAGGAATAACAGTTGGTGTAAATTTAAGAGAATTAACTCCACAAGAAAAACAAAAAGTTTATAATTGTGATATTACATATTCTACAAATAACGAAATTGGATTTGATTATCTAAGAGATAACATGGTAGTAAAAAAAGAAGACAGATGTTTAAGACCACTTAATTTCTGTATTCTTGATGAAGTTGACTCAATGTTGATTGATGAGGCGAGAACTCCATTAATTATTTCAGGAGGAAAATTTAATTCAGCAAACTTATATAAAGATGCAGATAAAGCAGTAAAAAAATTAACATATGAAACTGACTATACAATAGATGAAAAAACAAAATCAGTATTATTAACTGAAGAAGGATCAGAAAAAATAGAGAAGCATTTTAAATTATCAAATCTTTATGATATAGAAAATGCAGCATTAGTACATCATATTAATCAAGCACTAAAAGCAAATTACGGTATGAGTGTTGATGTTGACTATGTTGTATCTAATGAAGGAGAAATATTAATCGTTGATCAATTTACAGGACGTTTAATGCATGGTAGACAATTCTCTGATGGATTACATCAAGCAATAGAAGCTAAAGAAGGAGTTAAAATAAATGAAGAAACTCAAACTTTAGCAACAATTACATTCCAAAATTTATTTAGAATGTATAAAAAAATCGCTGGTATGACAGGTACTGCAAAAACAGAAGAAGAAGAATTTAGAGATATATATAATATGTATGTAATTGAAATACCAACAAATAAACCATGTATAAGAGAAGACATGATTGATAAAATGTATTCTACTGAAAAAGGTAAATATAAGGCAATTGTAGAATTTATAAAAGAAGTACACTCTACAGGACAACCAATATTAGTTGGTACTATTTCAGTTGAATCTAATGAAAGATTGAGCAAATTATTACAAAAAGAAAAATTGCCTCATGAAGTATTAAATGCTAAAAACCATGCTAGAGAAGCAGAAATAATAGCAAAAGCTGGAGAAATTGGAGCAATAACAATTGCAACTAATATGGCAGGACGTGGTACAGATATTAAATTAGCAGAAGGCGTTAAAGAATTAGGTGGCCTATGCGTTATAGGTACTGAAAGACATGAATCTCGTCGTATAGATAACCAATTACGTGGACGTGCTGGTCGTCAAGGAGATCCAGGTTACTCACAATTCTTCATTTCATTTGAAGACGAATTAATGAGACGTTTTGGTGCTGAAAAAGTTAGAGATATTATTAAGAAAATGGGTTACCCAGAAGATCAAGATATCACAAACAAATTCCTATCAAAACAAATAGAAAGTGCTCAAAAGAAAGTTGAAGGAAATAATTATGACATGCGTAAAAACTTACTTGATTATGATAATGTAGTAAGTGAACATAGAAAAATTATATATAATAGAAGAAATGAACTTATAGATTCAGAAAATGTTAATGAAATTTCAATAGAAACAATAAGAGATTTTATTGATAGATTAGTAGATGATCATATAGCACCAGAAGGTTATTTAACAGATGATGATTATCAAAATATAACTGATCACGTAAATGCAAATATGTTAAGAAATCATAATATTAAAAAAGAAGATATAATGGCTAAAAAACCAGAGGAAGTATCTGATAAAATAAGTAATATAATAGTTGAAGAATTAGAAAATAAAGTTAAAGATATACCTGTATCAGTTATAAATGATTTTGAAAGACACATATCTTTAAGAGTTATTGATCAAGCATGGGTAAAACATATTAGTTCAATGGAACAATTAAGAGAAGGTATTGGATTACGTGGATATGCACAAACAAATCCATTACAAGCATATGTATTAGAAGGAAATCAAATATTTGAATCAATGGAAGATTCTATTGATGAACAAATAGCAAACTTTTTACTTCACATGCAAATAACACAAAATACTAATAATAAAACAAATAAAATAGTAAAAACAAATGATGGAAAAGAAGCATTAAAATCTTCTCCTAAAAAATCAGATAAAAAAATAGGTAGAAACGATAAGTGTCCATGTGGCTCAGGACGTAAATATAAACAATGTTGTGGTAAATAAGCTCGCAAAGCCTTATAAATAAAGGGCTTGCGAGTTTTTTGCTACTTACAATTTTTAGGTAATTTCACCTCAAAAAAGGCGTTTAGATAAGTTTTTTTACTAACTTTAACAAAATGCAAGTACATTGTATGACATTCTAAGATTTGTCAACAATAACTTTTTGTGTTATATTAATGCATACTGAAAAGACACGAAATTTCTATGACATTCTAAGATTTGTCAACAATAACTTTTTGTGTTATATTAATGCATACTGAAAAGACACGAAATTTCT